>DATHCD010000075.1:0-118359 GCA_035319735.1 Xanthobacteraceae bacterium | reverse complement strand
TCGACAACCCCTTGCGCCAAGCTGCGCAAGCTTGAGCCTTTCAGCTCGTAATCCGCGCGCAATCCCAATTGCTGGTTTAGTTTGTGGTTTGCGACCACGATCCGATGATTGGCGTCGAACATGCACAAGCCGTGCGGCATGTTGTTGAGTGCGGTGTCGAACCGCTTCGCCAGCAACGACATGTCGCGCGATGCGATCAGTGCATTGAGCAGCGTGTGTTGAAATCGCTCTGCTATGAATTTTATGGCAAGGAAAAACGGGACGAGTAGACCGGCAAAAATCCAATAATACAAATTGCCGTAAAGCAGCAGGGCCGCTGTCATCGGCGCCCACGCGCATATGATTTGCACGATCACGAAGCGGGTATTTCCAAAATTCCGCCCGGAGATACCCATCGCATATCCAATCGTCGTCGAGAAGCTGACGAGATGAGCAAAGGGATCTGAAGTCCAGGCGAACGCGGCGTAGCACCAGAATCCGAGCAATGCGACGGATGCAGTTGCTCCCGCGACATAGCGGCGCTCCCATCGTTTGGCGATTTCCGTATTGGTAACCGTCGAACGCGCTCGCAAGTATTGGTGCATCGTCATTACGCGCAAACCGGCGATAAAGACTGTCGCCAGTGCGCAGTACAGAAGAACGATTTCGTCGGTCTTCCAGTACGTGGTGAAAATAGCGACAGTGGCAAAGACGCTTCCAGAAATGAGGGTCCGACTGTCCTTGAAAAGCGAATCGACCAGCGGAATATAAATTTCCGCGGGAAGCATCTCGTGAGGCTCGCGAGCCTGGGACGCGGGGCCGCCCATTACATTGCACCGTTGCTTATCGCTGGGCTGAAACCGCAGTGCCCAGTACGGATTACCCAGTGCCGAGCATGGATTAAAGGTATCTCCACCGGGTAAATGCGGTCCGCTTTTTTGCGTTTGCGCAAGCGTCTTGCAGAATGCGGCGTGCGGCGTTAGCGAACAATTATCCATACCGGACAGGCAACGCCGCCACGCCCGGCGAGGCGCACGAAAATCGAGACATCGGCATACCGCTTCGTTGCCGGGGTATCGATTTCGTAGTCCGCTTATCGGATCTTCGCGAAATCCCCGTGCCGGCCGAGGCCGTCCTTGAAACGTGCCGCCCCCGCCACGCCGTCTTCGATCACCGCCTTGCGCCCGTTGTACCACTCCTGGATCAGCGCTTCACGCACGCCGAGGCCGTGGCTCTGGATAGCGGAGCGGCGGTCGGCGCGCACACAGACCTGCGGGAAACGGGCGATTTCCTGGGCCAGCTCCTCCGCCTTTTGACGGGCGCCGCCCTTCGCGGTGATGTATTCGCATAGCCCGATGCTCAGACATTCCTCGGCCGGCACTTTGCGCCCGGTGAGGATAATCTCCAGCGCACGGCCCTGGCCGACGATGCGCGGCAGCCGCACGGTGCCGCCGTCAATCAGCGGCACGCCCCAACGTCGGCAATAGACGCCGAAGTAGGACTCCTTGGCCATCACGCGAAAGTCGCACCATAGTCCGAGTTCCATGCCGCCGGCGACGGCCGGACCCTCGATGGCCGCGATCACCGGCTTATCCAATTCGAGCCGCGACGGCCCCATCGGGCCGCGCGGAATCTCGCCGCCGTTGATGCATGGATCGGCGGTCGGAATGTCCAGCTCGCCGAGCGGATGATCGACGTCGAGCGTGGAGACGTATTTGAGATCCCAGCCGGCGCAAAACGCGCCGCCCGCGCCATAGAAGACCGCGACGCAAGCACTCTCGTCGGCATCGAATTCGAGAAAGGCAGCGGTCAGCGCTTCGGCGCTGGCAGGGTCCATCGCATTGCGCGCTTCCGGCCGATCATGGACCACCGTCCATACCGATCCGTTTTTCTCAATTCTGACTGCCATGCTGGTTTCCTCTTCTGATGATTGTTCGCTGATGCCATTGTCGATCGTCACTACGCGGCGCACCGTAGCGCCGCGCGGCGGTGCCTTCGGGCCGGCTGCACGAAAGCGACATATCTGAAGCGCGAGCGCTGGACCAGCGGGTCTGGTGGTGCCAAGGTGTACCAGACAGGCGCTCCTCTGCCGTCACCGGCGAGGGGGGAGGACTCCCTGACGTCCGGGAGGAAGGGAATTGGCGCAACGAAACGCCACCGCGGCCGTGGTCGGAGCGGGCGATTTCATCGGCTCCGCGATCGCCAAGAAATTCGCGGCCGAGGGGTTCGCGATCTTCGCCGGCCGGCGCAATGCGGACAAGCTCGCGCCATTGGCCGCTGATATCGAAGCCGGCGGCGGCGAGATCGTGGCCCGCGGCCTCGATGCCCGCAAGGAGGACGACATAACCGGCTTCCTGCGCGACGCCGACGCGCACGCGCCGCTCGAAGTTTGCATCTTCAATGTCGGCGGCAACGTCAATTTTCCACTGCTCGAGACGACCGAGCGCGTGTTTCGCAAGGTCTGGGAGCTCGCTTGCTATGCCGGGTTTCTGACCGGGCGCGAGGCCGCCCGGCTCATGCTGCCGCGTGGCAGGGGCGCAATCTTCTTCACCGGCGCCACCGCTAGCGTTCGCGGCGGTGTCGGCTACGCTGCGTTTGCCAGCGCCAAATCCGGCTTGCGTGCGGTCGCCCAGAGCATGGCGCGGGAGCTCGGTCCCAAGAACATCCATGTCGCGCATTTGATCATCGATGCTGGCGTCGATACCGCGTTCGTGCGTGAGCGCATCAGGCGGCAAGCCGGCGCGGAGGCCTTGGAACATCTCGAGTCGGACCGGCTTATGCACCCGGCATCCGTCGCCGAGACCTATTGGCAGCTCTATCGGCAGCCGCGTGATGCCTGGACCTTCGAGCTCGACATGCGCCCATATCGCGAGGTGTGGTGAGATGGCCAAGGTGGAGTTTCATTTCGATTTCGGCAGTCCCAACGCCTATCTGGCGCATCTGGTGGTCCCCAAGATCGAGCAGCGCACAGGCGCCAAGTTCGAATATGTGCCCATCCTGCTCGGCGGCGTCTTCAAGCTGACCAATAACCGCTCGCCGGCCGAGAGAATGCGCGGGATCAAGAACAGGCTCGAATACGAAGAACTGGAGCGGCAGCGCTTCGTGCGGCGCCACGGGATCACCCGGTTCACGTGGAATCCCCACTTTCCAGTCAACACGCTCTTGATCATGCGCGGCGCGATCGCGGCGCAGCTTGAGGGCGCGTTCGCGCGCTATGTCGATGAGATGTTCCGCCACATGTGGGCCGAGCCGAAGAAAATGGATGATCTCGAGATCATCGGCGCGGCGCTCGAGGAGTCCGGCTTCGATGCCGCCGCTCTGCTCGCGCGCGTCCAGGAAGGCGAGGTCAAGGATCGTCTCTTGCAGAATACGCAAGCTTCGGTGGCGCGCGGTACGTTCGGCAGCCCGACCTTCTTTGTCGGCGAGGAGATCTTCTTCGGCAAAGATCGGCTGCGCGATGTCGAGGAAGAGATCGTCGGGACATCCGCGCCATCATCCTGAGGCGGCCGCCCGGGAGAACCACTTTACTTCCATCACTGAGCAAACAGTGCTCGAGCCTGATCAATCCGCCGCGGCAATGGCGTGAAAGAAGGCGCCGGTGACGCGGCCGCGGCGGCCGCCGGTCCTTACCGGTGCGCGGCCTTCGCTGTCGGTGACTTCCGCGAACGGTTCGTCGCGCCCGGCGGAGGTTAGCGAGGCGTAATGAAATTCGTGGCCGCGCACGAGCGCTCCGCTGTCGCCGAGGACGCTGTCGGAAAGAAGCCGCGCGGTGCGGTAGCCGAGATGCAGCTTGGGCTTGGCGAAGCTAGTCGAATGGCCGAGCAATCCGGTCATAGAGTGGCGTCGTCCCGCCGCATCTTCGAGGCCTTCCCCCAGAACCATATAGCCGCCGCACTCGCCATGCACCGGGCGCGTTTCGGCGAAGCACCGCAACCCGGCGGAAAATCGTTGCGCTGCGGCGAGGGTCGAGGCGTGCAGCTCGGGATAGCCGCCCGGCAGCCAGCAGCTATCGGCGTCTTCTGGTGGTGGCTCATTGGCGAGCGGCGAGAACGGCAAAATCTCGGCACTGGATCTCCGCCACGCCGCGATAAGGTGCGGATAGACGAAGCTGAAGGCGCGGTCGCTCGCCAGCGCGATGCGCTGCCCGGGCGGCGGCAGCGCCAAGGCGCTGCGCGCGGCCGCAGTGATCTTGAACGGTGCGGCGCTTGCCAGAATGGCGTCGAGATTGAGATGGCGCTCGGCCGTCGCGGCGAGGTGGTCGATGAGAGATTTGAGGTCGGGATGCTCGGCGGCCTGAACCAGACCGAGATGGCGCTCCGGCAGCGTCAGTGCCGCGTCGCGCGGCAGGGCGCCAAAGACGGCAACGCCGCTCGCGGCAATGGCGTCGGCGACGAGCGCGCGATGCCCTTCGCCGCCGACGCGATTCAAGATGACGCCGGCGACATTCACCGCCGGATCGTATGTCGTGAAACCGCGCACCAGCGCCGCGGCCGATTGCGCCTGTCGCGCCACGTCGAGCACCAGCACGACCGGCAGATCGAAATGCGCGGCAAGATCGGCGGTGGCGCCGCATCGCCCGGCCGGCCCGCGAGCGGCGTCGAACAAGCCCATGACGCCTTCGATCACCACGACGTCGGCGCCCTCCGTGGCTTGCACCGCAAGCGCGTCGAGAAGTCTTCCCGACATCGCCCATGAATCGAGATTGACGCTCGCCGCGCCCGTGACGGCGGCATGGAACGCCGGATCGATGTAATCGGGGCCGGCTTTCGCCGCGTGGACGACGATGTTGCGCCGCGTCAACGCCGCCAGAAGCGCGAGCGTCACCGTCGTCTTGCCGGCGCCGGAACGCGGCGCGGATATGATAAATCCACGCGCGTTCACCGCCGCTCCTTTTCTCTTCCTTGGTCCCCGGCGTCGATTCCGAGGAGGCGCGCGCGCAAATTGACGATCTCGCCGATCACCACGATCGCCGGCGGCTCGAATTTCTGCTCGCGCGCGGCGGCGGAGAGTTTTGCGAGCGTCGAGACCAGGATGCGCTCCTTGGCCGTCGTCGCCGAAGCGATAATTGCGGCAGGGGTCTCGCCGTCGAGCCCGGCCTGCATCAGCGCCGCGGCGATGCGCTCGAGATTGTGCATTACCATGTAGAGCACGATCGGCTGTCCGGCGCGCGCGAGCGGCGCCCAGTCGAAGTCCTCTTCGACGGCATGGCCAGCGGCGAAGATGACCGCGCGGTTAATGCCGCGCAGCGTTGCCGGAATGGCCGCCGTCGCCAGCGCCGCAAGCGCGGCGGTGACGCCGGGTATCACACGGAAGGGAATGCCGGCGGCCGCGAGCGCCATCGCTTCTTCGCCACCGCGCGCGAACACGAACGGATCGCCGCCCTTGAGCCGCAGCACGCGCTGTCCGGCGCGGGCGAGCTCGACCAGCCGCCGGCTGATGTCGGCCTGCGTCGCCGACGGCTTGCCGCCGCGTTTTCCGGCAAATTCGAGCCGTGTGTGCTTGGCGGCGAGCTCAAGCACACGCGGATCGACGAGCGCATCGTAGACGATCACGTCGGCCTGCTTCAGGCCGGCGAGTGCATCAAGCGTGAGGAGGCCGGGGTCGCCAGGCCCTGCTCCAGCGAGCCAGACATGTCCCGGCGCAAGGACCGGCACTCCCGCGCGTTGCGCCGCCAGCCCATCCCAAGCGCTCATGGCGTCGCGCTCCCGTGGTGACGATCAGCGCATGCCGCACTAAAGGGAAGGGCATGGCCAAGCAGGAACGCCCTCTGCGCCGGGGTTGGACCACCGGCACCTGCGCCGCGGCCGCGGCGAAGGCGGCTTTTTCCGGGCTGGTGACCGGCGAGTTTCCTGATCCGGTTGAGGTGACGCTGCCGCGGGGCGAGCGTCCAAGCTTTGCGCTGGCGCTGGCGCGCAAGGACGCGGGTTCCGCGACCGCCGGCGTGATCAAGGATGCCGGCGACGACCCGGATGTGACCCACGGCGCGCTCGTCCTCGCCACGGTGCGCCCCGGCGCCCCTGGCGCCGGCGTGACGTTTCGCGCCGGCGAGGGCGTCGGCACGGTCACGCGGCCCGGTCTTCCGGTCCCACCCGGCGAGCCCGCCATCAATCCGGTGCCGCGACGGATGATCGGCGACGCTCTCGCCGAAGTCGCCGCCGCAGCCGGATGTACCGCCGACGCCGAGGTCGAGATCGCCATACCAGGCGGCGCAGCGCTCGCGGCCAAGACGCTCAACGGTCGCCTCGGCATCGTCGGCGGACTGTCGATCCTCGGCACCACCGGGATCGTCGTGCCCTATTCGTGCTCGGCGTGGATTCACTCGATCCATAGCGGTATCGATGTCGCACGCGCCGCCGGCCTCACCCATATCGCTGGCGCAACTGGCGCCAATTCGGAAGCCGCGGTGCAAAGGCTTTACGCTCTGCCGGAAATCGCCCTGATCGACATGGGGGATTTCGTCGGCGGCATGCTCAAATATCTGCGCACGCATTCGCTGCCGCGCGTCACCATCGCCGGCGGCGTCGCCAAGATGACGAAGCTCGCACAGGGCCTTACCGATCTGCATTCCAAGCGCGGCAGCGTCGACCAGGCGCTGCTCGCAGGTTTTGCACGGGCCGCGGGCGGGTCCGTCGAGCTTTGCGCGCGCATCATGTCCGCCAACAACGCAGCCGAAGTTTTTGCGTTGGCGCATTCCGAAGGGATTGCGCTCGGCGATGAAGTTGCGCGCGCCGCGCAATCGACCGCCGCGCGCGTCGTTGCCGGCCGCGGCATTGCCATCGAGATTGCCGTGTTCGACCGCGATCAAGTGCTGGTCGGCCGCGCGCCGTTCGACTCCGTTTAGCGGCCCGCTCAATTAACTCCTCCCCGGAACCGGCGGCGATAATCTGCGTCATAGAGCGCGCTGTCGCGAAAATCCTGCGCCGCAAGCGCACGGCCGACGAGGATGAGCGCGGTGCGCTCGACCCGTTCGGCGGCAACTTTGGCGGCGATGTCGGCGAGCGTGCCGCGCAGGATGCGCTCACCTGACGCGCTCACACGCACCACGACTGCGGCCGGGCAATCGGCGCCATAAAATGGCGTCAACTCCTTGACGATCGTCTCGACGGCGTGAATCGCGAGATGGAGGACGAGGGTCGCGCCGCTCGCGGCGAACGTCGCGAGCCTCTCCTTTTCCGGCATGCGCGAGGCGCGGCCGGGCACGCGGGTCAGCACCACGCTTTGCGCGATTTCAGGCACGGTCAGCTCGCAGGCCAGCGCTGCCGCTGCCGCTGAAAATGCCGGCACCCCGGGCGTAAGCGTATAGGGTATGCCGCGCCGCTCGAGCCGGCGCAGCTGCTCGGCGAGCGCCGAATAGATCGCGAGATCGCCGGAATGGAGCCGCGCCACGTCGAGACCGGCGGCGTCAGCGGACGCGAACTCGGCGTCGATTTCGTCGAGCGACAGCGGCGCCGTGTCGACGATGCGCGCGCCCGGCGGACAATAAGCGAGCAAGTCGCGCGGCACGATCGAACCGGCGTACAGGCAAACCGGACAGCGCGCGATCAAGTCGCGGCCGCGTACGGTAATGAGATCTGCAGCGCCCGGTCCGGCGCCGATGAAATGCACCGTCATGACGATGCGTCCGCAACGGCGAGCGCGCAGGTCGCGGCGCCGACCGCCAGGCGCGGGCCGAGGAGACGCGCCGACGGGCCGGCGGCGGCGAGCGCCGCCGTCTCTGCGACCGACGGCACACCCATGAGCGCAAGCACCCGCTCGGAACGGGTCGCGGCGCGTTCGCTGGCGGCTTTGATGTCCGCCTCCGACACCAGGATGACGGCGACACCAAGTCTTGCCGCGGCTGCTTGAATACCGACCTCGCTCCGCTTCGCCACGATCGTGGCGACGGCACCGAGCGCGTCCACTGCGATATTTGCGCGCGCCAGCGCCGCGCGAATCGCCGCTTCGATGTCGGGCGCTGGCGCGCCTTGTCTGCATCCGACGCCGGCGACGATCATGGTTTAGCCCAAACCCAATGCGTCACCGGCATCGCCGCGCGCCAGCCGGTTTTTTCACCAAGCGGAGCGGCCCGTGCAATCGCGATGCGAATGAGTTCGCCGCCGAACGTCGCGTGGCGGGCGAGCAGCAGCGCCTCGGTTTCGAGCGTTACTGCATTGACCACGAGGCGGCCGCCGGGACGCAGCGCGGCGATCGCGGCCTCGAGCACGCCGGACTCGCCTGCGCCGCCGCCGATAAACACGGCGTCCGGCGTCGCCAGCCCAGCGAGCGCCGCCGGTGCGGCACCTTCGACGATCTCAAGCCCCGGCACGCCGAAGGCGGCAGCGTTGCGGCGGATGCGCGCGGCACGCTCCGCGCGCCGCTCCACCGCGACCGCGCGCATAAAAGGCGGATCGGCCAGCATCCATTCGATCGCGACGGCGCCCGAGCCGGCGCCGATATCCCACAGAAAGTCGCCGCGGCGCGGCGCCAGCGACGACAGCGTCACCGCCCGCACTTCCCACTTGCTGATCTGGCCGTCATGCTCGAACAAATTTTGGGCCAGACCGGGGGCGCGCGAAAGAACGCGCGCACCGGGCGCAGCCTCGACTTCGATTCCAACCGTGTTAAGCGCATCCACGGCGCCGAAATCGAACTCGGCCGCATGGCTGCTGCGCACGCGCTCGCGCGGGCCGCCGAGCGCTTCGAGCACGGTGAGCCGCGAGGCGCCGAAGCCCGATTGCGTCAGCAGCCGCGCTAGTGCGGCGGGTCCTTCGCCGTCGGAAGTCAGCGCCAGAATGCGCGCGCCGGGTTGCAAATGCGGGCGCACGAGATCAAGCGCGCGGCCATGCACGGAGAGCAGCGCGGTCTCCGGCAACGACCAGCCGAGCCGAGCCGCCGCCAAGCTGAAAGCCGAAGGCGCCGGCACCACGATAATTTCGCGGGGATCGATCTTTCGCGCCAGCACCACGCCGACGCCGTAGTGGAATGGATCGCCCGAAGCCAGCACGCAGATCCGGCGCCCGCGATGGTTGAGCACTTCATCGGCAGCGCCGTCGAACGGGCTCGGCCACGGCCGCGCGGCGCCGCGGATGAGCGGAGCAGCGAGAGCAAGGTGGCGCCGGCCGCCGAAGACGATCTCCGCCGTACCGATCAGCCCGCGCGCTGCGGCGCTGAGGCCGTCGACGCCATCCTCGCCGATGCCGACGATGGACAGCCAGCGCGCCGATGCGGCAGTCTCGCGATCGATCGCGTCAGGAAATGACATGCCACGAATCCTCATACTCGGCGGCACCACGGAATCGCGGATGCTGGCGGAGCGCCTGGCAAGCCGCCCGGACCTTGAGGTCACCCTGTCGCTCGCCGGCCGTACTGCATCGCCGGCGCGCCAGAAGGTGCCGGTTCGCAGCGGCGGTTTCGGCGGAGCCCAAGGCCTCACCGACTATCTCATCAGCGAGCGCATCGCCGTGCTGATCGACGCCACGCATCCCTATGCTAGCGTCATTTCGGCGAATGCCGCCGAGGCCGCGGGCAGAACCGGCGTGCCGCTCGTCGCGCTGCGCCGGCCGCCCTGGACGGCGATCGCCGGCGATCGCTGGACCGACGTCAGCGATGCGCGCGAAGCGGTGCGCGCGCTGGGACAAACGCCCCGCCGCGTTTTCGTCGCGCTCGGCCGCCAAGAGCTCGCACCCTTCACCGACGCACGGCAGCACCATTATCTCATTCGCAGCGTCGATCCCGTCGATCCGCCGCTTGCGTTGCCGCACGCGATCTATGTGACCGGCCGCGGTCCATTCGGCGAAGCTGAGGATCGTGCGCTGATGGTTGTGCATGGGATCGAGGTCGTGATCGCGAAGAACAGTGGCGGGACTGCCACCTACGGCAAGATCGCCGCGGCGCGCGTGCTTGGCGTTGACGTGATCATGTTGCGCCGGCCGCCGGCGGCGAAGACGCCCGCGGTCGACACGATCGAGGATGCGCTCGCCTGGCTCGATCATGCGCTCACCTCGGCGACGGCGCGCGGGGTGTAGACCAGCGGCGGACGACCGGGGCGCGCGATCAAGCGCGTGTCACGCGAGCCGACGATGACCAAGGTGGCCATGTCGGCATTCGTCGCCGCGGCGGCATCGAGCGTCACCACGCTTACGCGCTCCCGCGGCTGCCCGACCGAGCGGCCGAAGACGACTGGCGTCGATGCCGGCAGATGCCGGCGCAGCCGTGCGATCGCCGTGTCGAATTGCCATGGGCGCGCCCGCGAGACTGGATTGTAGAGCGCGATGACGAAACCGGCGCTCGCGGCCGCGTCGAGCCGGCCCTCGATCGCTTCCCACGGCTTGAGATTATCCGACAGCGAGAGCGCACAGAAATCGTGGCCAAGCGGCGCGCCGATGCGTGCGGCGACCGCGAGCATCGCGGTAATGCCAGGGATGATGGTAAGCTCGAGCGTGCGCCAAGTCTCAGGCCCGGTTTCGATTTCCTCGCACACCGCGGCGGCCATGGCGAACACTCCCGGATCGCCGCCGGAGACGATGGCGACGCGCGCGCCTTGCGCGGCGTGGGCGAGCGCCGCGGCGGCGCGCGTCTTTTCCTCGCGGTTGTCGGAGGCGTGGCGGCTCTGCTGCGCACGTGCCGGCACGCGGTCGAGATAGCGTCCGTAGCCGTAGAGCGCTTGCGCCGCGGCAAGCTCGCCTGCGGCTTCAGGGGTGAGATAACGGGCATCGCCCGGTCCCAGCCCGACGACGGCAAGCCGCCCGCTCACGGCCGTCCCTCCCAGCCCGGCACCAACACAACGGCGAAATAGGGCGCCTCGTCGTCCGGTTTTGCAGTGAACGGCATCATGACCGCGTCCGCCATTGTGGCGCGCTCGACATAGATGGCGCGATGAAGCCGGCCGCTACGGTCCAGCGCCCGGCGCAGTTTCGGCAGATGGCGACCGACCTTCATCACCACGGCGGCGTCAGCATCGGCAAGACGCCGCGCCAGCTCGTGTTCCGGCAGCGTTGCCGGAAGAACGGTGAAGACGTCGTCACCCTGGGCGATGGGCATCCCCGCCGCCGACCAAGAACCAGACATGCCGGTGACGCCGGCGACGATCTCGGTGGGAAAACGCGGCGCCAGGCGAGCGTGCAGATGCATGTAGGAGCCGTAGAACAGCGGATCGCCCTCGCAGATCACGGCGACCACGCGTTCAGCTTCAAGCTGTGCCGCAATCTGTGCGGCTGCGGCGTCATAGAAGGCGCGAATGGCATCGCGGTAGAAGCTGCTGCATTTCGGCAATTCCGTCGTCACCGGGTAGAGAAGCGGCAGCTCGCTCACTTCGGCGCGCAGGTGCCGCGCCGCAATCGCGCGCGAATGGCTCGGATGCCCGGCCTTGGCAAAATGCGCGATCACGTCGGCTTCGCCGAGCGCGCGCATCGCCTTGAGCGTCATTAGCTCCGGGTCGCCCGGCCCGACGCCGACGCCGATAAGCTTGCCCGCGCTCATAGTCCGGCCCTCGCCAAGGCGTTGATCGCCGCAGCGGTCATGGCACTGCCACCCATGCACCCGCGCACGATCAGGAACGGCACGCCGCGCGGATCGGCGGCGAGTGCCTCCTTCGCTTCGGCGGCGCCGACGAAGCCGACCGGAACGCCGAGGATCGCCGCCGGCCTTGGCGCGCCGGCGTCGAGGAGGTCGAGGAGGCGGAACAAGGCCGTCGGCGCATTGCCAATGGCCACCACGGCGCCGGCGAGGCGCTCGCTCCAAAGATCGAGCGCCGCGGCCGACCGCGTGGTGCCGAGTTTTTCCGCAAGCTCTGGGACGCGCGGATCGTTGAGCGTGCACACAACGTCGTTGCGCGCCGAAAGCCGCGCGCGGGTAATCCCGTGCGCCACCATCTCGGCGTCGCAGAGAATCGGCGCGCCGGCGGAAAGCGCAGCGCGCGCCGCCGCGACCAGGTTTCCATCGAACACGATGTGCCGCGCCGCCTCGACCACGCCGCAGGCATGAATCATACGCACCGCGATGTCGGCTTCCTCCGCCGAGAAACGCGACAGGTCGGCCTCGGCGCGGATGATGGCGAAGGAGCGTTGGTAGATCGCCGCGCCGTCGCGCAGATATGCCGCACGCTCAGACATGAGCAGCCTCCTTCATCCGCTCGCGCGCATATCTTGCAATCGCCTCGGGCAATTCCCTTCCCGGCACCACCGAATGTGGAATGTCGCGGGTGGAGCCGTTGGCGACGAGCGCGCATCCCTCGGGTGTGCCAAACGCGGTCAACGCGGCGGGTCCAGGATGAGCACAGGCCTTAGCGCAGCCGGAGATGTGAATCGTAAACGCGCCGCCGAGAAACGGCGCGGCGGATGCGGCGATGACGGGCGCGATGGCGCGAGCGGCGACGTGCGCGGACGCGCAGATCGGCGCTCCGGCGCAGGCGACGACCTGCCGGCGCGGATCGCCGGCGTCGACGATGAAGCCAAGACGTTCGGCCGCTGCGGCGAACGCCGGCGCCCTCTGGTGCGCGATGCCGATGATCATCAACGCGCGACCCGGCGCCGCGCGCATGCCGCTCGCGCCGGCCGCACCGGCGGCCTGCGCCAAAAGTTCGAGCGCTGACGCTTCGGCGTAGCCGAAGGCAAGGCCGAGGCCGCGCGCCAGCGAACCGTCGCGCAGTCGATGCAGACCGATCGCGTCGCGCGTCTTCCTCTCCCCGTTGCGGAGAGGAAGCCCGCATGAGCCGGCCGCGATTGCGAGTGCGGCCTGAAATGGCGCAACACCCGCCGTCGCCAGCAGGTCGCGCGCGCGGGCATCGCGGCCGCGCCGCGCGATGACGTCGAGCAGTCGCGTCGCGGCCTCGACACCCTGCGCGGGCGCGACGACGCCGACTTGAGCCGCGCTGGCGCCGTCGCCGCCAACGCCGAGGCGAAGCGCCACCCCGCTGTCGGACGCTTCGGCACTCAACCGCACGTCGGCGGCAAGACCGTCGAGGGCGAGTGCTCCACCGCCGTCGATCGCCACCGAGATTTTCGGCGCCAGCCGTGCGGCCGCGGATTGCGCCGCCAAAGCGCGACGCAAATCGGCGGCGAGCGCACCGGCGTCGAGAATTTCATCGTCATCGAGCCCGGCGAGCGGGTTGGTGACAACCGGCACGCCGTCTTGTGCGGCGATGCCGAGCGCGGCAACGGAAGCGGCGAAGTCGGTTGCCGACGCAGCGCTCAATCCGCGCACCTGGATGCTGCCGCGCGCCGTGATTTCGACGACGCCGTTGCCATGGGTGCGCGCCGCCGCGCAAAGTTCGGCGAACGCGGCAAGCGGAACAGTCCCGATCGGCATCAGACGGGCGAGCAATCCGTCGCCGGTTTGCATGGGCGCGGATAGTCCAGGGCAAGCGCCGCGGCGAAGCTGAGGATTCATGGCGTGTTCTCCACGCGCAATGCCGCGAGGCCGGCGTCGACATCGTTGCGCCGCGGATGCCAAAGCCCGCACCGCCGCGCCGCCTCGAGTCGCTCGGCAATCGCGGCGGCAGCCTGCGGGTTCTCGCGCAGCAGGAAGGCACTCACCGCTGGATCCGCGACATAGGCCTCGTGCAGGAGATCGAAGAGTTCGCCGGCGACCACGTCCGTCGTTGCCGCGAAGGCGACCAGCCGGTCGACGGTTTCGGCAAGCTCGGCGGCGCCGCGCGGACCGTGGCGCATCTGACCGGCAATGAAGCGCGGGTTCACTGCACGTGCCCGCACGATTCGCGCCAGCGCTGCCGAGAGCGTTCGCGCGCGCGGCTGCTGCGGATCGGTGACGTCGAGCATGATGAGATCGACCGAGCGGCCGAGGAGCTTCGCCGCCGCCGCAAAGCCGCCGACGAAGGCGGCGTCCTCGGCGCCTTCGAGCAGATCGCGGGTCGGGTCGTCGCTCGGATGCACGAGAAGATCGGAAGCGGCGACACGTTGCGCAAAGGCGTCCCGCGCCTCGTTTCCATCACCCGCGACGCCGCCATAGCTGTGCGATGTAGCGGCGAGGTAGGCGGCCCCGACGCGTGCGGCGTCGGTTTCGCGGCCGATCAAATCCTCGACGCCCGCGCCATAGGCGCCGGGCGCCGTGCCGAAAATGCGGTCGAGACGGGCTTCGCTCCTGCCGTTGACGGCGCGGCGCGCAGCCGCCAGCGGATTGTCGTCATCGCCTTCATCGCGCGCAGCGACCGCCTGCACCGCCGCGTCGATGAGCGCGATCTGCACTGGAAACAGATCGCGAAACAGCCCGGAAATGCGCCAGGTGACGTCGACCCGCGGCCGACCGATTGTCGCCGTCGGCAACACTTCGACGCCAGTCACGCGGCCGCTCGTCTGCTCCCAGATCGGCCGGCACCCCATCAGCGCAAACCCCTGCGCGATCTCCTCGCCGCCGGTACGCAACGTGGCGCTGCCCCAAAGGTCGATGACGGCTGCGCGCAAAAATTCGCCATGCGCCTGCAGATGCGTCCGGATTATTTCATCGGCGGCAAGGCGGCCGAGGTCCATTGCGGTCGGCGTCGGCAGCGTGCGCGGATCGGCGGTGAAGAGATTGCGGCCGGTCGGCAGCACGTCGCGCCGGCCGCGCATCGGCGAGCCGGCCGGTCCGGGCGCGACGCGACGCCCGTCGAGCGCCGCGATCAGCGCCGCGCGCTCGGACTCGGCGCTCGCCTGCCACGCTGGATCGTCGATGCCCGTCGGCGCGCGGCCGTAGATATGCAGGCCGTCCTTGATGGCGAGGTCCTTGAGATCGCACAGCCAAGCGTCGATGCGGCGCAGCGCGTCGTCCTCCGCAACCGCATCGCCGACCCCGGCCGCGCGCGCCAAGCCGGTGCGTTGCGCCGTCTCGACGATGAGGCGCGCGAGGCGCTCGCGGCGGCGCCGGTCGAGGCCGTCGGCCTGCGCATATTCGTCGATCAGGCGCTCGAGCTCGCGCGTGTCGCCAGACAAAGCCCCGCCGGCGACGAGCGGCGGCGGCAGGTGACCGATCGTCAGCCCGGCGAGCCGCCGTTTCGCCTGCGCCGCTTCGCCGGGATTGCTGACGATGAAGGGATAGATGACGGGGAGAGAGCCGGTGACGATTTCCGGGAAACATTCCGCGGCGAGCGCGACCGTCTTGCCCGGCAGCCATTCCAGCGTGCCGTGCGCGCCCATATGAACGAGCGCATCGACCTTGGCCACGCGTTGCAGCCACAAGCCGAAGGCGACAAGCGCATGCCGCGGCGGCAACAGCGGATTGTGATAATCCGCGCGTCGCTCTCCCGGGCGGCCGCGATCGGGCGGCAGCGCAACCAGAATCTTCCCGAATTTTTGCGCGCGGAAGCGGAACAGGCCGTCGTGCATTTCGGGATCGTCGCGCGGCTCGCCCCAGGCTTCGTGCAGCCGTGCAATCGCGGCGCTCGGCAGCCGTGCCAGCAGATTTTCGTACTCCGCCAAGCTGAGCGTCGCGTCGTCGGCGCCGGCAAGCGCGTCGAGCAACTCGCGCGAAGTTTTAGGCGCGCCGCTCACGCCGTAACCGGCCGTCGCAAGATCGTCGAGGAGCGCGATCACGCTCGCCGGCACGTCGAGCCCGACGGCGTAACCGACGCGGCCGCCGGCGCCCGGATAGTCGGGCATCAGCACGGCGATGCGCCGCTCGCCGCGCGGCAACGCGCGCAGGCGGACGAGCGCGGCGATCCGCTCGGCGACGATGGCGACGCGGTCCGCTTCCGGCCTGCTCGCGAGCGCGGAGAAGGCAAGGCCGTCCTGACGCGGCAGCGGATCCTTGAAGGCGATCGCGCCAGCGAGCACGCGGCCGTCGAGTTCGGGGAGAACGACATGCATTGCGAGGTCGGCGGCGCCAAGCCCGCGCAGGCTGTCGCGCCAGGCTGCGCGCCGTGTGGTTGCACTCACGACCTGCAGCACCGGGACACCAGGCGCGTCGAGGGACGTCGGCTCGCCGAGATTGCCGCCGGCGGCGAACGCGGTCGTGGTGACGATCACGGCGGGATCGAGCCGCGCGAAGGCACGGCGCAGGAATGCATCCGTCTCGCCGTCCTTCAGGCTGGTCACCACCAGCGGAGCCGGCGTTAGTCCACGCGCTGTCAGCGCCGCGCTCAGCGCATCAACCGGCGCAGTATCGGCAGCGAGCAGCGCGGCGCGATAGAAGATGATCGGTACGACCGGCCGCGCGGGCTCGATTGCGGCGAGCAACCGTTCGAGATCGACGGCGCCTTCCCCCGGCAGGTAGCCGGTGAAGCGCGGCACGGGTTTCGGCTCGCGCACTTCGAGAGCGCTTCCGGCATGGCGAGCGAGCCGGCGCAACAACGCGCGCAGATTCTCGCGGCCACCTTCGCGGAAGAAACGCAGCAGCGTATCCAGCTCCGCCGGAGGCAGCGTCGAGGCGGCGGCAAGCCGGGCGTCGTCGCGGTCTTCGCCGGGCAGGACGGCGAGCGCAATGCCGCGCTCGCGCGCCAGTGCTGACAGCCGCTCGATCCCGTATCGCCACCAGTCAAGGCCGCCGAGCAGGCGAACCACGATCACCTTGGCATGCACGCCAACGCGGTCGATCCACAGATCGACCGACATCGGATGGCGAAGATCCCGCAAATGCGCGAGCCGCACGCTCGGCAGCGCCGCACGCTCCGCCTCCCAGGCGACGGCCAAACCGGCGAGATCGCTGTCGGCGAAGGAGAGCACGGCGATGTCGCCCGGCGGCTGCCCAAGATCGACCGCTTCGACGATCTCGTCGAGGCTGGTGGAAGTGGTCGTGAGCAGATGCATGGCCTAGTTCAATGCTCACTCGATTTCTGTTTGCGCATGCAGCGCGCGCGCGACCGCTGCGCGATCCAATCCCTTCAGCCCGATCACCACGAGCCGACCCTCGCGCGCCTCTGCGGCCGCCCACGGCCGATCATATTGGTGCGTCACCCGCGCGCCCACCGCCTGCACCATGAGGCGCAGCGGCTTGTCGGCGACGGCGGCAAAGCCCTTGACCCGCAGCACGTCGAAATTCTCGGCGAGCGCCGCGACGCGCGCGGCAAGCGCCGAGGGGTCGGCGATTTCGCCGAGCGGCACCACGAACGAATCAAAATCGTCATGGTCATGCTCGGCCTCGGCGTCGTGGCGGGTGCGACGATTGGCGATGTCGTCCTCGGTGGCGACGCCGAGCCCGAGCAGCAGCGTTTCGTCGACTTTGCCGTCGGCGGCGGTAATCACCTTGACGCCGCGCGGCAGCACCTTGGCGATCGCCGCGCGCGCCCGCGCGATGCCCGCCATGTCGACGAGGTCGCGCTTGTTGAGGACGATGAGATCGGCGCAAGCGATCTGATCCTCAAAGACCTCTTCGATCGGGTCGTCATGCGCGAGCGCGGCATCGGCGGCGCGCTGCCGCGCCAGCGCTGCGAGGTCGTGCGCCACTTGCCCGTCGGCAAGCGCGGCGCCATCGACGACGACCACGACGCCATCGACGGTGACGCGGCTCTTGATCGCTGGCCAGTGGAACGCCTGCACCAGCGGCTTTGGCAAGGCCAGACCGGACGTCTCGATGACGATGTGCTCGACGCCGCCGCGCGAGAGAATGGCGTCGAGCGCCGGCACGAATTCATCGGCGACCGTGCAGCAGAGGCAGCCATTGGCCAATTCAACGATGTTCTCCTCGGGACAGGCCTCGTTGCCGCAGCCCTTAAGGATTTCGCCGTCGATACCGACATCGCCGAACTCATTGACGATGACGGCGAGACGGCGGCCCTGCGCATTGGCGAGGACGTGGCGAATGAGCGTCGTCTTGCCGGCGCCGAGAAAGCCGGTGACAATGGTGCAGGGAACGCGCGCAATTTGCGCCAGCGAGCCGTTCATGCGTCAGCCTCTTCGAAATCGACCGGAGGAACGCGGGCGATCAAGCCGCGCTTGAGCGGCGCCGGCCGGCCGCGCCACGGCAGAATGCCGTCGGCGGCGCGCGCCAGCAGACGCGCACCTTCGACGAGTGCTCCGGCGTGCCCGGCGTCGAGGCCGCCAAACACGTAAGTCCAAGAGCCGTCGCAGCGCATGGCGGCGCTGGGTCCGCGCGTGCAATTGGCCAGACAGCGCAGTCGCCTCACTTTGACCTCGGTTCCGGCGGCGGCGCGTTCGGTCGCCGCAGCCAGCACCTCGCCCGGTCGCGGTTCGCTGTCGGGCTCGCCGGCGCGCCGGCAGGTGATGCAGACGTAGACGATCGGGGCATCGGCGGCGTCCCTTGTCGTCGTCATCGGCTCATCCTAGGCGCGCTCCACGATCGGCTGGTCGAGGCCGCGCCAGCGATAGATCAGATAGGAGATGGCCCAGCTGGCGAGGAAAATGCCGACGACGAGATAGCCGAAATTGGCAAGACCGCCGTTGAGAGCGCCGATCATATCCCAGATCGGACCCTCGAGGCCGAGCTTGTCGGCGATGAGGCCGAGCGCCTCGATGCCGCCGATCATCAGGGCGACGACGACGGAAATGGCGGTGATCGTCAAATTGTACCAGATCTTCCGGATCGGATTGAGGAACGCCCAGCCATAGGCGCCGACCATGAGCACGCTGTCCGTGGTGTCGAGGAGTGTCATGCCGGCGGTGAACAGCGCCGGAAATATCATCACCGTGCCGAAACTCAGGCCGCCGGACGCTTGGCTCGCGGCGACGGTGAATAGGCTGATCTCGGTCGCGGTATCGAAGCCGAGGCCGAACAGGAAGCCGATCGGCAGCATCTGCCAGCTTCGCGACACCATGCGGAACAACGGCCGGAAGATGCGGGCGAGCAGGCCGCGGCCGGCGAGGAGCAAGTTCAGCTCATGCTCGGCGACCGGTTCGCCGCGGCGCGCCCGGCGGAAGCTCCGCCAGATACCGCGCAGGATGACGAGATTGATGACGGCGATTGCGAGCAGAAAAAAGGCCGAGGCGCCCGTGCCGACGACGCTGCTGACGGATTTGAGCTCCGCAAAACGGTCGGCGACGGCGAACGCCGTCGCCGCTATCGCCGCGACGGCGAGCGCAACCGACAACGAATGGCCGAGCGAGAAGAACAGCCCCACGGCGAACGGTCTTTTGCCTTCCTGCATCAGCTTGCGCACGACGTTGTCGATCGTGGCAATGTGGTCGGCATCGACGGCGTGCCGCAGGCCGAGCACATAGGCGAGGAAGGCAGTGCCGATCAGCGTCGGTCGCCCGGCCAAGGCGATGACCGCCCAGGTCCAGACCGCGGCATTGGCGGCCAACAGTAGAGCATAGACGGCGGAAATCTTGGCGCGCTGATTGGCCGATGCGTCATCGACCGTCGTCTTCAGCAAAAGGAGCACGGTAGAGTCCTCGCGTGACCTTCCGCCGGCGCGAGCGAGGACCAAAAGACTTCTCGTCTTTCAGATCATCCACCGGCGCACCCCGACCGGTGTTAGTCGCGTCGACTCGGCCGACGGCAGGTCTCCTGGCTCGCGGATCGGCGCCTCGCCCAGCCTTCCCGGCGGCAAGAAGGCCACCAGTGGCTTATGCGGACGAGACTTCCCGCTCACAGTTGCGGGGGCAGCTGCGGGTTTGGCCGAACGCTCGCGCGAGCGCCTCACCGCATTCCCTTTTCACCCTCTCACGAGGGACCCATCGGTTCGCTAGTGATAGATTTCGCCGCCCCGGCCTGTCAATCTGGCGGTTCGGCTTTCATTGTCCGACGCACAAGTGATGACCGGAACGGCAAAATTGACCTTGGTGCTCGGCGGCGCCCGCTCCGGAAAGAGTCGATATGCCGAGAGCTTGATCGCTGCGCTGCCGCCGGCGTGGCAACCGCCTTGGGCCTATGTGGCGACCGCGGAAGCGGGCGATGACGAAATGGCCGCGCGAATAAAAGCGCATCGCGCGCGCCGCGGCGGGTCGTGGCGGACCATCGAGGCGCCGCGCGAGCTCGCCGCGGCGCTTGCCGCCTGCGCGAACATGCCGGCCCTCGTCGATTGCTTGACGCTGTGGCTCTCGAATCTTTTGCTCGCCGAGGCCGATATCGACGCGGAGGTGGAACGTCTGGAGAAAGCGCTGGCGGCGGCCGCCGCGCCTGTGGTTCTGGTTGCCAACGAAGTGGGCTCCGGAATCGTGCCTGAGCAACCGCTCGGCCGGCGGTTCCGTGATTTGCAGGGCCTGCTCAACCAGCGCCTCGCCGCGCGCGCGGATCGCGTCGTCCTCATGGTCGCCGGCCATCCGCTTGTCGTAAAAGGCGCTGTGAAGGAATCGCCATGACGAAAACGACCGACAAGAGCGAAACGGAGCGCCATCGCGCCAAGATGGCGAAACGCAAGGCCGTGCAGGACGCCGAAGTGGCGGGAAAGACGATCGAGAAGGGTCTGCTTATCGTCCACACCGGCGCCGGCAAAGGAAAATCGACGGCCGCCTTCGGCTTGGCGTTGCGCATGCTCGGCCGCGGACGCCGCGTCGGGGTGGTGCAGTTCATCAAAGGCGCGTGGCATTCGGCGGAACGCGACGCGCTGGCCCGCTTCGGCGACCAACTCGCCTGGCACACGATGGGCGAAGGCTTTACCTGGGAAACGCAGGATCGCGCACGCGATATTGCAGCGACCGAACGCGCCTGGGCGAAGGCGCGCGAGCTCATGGCCGATCCGCATTTTTCCCTCGTCATCCTCGACGAACTCAACATCGCGCTGCGCTACGATTATCTCGACTTGAACGAGGTCGTCGCCGTTCTCGACGCGCGCCGGGAAGGCCTGCACGTCGTCGTCACCGGCCGCAACGCCAAGCCGGAACTCCTTGCCGCCGCCGACCTCGTCACCGAGATGACTCTGGTGAAGCATCATTTTGCCGCCGGCGTGAAGGCGCAGCCGGGCATCGAGTTCTGAAACATGCCGGCACGCGCACTCATGTTTCAGGGCACCGGCTCGGACGTGGGCAAGTCTTTGATTGTCGCCGGCTTGGCGCGCGCCTTCACCCAGCGCGGCCTCGCGGTGCGACCGTTCAAGCCGCAGAACATGTCGAACAATGCGGCGGTGACAACGGACGGCGGCGAGATTGGACGCGCGCAGGCCCTGCAGGCCCGCGCCGCCCGCGCGGCGCCGACCGTGCACATGAATCCGGTGCTGTTGAAGCCACAGAGCGAAATCGGCGCGCAGATCGTTGTGCAGGGCCGCGTCTACGGCAGCGCCAAGGCCGCCGCCTACCAGCACATGAAGCGCGAGCTTCTGCCGTGCGTGCTCGACAGCTTCACGCGCCTGCGCGGCGAGGCCGACATCGTGCTGGTCGAAGGCGCCGGCAGCGCCGCCGAAGTGAACCTGCGCGCAAACGACATCGCCAATATGGGATTCGCGCGCGCTGCCGCGGTGCCGGTGGTGCTGATCGGCGACATCGACCGTGGCGGCGTGATCGCGAGCCTCGTCGGCACGAAATCGGTCTTGGCGCCCGAGGATGCGGCGCTGGTCCGCGGATTCATCGTCAACAAGTTTCGCGGCGATGCGGCGCTGTTTGCCGCCGGGATGGAGCGCATCGCACAGGCGACGGGATGGGAAGCACTCGGCCTCGTCCCCTACTTCGCGGACGCGCGCCTGCTGCCGGCCGAGGATGCGCTGGCGCTTGAGCAAAACCGGCCAGCGAAGCCGGCGGGGGGCGCGCGTATCGCGGTGCCGATCCTGCCGCACATCGCCAATTTCGACGATCTCGATCCGCTCGACGCCGAGCCTCGAGTCGATCTTCAGCGCGTGCGGCCGGGCGCGGCGCTGCCCGGCGATGCCGATCTCATCATCATCCCCGGCTCAAAGGCGACGATCGCGGACCTCGCTGCTTTGCGCGACGCCGGATTCGACATCGACATCGCTGCCCACCGGCGCCGCGGCGGAATGATTCTCGGCCTCTGCGGCGGTTACCAAATGCTCGGGCGCATGATCGCCGATCCCAAAGGGCTGGAAGGGCCGCCCGCTCGCGTCGAAGGGCTTGGTCTCCTCGATGTCGCAACGACGCTGTCCGCCGACAAGCGCCTTGAGCCCGCACATGGCACGACCGAAGACGACGTCCCGTTTGCCGGCTACGAGATGCATATGGGTGCAACCGAGGGGCCCGACTGCGCGCGGCCTTTCGCGCGGCTCGCCGACGGCTCGCCGGAGGGAGCGGTTTCGCCCGACGGCCGGGTCATGGGCACCTACACGCACGGCCTGTTCGCCGACGACCGCCAACGCGCGGCTTGGCTTAACCGCTTCGCCGCCGGTTCCGCAAACGTCGCCTACGAATTTGTCGTCGAGCGGACGCTCGACGCGCTGGCCGCCCATCTCGCCGCGCATCTTGATCTCGACCGCCTGCTCACATTGGCGCGATGAAAATGGCGGCGCAGCAAATGGCGAGCAGAGAAAGCAAAATCGCGTCGGCCAAGCGGTAGAGCGCAAGCGCGCGGAAGATATCCGCGGCATCGGCGTCGCGCCGGCCGTCGCCCATGATGGCGTCCTCGACGCGCACGCCGCCATAGACGCGTGGGCCGGCGAGCGCAAGGCCGAGCGCTCCGGCCATCGCCGCTTCGGGGTAGCCGGCATTGGGCGAGCGGTGACGCGCGGCGTCGCGCCGCACCGTGCGCCAAGCTGCGCCGGCGGCAGCGTTCCGGCGCAGTGCCGCCGCGGCCACGAGAAGAAGCGCCGCGAGCCGCGCGGCCGGAAGGTTGACGAGATCGTCGAGCCGGGCCGCCGCCCAGCCGAACGCCGCGTAGCGCGGGGTGCGGTGGCCGATCATGCTGTCGGCGGTGTTGATCGCCTTGTAAAGTGCGCCGCCAGGGAGTCCGGCGATGGTAAGCCACAGCACCGGCGCGACGATCGCATCGGAAAAATTTTCCGCGAGGCTTTCGATCGCCGCGCGGGCGATGCCGGAGCGGTCGAGCGCCTCGGTGTCGCGGCCGACGATGTGCGAAACCGCAAGACGGGCAGCGCCCATATCGTTCCGCTCAAGCGCGACGGCGACATCCGCCACGTGCCGGTGCAGACTGCGTTGGGCGATCAACGTGCTGGCGAGGAGGGCGACCGCGACGATGCCGAATGGAAAGCGTGATAGCTCGTGCTCAACGACGAAGGCGATTGCAGCGACGATGACGAGGAGAATGAGCACCGCGACAATGCCCGCGGCGCGCCGCGCGCCGTCTTTCTCCTCTGCTGCGAGCCGGGATGGTGACGAAGGACGTCCGCGATTGAGCGAGTGGTCGAGCACGTCGATCAGGCGGCCGGTCCAGGTCACCGGATGGCCGATAACACGCAGCACGGGCTGCGGGTAACCGAGACAGAGCTCGATCAGCATGGCGAGAAGTGCCAGCGCGACAGACATGATCCCCTATGCCGGCAAAGACGAGCCGGTCGTGCATGGCGGCGACCTCGGCGCCGCGCGGCGCCTGTTCCCAAGCGCGCCCGAACCTTTCATCGACCTCTCTACCGGGATCAATCCCAATCCCTACCCCTTGCCGCATTTTCCTGCCGAACTGTTTGCCCGCCTGCCCGAGCCTTCTGCGGCTCGCGAACTTGCCGCGGTGGCGGCGCGGGCCTATCGCGCTCCTTCGCCGGCGCATGTCGTGCCCGCGCCGGGCACGCAGATCTTGCTGCCGCTTGTCGCCGCTTTGGTGCGGCCGGGTCGCGCCGCCGTTCTGACGCCGACCTATGGGGAGTTCGCCCGCGCGGCGGCACTCGCCGGACACAGGGCGAGACTCGTGCGCGCGATCGAGGATTGCAGTGACGCCGACCTCGCCATGGTTGCCAATCCCAACAATCCCGACGGCCGGCTCCTGAGCCGGGAGGCGCTGCTTGCGCTTGCCGAAGCGCTGCGCCGGCGCGGCGGCGTGCTCGCGGTCGATGAGGCATACATGGATGTCGGCCCGGCGGGCGCCAGCCTTGCACCCGAAGTCCTTCGCGGCAATGTCGTCGTGCTGCGTTCGCTCGGCAAGTTCTTCGGACTGGCCGGGATGCGGCTCGGTTTTGCGCTCGCCGCGCCAGCCTTGGCGGCGCGCCTTGGCTCAGTGCTCGGCCCCTGGGCAGTGTCCGGACCGGCCCTCGCGGTCGGCGCGAAGGCGCTGGCGGACACCGACTGGATCGAGAGCACGCGGAGTCTCCTCGCGAATAAGGTCCAGAGGCTCGATGCGATGCTCGGCGGCTCGGGTCTCAACATCGTCGGCGGCACAGGTTTGTTCCGGCTGGTGCGAACGCTCAAGGCGGGCGCATTATTTCGTCATCTCGGCCGCGCCGGCATTTTCGTGCGAACTTTTCCCGACAATGCGAGCTGGCTGCGCTTCGGTCTGCCGGCGGACGAGCAAGGCTGGCAGCGACTCGAAGCCGCCATGGCTTCGTTCCCAGGAGGCGAATAGGCGCAAATGGTCTTCGATGACGTGTTTCGCGCGCGGCTGCGCGATCTTATGGTCTGGCGCCGCGACGTCCGGCGGTTCTGGCGCGATCCGTTGCCGAGTGGCACATTGGACGCCCTTATCGAACTGGCATGCCTCGCGCCTTCCGTGGGACTGAGCCAGCCCTGGCGCTTCGTCGTCGTCGACGATGAAGAGACCCGCGCCGCCATCCGCAGGAATTTTGCGACCTGCAATGCCGAGGCGCTCGCCGCGCAACAGCCCGAGCGCGCGGCGCTCTATGCGCGGCTCAAGCTCACCGGATTGGAGGAGGCGCCCAGCCAGTTCGCGGTCTTCGCCGACCGTTCGACCGCCCAGGGCCACGGCCTCGGCCGCCGCACCATGCCGGAAATGATCGAGTATTCGGCGGTCACCGCGGTGCACACGATCTGGCTCGCCGCGCGTGCCCAGGGCGTCGGGATGGGCTGGGTGTCGATCCTCGATCCGCCGACGGTTGCGAAGCTTCTCGATGTACCCGCGGAGTGGAAATTCATCGGCTATTTTTGTCTCGGATACCCACAGCTCGCCGAAACCGCGCCTGAGCTCGAGCAGGTGGGGTGGGAAAAGCGGCGCCCGCCGTCATCGGTGATCATCCGACGTTGAAGGACTTCGCGGCGCTTCACGGTCGTCATTCGGCCGAGCATCGCGGGCAGGAGCGGAATGACGATGTGCCAAAACAGGGCAGATCGAGTGGCACTCGCCTTGCTGCCTTTCGACCAGCATTTGGCGCTTGCCCAGAAGCGGGGAATCCGCTTCGCGCGCGGATCAGGCGCCTCGTCGAAACACGAAAGCGCAACCCGGTTGAACACAATCGGGACGCGTTCGCAGGGAGAAGGCGGTGTTAACCAATCGCCGTGGCGGAGCGCCCTCGCTCAACTGTTCGGTCGTGCGTGCCGGCGCTGCAACCATCCTTCCGGTCGTCGCGGTCCTGACCGTCATGAGCTGGACCTCAGCCCATGCCGGAAGCCTCAGCGCTGCCGATACCGCAGGTCTCAGCGATACGAGCTGCGTCGGCGGCTGGACCACCTTCAACTGCGTGACGCGCTGGGGACCGCTGAGCAATCCCTATGTCCGGCTGGTGCCGCAACCGATCGAACAGATGGAAAAGGAGCGGGCGCTGGCGCGCGATCGCAAGTGGCTGGCCCGGTGTCGGCCGGTCGTCGAGCACGACCGTTACGGCGTCGCCCGCTATCGCTATGCCGCGCCGGGCTGCGAATTCGGCATCGACGAGGATTGAACCCGCGGGAGCGCGACGCTTCGCGCGCAAGCCCGGATCGTCAACTTCGTACTCAACCACGCATTCGATGCTGAATTGCTAGCCGTTGTCGCCGACGCGTTCTCATCCGGACCGTCGCGCCACCGGGGAGGCGGGCATGCCCAGGCAATCCGCCAACGTGTATTGATCGAGATGCTGGTAGAACATCTCCTTCGCGGCTGCCAGCATGCCGCGTAGGCGGCAGCGCGGCAGTAGTGTGCAAGCTCCGCCGTCCGGACGGAAACATTCCACCAGGGATTGATCTCGTTCGCGGCCGCGCACGACCTCGCCGACGCTAATTTCGCCGGCGGGTCGCGCCAGCATCACGCCGCCGCGCGCGCCGCGGATCGTGCGTACCAGGCCGGCCTCGGTGAGATATTGGACGACCTTGTGAAGATGGTTGCGCGAAACCGCGAGCTCGCGCGCCAGCACATCAGTGTTGACGTGCTGGTTCGGTTCGACCGACAGCCGCATCAAAACCCGCAGCGCCAGATCGGTCGAGGTGAGCAATCGCATTGATCCTCCCATATTGGTATTGACTATACCACATTATCGTCCTAGGATAACTAGTATGTAAAGTACCACATTGGCAGCAGGGGGCATCCGCCATGAACCAAGCCGCGTTTCAATCCTTGGCCCACCGTAGTCTGGGCGAGATCGCGGCGAGTCTGCCCGGCTCGACCGCCGTTTTCCGGCGCTACAAGCTCGATTTCTGTTGCGGCGGATCGGAAAGCCTGGAGCAGGCGGCGCGAAAGAATGGCCTCGACCCGGCCTCGATCGAGGCCGAGCTGGCCCGTCTTTCACCGGAAGAAAATCCTATCCCGGAAAATACGGACGACATCATTGACCTCATTCTGGAGCGTTACCACCAGGTTCACCGCCGCGAACTGCCGGAGCTGCGCGCGCTCGCCAAACGCGTCGAACAGGTCCATGCCGGCCATCCGGCGGTGCCTACGGGTCTCTCCGATCTGCTCGCGCGCATGCAGGCAGAACTCGAATCGCACATGCAGAAGGAAGAGCAAGTGCTGTTCCCGCTCATGCGTGCCGGCGGCAACCCCATGATCGTGCATCCGATCGCCATGATGCGTCACGAGCACGACGAGCATGGCGAAGCGCTCAAGGCGCTCGCCGCTTTGACCGGCGACCTGAATCTGCCGGACGGCGCCTGCAGTTCGTGGCGCGCTCTCTATGCCGGCCTTGGCAAGCTGGTCGAAGACCTGACCGAGCACATGCACATCGAGAACAACATCCTGTTCCCACGGTTCGAAACGTGATCGCGCAGAAGCGGTGAGCGCAGGTCGAGCCTTTCTGCTGAAGCGAAGCTGCTCCACCCGCATTCCCGTGATCGGGGGACGCCGCGCGGATCGCGCGGACATCGCGGCCCTTGCGTCCCGGGCCGGCCCGCAAAAGTGGCATTTGACTTACCTCAAAGCGTCGAGCGCGCCATTCGCATCTATTCACGGCGGCGAGCGTTCAGAGAGAGCACGAAATGACCGAGACAATCGATGCAGCCACGGCGACGCCGCGGGAACGTTATCAGTTGCTCGGTACCCCGGCCCTCGGGCTCGCCATGGGCACGTGGGGATTCTTCGTCGGTTTCGCGGCTGTCGCGCTCTATGGACCCGCGGCCAAATATTTCCAGGAACAGATGCATCTCGGCGGCCTCGCTTTGGGCCTTCTGGTAGCGGCGCCGCAGCTGACCGGTTCGCTGCTGCGCATTCCCTTCGGCGCGTGGGTCGATCGCGTTGGTGGCCGACTGCCGATGCTCACGCTGTTCGGGCTTTCGCTCGTCGGCATGTGGGGCTTGGTGTTTATTCTGCTCACGGTCAAGACGCTCACGGTCGCCGCCTATCCGATCGTCATCATGTTCGGATTCCTGAGCGGGTGCGGGGTCGCCTCGTTTTCGGTCGGCATTCCGCAAGTCTCCTATTGGTTCCCGCAGTCGCGCCAGGGCACGGCGCTGGGCGCCTATGGCGGAATTGGCAACCTCGCGCCCGGCATCTTCACGCTGCTGCTGCCTTATGCCATCGCCAGTTGGGGGCTGTCCGGATCGTACTTTGCCTGGTTCACGTTCCTGCTGATCGGTACCGCGGTCTACGCTTGGCTTGCTCGCGACGCCTATTTCTTCCAATTGCGCCGGCAAGGCTTCGATGCCCAGTCAAGCCGAAAGATCGCCGCCGAGAAAGGGCAGGAGCTTTTCCCGAACGAACGCGTCTGGCAGGCGGTCATCACCGCGGCGGAAGACCCGCGCACCTGGGGTCTCGTTGCGCTCTACTTCGTATCATTCGGCGGCTTCCTGGCGCTAACGGTCTGGTTCCCGACCTATTGGATCAACCTGCACCACATGGACGTGAAGTCAGCGGCGGCGCTCGGCGGACTCGGCTTTTCGCTGCTTGCCGCGGTCATCCGCGTGTTCGGCGGCATGATTTCCGAACGCGTCGGCGGCGAGCGAACCGCGGTGCTTGCCTTCCTCGCCGTGCTCGCCGGCGCGTCGATGCTCACTTACGTCGAGGATTTCTCGCTGGCGCTCGGCGGCGAACTGTTGATCGCACTCGGCATGGGAGTCGCCAACGCCGCGGTGTTCAAGATGGTGCCGAAATATGTGCCGGACGCGGTCGGCGGAGCCGCCGGCATCGTCGGCGGACTCGGGGCGCTCGGCGGCTTCATCATTCCGCCTTTCCTCGGCGCCGTCGTCGATGCGCTCGGAGTCCAGGGCTATGCCGGCGGATTCTTCGCCTACATGGTGCTCGCGGTGATGGCGATCGGCGTTTCCGGGTATTTCTGGTATCTCGACCGCCGCTCCAAAAAAACGACGAAAGCACTCGGGCCTGCAATGGCGCGGGCGCGATAGAGGTCGCGCCATGAGTCATTTCCTCGATCGCCTCACCTTCTTCAGCCGCGTCGTCGATCAGTTTTCGAACGGTCACGGCATCACCACGCGAGAAGATCGGCGCTGGGAAGACGGCTACCGGAAGAGGTGGCAGCACGACAAGATCGTGCGCTCGACCCACGGCGCCAACTGTACCGGCTCGTGCTCCTGGAAAATCTACGTCAAAGGCGGCATCGTCACCTGGGAGACTCAGCAAACCGACTATCCGCGCACGCGGCCCGATCTGCCCAATCACGAACCGCGCGGCTGCTCGCGCGGCGCCAGCTATTCGTGGTACCTGTATTCCGGCAATCGGGTGAAATATCCACTCGTGCGCTCGCGGCTGCTGAAGTTGTGGCGCGAGGCGAGAGCGGTGCAAACCCCGGTTGCCGCCTGGGCCTCGATCGTCGGCGATCCGCAGAAGCGCGCCGCCTACGTCAGCAAGCGCGGTCTTGGCGGGTTTGTGCGTGCGACCTGGGACGAAGTTACCGAACTGATCGCCGCGGCGAACGCCCATACCATAAAGGCTTATGGCCCCGATCGCGTCGCCGGCTTTTCGCCGATCCCGGCGATGTCGATGGTCTCCTACGCCGCCGGCGCCCGTTATCTGTCGCTGCTCGGCGGCGTGTGCCTGTCATTCTACGACTGGTATTGCGACCTGCCGCCGGCCTCGCCGCAGACCTGGGGCGAGCAGACCGACGTGCCGGAATCGGCCGACTGGTACAACGCCGGCTTCCTGATTCTGTGGGGCTCGAACGTGCCGCAGACGCGCACGCCCGACGCCCATTTCTACACCGAGGCGCGCTATCGCGGCGCCAAGAGCGTCGTGATCTGTCCCGACTACTCGGAAGCTTCGAAATTCGCCGATTTGTGGATCTCGGTGAAGCAGGGAACCGACGCTGCCCTGGCGATGGCGATGGGCCATGTCATCCTGCGCGAGTTTTACATCGACCGGCAGGTCGAATATTTCGCCGACTACGCGCGCCAGTATACGGACATGCCGTTTCTGGTGCGGCTGGTGAAATCCGAGGGCCGGCTCGTGCCTGAGCGGCTCGTGCGCGCCTCGGATTTCGCCCAATCACTTGGCGAAACCAACAATCCCGAATGGAAGACGGTTGCTTTTAACGCAGCCAGCGGCGAAGTCGTCGTTCCCCGCGGCTCGGTCGGTTTCCGCTGGGGCGAAAAGGGCAAGTGGAACCTTGAAGAAAAAGATTCCGCCGGCCGTGACGTCAAGCTCGCGCTGACGCTTGCCGAGACGAAGGACGCGCTTGCCGACGTGGCCTTCCCCTATTTCGGCAATGTCGAGCACGACCATTTCACCGGCACCGACCATCCCAGCGTCCTGGAACGCAAGGTACCGGTGAAGAAAGTGAAGCTGGCCGACGGCGAGGCGCTGGTTGCCACCGTGTTCGACCTTTTCGTCGCCAATTACGGCGTCGATCGCGGCTTCGGCGGCCGGCACGTCGCCAAGAGCTATGACGCCAACGAGCCCTACACGCCGGCCTGGGCGGAGAGGATCACCGGCGTCAAGCGCGACCAGGTCATCACTGTCGCGCGCGAGTTCGCGCGCAACGCCGAAAAGACCCGCGGCCGCTCCATGATCATCATCGGCGCGGCGATGAACCATTGGTACCACTCCGACATGAATTATCGGGGCGTGATCAACATGCTGGTGATGTGCGGCTGCGTCGGCCAGTCCGGCGGCGGTTGGTCGCATTATGTCGGACAGGAGAAGCTGCGCCCGCAGTCGGGGTGGCTGCCTTTGGCCTTCGCCCTCGATTGGGGCCGCCCGCCGCGCCAGCAGAATTCAACCTCTTTCTTCTACGCCCACACCGACCAATGGCGCTACGAGACGCTCGACGTGAAAGAAATCCTTTCGCCGACCGCGCCGGCCGGCCCGTGGGACGGCGCCATCATCGACTACAATGTGCGCGCGGAGCGAATGGGCTGGTTGCCTTCGGCGCCGCAGCTCGAAACAAATCCATTGACCGTGGCGGCGCGGGCCGCGGCCAAGGGCATGGAGCCGAAGGACTATGTCGCGCAAGCGCTCAAATCCGGCGAGTTGAAGCTTTCCTGCGACGACCCCGATAAACCGGCCAACTGGCCGCGCAATCTCTTCGTCTGGCGCTCGAATTTGCTCGGCTCGTCCGGCAAGGGGCACGAATATTTCCTCAAACACCTCCTCGGCACCACGCACGGCGTGCTTGGCAAGGATTTGGGCAAAGCCGGCCACCGCAAGCCCCGCGAGGTTGCCTGGCATGACGACGCACCGGAAGGGAAACTCGACCTCTTGGTCACGCTCGACTTCCGCATGTCGACGACCTGCGTCTACTCCGACATCGTGCTGCCGACCGCGACCTGGTACGAGAAAAACGATCTCAACACGTCAGACATGCATCCCTTCATCCATCCGCTCACCGCGGCGGTGGATCCGGTGTGGGAATGCAAGAGCGACTGGGAAATCTACAAGGCCATCGCCAAGGCCTTTTCCAAAGTCGCGCCGGAAGTGCTCGGTGTCGAGAAGGACATCGTACTCACTCCGATCATGCACGACAGCGCCGGCGAGATCGCCCAGCCGCTCGATGTCAAGGATTGGAAGAAGGGCGAGGTCGCGCCGGTTCCGGGCAAGACCATGCCGCAGGTCACGGTGATCGAGCGCGACTACCCCAACCTCTACCAGCGTTACACCTCGCTCGGACCGCTGATGTCGAAACTCGGCAATGGCGGCAAGGGTATGACCTGGAATACCGAACACGAGGTCGATTTCCTCAAGAAGCTCAACGGCGTCGTCGCCGAAGCCGGCGCCGCCAACGGCCTGGCGCGGATCGAGACCGACATCGACGCCGCGGAGGTGATTCTGGCGCTGGCGCCGGAAACAAACGGCGAGGTCGCGGTCAAGGCGTGGCAATCGCTCGGCACGTTTACCGGCCGCGAACACGCGCATCTCGCCGCCGCGAAGGAGGACGAAAAGATTCGGTTCCGCGACGTCGTGGCGCAGCCGCGCAAGATCATCTCCTCGCCGGTCTGGTCCGGTCTTGAATCGGAGAAGGTCTGCTACAACGCCGGCTACACCAACGTGCATGAACTGATCCCCTGGCGTACGCTATCCGGCCGCCAACAGCTCTATCAGGACCATCCATGGATGCGCGCGTTCGGCGAGGCGCTTTGCGTCTATCGTCCGCCGATCGACACCAAGACGATCAAGCCGGTGATCGAGCGCAAGCCGAACGGCAACGCCTCAATCGTGCTCAACTTCATCACCCCGCACCAGAAATGGGGCATCCACTCCACCTATACCGACAACCTGCTGATGCTCACCCTGTCGCGCGGCGGGCCGATCATATGGATCAGCGAGACCGACGCCAAGAAGGCCGGTATCCTCGACAACGATTGGATCGAGGCGTTCAACTGCAACGGCGCGCTCGTTGCACGCGCCGTCGTTTCCCAGCGCGTGAAGGAGGGCATGTGCCTGATGTATCACGCGCAGGAAAAAATCGTGAATGTTCCCGGCTCCGAGCAGACCGGTCAACGCGGCGGCATCCATAATTCGGTGACGCGCGCGGTGCTCAAGCCCACCCACATGATCGGCGGCTATGCCCAGCAATCCTACGGCTTCAACTACCACGGCACGATCGGCACCAATCGCGACGAGTTCGTCATCGTTCGTAAGATGGCGGCGGTGGATTGGCTCGATATATCGAGCCCCGATCAACCCGAACCCCTGGCGATCAGGCCGACGGTGGAGGCCGCAGAATGAAGATTCGCGCGCAAATCGCCATGGTGCTGAACCTCGACAAGTGCATCGGGTGTCACACCTGCTCGGTCACTTGCAAGAACGTGTGGACCAATCGCGAGGGCATGGAATACGCCTGGTTCAACAATGTCGAGACCAAGCCCGGCATCGGTTATCCGAAGGACTGGGAAAATCAGGATCGCTGGAACGGCGGTTGGCGCCGCAAGAACAACGGCGCGATAGAGCCGCGCATCGGGCCGAAGTGGCAAGTGCTGGCCAAGATCTTTGCCAATCCCGACCTGCCGGAGATCGACGACTACTACGAGCCGTTCACCTTCGACTACGAGCACCTGCAAAAAGCGCCCGAACTGCCGGCGTTCCCGACCGCGCGGCCGCGCTCGCTGGTCACCGGCGAGCGCATGGAGAAGATCGAGTGGGGTCCGAACTGGGAGGAAATCCTGGGCGGCGAATTCGCCAAACGCTCGGAGGACTACAACTTCGAAGGCGTGCAGAAGGAGATCTACGGGCAGTTCGAAAATACCTTCATGATGTATCTGCCGCGCCTGTGCGAACACTGCCTCAATCCGTCCTGCGTCGCCTCCTGCCCTTCCGGCGCGATCTACAAGCGGGAGGAGGACGGCGTCGTCCTGATCGACCAGGACAAGTGCCGCGGTTGGCGGATGTGCGTCTCGGGCTGTCCGTACAAGAAAATTTATTACAACTGGTCGAGCGGAAAATCCGAGAAGTGCATTCTCTGCTATCCGCGGCTCGAGGCCGGGCAGCCGACCGTGTGCTCGGAGACCTGCGTCGGCCGTATCCGCTATCTCGGCGTCGTGCTCTATGACGCCGACCGCATCGAGGAAGCGGCGAGCGTTCCCAGTGAGCAGAACCTCTACGAGGCGCAGCTTAAGATTTTCGTTGATCCCAACGACCCTGCGGTCATCGAGCAAGCCCGCTCGGATGGAATCGCGGACAGCTGGCTTGCCGCCGCGCGCCGCTCGCCGATCTGGAAGATGGCGATGGAGTGGAGAGTGGCGTTTCCGCTGCATCCGGAATACCGCACGCTGCCGATGATCTGGTACGTGCCGCCGCTGTCGCCGATCCAGTCGGCCGCGGCGGCCGGCAAGATCGGTCACGACGGCGAGATGCCGGACGTCCGATCGCTGCGCATTCCGCTGCAATATCTCGCGAATTTGCTCACCGCGGGCAACGAAGAGCCGGTCGCTCTGGCGCTCGAACGCATGCTGGCGATGCGCGCCTATATGCGCGCCAAGACCATCGACAAGATGAGCGACGAGGCCATCGCCAACCGCGTCGGGCTTAGCGGAGCCGCGATCGAGGAGATGTATCAGACCATGGCGATCGCCAATTACGAGGACCGCTTCGTCATCCCGACCGCCCACCGCGAACTGGGCGAAGACGCCTACGATCTGCGCGGCTCGTGCGGCTTCTCCTTCGGCAATGGCTGCTCCGATGGCACGACCGCATTCGGTCTGTTCGGCGCGCCCTGGCGCGCAAAAAAGCCGATGGAGGTGGAGTGATGGCCCGGACCTTCAAGGCCCTCTCGGCCCTGTTAGGCTATCCAAGCACACTGTTGCAGGAAGCCGTGCCGGAACTTGCGGCGGCCATCGACGGCGAAGCATTGCTTGCCACGGCAGCGCGCCGCCAGCTCGATCCGCTGCTCAACGAAATTGCGACCGGTGATCTCTACGATCTGCAGGAACGTTACGTACAGCTGTTCGATCGCACGCGCTCGCTGTCGCTGCATTTGTTCGAGCACGTGCACGGCGAGGGCCGCGATCGCGGCCAGGCCATGATCGATCTGCAGGCCTTATACGAGAACGGCGGGCTCAAGATCGATGCCGCCGAGCTGCCGGATTTCCTGCCGCTGTTCCTGGAGTTCCTGTCGACGCGGCCAGCCGCCGAAGCCTGTGAACTGCTCGGACAGCCGGCGCACATTTTCGCAGCTCTGGCTGAGCGCTTGCACCAGCGGCAAAGTCCCTACGAGGGTGTTTTCCACGGCCTTGTGGCGCTTGCCGCCGCAAAGCCCGAGGCCGACGAGGTGTCGGCGCTGCTCAGCACGCCAGACCCGGAATCAACCGACCTCGCGGCGCTCGATGCCGCCTGGGAGGATGAACCGGTCATCTTCGGGCCGAACGCGAGCAATAGTTGCAGGGACGGGCTGGTCGCCAGGATCCGCGCCGGCCGCCGTCCCGCGCCGGGCGTCGCCACCGCCGACGCCGCGCCGTCCGCACTGCCACGCTCCTAGGACAAACCATGCGCGAGATCGTCAATCACATCGCATTCGGCTGGTATCCGTATCTTTGCCTCACGGTATTCCTGCTCGGGAGCTTGGTCCGCTTCGATCGAGAGCAGTACACCTGGCGGAGCGGATCGAGCCAGCTGCTGCGCCGCCGTCAGCTGATCTGGGGCTCGAATCTTTTTCACGTCGGTATTCTGCTGATCTTTATCGGCCATTTCGTCGGCCTGCTGACGCCGATCTGGTTTTTCGACACCATCGGCATTTCCCACACTTTCAAACAATGGATGGCCATCGACATCGGCGGGGTCGCCGGCATCATGTGCTTCATCGGATTGACGCTGCTGGTGCATCGGCGGTTGTTCGATGTGCGCATCCGCAAAACTTCTTCGTTCGGCGACATCGCCATCCTGCTGCTGTTATACGCGCAGTTGATTCTCGGCCTCTCGACGATCCGGGTGTCGCTCGCTCATCTCGACGGCCATGAAATGGTGAAGTTCATGAACTGGGCGCAGGGCATCCTCACCCTGCAGCCCGGCGTCGCGGCGCTCGTCGCCGATGTGAACCCGATCTTCAAGCTGCATTTGTTCCTCGGGATGACGATTTTCCTTGTCTTCCCGTTCACGCGCCTCGTGCACGTCTGGAGCGCGCCGGTCTGGTACCTCGGCCGGCGCGGCTACCAAGTGGTGCGAACGACGAGAAACGGCAGGCCGCTCGCTCGGCAGCCGCGCACCATCCCGGCGGAATAGCGGACGGCGTATTAGAGCATGATCCGGAAAAGTGGAAACGGTTTTCCGAAAAGATCATGCTCCACTAAGAAAAAATAGAGTGCGATCGTTTCAACCGGAAGCGATTGCGCTCCGAGTGACCGATGCGACTGAATGATGGCGCCCTACGTGTCGTCGACCTCACGTTCGGTGTCGCGCACGCGGATCGTGTATTTCTTCATCAGCGCTTGGAAATTCGGACGCTGCATCCCGGTTTCCTCGGCGCTCTTGGTCACGTTCCAGTCATTGCGCCTGAGCGCCTCGAGCACGAACTGCTTCTCGATCTCTTCTACCGACTTCTCACGCGCGGCCTTTTTGACGCGCTTGAGTTCGTCGCCGGTCCGCGGCACCGCGAAGTCGTCCGGCCGGCGGGACGAGTCGATGATATGGACGAGGTGGGCGTGACGGATGATGTTGTCGCTGGTCAGGATTGCCGCCCGTTGTATGACGTTTTCGAGTTCGCGCACGTTGCCCGGCCATGAGTAGTTCATAAGCGCGCTCATCGCTCCTTCGGAAATATCGGTGACCTTCTTCCCCAGTTCGGCGCTGAATGCCGTGAGGAAGTGATAGGCCAGCGCCGGTATGTCGTCCTTTCGTTCGCGCAGCGCCGGGACGTGGATCGGGAAAATATTGATGCGATAATAGAGGTCGTCGCGGAACGTGCCGGCGGCGACCATGGCGTTGAGGTCCTTGTTGCTGGCGGTGATCAGTCGGAAATTGGCGGTTTGCGTGCGGGTGTCGCCGACCGCGCGGAACTCGCGCTCCTGCAGCACGCGCAGCAGCTTGGCCTGGATCGAAATGGAAAAATTGCCGATTTCGTCGAGAAACAGGCTGCCGGCGTCGGCGACCTCAAACATGCCTTTCTTGTTGGCGACGGCGCCGGTAAAGGCGCCCTTGACGTGACCGAACAATTCGCTTTCCAACAAGTTCTCGCTCAGCGAGGTGCAGTCCACCGGAATGAACGGCTTGTCCTTGCGCAAGCTGTTGTAGTGGATGGCGCGGGCGATCAGCTCCTTGCCGGTTCCGCTTTCCCCGGTCAGCAGCACCGTCGAGTTGGTCGGCGCACATTGCCCGACCAGCCGGTACACCGCCTGCATCGGCGGGCTCGAGCCGATGATATTGTCGAAGCGATATTTTGAGCTCACCTCGCTCCTGAGGTTGAGATTTTCGCGCAGCAACAGCCGCCTTTCCAGCGCGCGTTGCACCACCAGCTGGAGTTCGTCCGGTTCGAATGGTTTGGAGATGTAGTCGAAGGCACCGAGCTTCATCGCCTGCACCGCGGTGTCGACCTGTGACAGGCCGGTGATCATGATGACGTCCACGTCGGGATGCGTTTCCTTGACTCGGCGCAACACTTCCAGACCGCTCATGTTCGGCATCATGATGTCGAGGATCATAATATCGCAGGGATTGTCCTCGACTTTGTGCAGCGCCTCGCGGCCGTCGCGCGCCACCTCGATCTGGTAGCTGTCGCCGCCGCTGAGGATACGCAAGCAGCTTCTGATGACGATCTCCTCGTCGTCCACGACCAGAATTCGCGCGCTCATCAAACGCTCCCGCTCGGTTTGCTGTCGGGCCGGTCGGTCGGCGGCGTCAGCGGCAGGAACACGCTGAACGTCGATCCCTCGCCGACCTTGCTTTGCACCTCGATGACGCCGCCATGAGCCTCGACGATTCCGTGACTGACGGAAAGTCCCAGCCCGGTTCCCTTGCCTACGACCTTAGACGTGAAAAACGGATCGAAGATCCGGCGCAAGTTCTGCTCGGGAATGCCGCAGCCGGTATCGACGATCGATATCTCCACCATCGGCACGGGTTCTGCTGACTGCATGGACTGCCGCGGCGTGGCGGCGCGGCGCGTACTGATCGTGATGTTTCCCTTCTCTTCAACGGCGTGTTGGGCGTTGACAAGCATGTTCATGATCACCTGCTTGATCTGATCTGCGTCGATCCAGATCAACGGCAGCGTGCCATCGAGGTCCATGGTAATCTCGATATTCCGCAGGTGCGCGGGCCGTTCGACGATGCGCACCGTGTCTTCGATGATCTCGTTGATATCGCTAAATTTCTTCTCCGGTTGCTTTTCACGGGCAAAATCGAGCAGCCGCTTGATGATGGCCGCACAGCGTTTGGTCTCGCGGATCACCAGGTCCATGTCCTCGGCGTCGGGGCTGTTGTCGGGCATTTTCTGGCGCAGCAGATGCGAGAAGGTCAGGATGCCGGTGAGGGGGTTGTTCAATTCATGAGCGACGCCCGAGGCCAGCAGCCCGACCGAGGCGAGCTTCTCCCCGCGCATGGTTTCCGCCTGCGCGCGTCGCAGTTCCTGCGTCCGTTTTTCCACCTTTTGCTCGAGCGTATGAGCCGAATCGCGCAGCTCCGCCCGCGAATTACGCAAGGCGTCGGTCATGCTGTTGAACGAGCAGGCGAGCCTGCCGAATTCGTCGCCACCGCGCACCGGAATCGGCTGGTCCAGATTTCCGGCGGAGAGCCGTTGCGCTCCGGTCTCGAGGTCGCGCAGCGGCAGGTAGACCAGACGGTGCACAAAGAACCCGACAGCCAGCGAAGCCAGCGCGATGAACCCCACGGAAAATCCGGCGATCTCCAGCGTGTTGGTGCGCAACTTGGTGTCGATTTCCTCGATCGAATAGTTGATGTCGAGAATGCCGAGAACGGAAGTCTCTTTCTTGTGCTGATGACAGGCGGCGTTGTAGCAGGACGGTTCGTTGCGGATCACCTCCATGCTGCCGAGCAGTGGCTTGCCGTTCGGTGCTTTGAACGTCCAGGTTCGCTCGTTTCGGGGAACCTGCGCGATTGGACGCCCGCTCTGATGGCAGCGCGAGCACGCCTCGGCATTGGCGTCCACCGTCTGGCCGATCTCCGGCGCGTAGGTCGAATGGATGATTCGCCCGTCCTTGCTCAGAATTCTCACCCGGTCGATTTTTTCCTGGGCGGCTACATCGTGGATGATCTGATCGACATAGGCGGGCTCGTTCTGCAGCATGGCGAAACGCGTGCTCTTGGTGATCACTTCCGAGAGCTGCATGACGTGATCGGACACCTTGCCGAGGATTTGATTGTGCAGAAACCAGGCGACCACCCCGGTGAACAACAGCATGGCCACCGACAGTCCGATGGTGAGGTAGAGGATGACCTTGAACTTCAGGGTCTGCGGCCACATGCGTGCCATCACTTCTCTTTCGGCGCCGGAAAGGGCCGCGGCCTTTCAACAACGCCAAATCATCGACGCAGGCGTCCCCACCGCGCCCAGGATCCGCCGATCTCGCAAACAGCTTAGCCGTCGAGCCGGAGGAGGGTCATTGATACGTATCAAACCGGTCATCAGACGGTCATTGCCCGTCAATCGGTTCGGAAAACGGGCCTCGGCGGAAGCGGTGAGGCGTGGCGGCACCAGTTGAGCCGCCTCCAGGGGGCGGTCACCGTCTGCCGCCGGGTGCCGCTCGCTTCGCCCGTGCTGCGTTCTCTCCGCGGCCGCGTACTGCATAAACGGTTGACTTCGAGTTCTTGGATGTTGCCTGGCGCGGTCATCCGACTATGATCCGACGCGTCTTCGGGACATGCCTTGTGCAAACGGTCCGGATAAATCGGAGAATGACAATGCAATACGCGAAAACGATCAAATTGGCGATTGTGAGTGGGTTCGTCGGCACGGCGACGCTGGTCTTGCTGACGGCGGCGATGCTCACCGTCGCGACGCCGAATGCACAGGCAACGCCGGCTATTGCGAAGGGCCAGCCATGCGGCAACTGCCATGCGGGCTCACCGCCGAGCAAGTCTAATCTGAAAAAATGACGCCGGAAGGAGAGCTAAGGGCGGCAGGAAGTCGTGAGTCGCCGCACGCGTTCGACGCTTGCTAGCCGCACCAGCAAACACGGCGCCCCGATTGTCGTCGTGATCGGCGGCGTGTCGACGCCGCCTCCGCTTTAGCTCGCTGGAGTCATAGTGCGCTGGATTCGGACGCTCGATGTCGACGGTTGATCGACATACGATCGCTGCGGTCTATTACGCGACGCGCGACGGGCAATCGCGGCGTATTGCGGAGCACATATCCCGTCGCCTGGCGGAGAGCGAAATATCCGCTCCCGCGCGGGACATTGCGGCGGCACCGCCTCCGCCTTCCGAGCTCGCTGCCGCCGCGGCGGTGATAGTGGTTGCTGCCGTCCGCTACGGCCGGCACTTGCCGGAGGCGGATCGTTTCCTGGCGGCCTATCGGGCACTTCCGTCGCCGCCGCCATTGGCGCTCGCCTCGGTCAATCTGACCGCCCGCAAGGCCGGCAAAACCACGATCGCGGGCAATGTCTATCTACGCAAGGCCATTGCGCGTCATCGCCTCGAGCCGGCCGTGGCGGTCGCCTTTGCCGGACGCCTCGACTATCGGCTGTATGGCGCGCTCGATCGCCAGATCATCCGCTTCATCATGCTGCTCACTGGGGGACCGACCGACCCCGACGCCCGTATCGAATATACCTCATGGCCTGCGGTCGACGCCTTCGCCGCCAGCATCGTTGAACTGATCCGGCGTCGCAACGCGCCGCCTGGCGCGAATTCCGATTCCGTGCGAGCATAGTCGGCTGGCGGACGAGCTTTCTGCGTTCTGCCGGCCTGCAGAGATCAAAGCGCGGCCGATTTGGCACGAGCAATTACGACGCACGGGTTCGAATTCGGAGAAGGCCGATGATCCCCACCTTCTTGCGGCATGGCTCCAACGTCTGGCTGGCGCTCGGGGTCGCGATGCTCGCCGTGGGATTTGTTGCCGGGGTCTGGCCGTTTTCGTTACCATTCGTCGCCATCGGCGCCTTGACGTTCTATGTCAGCGAATACGGCTATCACCGCTACGCCTTCCACGCCGAACCGTCGCGTTTTGCCTTTGTACGCAAATTGCAGCATCGGCTCCATTACGATCATCACGCCGAGCCCGATCGTCTCGATCTTCTGTTTCTGCCGGTCTGGTTTCTCATCCCCAATTTCGCCGTCACCGCGCTCGCCTTCGCTCTCATCTTCGGCTGGGCCGCTGTCGCCTCGGCGATGTTCGGCGTGACGCTGGCGATCCTTCACTACGAATGGGTGCATTACGTCGCCCACATTCCCTATCAGCCGCGAACGCGTTTCGGGCGCTGGCAGAAGCAGTATCACCTGCGCCATCACTACATCAGCGAGAAATTCTGGTTCGGCGTCTCCAACCCGTCGATGGATTTCGTCGGTCGTACCTACCGGGCCGCGCGCGAAGTCGAGCGCAGCGGCACGACACGAAAGCTGTACGGCTAGACGAAGAACGGCCGCGGCGCGCGCTCGATCGCCTCGAAATATCACCGGCTTTCGGCTCACGCCTCACCGATCTCGCGTAGGATTTCGGCGGTGTGCTCGCCGAGTCGCGGCGAGGGGCGTTCCGCCGCCATCGGCGTACCGTCAAGCATGATCGGCGTGCGCACGCCGGGGATTTTTGCCCCCGCGGCCGCGGCGCTCGGCAGTTCGAGCCGCATGGCGCGGTGAATCACCTGCGGATCGGAAAAGACCTGGGCGAGATCGTTGATCGGGCCTGCGGGCACGCCCACGGCTTCGAGTTTGTCCAACAGCTCGGCGCGCGACAGGCGGGCGGTCAACGCGCTAATGCGCGCGACGAGCTCGCCGCGGTGCGCGAGTCTCGCCTTGTTGTCCGAATAGGCCGGCTCCTTGGCGAGCTCCGGCTCGCCCAATGCGCCGCACAGCTTGGCGAACTGGCTGTCGTTGCCGCTGGCGATGATGATGTGGCCGTCGGCGACCGGAAAGACCTGATAGGGCGTGATGTTCGGATGCGCATTGCCCATGCGGTGTGGGACTTTGCCGGAAACGAGGTAATTGAGCGCCTGGTTGGCGAGAACGCCGACGGTCGAATCGATGAGCGCGGTATCGATATAGCCGCCGCGCCCTGTCTTTTCCCGCCGTGCCAGCGCCGCGAGGATGCCGATCACCGAATAGACGCCGGTGAAGAGATCGGACACGGGCACGCCGACCCGCAGTGGCTCGTCGTCGGGATTGCCGGTGAGATCCATGATCCCGCCGATGCCTTGCGCCATGAGATCGTAGCCGGGGCGCGCGGCGTCTGGGCCGCTCTGGCCGAAGCCGGTCACCGAGCAATAAACGAGCCGCGGGTTGTCGCGCGCCAGACTTTCATAATCGAAGCCGAACTTGGCGAGGGTGCCGACCTTGAAGTTCTCGATCACCACGTCGGAGCGGGCGGCGAGCTTCCTGACGATGCGCCGTCCGTCCTCGCTGTCGAAATCGAGTTCGATCGAGCGCTTGCCGCGATTGGTGCCGTGGAAATACGCGGAATCGAGGTGACCGCCGTCGGCGGCGGGAACGAAAGGCGGCCCCCAGCTGCGTGTGTCGTCGCCGACGCCCTTACGCTCGACCTTGATCACGTCGGCGCCAAGATCGGCAAGGATTTGCCCGGCCCACGGTCCCGCCAGGATGCGAGCAAGCTCGAGCACGCGCAGACCGGCCAATGGACCCGGCATCACAGACTCCCGAAGCAACGCGCTCTAAGTGACAAAGCCGCGCCACTTTGTCTACGGTCGGCTTCCTGCCGTTTCGTCCTGCGCGGAGGGTAGGGGGCGGGCCTGGCTTGTCATCGTCGCCGGCAGTTACTAGCTCAGCTACGCCGGGCGAATGGGACCATGGTGAACACCTCATTCTTCAGCGAATTGCTGCAGAGCATCGCCGACCGCAGCCGCGCATTGATACTGCGCGAGCGCCGCGAGCGGTCCCGTGAGCGCTCGGCCGGTCTCATCGAGCTGTGCGAGGCATTGCTCACGGGCCGCGGCGAGGCCTCCGGCGTCGCGCTGGCGGACGAGATCCTTGCCGATTATGCGGAGCTGACCATCGGGCCGCGCATCGCCTTCTTCGAGGCGCTGGCGACCACCTTCGGTCACGATCCCGCCCGCATCGACGAAGCGATCGCCGCTTGGCGCCAGTCCCCCTCGGCGAAGACCGCGGCCGGGCTCAACCGCGCCGCCGAGCCACGCCGGCTCGAGCTCCTTCGCCGCCTCAATCTTGCGCCTGGCGGCACCGCCGCGCTGGTGCGCATGCGCGAGCAGCTCCTCGACGCCGTGGATCACCGCGGCGATCTGAGCGTCGTCGACAGCGATTTCATCCACCTGTTCTCGTCGTGGTTCAACCGCGGCTTCCTGGTGCTGCGCCGGATCGACTGGTCAACGCCGGCCCTGATCCTGGAAAAGATCATCCGCTATGAGGCCGTGCACGAGATCCGCGACTGGGCGGATCTGCGTCGCCGCATCGACCTGCCCGACCGCCGCTGCTACGCCTTTTTTCATCCGGCGTTGGTCGACGAGCCTTTGATCTTCGTCGAGGTGGCGTTGACGCGGGAAATTCCCGCGGCGATCTCCCCGGTTCTTTCCGACAAGCGCGAGGTCGTCGAGCCGACGCGCGCCACGACGGCGACGTTCTACTCGATCACCAATTGCCAGCGCGGTCTCGCCGGCGTGAGCTTCGGCAGCTTTCTCATCAAGCAGGTGGTGGAGGAAGTCTCGCGCGAGATGCCGCGCATCTCCGCTTTCGTCACGCTGTCGCCGGCGCCCGACTTTGCGCAATGGCTCAAGCGCGAGCGCGCCAATGAAGGCTCGCTGGCGATCGATGAGGAGGATCGCGCGGCGCTCGCGGCACTCGATGCCAGCGCTTGGTGGCGCGCGCCGGACGTGATCGAAACGATTAGGGCGCCATTGCAGCGCGCCGCGGCCTGGTATTTCATTCGCGCGCGCAACAGCCGGGGATTGCCGGTCGATTCGGTGGCCCGGTTCCACCTCGGCAATGGCGCACGGCTCGAACGGCTCGACTGGCCCGCCGACACGTCGGAACGGGCGCTGCAGCAGTCCTACGGCCTGATGGTGAACTACCTTTACGACCTCGATTACATCGAGCAGAACCACGAGGCCTATGCGCAGCAGCATGCCGTGGTCGCCGCCGGTGCCGTCAGCCGGCTGGTACGCTTCCCGGCGCGCGACGTCGTCCCGGTCTCGGGTTAAACTGTCATGCCCAATCTGCTCGGTATTCTTGAAACTGCGCTCTACGTCGAGGAGTTCGAGCGCGCGTGCCCGTTCTACGAGCAGGTGCTCGGCCTCAACAGCATCTATCGCGATCAGCGGCTGTGCGCCTACGATGTCGGCTCGCGCGGCGTGCTGCTTCTTTTCTTGCGCGGCCGCTCGTTCGAGACCGTGCAGCTGCCCGGCGGCACCATCCCGCCGCATGACGGTCATGGACCGGTGCACATCGCCTTCTCGATCGCGGCCGATGATCTGCCCGCCTGGGAGGAGCGGCTCGAGGCGGAGGATATTCCGATCGAAGGCCGCACCAGATGGCCGCGCGGCGGCGAGAGCATCTACTTCCGCGACCCAGACGGCCACCTCGTCGAGCTGGCGACGCCGGGATTGTGGCCGGGCTATTAGCCGCTCGATGCCATTCACGACCGCCCGTAGACCGGGACAACGGCGCCGCGGGTGACGCGGTTCTCCGGGGAGGCGAGGAACAGAATCGTCGCTGCGACCTCTTCGACCTTCGGCCAAAGGCCGTAATCGGCCTTAGGCATGGCGCGGCGATTGGTCGGCGTGTCCATGATGGACGGCGCGACTGCGTTGACGAGGATGCCGTCGTTTGCGACCTCCTGGGCGAGGGCGACGGTCAGCGCGGCGACGGCCGCTTTGCTCGCGGTGTAGGCGGCCGTGCCGGCACCACTGCGCCATTCGAGCGCCGCGCGGGCGGCGACATTGACGATGCGGCCGCCGCTCCCGCCACCGCTTGTCATGGCGCTCACCGCCGCGCGGCAGCAAAGCAAGCAGGTGACGAGGTTCATCTCGATCTGCTGTTGCAGTGTTGCTGCGCTGGTCTCCCGTAGCGGTCCTGCGGCAAAACCACCAGCCAGGTGGATCGAGGCCCAGAGCGGCGCTATTCCCTGATAGAGGCGGTTGACGGCGCGCTCATCGGCGAGGCTGCCGGTGACGGTGAGCGCGACCTGCCGGTGCTCGCGCAGACGAAAACGCTGCGCTTCCGCCTCGTCGAAGCAGGGCACGTGACAGGTCGCGCCGGCGTCGAGGAGCGCCTCGACCACGGCGCCGCCCAGCGCGCCGGCGCCGCCGGTGATCACGATGTGACGACCATGGAAATCCATTTTGCGCGCCTCGCCGATCTCACCGCCGAAGCGGACGGACGGGAGATAATCCTTCATTTGCGCCCAGGCGAGAAGACGGGATTTGCTATGTTGCGCCAAGGGGAGAATCAGTGCCCGATTTCGATCTCGCCATCATCGGCGGCGGCATCAATGGTGTCGGCATTGCCCGCGATGCCGCTGGGCGCGGCCTCAAGGTCGTGCTGGTCGAGCAGAACGACCTCGCCTCAGGCACGTCGGCCGCGTCCTCGAAGCTCATTCACGGCGGGCTGCGCTATCTCGAGCACGGCGCGTTGTGGCTGGTGCGCGCCGCGCTCGCCGAACGCGAGGTGCTGTTGCGGATGGCGCCGCACCTCATTCGGCCGCTGCGCTTCGTGCTGCCGCTCGATGCGGCGAGGCGCTCGCCGCTCCTTATTCGGCTCGGCCTTCTCGTCTATGACTGCATCGGCCGGCGGGAAATCCTGCCGCCTTCGCGCGCCGTCGATCTTCTCACCGACGAGGCGGGCCTGCCGCTCAAGCGGGCCTTCCATGACGGCTACGAATATTCCGACTGCTTTGCCGATGATGCGCGCCTTGTAGTACTCAACGCCGTCGATGCCGCCGAGCGCGGCGCGACGATCCGCACCCGCACGCGCTGCGTGCGCGCCGAGCGGGCCGACGGTTGGCGGTTGACCCTCAACGCGCAGGGCCGGCGCGAGGTGGTGACGGCACGGGTGCTGGTGAGCGCGGCTGGCCCCTGGGTGGGGATGGTGGCCGAGACCGTGCTGCGGCAACCGCCGCCGCGGCGGCTTCGGCTCGACAAGGGCAGCCACATCGTCGTGCGTCGCCTCTACGAGCATGAACGCGCCTACCTCTTGCAGGCGGCCGACGGCAGGGTCGTGTTCACCATCCCTTTCGAGCGCGACTTCACCCTCATCGGCACGACCGACCGAAATTTTTCCGGCGATCCCGCCGCGGTCATGGCGACGGCGGAGGAGATGGACTATCTCTGCGGCGTTGTGAACGAGTATTTCCGCACCGCGATCGCAGCTGTGGACGCGGTGTGGGCCTTTGCCGGTGTGCGTGCGCTGTACGCGCGTGGCACCCGCAAGGCGCAGGACGTCGGCCGCGATTACGTCCTCATCCTCGACCGGCGCTCGCGCGCGGCGCCGTTGCTCACGGTCTATGGCGGCAAGCTGACGACCTATCGCCGCCTCGCCGAGGCTGCGCTGGCGAAGCTTTCGCATTTCTTCCCGCCGTCGCAACCATGGACCGCCGAGAGCCGATTGCCCGGCGGCGACTTCACCTATGACGGCGCGCCGGCGCTCATCGCACGCACGCAGCGGCGGTGGCCATTCCTTACTGCTGACCACGTGCGGCGTCTGATCGCCGCCTACGGCACGCGCGTCGACAACATACTGAAGTCCGCCACCCGGCTCGACGATCTCGGCATGCGCTTCGGCGCCGATCTCACCGCCGCCGAGGTGCGTTACCTGATGGCTAAGGAATGGGCGCAGACGGGGGACGACGTGCTGTGGCGCCGCTCGAAGCTCGGCTTGCGCTTTTCCGATGCGCAGCGCGCGATGCTCGACCGCTTCATGGCGCAGGCCGGCACCTAGCCGGCCCCGCCTCGATGTTTCGCGCGCAGGCGGAAATATCGTTGCCGATCGTTCAAATTTTATCGATCTATTTCAGGCCAAGTTTAGGGTTTGTGGCGATATTGCCCGGGGAAATTGCGTCACCCTTCGCCGCCGAGATCGCGGAGCGCGTCGTGGAACCGGAAATTGCCAGACGGCTCGAAGCGCTCAAGGTGCTGATCGTCGACGACGAACACACCATGCGCAAGGTGACCCGCTCGCTTCTGCAGGTGATCGGAGTGCGCAACATCCACGAGGCCCACGATGGCCGCAGCGGCCTCGAAGCGATCTGCACGCTGACGCCGGACGTGGTCATTCTCGACTGGGAAATGCCGAGCCCAAACGGGGGGCAATTCATGCGCACGGTTCGTTCGCCAGGCAGCTTTCCGCTCCCCAGCGTGCCGATCATCATGCTCACCGCCTATGCCGAGCGTTCGCGCGTGGTTGAAGCGGTGCGGCTCGGCGTCAATGAATTTCTCGTCAAGCCGGTTTCCTCGAAGGCCTTGCTCGCGCGCTTGGTCTCCATCCTCTGCAAGCCGCGTCGGATGGTGAAGAAGGGCGACTATTACGGGCCCGAACCGCGCAAGCTCTCGTCCTATAAGCCGGAATCCGATCACGACTTGAGTGAAATCGTTGTGGTCAACTGATCACGCCGGGCGCTTCGCCTTCATCGCAAGGCGCAGCGACGCCGCGCAGGAAATTAACTGAACGCTCACCATTCCGGCGAGCGCGGCTTGGTTCGCCGGCCTGGACCGCTCGAACTGTCGGCCTTGGCTTTACCAACCTGCAAGGCGCTCATGCTCTGATGCGACGGTATCGCGAGGGGCGCCCGTTAGCCGTCACTGCCGGTCGAGTCATGCCATCCAAGCTGTCGAAGAAGGAAGTTGCGGACCTGATCCAGTCGCTCTGCGTCGTGGTGGTCGACGACAACCAATACATGCGCAAGATGATCCGCAATCTGCTCGTCAATTGCGGGGTCAAGGACATTTACGAGGCTGCGGACGGAATCGCCGCCCTGGACACAATTCGCACTGTCGGTCCCGATGTGGTGATTCTCGACTGGGAGATGCCACTCCTGAGCGGCGCCGAACTTGTGCGCATCGTGCGTTCGCCCGGCGTGTTCCCGGTGCCGGACGTGCCGATCATCATGCTGAGCGGACACGGCGAACGCTGGCGCGTCGTCGAGGCCATGCGACTCGGCGTCAACGAATATCTGATCAAGCCGGTTTCGGCGAAAGCCCTGTACGACCGTTTGGTCTCGATCACGGCGCAGCCGCGGCCGGCCGTGCAGATGGGCGACTACTACGGTCCGCAGCCGCGCAGGCTGGCCAGCGAAAGCATCGACAACGCCCCGCCTGCCGCGCCGCTCGCCGAAACCGGTGTAAACTGATCTCGGCCGCTCCACCAATTGCCCACGTGCGGGCATCCCGAGCGCCGGATTTTGCGACTCGACAAACTGGACGTCGCGACGCAATCTTTGTGATCCCTGGCAAGGGCGGGCAGGGGTCGGTGGCCGAGGGGCCGGTTGTGCTCCGGCCTGTTCGCAGCGTGGCCTGATGCCGATTACCCCCTTCCTTGCTGGGCAGGCATTCGACCCCGAGGTCGTCCGCGCCATGTCAGTGGCCTTCGAAGATGTCTGCAAGTCGCTGGGGCTGCTCGTCGGTCCTGATCCGGCATCCGAAGCCGTCGCCAAGAAAATCATCGCGTTGGCGCAGCGGGGCGTTCGCGGTCCGACCGCTCTCGCCGAGCGCGCGCTCGCCGAATTGGAGCGCGACGAATGACGGAATGACGGCAATCGGCTGCCGGCCGCCCGATCAGGTTCTCTGCCGGAAAACCCGGTTCCACTTTTCACGATCATGCTCTAGGTGTGACGGCGATGCGCGCCCTCGGTTCGCGGGCCGCCGCGGCCGGAGTGGGAATGCAGACCGTCGCAGCCAAACGAGCTTTTGCACCGTGGACCGATCCGAACCTGCGTCCGCTGCTGCGCATCGAGGCCCTGACCAGGCGCTTCGGCGGCGTGTCCGCGGTCGATCATTTGTCGCTCGACATTTATGAGGGCGAATTCTTCGCCCTGCTCGGACCCTCGGGTTGCGGCAAGACCACGCTTCTGCGCCTGATCGCCGGTTTTGAGCGGCCGAACGCCGGTCGCATCATGCTTGACGGGGTCGATCTCGCTCCGGTGCCGCCTTATCGGCGCCCGGTCAACATGATGTTTCAGAGCTACGCGTTGTTCCCCCACCTCAACGTCGAGGCCAATGTCGCCTTCGGCCTCAAGCAAGAGGGTCTGCCCAAACCGGAGATCGCGCGTCGTGTCGCCGACATGCTTGCCTTGGTCAAACTGGAAAGTTTCGGCGGCCGCAAGCCGCATGAGCTTTCCGGAGGCCAGCGCCAGCGCGTCGCCTTGGCGCGTTCGCTCGTCAAGCGGCCGCGGGTGCTGCTGCTCGACGAGCCGCTGGCGGCGCTCGACAAGAAACTGCGCGGCGAAACGCAGTTCGAGCTGATGGAGCTGCAGCGGCGGCTCGGCTTCACCTTTTTCATCGTTACCCACGACCAGGGCGAAGCGATGACGCTGGCTGACCGCATCGGCGTCATGGACCGCGGCCGGCTCATGCAGGTGGGGCCGCCGGCCGAGATCTATGAGCGCCCGAACTCGCGCTGGGTCGCCGACTTCGTCGGCGACGTCAATCTGTTCGCGGGCCGTCTCGGCGACGATCGGCAATGCGTCGACGGCACGGAGGCGGGGCGGCTGCGCGTTGCGGCCGTGGTCGAGGCCGAGCCGGGCGCAATGGTATGGGTGGCGGTGCGCCCGGAGAAGGTCCGCGTAGGGCGAGAGCCGCCCGCGCCGGAACCCGCCAACAGCCTTGCCGGGACAATCGTCGACATCGGCTATCTCGGCGATATGTCGGTCTACAAGCTGCGCACCGACGAGGGTGTGCAGGTGAAGGCGGCGATCGCCAATGCCGGCAGCCTCAGCGAGCGCGCGATCGGCGTTGACGAGCGCGTGTGGCTGAGCTTTCCGCCGGAGGCGGCAGTCGTGCTGACGCGATGACCCTATCGGGTCACGCAAACGGAATGGCCATGAAGCGAACTCGCGGAGGTTCCTTTCTCGCAAACCTAGTCGTCGGCATTCCTTATGCATGGCTGCTCGTCTTCTTTCTCGTGCCGTTTCTGATCGTGCTCAAGATCAGCCTGTCGCAGACCGCGATCGCACAGCCGCCCTACACGCCGGTGTTCGACCTCGCGGCCGGCTGGCACGGCGTCACCGCCTTTTTCGCCGGGCTTTCGATCGACAACTACCTGCTTATCGGCAGCGATCCGCTTTACCTCCTGTCCTATCTCAAGAGCGTCGAAATCGCGGCATTCTCGACGCTCATTCTGCTCGTCATCGGCTACCCCGTCGCCTATGCGATCGCGCGCACGTCGCCGCGGTGGCAGGCGGTGCTCGTGCTGCTTACGGTGCTGCCGTTCTGGACCTCGCTGCTCATCCGCATCTATGCCTGGATGAACATCTTGCAGCGCGACGGGCCGCTCAATAAGGCACTCCTGGCGCTGTCGATCGTGAGGGAGCCGGTGGCTTGGCTCTCGACCGATACCGCCACCTATGTCGGCATCATCTATTCCTATTTGCCGTTCATGGTGCTGCCGCTCTACGCGACGCTCGAGAAATTGGACGAAACGCTGCTCGAGGCGGCAGCCGATCTCGGCTGCCCGCGCTGGAAGACGTTTTGGCTGGTGACCTTGCCGCTGTCGTCGTCCGGTGTGATTGCCGGCGTGCTGCTGTGCTTCATTCCGATCGTCGGCGAGTTCGTCATTCCCGATCTGCTCGGCGGCTCGCGGTCGCCGATGATCGGGCAGACGATCTGGATCGAATTCTTCGGCAACCAGGATTGGCCGGCCGCGGCTGCGGTTGCGGTCGTGCTCGTTTGTCTCCTGGTGACGCCGATTATCGTCTATCAGAACCAGGCGATGCGGGCGGTGGAGCGGGATTGACATGCGCAAGATCTCCGCCTTCAACCTGGGCGCCATCGTCATCGGCATCGCCTTCCTCTATCTACCGATCGTCGTTCTGGTGATCTATTCGTTCAACGCCTCGCGTCTGGTCGCCGTCTGGGGCGGCTGGTCGACGCGCTGGTATGCCGCGCTCATCGACGATGCGCCGCTCATCGACTCGGCCTTGATCAGCGTACGCTTGGCGCTTGTTTCGGCGACCACGGCAACCTTGCTGGGCACGCTGGCGGCGCTGGCGCTCGTGCGTTTCGGCCGCTTCCGCGGCCGGCTGCTATTCAGCGCCATGATCTATGCACCGCTGGTGATGCCGGAAGTGATCACCGGGTTGTCGCTCCTCCTGCTCTTCGTCGCTATCGCCGTCGATCGCGGGTTCTGGACCGTCGCCGTCGCCCACACCACGATGGCGATGTGCTTCGTCACGGTGATCGTGCAGTCGCGTCTGGTCGATTTCGATCGGAGCCTCGAGGAGGCGGCGATGGATCTCGGTGCCTCGCCGCTGCGCACGTTTCTGGTCGTGACCTTGCCTCTCATCTTGCCGGCGATCGCCGCCGCCTGGATGCTCGCCTTCGCGCTCTCGCTCGATGATCTCGTCATCGCGAGTTTCACGACCGGGCCGGGCGCGACCACGTTGCCGATTCGCATCTATTCCGAGGTCCGTCTCGGGGTTAAGCCGGAGATGAACGCCGTGTGCGCTATCATGGTCGGCGTGGTCGGCATCGCCGTCATCGCTGCTTCGCTGCTCGGCAAGTTCACCGCAGCGAGGAGCGGGCCGGGGCGATGACCGATCGCCGAAGCGCGCCATTGCAAGCGGTTCGCCCGCCCCCGCTTGGCGAGCGACGCTGGCTTGGGCAGTGCTCAGGCGAGACGGGATTTACTCGGGATTTTTCGGCCCCGGCGGCGGGGCGGGAGATGCGGCCGGCGCCGCCAAGAGCCGGTCGATCACCGAGCGCACGGCCGTGCCGGCGGTGCGGTCCCTGATGGCGTCGAGCAGAGGCGCAGCCGCGCCGGAGCGGCGGATCAGGCTTTGCGGGTCCGGCAGCATGATCGGATCGTCCCACTGACCCTGCACGACGAATGGCAGTTCGAACTGGTTGGCGGTCGCGTTCGAAACCAGCGTCGCGACGCCTTTGAGGTCGAGTTCGCGCGCCGGCACCGAGGCCTGGCCGCCCGCCGCGATGCGCACGGCCGGACCGTCGATGCGCATGTTGTCCACCGACACCACGCCCTGCGCGATCTTGAGGGTCAAGGTGAGCTGGTCCAACGGAGTACGACCGGTACGAAAATCGCCGTTTCCGGATAGCGGCCGGCGTTCGAGCCGGCGTAGCAATTGCTCGACATTGATGCCGGCGAGCGCGCCGCCATGGGCGGTGAGGCTTGCTGTCCCACTGAGCGCATCGGTCACCGCGAGCACCGAAGCGCCCGATCCCTCGACATCGAGCGCGAGATTGCCGCGGCCCTCGAGCTTGTGCATCCCGAAAAGCTGGCCGAGGCAATTTTCGAGATCGACATCGACGAATTGCACATGCGAAGTGACCGCAACGCCGCCGCCAGCACTGGCGAGCCCGAGCGATCCCTTCGCGGTGCCGCCGAACGCCTGCGATTCTCCGATGGTAACGTCGAGCTTGCCGCCGCGCATGTTGGCGGCGATCGCCGTGCGGCCAAATTGCGCGCCCGCGATCTTGATGCTCGCAGCCGAGAGCCGCAGATCGAGGTCGAAATCGGCGAGCCCGTCAAGCGCAATGGGCAGCCGATTCCAGTTGCGTTCGTTGGCGGCCAGCAGGCGGATGCCGGAAACATAGGGGGTCAGATCGATCGCCTCGGAAGCGAGCGTGCCCTGCACCGCGCGATGGCCGTCGGTTGCGAGCGTGAGCGCGCCCTCGGCTGCGTTGCCGTCGACTTCGACGTTGACGCCGGACAGTGAGATCAGGCCGCTGCCGATCTGGCTCTGCGCCCGCAGCGCGAAACGGCCGAAGCCGCCGAACGGCAGGTTACTGGCGTCGGTCCAGCGCATGGCCTCGCGCAGCGACGGAGAATCGACGCTCAACGTGCCTTCGACCTTGAGCGTCGGCTGATAGCTTGCGGCGCCGTCGAAGGCGACTTTCACCGGCGCGCCGGAAAGCCGGAGCTTGAGGCCCGAGCGCTCGCCGGTCAGCGCCGAGAGAAAATCGCTGAGCGTGAGGCTCGCCTCGATCGATTCGTCATGCCAAACGAAACGACCGTTGGCGCCGAAGCTGCGCGAAATCGACGGCCAAGCGAGCTGGAATTCCACGCCGTCCAGTCTGTCGGTTGCGTCCTTCCCGCCGTAATAATTATGGACGATCACGGTGCCGTCGTGGATGCCGATCTCCGAGAAGGACGCGGTGCGGCTGGGATCGGGCTTAAGTGCCTGGGCAAGCGAGTAGAGCAACCCCGACCAGTTCGACTGGCCGTCCGCCAGGAAAGTGACGGTGATGGTCGGCCGCACGAGCGTCACGTCGGCGATTTCAATGCGCCCGGCGAGCAGCGGGAAATAGCGCAAATGCGCGATCAATTCGTCGACCACGACTGCCGGCTGCCCGGTGCGGTCATTGCCCAGCAGCACGTTGTGGAAGCTTGCCGTGCCGGAGGGAAACAGCGATACCGAGATCGAGCCGCGCAGCACCGGATCGAGCCCGGTGACCGCGTGGATCTCACGGTCGACGGCGTCCCGCACCGACCCGGTCGGGATGAGGAACGACAACGCGACCAGGGTGGCGAAGGCCGCCGCGGCCACGGCGGCAACGGCAATCACCAGGCGTCTCAAGCCAGTAGCCGCAGTCACGAGGCGCCTTCCGATATTTGCTGGGCCAGTCGCATTTTGCGGAGCTGCAGGGGGATACAACCTGCCCGGCATCTGTGTCGCTTTCGTGGCCGGGCTCGCGCCTCGCCAGCCCAAGGGGTTGCTACGAAAGGGCAAAAACGGCCTTGCCGGTCGGCCGCCGAAGCCGCGCCCATTCGCGCCGGTCAGCCAACGCTCAATGGGCGGCCGAGCGCCGCGGCCGCCCATCGCGCGACTGCGCCACTTCGGCAATCATCTTCTCGATCATCGCCTCGCCGAACGAGTTGAAGTCTTTCGCCACCAGGACGAATGCGCCGGGGCCGCCGATGACGTTGTTCCGGTAGTAATTGTCGAGGCCGCCCGGCGGGTTGGTGTGATCGGGATTCCATGGCAGCGGGGTGGCGCTGAGGATCACGAGCCCGTTGATGGTGACCCCTTCCGCGAGGGCTTCGTCGCGGGCCGACGTCACGTCGCGGCCGGCATTGTTGGTGCCGTCGCCGGAGACGTCGATGGTACGGCGAGCGGATTCACAGGGAGCGTGCGCCAGCTGGCCCATGGCAAATTCGATCGCGCCCGAGATCGAGGTGCGGTCCGCAAACGAGCGCGGCATTTCCAAAAGGCGATCGCCGAAGCTTTTCGCCGACTCGGCGTCGCCGACGGTCGTCCAGTCGATCAGTACCCGCTGTGAGCCGACGCCCGACCATTCGATGAAAGTCAATCCGATGCGGCCGTTGCGACCGGAGCGAATGGCGTCGAGTACCCGCGGATCGGAGACCGCGGCGGCATAGCCCTCGCGCTGCAACTGGAATTTCACGCTGTCGATGCTGCGCGACACGTCGGCCGCCAGTACCAACAGCAAATCGACTTGCTCGGTGGCCGCGGCAACGCTCGGCGCCAATGCCGCGGCGATGAGCAGCAAGAGAGCTCCGAGCTTGCGCATCCGCGCCGGCGCAGCCGGGCTAATCGGCGCGTCCGGTGCCGCAGCGGCGACTGGTTTTTGCCTACGCTTCGGCGCGTCGGTCACGGCGACTGCCATCAGGCGCTGGCCGCGGCGTGGATCGCGGCGCGCACCCGCTGATAACTGCCGCAGCGGCAGATATTGGTGATCGCAGCGTCGATGTCGGCGTCCGTCGGCTTCGGCTTCTCCCTGAGCAGGGCCACCACGGCCATGATCATTCCGCTCTGACAATAGCCACACTGCGGTACATCGAGATCGAGCCAGGCCCGCTGCACGGGATGCAGCTTGCCGTCCTGCGCGAGTGCCTCGATCGTGGTGACGTGCCTAGCGCCGACGCTGCCGACCGGGATCTGGCACGAGCGCATCGCGACGCCGTCGATGTCCACGGTGCAAGCGCCGCATTGGGCAATCCCGCAACCGTATTTCGTGCCGGTCAATCCGATCGTGTCGCGCAGCACCCAAAGCAGCGGTGTATCCGGCTCGACATCGACCTCGTAGGTTCTTCCATTGACAAAAAGTGCCGTCATGCTCGCCGTTCCATTCGCTCGCCGCGGACCATCAGGTCATTTACCGTGCGCCGGCCGAAGGTCTCCGTCGCGCCACGGCCGACATTAGCCCGTCGCGACAGGAACGCGAAATCGCAAATCCGCGAGGGACGCGAGCTCATCGTCGGGAAGCCGGGTCACGTCTGCCGGTCGGCTCCGCGAGCCAACGCCGTCGCGCGACTGGCTTTCGACCATGCCGTCAGCGCGCCAGCACCGAGCCGTATGGAACGCGCGAGCCGAGCGCGGCGCGCAGCCGAGAGAATAGGCGCAAGGCCCACGGCGTTTGCTTGATGGAGCGCTTGATCCGCCGCCGCACGATGGAAAAGCGGCATGCTGGCCAGCCGCGCCAGGTCGCGGCCGCGACATGATCGTACAACGTCAGCTCGGTATCGGACCATTCCAGCTTGTAGCGTTCGTCCCCGATGGTGAAATCGAAGCGCTTCAGGCCGAGTCCGATCGCGTACTTCAGAAGCTCGCGCAGGTGCAGCGCGCCCGGCCCATAGCGCGACAACTCGCTCTCTTCATTGTAGCTCGCAAGCACGTGGTAATAGCAGTCGCCGAACACGATGCCGAAATTGGTCGCCGCACAGATTGTGCCGACCTGTGAACGGGCGATGTGAACCAGATGTCGCGTCTTCGGATCGGTCGCGAGGTCGAAAAAGAATTCTCGACGTCCCGGGGGCCCGAACATGTCGGCAATTCCCTTGCGCGCCAGGGAACGGCTTTTTTGTCGCATCAGCGTTTCGAGCGTGTGCCGCGCGTCTTCCGGGTCCACGCTGGTCAGGAAACGGATCTCGCCATGTTCAGAAATGCGCCGGCGTTTGGCGCGGTCGTGCCGGCGCGTCGCCGACGAGCGTTTGGCGAGGTAGAATTCCTGCCAATCGCCGCCCAATTGCATGAGATGCGCGCTGCTGGCGTTGCGTCTGACATCGAGATAGGTGAACGGATTGGGCTGAGCGCCGATCGTTTCCGGCATCTTCTCCAGCTCGATCCAATCGTGGCGAAAGAGCGGGTCGTGTTGGAGTCGTTCGCACAGCTCCTCCCAGACCGCACGGAAGCGCTCGGGCGGCACGCGCTGGGAAAAGTCGTGAGCGAGGAGCGGAGCGTTGTAGTCGCCCGCCTGCTGACCAAGCCAGCAGAGCCGTCGCGCCCAACGCTTCGGCGTGACACAGAGCGCCAGCAGGAAGGCGATCTCCCCGCCGGCGAACCGGGCGACCGCGATCGCCGGCCGGATGCCCTCGCGCAGCCCGATGTGTCGATGCCAGGCCGCCAGCCAGTCGAATGTTTGGAATGGCGTGCATGCGGCGACCTGCTCGAAGCTACGCCACTCGCTTTCGATCGCGCCCAATTCGCTGTAGACGCTGAGGCTCAGGTTCGCCGGCATTTCTCCGCGCGACTCGCCGCGCGGCGCAAATGCGGCGGCGCTCACGTCCGTCGGCGCGGTTGCGTTACCAAATGCCATAAATGTCGTCGCACGCGTCACGGCATTAACAAAAGGAGATGAGACTCCACTGCAGCGTGATAATTGAGAATCGCTAAGGGTGCATCGCCAGGACGCGGGCAGGTCGGGTTAAGGTAAAGCAGGCCTGAATCGCCGCGCTCGGCCGGATCCTGCATGCTCGCGGCGCGTTTATGATCTGCCGGCTGAACCGCGGCGTGCCGTTATCGGCGGCCCTTTGGTCGCGTGCTGGGGCGGACTATGTTGGCGTCGCTCTGCAGTATGTGTCACTGCTGATCGCGCATGCTGCCACAAACACATGGTGAACCCGTTACCCGACGCGAGGAGACTTGGATGCATGAGAAAGATCGTGTTGACCGCAATCGCCGCACGCTTCTCGGCGCGGGCGGTGTGCTGCTCGCGGCGGCGCTGTGGCCGGCAGGCGCGTCCGCGCAAACCAGCAGCGGCATCAAGCCGCGCATCGGCGTCATCGGTTCGGGCCATATCGGCGGCACGATTGGCGGGCTGTGGGTCAAGGCCGGTCACAATGTGCTGTTCTCCTCGCGCCACCCCGAGGAGTTAAAGGATCTGGTGGCTGGTCTCGGCGCGCTGGCCGACGCCGGCACGGTCGAACAGGCGATCGCGTTTGGTGATGCGCTCTTCCTCGCCGTGCCATACGGCGCGCTGCCGCAGATCGGTGAGGATTACGGCGCGGCGCTCAAGGGCAAAATCGTCCTTGACGCCTGCAATGCCGTCGCCGGGCGTGACGGTGCCGCCCTCGCCGAGGAGGCCGAGCACGACGGCATCGGCGCGACGTCGCAGAAATACCTCCCCGGCACCCGGCTCGTCCGCGCCTTCAACACGCTCAACTACACGATCTTTGCCCGCGAGGCGAACCGTCCGGATCCGAAGCTCGCGATTCCGATCGCCGGCGATGATCCCGAGGCGGTGCGGGTCGCGGAGGACCTGGTGCGCGATGCTGGTTTTGATCCGGTAGTCGTCGGCACGCTCAAGGATGCGAGCCGTTTCCAGCGCGGTGCGCCGGGTTACGGACAGGCCGTCAGTGCCGCTGAGCTGAAGCAGAAACTGTCACTGACGCCATGAACGCGCTGCGACGCTGGGTCGGCTGGGCGGTGCCGGCAACGCCGCAGGAGCGCGCGGCGACGTTGTGGTCGTTCGCCTACTTCTTCACGCTGCTTGCCGGTTATTACGTGTTGCGGCCCCTGCGCGACCAGATGGGCATCGCCGGGGGCGTGCGGAACCTGCCGTGGATGTTCACCGCCACCTTCGTGACCCTCGTCGTTGCGCAGCCGGTCTACGGCGCGCTGGTGGCGAGGCTGCCGCGCGCGCGTTTCATCCCCATTGTCTATCACTTCTTCGTCGCCAACCTAGCCTTGTTCTGGGTGCTGCTGACGCTTGATGTCGCCGCAGTGATCATCGCGCGCGTGTTCTTCGTTTGGGTCAGCGTGTTCAACCTGTTCGCGGTCGCCGTTTTCTGGTCGTTCATGGCCGACCTGTTTACCGCCGAGCAGGGCAAGCGGCTGTTTGGCTTCATCGGTGCCGGCGGCACTGCCGGGGCGCTGTTAGGTCCGAGCATCACGATTGGGCTTTCCGAACCGCTGGGCCCTGTCAACCTGTTGATCGCGGCGGCGATTTTGTTGGAGCTGGCGGTGTTCTGCGTTCACCGTCTCGAACGCGCAGCCACGGCGCCAACCGGAGCCGCCAGCGAACCCCGACGCCTCGGCGGCAGCGCCTTCGCGGCGCTGCCGGAGCTGATTTGGTCGCCCTATCTCCTCGGCGTCGGCGCTTGGGTCAGCCTGCTCTCGTTCTGCGCCACCATCCTTTATTTCGAACAGGCCCACATCGTCTCGGCCGCGGTGCAAGGCGCCGGCGCGCAGACGCGCATTTTCGCCGGTATGGATCTGGCGGTGAATTTGCTCAGCCTGGCGACGCAGGTCTTCGCCACCGGGCGGCTGCTCAAGCGCTTTGGCACCGGCGCCGGAGCCGGCGCGCTGCCGGCGGTTTACATCATCGGCTTCGCCGCGCTGTTCTTGGCGCCGACGCTTGCCGTCGTCGTCGGCGTGCAAGTGGTTCAGCGCTGGATGAATTTCGCTATCGCCAATCCGGCGCGGCAAGTGTTCTTCACCGTGCTGGCGCGCGAGGAGAAGTACAAAGCCAAGAACCTGATCGACGTGGTGATCTATCGCGGCTCCGACGCCTTGTATGGCTGGGTTTTCGACAGCCTGCAGGCGCTCGGTCTGAAACTCGGCGCGATCGCGCTTGTTGCGCTGCCGGTCGCGGCGGGCTGGCTCGTCCTGTCGGCGGCGTTAGGATGGGCCCAGGAACGTCACGCTGCGCTTGCGGTGGACGCCGCCGCAACGCAAGGAGAACGAGCATGAGCATCCGCATGACGCGACGCGAATTCACGATAGCGACTGGCGCGGCGGCGTTGGCGCCGCGAGCCTTCGCGCAGGCTCCCGCGATCCTCACCCGCGCCATTCCCAGTAGCGGCGAGCGGCTGCCGGTGGTTGGCCTCGGCACCGCCCAGGTGTTCAACACCAATGACGACGCGACCCGGCAGAAGGCGGCCGCGGTGGTGCAGGCGCTGGCCGCAGGCGGCGGGCGCCTGATCGACACGGCGTCGGTCTATGGCGATGCCGAGAGCGTGCTGGGTGACGTGATCGGACCTGCCGGCCTGGGCGACAAGCTCTTTATCGCCACCAAGCTCGAGGCGCCCGACGCTGCCGAGCTGAAGCGCTCGCAGACCCGGCTGAAGACCGAGAAGCTCGACCTGCTGCAACTCCACAATGTGCGCGACCCGCAGCAATCCCTCGCGCAGTTCAGGGAGTGGAAAGCGCAAGGCGTCGCCCGCTACATCGGTATTACCTCGACCCGCCACGCCGACTTTGCCGCGGTCGAGGCGGTGCTGGCGCGGGAAAAACCTGATTTCGTGCAGATCGATTATTCACTGGACGACCGCGAAGCGGAGAAGCGCATCCTGCCGCTCGCGGCGGAGGTCAAGGCCGGCGTGCTCACGGCGTTGCCGTTTGGCCGCGCCCGGCTGTTCCGCGCCGTACGCGGCAAGGAAATTCCCGACTGGGCGCGCGGGTTTGCCGAGACCTGGGCGCAATTCTTCCTCAAATATCTTTTGGCTGATCCGCGAGTGACGACGGTCATTCCCGGCACGTCCGATCCGGCGCACATGACCGACAATCTCGGCGCCATGAGCGGCCTGTTGCCCGATCCCGACCAGCGTCGGCAAATGGTGGCCTTCGTCGACGCGCTTTGACCGTCGCGGACGATCGCCTCGTCCGCGATTCGCCGGTGCAAGCGTATTGCTATGGCGGCGGCGCATTTGCGAGTATGTTCGCACCCGTGCCTGCCGCGCGGGCGATGACTGAACCGAACTCTCATGAATAGAATTGCCGACATCACGCCTGCGGACGCTGCGTCCTCCGCGCACCGTTCGCCCTACTTCTCGGCTGAGCATGAGCTGCTGCGCGCTCAGGTGCGCCGCTTCGTCAATACCGAAATCAAGCCGAAGGCGGCCGCCTGGGAGGAGCAGGGCTACGTGCCGCGCGAGGTGCTGCGCCGCATGGGCAATCTTGGGTTCTTCGGCATCCGCTATCCGGCCCGCTATGGCGGATCGGAGATGGATACGCTGGCGACCGTCGTGTTTGCCGAGGAACTCGGTTGCTCGACCTTCGGCGGCGTTGCGATCACCGCTCTCGTCCACACCGATATGGCGTCGGTGCATCTCTTCAATGCCGGAAGTGAAGCGCAGAAGGACAAATGGATGCCGCGCATCGTTTCCGGGGAGGTCATTACCGCCGTTGCCGTGACCGAGCCGGACGCGGGCTCCGACGTGAAGGGCATTCGCACGGTGGCGCGGCGCGACGGCGATTGCTACGTCCTCGACGGCGCAAAAATGTTCATCACCAACGGCGTCTACGGCGATCTCTATTGCGTGGCGGCGAAGACCGATCCCTCGGGTCCGCCGAGCCGGTCGATCACGATGTTTATCGTCGAGAAGGGCGCCCCCGGCTTTACCGTCAGCCGCGCGCTCGACAAGCATGGCTGGCGGTCGTCCGACACGGCCGAGCTGCACTTCGAGGCTTGTCGCATTCCCGCCGAGAACAGGCTCGGCGAGGAAGGCCGCGGGTTTTATGCGATCATGAAGAATTTCCAGAACGAGCGGACCGTGATCGCGGCAATGGCCATCGGGGAGGCTTCGGCCGCCATCGAGCTGACGCTCGAATATGTGCGCACCCGCAAGGCCTTCGGCGCTCCGCTCTGGCAAAAGCAGGCGATCCGGCAACGCCTGGCGATGCTCGCGGCCAAGGTCGAGGCGGGCCGTCAACTCGTCTACCACACCGCGTGGCTGGCCACGCGGGGAATCGACGCCACTAAGGAAGTCTCGATGATCAAGGCCTATTGCGGTGAACTCGTCAACGAGGTCATGCATGACTGCCTGCAGTTTCACGGCGGCATGGGCTTTATGCGCGAGAGCACCATCGAACGCATGGCCCGCGATGCGCGCGTACAGGCGATCGGCGGCGGCGCGACCGAGGTAATGCTCGAGGAAGTCGCGAAACGGCTCTAGCGGCCGCGCCCGCTCAATGGGCCACGCAGCAAAGCGATGAAGTCAAGCCCCTTGATGCAGGAAAGCGGTGGCGCCGATGCCGTGCAAAGCGCGCTCGATGAGGTCATGGCCGCATCATTTCGCGCAGGATGACAAGATGCTGGATGTCGTTGGTGCCCTCATAGATGCGGGTGACGCGCGCGTCCCGATAGAGCTGTTCGACGGGGAAGTCGCTGAGGTAGCCGTAGCCGCCAAGGGTCTGGATCGCCTCTGAACAGACCCATTCCGCCGTTTCCGAGGCGACCAGCTTGGCCATGCAGGCCTCCTTCAGACATGGCGCGCCACCGTCGCGCAATTGCGCGGCATGCAGCACCAATTGCCGCGCCGCCTCGATGCGCGTCGCCATCGCCGCCAGTCGGAACCCGACCGCCTGATGCTCGATGATCGGCTTGCCGAATGTGATGCGTTCGCGGGCGTAGGCAAATGCGACGTCAAGCGCCGCGCGCGCGATCCCGACCGCCTGCGCGGCGATGCCGATCCGACCACCCTCCAGATTGCAGAGCGCGATGCGGTAGCCTTCTCCCTCCGCGCCGAGGCGAAACGAGGCCGGAATGCGCAGGCCCTCGAGAACGATTTGGCAGGTATCGGAGGCATTTTGGCCCATCTTCGATTCGACCCGCCCGACGGTATAGCCGGGCGAGTCGACCGGCACGATGAAGCCGCTGATGCCGCGGCTGCCCGCGTCGGGGTTGGTCTTGGCGAAGATCAGCGCGACGTCGGCATGCTTGCCGGTGGTGATGAACTGCTTGACGCCTGAAAGGACGTAATGGTCGCCCTCCTGCCGCGCGCGTGTCGTCATCGCGCCGGCATCAGAGCCGCCTTGCGGTTCGGTCAGGCAGAACGCCGACAGCATCTTGCCTTGCGCCATCGGGCGCAGGAAACGCTCCTTCTGTTCGGGCGTACCGAACATGGCGATCGGCATACAGCCAACCGAATTGTGGCCGCTCATAATCGTGGCGCAGGCGGCATCGCCGGCCGCGATTTCTTCCAGCGCAACCGCAAGCGACACGGCATCCGCGCCGACGCCGCCCCACTCGGTCGGCACGGTCATGCCGAGGAAGCCGAGGCGTCCCATCTCAGCCAGCGCGTCGCGTGGGAAGGTCTTGTCTCGGTCCCAGGCAGCGGAATTGGGCTTGAGGCGCTCGCGCGCGAACTGGCGCGCCGTGTCGCGGATCATGGATTGTTGTTCGTTGAGCATCATGGGCGCACCAGCAGGATGATAGGACCGAGTGAGAACGCGGAGGCTTACCGGATCATTTCGCGGAGACGGAATTTCTGAATTTTTCCGCTGGCGGTACGCGGCATTTCGCCCAGCACTTCGAGGCGCTCCGGAAAATACTGCTTGGCCATGCTTTGCTTTTCCAGGAACGCCACCATTTCATCGAGGGTCAGAGTTTGCCCCTCGCGCAGCGTGACGAAGGCGCAGGCGCGCTCGCCCAGCTGCGGATCAGGCATGCCGACGATGGCCACTTCGCGCACCGCCGCATGCTGAAAGAGCAGGTTCTCGATCTCCACCGCCGGGATGTTCTCGCCGCCGCGAATGATGATGTCTTTGGCCCGGCCGGTGATGCGGATGTAGCCGTCGGCATCCATGCGGGCAAGGTCGCCGGTGTCGAACCAGCCGTCGGCATCGACCGCGTAATATTCGGGGCGCTTGAGGTAGCCGACGAAATTGCCCGCGCCGCGCACCTCCAATCGGCCGGCAGCGTCGGGCGGCAGACCTCCAACGCGGTCACCGCTATCTTGTCGGGATGCGCGGCAACGGTGGCATCCAGATGATCGAGCAGAGTGCGGTCGCGCCACAAGCCGGCTGCTGTCATCGCAGCACGGCGCGCAGGCGTGAGGGAAGTTTCGATGCGCATGGCGGCGAGCAAAAGCGCCGGCTGCGGATGGCCGCAGCCGGCTCGGTGTCACATCATCTTGCAGGCGGGCGAGGGCGGCCCGATTGCGTGTTCGGCATCGACCGTGACGCTGACCACCGGTTTCAGCTCGCCGTTCACCCGCGTGACGCGGCCAATATAGTTAGGCAGCATCAACTGGTGATCGGCGGGCCGCATGGTCACCTTTCCGTAGAACGGCACCTCGAAGGCGATGTCGGACAACGCTGCGGCCACCGCCTCGGGTTCGACGCTGTCGGCCTTTTCGACCGCGGCGAACAGGGCCTTCATCGCCACATAGGTTTCCGCCTCGAAATTGCCCGGCTCCTTGCCGTAAGCCTTCACCCAGGCGGCAACGAAGGCCTTGTTGCCGGGCGTGTCGAGTGTGGACGTGTAGTTGACGATGCCCCACACGCCCTCCGCCAAGTCGCCCATGCCCTTGATGGTCGCCGGCACGGCAAAGCTCTGGCTGACCGCGAAAACCGAGTCGAGCAGATTGAACTGCTTGGCTTGAATGCCGAAATTGACGGCGTCGCGGCCCGACAAGGCAACCCACAGGCCGCGTGGATTGGCGTCCTTGATCTGTTGGATGTAGGGCGCGTAATCCTTGGTGCCGAGCGGAGCGAAAAGCTTGATCTTGAGCGACTTGCCGGCGGCAGTCGCGGCGGCCGAGAAGGCATCGGCGGAATCGTGGCCCCAGCCATAGTCGGCGGCCATCACGCTCCACTCGGCTTCGGGCCGTTGCTTCAGCCACGGACCGATCAACGCCATGTCCATCGAATCCGAATGATTGGCACGGAACACCCGCGGATTGCATGCTTCGCCGGTCAGCCGGTCGCTCTTGTTGATGGAGGAGATGTAAAGCGCGTCCCATTTCTGCACTTGGCCGGCGATCGCCAGTCCGACCGCCGACGAGATTGCGCCGGTGAGCAGACGATAGCCGCTGCGCGCGAGTTTCTCGGCCGCGCGCCGACCGGCATCGGGGTTGCCCTCGGTGTCGGCGAATTCGAGCTCGACCCTGCGGCCATCGACGCCGCCCTTGGCGTTGACTTCATCGGCGGCAAACTCGGCCCCGCGTTTTGCTTCCGCGCCCAGCTCGACATAGGGACCAGTGAGCGACGTCGGCACGCCGATCCGAATCGGGTCTTTGGCCATGGCCGCGTCGGCGCCGATCAGGCTCGTCGCGGCGATGGCCAGCATTGATAGTAATGACGCGTTACGCATAGTGCCTCCTTTCAAATGGCGATGTGCCGTTGCAGCTCGGCCATCGTCGTGTCGGTGAGTGAGCCCTGTTCGACCACTCGCCCCTTGGAGAGCACGTGATACGAACGGACCACCCGTTCGACCAGGCTCAGATTCTGTTCGATGAGCAGGATCGCGGTGCCTTCGCCGGACAGCCGTCGCAGGACGGCGGCGACGTCGTCGATGATGACCGGCGCCAAGCCCTCGCTCGGCTCGTCGAGCACCAGCAGATCCGGATTTGCCATGAGTGCGCGGCCGATGGCCAACATTTGCTGCTGGCCGCCGCTTAGCGCACTGCCTTTGCTGTCGGCCCGCTCCCGCAGAATCGGAAATAGGTCATAGACTTGGCGTAGCGACCAGGGCCCGCGGCGCCGCGGCGCGGCGCCCAGCAACAGATTTTCGCGCACCGTGATGTTGGGCAGAATGCCGCGCCCCTGAATAACCGTCGCGATGCCCGCGCAAGCGGCCGAATAGTTTCTTATGTCGCGACATTCCCTGTCCTGCAGGTGCACGCGGCCGGCAAGCAGCCGGGCGATGCCGAGGAAGGTGTTGACGATCGTCGTCTTGCCGACGCCGTTGCGGCCGAGGACGGCGACGGCATCGCCCTTGCCGATCGCAAATGAGATGCCGTCGAGGATGCGGGCTTGGCCGTAGCCGGCCGCAACGGAGTCAAATGCCAAAAGCGTGTTCACGCCATTGATCCCAAATAGGCTTCGACGACCGAGCGGTTGCGGCGTATGTCGTCGGCAACGCCTTGCGCCAGCACCGTCCCCAGTTGCAGAACCGTGATTTGGTCGGCAATGGAGAAGACGACCTCCATGTCGTGCTCCACCAGCAGCACCGTGACGTTCCAGCGTTGCGCCAGCGTGCGCAGATGCGCGGCGAGATGCTTCGACTCCTCCAACGACAACCCCGCCGCAGGCTCGTCGAGAAGCAATAGGGGAGGCCGTCCGACGAGAGCCAGAGCGAGGTCGAGGCGGCGCTGATCGCCGTAGGCGATGGCGCCGCCATTGCGGTCCGCCAGCGCGGCAAGGCCAAACTCTTCCAATATGGAATCACCGTCGCGGTCGCCCACCCGCTCGGCGGCCAGACGCAGTTGGCACCGCACCGTCAGATTGGGAAAGATGCTTGTCCTTTGGAACGAGCGCGATACGCCGATCAGGCGGCGCCGCGAGGCGGCAAGGCGGCTGATGTCTCGATCGAACAGACGAACTTCGCCCGTCCAATTGTCCGCGCGACCGGAAATCACGTCGATGAGGGTGGATTTGCCCGCTCCATTCGGGCCGATCAGCGCGCGAATCTCGCCCGTGGCGACCGTCAGGTTGACGCCGTTGAGCGCGGTAAAGCCGCCGTAGGATTTGCTGACGTTTTTGACCTCAAGCGCGGGCAATGTGAGCCTCCCGTTGCCGAAGGGCGATTGCCCAGGGAACCAGTCCGGCGAGCCCCGCCGGAAAGACGACCGTAATGATGATCAGGGCAGCGCCGATGATGCTCAGCCAGTGTGTCGTGAAGCTATCCAGCGATTCCTTCAAGAAGAAGTAGACAAACGCCCCGGCCACCGGGCCCCAGGGCGCGCCGCTGCCGCCGAGGATCGCCATGATCAAGGCCGAACCCGAAGCGGTCCAATGCACATTGTCCGGTGAAATGAAGGCGTTGTAGAGCGCAAACATTACGCCGCCGACCGCGGTCACTGCGGCCGACAGACCCAACACGGCGGCGCGCGGCAACAGGGTGCGGTATCCAAGGAAGCGCGCTCGCTCCTCGTTGTCGCGGATGGCCTCAGTGAGAATTCCGAACCGGCTGGCGGCGAAGACGGAAACGATCGCGAGCATCGCCACCATGACGAGCCAAGACACCGTCAGCATTCCCGCGGGCTGTTGCAGGGTCTTCAGCGATAGACCGAACAGATGCTTCGGCAAGCGCAGGCTGAGACCGTCATTGCCGCCGGTCAGTCCGCGCAGGCGGGTTGCCGCCTCGTACACCGCCTGCCCGACGGCAAGCGTGAGCATGCCGAATGCAATGCCGTGGGCGCGCACGATCACCAGGCCGATGATGAACGCCAGGATGCCGATCAGCACCACGGTCGCGCAGATCATCACTTCAACGGGCAGCAAATTGAGCGGAAGGAGAGCGCCAAGCATATATCCGGGCAGGCCGAAGAATGCCGCGTGGCCGAAGCTGACCATGCCGTTCTGCCGCAACAGCAGACCGACGCCGAGCGCGAACATCGCGGAAAATGTCGCCTGCGCGATAAGCGACTGTGCCAGTGCCGAGGTGGTCAGCGCAGCGATAGCGGGGCCGATCGACGCCAGCACGACCCATGCGAGAAACCGCCCGGCGCTCATACGCGTTCTCCGGCGAGACCCGCGGGCTTCCACACCAAGACGGCGATCATCAGAAAGAACGGAAGCAGCGCGGTCAGCTCGGGCATGAAAACCACGCCGAGGACGTTGATCTGGCCGAGCACGAGGGAGGTGATGAAGGCGCCACCGACGCTGCCGAGTCCGCCGACGACAACGACAATGAAGGAATCGACCAGGATGTCGCTCGCCATGCTGGGGGCGAGCGACAACAGCGGTGCCGCCACCACGCCGCTCATGCCGGCGAGCGCGGCGCTGACCGCGACCACCAGCGCGCTGACGCGGTCGGTATTGATTCCCTGCACCGCCGAAACCACGGGGTCGTAGCTGGCGGCACGAACAAACAGACCGACCCGCGTGCCCTTGAGCCAAAGGAGCAGGGCGATTGCCGCGATCGCCCCGAAGGCGATCATCATCAGGCGGTAAGCTGGAAAACGGGTTCCGAAGAGTGACAATTCCCTGGCGAGGACGGACGGTGCGGCGAGAGACAGCGTGTCTTTTCCCCAAACCGCCAGCACCAAGTCTTCGGCGATCAAGGCAAGGCCGAAGGTTACCAACAGCGTCGTGAGCGGGCCGCGCCGGTGCAGCGGCCGAAATACCGCGCCATCGAGCAGTATGCCGAGCGCCGCAAGGCAGGCGCCGGCGGCAATCAACCCAATCCAGAACCCGAACAGCTTGCTGGCGCTATAGCCGATATAGGCGCCCAGCATGTAGAGCGAGCCATGGGCGAAATTGACGATCCGTCGCAAGCCGAACATCAATGCGAGCCCCGAGGCGACGGTGAACAACAGGGCGCCGTAGACGAGACCGTTCAGCAGCTGAATTGCCATCGACCCCCCTCTTGCCCCGCAGGACCTTTTCACTCGCCTTCCTGGTCGAACTGCGGGATTTCAACAAAACCATAGCCGATTAAATCATCGTTCGCGCTGCGAGGCCGGAAAAATGAATGAACATTCGTTTAATTCCCTTTCGTGACGACGTCAATATGGCACTTTAGCGAAAAAATAGGGATTTCCGCGCGGCGGTCAAACCGGCGCACCAAGCTTGTCGTCCGGCCTTCCCGCCTGGATGCCTCGGATAGCCGACGCAACAAATGGTTATTCTATGCGAGTCCTTGACAGCCAAAGGCAGTCTGTGCCATTTGAATGAATGTTCATTTAATCGCCTTTGGACCTGTCTCGCCGCCGGCTGGATGCGGAATCATCGTGGGTCGCAGGAAAAAATGGATATCGAATTCACGAGCCAGGTTGAGGACGCCGAAAGGGTAGAATGGCGGCGCGATCAGGTCGTACGCGCTGCCGTCGAGCGTTTTGCCATCAACGGCTATCATGGCACGACGATCAAGGAGATCGCAGAAACGGCGGGCGTCAGCCCCGGACTGATCTATTCCTACGTCAAGGACAAGGAGGAACTGCTGCTTCTCGTGTTCATGATCATCTTCAAGAAATATCAGGAGGAAATACCGAAGCAGCTCGAAGGGTTGCATGATCCGCTGCAGCGATTTTGCGCCGCGGTGCGCGCCTATTGCGAATCGGTTGGCAGCAACATCGGCGCCACGGTCGTCGGCTATCAGGAAAGCAAGTCGCTCAATGCGGAACGGCGCAAGATCGTCAAGGCGCTCGAGCTGGAAACCAACGAATTGATCGCCGGCCCGGTGAGGGAATGCATGAAGGCCGGGTATTTTCGATCGGTCAATGCCGATCTGTTTACGTTCCGCCTGGTCCTGTTCGCCCATGGTTGGGCGCTGAAGCACTGGCACTTTCGCGACATCATCACGCTTGAGGGCTATATCGAAGAGGGACTCGATCAATTCCTGCACGCCCTGCTCACGCCGTTCGGCTGGCAGCATTGGTACTCGCTGATCGGCGCGGAGGAAGCATCGCGGCAACAGCGGGCCCCGAAGCGGCGCGCCGACCCGCGTAAAAGGAAATAGCGCCGGACGGAGGCCGCAAGGGTCATGAAGGCGGTCATCGCTCCCTCGTTCGGCCCCATCGAAGCGTTGGCGGTGACGGATCTGCCCGATCCAGTCGTCGGTCCCGGCCAAGTGCTGATCGACGTCGCCGCCGCCGGGGTCAATTATCCCGACCTGCTCGTCATCGGCGGCAAATACCAAATCCTGCCGCAGCCGCCCTTCGTCCCCGGCAAGGAGGCGGCCGGCGTAGTGCTTTCCGTTGGCGCCGGCGTCGACACCTGCCAAGTCGGCGACCGCGTGATGGCGCTGGTCGAGCACGGGGCCTATTGCCAGCACCTGTTGGCGCCCGCGGCGAATTGTTTCGTTCTGCCGGAAGGCATGGAAATGACTGAAGCGGCGGCGTTCGGATTGACGCTGCAGACCGCCTATTTCGCCCTGGTGGAGCGAGCCGGCCTGAGGTCCGGCGAAACCGTCTTGGTGACGGGCGCCGCCGGCGGGGTGGGTCTCGCCTGCGTGCAGGTTGCCCGCGCGCTTGGCGCCACGGTGATCGGCGGCGTCAGCAGTGCGGAGAAGGCCGAGGTGGCGCGCGCTGCCGGCGCCGCGCGCGTGATCGATCTCAGCGGCGAAGGTCTGCGCGATCGCATCCGGCAAGACGTGCGCGCGCTGACCGACGGCAAAGGCGCCGATGTGATCTGCGAGGTAGTTGGCGGCGAGGTCTTCGACGGCTGTCTCCGCGCCCTGGCCTGGAGCGGCCGTCTGGTAGTGCTCGGCTTCGCCGGCGGCCGCATCTCCTCGATTCCCGCCAATTATGTGTTGCTCAAGAACATTGCCGTCATCGGCCTGCATTGGAGCGACTATCGCGAATGGCATCCGGCAATGATGCGGCGCGGCCACGAGCTTCTGTTTGATCTCTATCGGCAGGGACTGCTCAGTCAAAAAGTGATCAAGGTCTACCCCGTCGGGCAGGTGGTGGAAGCGCTGCGGCAGCTGCGCGACCGCTTGGTCAAAGGGAAAATAGTTCTGGCGATGAGGGAATAACGAGCGGGCAGACATGCAAGGAAAGACAATCCGCACGGATCAGTTGTCGGCCATATTCTGGCGCGGTCATTTCGCGAGAATGCCGGACCGCCTTGCGTGCAAGGTTGCCGTCCATGACTGAGGCAGCTCTTCCTGCATGGACGCCGGCCGATTGGGCCCGCATCCACTGGCCGCAGCGCATGCTCACCGACTATCTCGACGATGCCGTGAACCGCCATCCCGATAAGGCGGCGATGGTTGGCCACAACAGCATGAGCGGCGAGGATACCACCCTGTCGTATCGGCAGCTTCGCCGCACTGTCGGCCGCATCGCCGGCGGCTTGGCGGCGATGGGGGTGGAAAAAGGCACCATTGTTGCCTGCCAATTGCCGAACTGGTGGCAATTCGTTGCGCTCTATCTGGCGTGCGCGCGCCTCGGTGCGATCATCAATCCGCTGATGCCGATCTTCCGGCAGCGCGAGCTGCGTTACATGCTCGGCTTTGCCGAAGCCAAAGTCCTGGTCGTGCCGCGGTCTTTTCGCGGCTGCGACTATCCGGCGATGATCGCCGATATCCGCGCCGATCTACCGCGGCTCGCCCATCTGCTCGTGGTCGGCGCCGGCGGCGAAGAGTCCTTCGAGCGGCGTTTGCTCGAACGCCGCTGGGAGGACGAGGTGGACTTGCCGGCCTTGTTCGCTCGCCATGCTCCGTCACCCAATGACGTCACGCAACTCCTTTACACATCGGGAACGACGGGTGAGCCGAAGGGTGTGTTGCACACCTCGAATACGCTGCTCAGCATTCTGGCCAAATATCAGGAACGCCTGGGGCTCGGCGGCGATGACATCGTCTTCATGGCGTCCCCCATGGGTCATCAGGCCGGTTTCATGTATGGGCTCATGATGGGCCCCATGCTCGGCGCCAAGCTGGTGCTGCAGGACATCTGGAACGCCGACCAAGCGGCACTCCTGATCCAGGACGAGGGCGTCACCTACACCATGGGCTCGACTCCTTTCCTCGCCGACCTGACCGATTCGCCGATGGTGGAGAATGCCGACATGTCGTCGCTGCGCACCTTTGTCTCGTCCGGCGCGCCCATACCCAGCACGCTGGTCGAGCGCGCCACCCGCCGGCTGGGCGCGCGCATCATTTCCGCGTGGGGCATGAGCGAGAACGGATCGGTCACCACGACCGTTCCCGGCGATCCCGATCATCGCATCTTTGGCACCGATGGCGTCGCCTTGCCGGGCATCGAAGTTCGCGTCGTCGACGGCGACGGCAAGGCGGTCGCCAGCGGAGTGGAAGGACATCTGCAGTGCCGCGGCATCAGCATGTTCGTGGGATATTTCCGCCGTCCCGAGCTCAATGCGCCGACTGCCGACGGTTGGTTCGACACCGGCGATCTCGCGCGCATGGATGCCGATGGTTACATTCGCATCACCGGGCGCGCGAAAGACATCATCATTCGCGGTGGCGAAAACATCCCGGTCGTGGAAATCGAGAACCTGCTCTACCGCCACCCAAGCATCCGTCAGGTCGCCATCGTCGGCGTGCCCGACCCGCGGCTGGGCGAACGGGCCTGCGCCTTCGTCGTGCTGCGCGAAGGCAAACACCTCGACTTTGCCGAGATGGTGGCTTACCTGGAAAAGCAGCAAGTGGCTCGGCAATACCTGCCCGAATATCTCAAAGTGCTTCCGCAGATGCCGATGACGGTGAGCGGCAAGATACAGAAATTTCAACTGCGGGAAATGGCCAAAGGCCTCGGCTCTTAGCGCGCGAGCTTCGCCAGCCGAAGTTCACGTCGACGCCTGACGCAAACGCGCGACCCGCCGTTTCATCGCCCGCGGAAACTCGGTTTGCGCTTGGCGCGGAAGGCCTCGACGCCTTCGGCGAAATCTTCGCTTCCGAAGGCGATGGCCTGCGCCATCGCCTCGAAGTCGACGAAGCCTTCGAGAGAATACTCGTAGCTGCGCTGCAGAAGCTGCTTGGTCAGACCCTGAGCGACCGTCGGCCCCTGTGCCAAGCTGTGGGCGAGTTCAAGGGTCGCCGGCATCAGCGCGTCTTGATCGACGACCCGCGTCACCAATCCCAAAGACAGCGCTTCTTCCGCGGCTATCTCACGGCCGGTGAGGAGAATGTCCTTGGCGCGCAAGAGGCCGACCGCGCGCGGCAGCGTGTAGGCGAGCGAGAGATCCGGGACGGCGCCGAGGCCGAGGAAGCCGGCCTTGAAGATCGCCGAGCGCGCGGCGATGACGAAATCGCCGGTCAAAGCCAGCGACAGTCCGGCGCCGGCGGCTACGCCGTTGATCGCGGTAATGACCGGCTTCTCGGCGCGGATGAGCGGAATCAACCAACCGTGGCTGCGGCTCAACCGCGCGCGCACCGCGACCGAACCGCGCTCGTCCATGCTGCGCACGTCGCCGCCGGCGCAAAAGGCGCGCCCTTCGCCGGTGACGACGAGCACGCGGATCTGGGGATCGCCGAGCAAGGACGGCAGATGGCGCTCGAGCCCGGTCTTGATTCCCGACGAGAGCGCGTTCATCGCTCTCGGCTCGTTTAGCGTCAGAATCGCCACGGCGGCTTCGCGCCGGATGATCACGGATGGTGCTTCGTCCTTCATCGTGTTCCTTCCTGGCACGACGGCGGGGTCCTGCGCGCGGTAGATCGGGCGCTCGACTTGCGAAGTATCATTTCAATGTGAGAAATTGACAAGCGCTGCGGTGAATGAACGGTTGACGGAAGAAAAAACCCACTGACGCGTCCGCACAGGAGCAATCGTGCATGGTCTCGACCGGCATCGTGTGCGGCGCTCGAACCGCGAGCAAAGCCGAGATCGAAGAGCAATCCCGCCGCATTGCCGGCGGCCTCGCCGCTTTCGGCGTTCGCCAGGGCGATTGCGTTGCGCTCTTGATGCGCAACGATATCGCCTTTCTGACGGCAAGTTACGGCGCGATGATGCTTGGCGCCTATGCGGTGCCGATCAACTGGCATTTTGCGGCGGAGGAAATCGCCTACATTCTCAGTGACAGCGACGCGAAAGCACTGATCGGCCATGCCGACCTGTTGACTCTTCATGGCCTTGCCAAAGAGCCGCGGATTCCGGTGCTCTGCGCCGAAACGCCGCCGGAAATTGTCGCGGCCCATCGAGTCGATCCGGCGCTTGTCGCCACGCCGGCCGGCGCGCTTCCATTCGAGTCCTGGATTTCCGCCCAGCAACCTTATGCCGGAGCGCCGCTGCCGCAACCGCAGAGCATGATCTATACCTCGGGCACGACGGGCCGGCCCAAGGGTGTCCGCCGCAAGGCGCCAACGGCGGAAGAACACGCCAAGACCGAGGCCCTGCGGTCGCTCGTTTACGGCATAAAACCCGGCGTGCGCGTTTTGCTGCCGGGTCCGCTTTATCATTCGGCGCCGAATTCCTTCGGCATCAGGGCGGGGCGTCTCGGCGAGGTCCTGGTGCTGATGCCGCGGTTCGACGCGGAAGAGCTGCTGCGTCTGATCGAACGCGAGCGGATCGATACGATTTTCATGGTGCCGACCATGTTCGTCCGGCTGCTCAAGCTGCCGCAAGCGGTCCGCGACCGTTACGACGTCTCCTCGCTGCGCTTCGTCATTCATGCTGCGGCGCCCTGTCCCATCGAAGTCAAGAAAGCGATGATCGAATGGTGGGGGCCAGTAATATGGGAGTTCTACGGCGGCACCGAGACCGGCCCGGTGACGCTCGCCTCGAGCGAAGATGCGCGGCGCAAACCCGGAACGGTCGGCAAGGCTACGCCGGGCACCGATCTGCGCATTCTCGATGAGGCGCGAAATGTGTTGCCCGCCGGCGAGATCGGCGAGATCTTTGCGCGCATCGACGGCTACCCGGATTTCACCTATCACAATTTGCCGCACGAGCTCGCCGAGGTCGTCTGCAACGGCCTCATCACCTGCGGCGATGTCGGCTATCTCGACGAGGACGGGTACCTCTTTCTGTGCGATCGCAAGCGCGACATGGTGATCTCCGGCGGGGTGAATATCTATCCTGCAGAGATCGAAGCGGTGCTGCATGCTCTTCCCGGCGTGCATGACTGCGCCGTGTTCGGCGTGCCGGATGCGGAGTTCGGCGAGGCCTTGGTCGCGTTCGTCGAACCGGTCGCCGGCGCGGCGCTTGAGCCAACTTCATTGCGTCGCGAACTCGCGAAGCATCTTGCCGGCTACAAAGTGCCGAAGCGCATCGAGATCCGCAGCGGCCTGCCGCGCGAGGATTCGGGCAAGATTTTCAAGCGCCGCTTGCGCGAGCCCTATTGGCAGGCCGCGGGCCGTCGGATTTGACGCCGGTTGCTGAAACCTCAGCGAGGTCCGATCGCGGCGCGGAACGCGCCGCGGCGGAGGTCTGTTACGCGCCGTAGCGACCCACGATCGAGATCGAGGAGACGTTCTGATGCGGGAAGCCGCCGAGATTGTGGGTGAGGCCGATTGCGGGGGGGTCCTTGCGCTGCCGCTCGCCGGCGCGGCCCTGCATCTGCAGATAAAGCTCGTAGATCATGCGTAGACCAGAAGCGCCGATCGGGTGGCCGAAGCATTTGAGGCCGCCATCGATCTGGCAGGGCAGGGCGCCGTCGGCGTCGTAGAAGCCGTCGAGCACATCGCGAATCGCCGTCCCTTCCCCGGAGACGTGCAAATCCTCCATGGTGACGAGCTCGGTCACCGAGAAGCAGTCGTGCACCTCAATGAGATCGAGCGTCTCCCGCGGCTTGTCGATGCCGGCTTCCTGATAGGCGCGTTTCGAGGCAATGCGGGTCGTCGCGAAGTAGCTGCCGTCCCAGGAATTGTGCTGCGCTTCGGTGCCGTTGGAAACCGCGAGCTGCAGCGCCTTGACGGTAATCAGGTCGCGCTTGCCGAGTCCCTTGGCGATGTCGGGGGTGGTGACGATCGCGCAGGCCGAGCCGTCGGAAACCCCGCAGCAATCGTAGAGGCCGAGCGGCTCGGCGATCATCGGCGCGTTGAGCACCGTGTCGATGGTGATCTTGTTGCGCAGGTGCGCCTTGGGATTCTTGGCGCCGTTGTCGTGGCTCTTCACCGAGATGTGCGCCATCGCCCGCTTGAGGTCTTGCGGCGCGCTGTCGTGCTTGGCGCGGTAGGCGGCGGCGAGCTGGGCGAAGGAGCCGGGCGCCGAGAGGTTTGGCCAGGTCATATTGTTGACCGTGCCGCGGCCGCGCTGTGGCAGGCCGCCATAGCCGGTGTCCTTCAGCTTCTCGACGCCGAGCGCGAGCGCGATGTCGGCCGCGCCCGAGGCGACCGCGTAGACCGCGCCGCGGAATGCTTCGGTGCCGGAGGCGCAGTAGTTCTCGACGCGGGTCACCGGGATGTAGGGCAGGCGCAGCGCCACGGCGAGCGGCACGGCGGATTTGCCGACATGCTGCTCTTCAATCGCGGTCGCGAGCCACGCGGCGTCGATTTGCTTCGTCTCGATGCCGGCATCGGCCACCGCTTCGGCAAAAGCCTCGACCATCAGGTCTTCGGCGTTCATCTCCCAGCGCTCGCCGAATTTCGAGCAGCCCATTCCGAGAATGGCGACCTTGTCGCGGATGCCTTTTGCCATGTCAGCCTCCCCCGCCGGCGGCCGGGGCCGCCTTCCAGAAGTAACGTCTGAAGCCTCGCTGCGTGTCGATGTCCTTGATGCGGAACATCATCTTCATCGCGCGGCCGACCGCAAGGTCGGCCTCCTCGATATCGGTGAAATCCATCATCCAGCGGCCGCCTTCCTCGAACTGGATCATGCCATAGCAGGCCGGTGGATCGGGCGAATAGGTGAGGCGGTCGGCGGTATAGGAGATGATGTGTCCGGTTTTTTCGGCGAAGGGCTCCGGCTCCTGCGTGTCCCTGCCATTACAGTTTGGGTTGACGCAGATGCGGCTCTTCGGAAACTGCAAGGTGCCGCACCTTGCGCATTTGCCGCCGACGAAACTCATCACTGTATCGCGGTTGCGCCACAGCGCCGATAGCGGCGTCAGCTTGTCGGCCTCCGCCCGCATGCCGCGCTCGATCTCGACCGTATCGTTGAAGGCGAGGAACTTTGAGTAATTTTCTTCCGGGCGTCGCCGGGCGAGATGGCCGCTGACGCCGAGCCGGTCCGGGCGGCGTTCGATGGCCGGCAACGCCTCGAACAGCAGGGCGTCGGCGCCTTGACCGAAGCCGACGACGAGAATGCGATCGCCGGGTTTGGCCTCTTCCAGGGCCGCGACGAACATCACGAGCGCATGGGCGGCTCCGGTCTCGCCGCAGCTTGAATTGAGGTTGTCCCTGACTGCGGCATCGGCAATGCCCGCAGCCTTGGCAATGGCGTTAGCGAGCCGCGGCAGGACCGCCGGCATGCAAAAAGCGGTGACGTCCGTAGGTTTCATCGCCGCCTGCTCCAGGCAGCGGGCAATGACCGGAGGAACAATAGGAAGATAGCCGGCGTCGCGGATCCAGCGCTCCTCCCATTGATAGTCATAGCCCGACTCGATCGAGCGATAATGGTCGACGAAATCGGCAGCGCAGGTCGCGCTGGCAATGAGTCTTGCGACCGGCTCGCCCTCGCCGACGAGGATTGCCGCCGCGCCGTCGCCGGCCGACATTTCGATTGGGCTGGCCGCTTTTGCCGGCCGCTTTTCCGCGGCGACGACGAGCGTCTCGCCGCCCCTGGCGAGCGCGTCGGCGAGGGCCGAGGTGCCGGCGCGTTGCGTCGCGGTGACGTCGAGCGCCGCGATTTCCTCGGAAAGGCGCAAGGCCTTGGCGACCAGGCTCGCATTGAGACAGTCGAGGAACGGAAAGGTGGTAGAGGCAAAGCGCAGCGCGCTGATCGAGGAGCGGTCGCGGGTGAGGAGGGCGTCGCGCGCGGCCTCGACCGCCATCGTCACACTGTCTTCGTCCCAGTTGCAGATCGCCCGCTCGCCCTTGCCTTGCGCCTTGAGCGCGGGGTTGAGCCAGGCATTGGCCTCGGCGATCGAGCGCCGGGACAGGCGGAGCCGCGGGAGATAAGCGCCGTAAGCGAGAACCCCGAATGCCATCCGTTCCGCCCCTCCGTTGATGCTGCCGCCTCAGATCGCATCCCAGCAAAAAACATCCGCCGACCGATCGAGTGGATAAAACGAGGCCTTGAGCGCCGGCATGCCGTGCTCGGCGATCGAACGGCAGGTCCAGCCCCCGGCGCGGTGGACCGAGCGGACCGGGCGCGACTGACTCATGAGGAAAATCTCATTCATGCGCACGGCAAAGATCTGCCCGGTCACATCCCTCGCCTCGTCGCCAAGCAGAAAAACGCTGAGCGGCGCGATTTTTTCCGGCCCCATGGCCTGGATGCGCGCGACCCGCGCTTTCTCCTCCTCGGTGTCGGTCGGGATCGTACCGATAAGGCGGCTCCAGGCAAAGGGCGATACGCAATTCGAGCGCACGTTGAAGCGCGCCATGTCGAGCGCGATCGACTTCGACAGGCCGACGATACCGAGCTTGGCGGCGGCATAATTGGCCTGACCGAAATTACCCACCAGGCCGGAGGTCGAGGTGAAATGGACGAAGGCGCCGCTGTTCTGGTCGCGGAAAAGCCGCGCCGCGGCGTGCGACACATAGAATGAGCCGAGCAGATGGACTTTGATCACCAACTCGAAATCGGCCACGCTCATCTTGTGGAAGATGGCGTCGCGCAAAATGCCGGCATTGTTGACGACGCCGTCAAGCCTGCCGAAATGATCGAGCGCCGTCTTGACGATGTTCGCGGCGGCGGCCGGTTCGGCCACGCTGTCGAAGTTCGGCACCGCCGTGCCGCCGCGCTGCCGAATCAGCGCCGCGACCTCCTCGGCGGGGCCTGCACTCTCGCCGGTGCCGTCGGCGGCGCCGCCGAGATCGTTGACGACGACCTTGGCGCCCTCGGCGGCGGCGAGGAGAGCGATCTCGCGACCGATGCCGCGCCCGGCGCCGGTTACGATCACCGCCTTGCCGTCCAACGCTGCGCCGTCGGTCATCCCCCATCCCCTCCTTGCCGTGCAATTCCACGCCGCGCGCGGGTCGCGCGACATTGGCATCGACGCACAGTGCTGTCAACCAATCGTGAAACGCTATTTCATTTTAAGAAATAAGCTGATCAGCCGATCGGCGCGCGTGAAAGACCGCGAGACGGTACCGTTGCCTGCCCCGCACGCTCGACCGCGACATCCTCGTGCTCAACAGCTCGCGTCATCGCCGCGCGCGTTGGCGTCGTTGCGATGATCGCAAACGAAATTCCTTGAACGAGTGGCGCTTGTGAGCCGGTGTGGTCGCTGATACCGTCGTGGCCTCCTGTCAGGCCACAAAGAGATTTGGGGGAAGCGATGGTACGGGGCGTGCAGATCCGCCGGACCAGGTTGGTGCTGTCGCGGCGAAGGTTTGCCGCCGCCGCGGCGTCCTTTGCGCTGGGCAGCTTCGCCGCGCCGTTCGTCCGACGCGGCGCGGGGCAAGGCCGGGCGGTCCGCATCGGCGTCGTCAACTCGATGAGCGGCAGCTATTCGGCCTATGCGCAGGAAGGTCATCCGGCCTTCGTCTACATTGTCGACAAGATCAACGCGACCGGCGGCATCAAGAGCCTGGGCGGCGCCAAATTGGAGTTGGTGCTGGCCGACGACACCAGCCAGCCGGCACGCACCGCGGTCGAGGCGCGGCGGCTGATTACCGAGGAAAAGGTCGCTGTCCTCACCGGCAGCATGCTCAGCGCGCAGATGCTCGCCCTCACCCCCGTTCTTGACGAGTTCAAGGTGCCGACACTCTCGGTATGGGCGGGCGGCTCGAAATCTCCCTACCTCTTTTCGCTCGGCTATCCCTATGACCGCGGCTACGCGCAATCGATGCACGATTTCGCCGTTTGGCTGCGCGACAAGCAAGGCTTCGCGCTGAAGACGGTGATGCCGGGGTATTCGAACTACGAGGCCGGGCAGCAGACCAACAAATTCTTGACCGAGAAACTGAAGCAGAGCGGGTTTGAGATCGTCGGCGAGGCGCCGCTCGACACCAAGGCGCAGGACCAGACCGCGGCAATGATCCGCATTCGCGCGCAGAAACCCGATCTCGTCATCGGCCTGGTCACGCCGCGCGACGGCCTGCTGCTGCATCAGGCGCGCTACAATCTCGGCTACCACGGCAGCATCTTTGCCGGCGGCACCGGCGGCTATTCCGATCTGTCGCTGTGGCGCGACCTCGGCCTCGAAATCGGTCGCGCGGTGCTGACCAAGAACCTGTTCGGCATGACCGGCTTCAGCCCCGGGGCGAAGATCGACTCGATGCAGAAGATCATCGTCGAGCTGCGGGACCAGGCGAAGCTCAGCCAGATCGGTCAAGCGGCGATCCACTCGGCACAATCGGCGCGCATCATTCAGCGCGTCCTTGAAACCGCGGGCTCGACCGAGCCGGATGCGCTGCTCAAGGCATTCACGACGGTGGATTTTCCGTTCGGCGACCCCGACCTCTATCTGGCCAAGCCGCATGGCTTGCGCTTCGCTGAGGACCGGCTTCTTACCGACGGTTCGGCCATGTTCATTCAGTGGACGGCGGAGCAAACGCAGGAAGTCGTCTACCCGGACGCCTTCGCCCAGACGGCGCCGCGACCGCGGGCGTAACGGTCCGGTCGCGACGGCGATGGCGCTGCTCGAAGTCAATGGCGTGACCAAGCGCTTCGGCGGCCTGATCGCCGTCAAAGCCGTCAGCTTTGCCGTGGAAGCGGGAGAGATCCTCGGCGTCATCGGGCCGAATGGCGCGGGCAAGACCACGCTGTTTGGCCTGATCTCTGGCTTCCTCGCGCCAAGCGAAGGTGAGGTCATCTTCGACGGCGCCCGCGCCGACGGCTTCTCGCCGCATCAGCTAGTGAAGCGCGGTCTCGTCCGCAGCTTTCAAATCGTCCAGACCTTCGCCGACATGACCGCGCTCGATGTCGTCACCACGGCGGCGCTCGTCCGTCGCCCGATGCGCGCGGCGGTCGCCTACGCCGCGGAGGTGCTCGCGCGCGTCGGTCTCTCCGGCAAGGAACATCTGACGCCGGCGGCCTTGTCGCTCCAGGACAAGAAACTCTTGGAGCTTGCCAAATGCGTCGCCACCGAACCGCGCCTCATCCTGCTTGACGAGGTCATGGCCGGCTTGACGCTGGCCGAAACCGAGGTGCCGCTCGGCGTCATCCGTGAGCTCAATCAACAAGGGGTCGCCATCGTGATGGTCGAACACGTGATGCCGGTGGTCATGCGCACCGCCCGACGCATCGTCGTGATCGATTTCGGCAGCAAGATCGCGGAGGGGGCGCCTCAGGAGATCGTCGAGAACCGCAGCGTGATCGACGCCTATTTTGGCGATCAACTCGATGCTTGAGGTTCGCGACCTCACGGCGGGTTATGGCGGCGTGCCGGTTTTGCGCGGCGTCTCCCTGCATATCGCCAAGGGGGAGATTGTCGGCCTGCTCGGCGCCAACAACGCCGGCAAGACCACCCTGATCAACGCTCTGTCCGGAATCGTCGCGCCGATGTCGGGGCGGATTTCGCTGGAGGGCGAAGACGTCACCCGGCTATCGGCGAAGGCGCGCGTGCGGCTCGGTATCATTCAGGTGCCGGAAGGGCGACTTGTGTTCCCGGAAATGAGCGTGCGCGAGAATCTGCTGCTCGGCGGGATCAACGCCGCGGCGCGCGGGCGGCGCACGACGGAAATGGAGCGCGTGCTCGATCTGTTTCCGCGGCTTCGGGAACGGTTTTCGCAGCTCGCCGGCACCTTGTCGGGCGGCGAGCAGCAGATGCTGGCGATCGGCCGCGGACTGATGGCGGGTGCCAAGCTGTTGATGCTCGACGAACCCTCTCTCGGGCTTTCGCCGCGTCTCGTCCAACATATTTTTGAGATCATCGAGCGGCTCAACGCCGCCGGCTTGACCATCCTGCTGGTCGAGCAGAATCTGCAGCTCACGCTGCGCTATGCCGGCCGCTGCTACGTGCTGGAACGCGGGCAAATCGTGGTCGAGGGTGCGGCCGACGCCGTCAGGAGCGATCCGCGTACCCGCAGCGCCTATCTCGGCCTCTGATCCGGAGCCCGCTTGATGGATGAATTGCTGCAAGCCCTGGTCGAGGGCATCCTGATCGGAAGCACATACGGGCTTATCGCGCTCGGCATGGGTCTCGTCTACGGAGTCAGCGGCATCGTCAACTTTTCGCATGGCGACTTCATCCTGCTCGGCATGTACATGTGCCTTGGTCTCTATTCGGCGCTGACGCTCGATCCCTATGTGTCGCTCATCATCACCTTGCCGGCCATGACGGTGGTCGGTGCGCTGGTCTATCGCTTTGTGATCAGGCCGATCGCGAGCCATCATCTGCTGATGGTCGTGCAGTTGACGCTTGGCATCACGCTTGTCATCCAAAGCGCGTTGCTGATGGTGTTCGGCGGCCAGGGGCAGCGCACGCCGTCGATCGTCGAAGCGAAGCTTTTTGTCGTCGGCGACGTGGTGATGCGCGGGCCGCAGGTCATCGCGTGTCTCATCTCCTTCGCGCTGGCCGGCGCGCTGTTCGTCATCCTGCGCTCGACTGATGTCGGGCGTTCGATCCGTGCCGTGCATCAGAATGCGCGTGCCGCCGCCCTCATGGGCATCGACGTCGGGCGCGTGCAGACGCTCGCCTTCGCGATCGGTATCGGCATTCTCGCAGTCGCGGCGGCGCTGCTGGCCCCCGGCGCCTCGATCCAGCCCAGCGACGGGCTGCGCTATACCGTGATTACGCTTCTGGTCATCGTCCTCGGCGGCATGACCAATTTCGTCGGCATCATGCTCGGCGGCCTCGTCATCGGCTGCTCGGAGGCGCTGGGCACCGTCTATCTCTCCGAGACGCTGGGCAGCTTGCTGCCCTACGCGATCTTCGTACTGATCATGCTGTTTCGCCCGCGCGGTCTCACCTGGGGAGCCTCGTAATGCGCGCGGAATTCTTTGCAACCCTACGGTCGCCGCTGCTTTGGCTGGTCTTTGCGGTCGCCGCCCTCGGGCCGTTCGAAATGTCGAGCTACTACTTGCATGTCGCCACGCTCGCCCTCATCTATGTGGCGCTCTGCTCGGCCTGGAACATCGTTGGCGGCATCGGCGGGCAAATCTCGCTCGGCCACAGCCTGTTCGTCGGCGCCGGATCGTTGCTGGCGAGCGCGCTGCTGCTGAAGCTCGGCATCAACATGTGGGCCGGCATGCTGATTGCGGCGGTGCTGTCCGCGGCGCTCGGCGCCGTGATCGCCTGGATCGATTTTCGCTTCCGTCTTGGTCATCTGTCCTTCGCCTTGATCACGCTGGCCTTCGCCGAAATGGCGGAAATCGTCGCCATCGGCTGGGATTTCGTTGGCGGGGCGTCGGGACTGCTGCTGCCGCGCGACACTGGCGACTTCCTTGCCTTCCAGTTCGGCGGCGGCAACGGATCGTATTGGGCGGCGCTGACGGTGGCGGCGCTTTGCGTGCTCGCCAACCTCGCGATTCTCAACGCGCCGCTCGGCTATTCGCTGCGCTGCATTCGCGACAACGAGGACGCCGCGCAGGCGATCGGGGTCGGGCTCCTGCGCACCAAGATGCTCGCCATGGTGATCTCCGCCATGCTGACGTCGATCGTGGGCACCGTCTATGCGCGCTATCTTGCCTTCGTCGATCCCTATCAGCTCGTGTCGCCGCTCATCACCATCGAGATCGTGCTGTTCGCGACGGTCGGCGGTCTTGGTAGCGCCTTCGGGCCGGCGCTCGGCGCCATCGTGCTGCTGCCGCTCGGAGAAATCTTGCGCGGCAAGCTCGGCGGCGTGCTGCCGGGCCTGCACGCCTTCGTCTATGGCCTCATCGTGATCGCAACCATCATGCTGTCGCCCCGCGGCTTGCTGCCATTGTTCGGCTCGTGGTTCGACCGCAAGGCGGTCCGGCGATCGCCGGAACGGGCCTGACCGACTCAGCGCAAGGACGGCGCCGCTCTCGCGGTCAGGGCGGCGGCGATCTCGGCCGCCGTGCGCTGCAGCGGCCCGAGGAATTGCCGCACGCCGTTCTTGAAATCGACCGCGCTCGACAGCAGCACGACGTTGATACTGGCGAACACCTTGTTGTCGCCGCGGATCGGCACGCCGAGGGCCCATGCCTTGCCCTCGAACACGTCGCGACTGTAGCGGTCGTCCATGAGCGCATAGCCGCGCGCGCGCGTCTCCGCGATCATCTTGCGCAAGCGCCGTGGTTGGCGCGCGAGATCGTTCCAATGCTCGGGAATCTCCGCGAGCCTGGCGACGATCGCGTCGCGTTCCTTTGCGTCGCAGAATGCCAGATAGGCGCGGCCCATCGATGTGGCGAGCACGGGAAAGCGAAAGCCAGGCCGCCTGCTGATCAGCATTGAGCCGGGTACGCGCGTCGTCTGCGCGACGATCATGGCGTCGCGATCGAACAGCGCGATATCGGAGGGCCAGCCGATCTCCTTGCGGAACGCCCGCATGATCGGCTCGGCCACGCTGCCGATCCAGAGATGCTGGTCGTACCCTTGACTCAAGAGCAAAGAGCGGCCGGTGGGAGCGTAGGTGGCGCGCTCCGCATCGCGCAGGACATAGCCTTCGTGCTCGAGCGTTTCCAGCATGCGCACGATCGTCGCCTTGTCGAGGCCGGTCGCCTTGTGCAGCGAACCGACCGTCGACAGCCGCTCCTCGTTGACGATGCGGAGAATCTCGATGCCGCGGGCGAGCGCAACAACCGGTCTGAAAGACGGCATACCACCCCTCGAATATGCGCCTCGAGGCCCGCGGCTGACGCGCGACCACTTTGCGACCAAGGTCGCTTGACCCAAACGGTGATGTCGAAAATACTCCGATTTGAAAATGTATTTCAACAGATGAAGCACGGTCGTGGACGACCCACTCTCCCTCATCGGGCCGGGCTCGCTGGTTTTGGTCGGGCAGGGGACGGCCGAGCCGCGCGCTCTCACGCGAGCGCTGCTGCGCCGGCGGCACGAAATTCCCGGGCTGCGGCTTTTCCTCGGCGCCGTCTTCTCGGACAGCTTCACCGCGGAAGCGACCGACGGCATCGCCTTTTCCAGCTATGGCGCGATCGGCGGCGCCGCCGCTCTCGCCGCGGCAGGCCGGCTCGACATCCTGCCGGTGCCGTATAGCAGGCTGCCGGCTCTGTTCAGCGAAGATCGCCGGCCCGATGTCGTGCTCCTCTCTCTTGCCCGCTCAACCTCCGGCCTCTCGTTCGGCCCGGTCAACGACTATGTCGCCGCTGCCGCACGCCATGCCCGCATGGTCATCGCGGAAATCAACGCGCAGATGCCGTGGACTCATGGCTCCGAGGTATCGCCGGATCTGCGCATCGATCACGTCGTCGAATGCGATGAAATGCCGGTCGAGTTGCAGGCCGCGCCGATCGGCGAGGCCGAACGGCGCATCGGCGCGCTCGTCGCCTCGCTGATTCCCGATCGCGCCACCATCCAGATCGGGATCGGCGCGATCCCGGATGCGATTCTCGCGGCGCTCGGCGGCCATCGCGATCTCGGCTTCCATTCCGGCATGATCAGCGACCGCGTCGTCGATCTCATCGAGGCCGGTGTGGTGACCAACGCGCACAAGAGTTTCGACCGCGGCATCACGGTCGCCGGCGCCTTGTTCGGCACGCGCCGGCTGAACCGCTTTGCCGATCGCAATGCCGCCATCCGGGTCGTGCCGACATCGCATTCGCACGGCGGATCGACCTTGGCGCGTCTGGTTAATTTCCGCGCGATCAATTCGGCGATCGAGGTCGATCTCAGCGGCCAGGTCAATGCCGAAGAAGTAAAGGGCCGCTATGTCGGCGCGGTCGGGGGCCAGCCCGACTTCGTCCACGGCGCGTTCGCGGCGACCGGCGGCCGTTCCATGATCGCGTTGCCGTCGACCGCGATGGGCGGCGAGACGAGCCGCATCGTCGCCGCCCTCTCGGGGCCGACCACCAACTCGCGCTGCGACGCGGACGCTGTCGTGACCGATTGGGGCATCGCGGAGCTGCGCGGCAAGACGCTGCGCGAACGCGCCGACGCCATGATCGCCATCGCCGATCCGAAATTCCGCGAAGGCCTAGAGCGCGCCGCCCATGGCATCTTGCGCGCGTCGTGACGGCTCGCGGTCATTGACGTGTATCTCAGTTACCGTCCGTTTGACCAGGGAGTCTTTTCCCGATATCGGCAGCAGGATGTCGTTGCGCGGCAGCGCGGCGGTTGAGCCGCGCATAATTCTTGGCACGATGCGCAACCGAAAGAAGCTTGGAGGAGGAAGATGTTGCCGAAGGATCTTTTTTCGCTACAGGACAGGATTGCCATCGTCACCGGCGGCTCGCGCGGCATCGGCAAGATGATCGCCGCCGGATTTCTCGCCCAGGGCGCGGCGAAAGTCTACATCACTGCCCGCAAGGTCGAACCGTGCGAAGCGGCCGCCAAGGAGCTGAGCCGCGAATACGGCAGAGAATGCATCGCGGTGCCGATTGATCTCTCCTCGATGTCCGGGATCGAGACGTTCGCGGCGGAGATGAAGAAGCGCGAGCGGAAGCTGGATATCCTGGTCAACAATGCCGGGGTCGCATGGGGCGCCGAGTTTGACGAATTTCCCGAGAACGGCTGGGACAAGGTGATGAACCTCAACGTCAAAACGCCGTTCTTCCTGACCAAGGCGCTGGCCGCGCCGTTGCGCGCCGCGGCGTCACGCCAGCGGCCCGCCAAGGTCATCAACATCGCCTCGATCGACGGTATCTTCGTCAATCCGCTAGAGACGTACTCCTATGCGGCGAGCAAATCGGCATTGATTCATTTGACGCGCCGGATGGCAGCGAAGCTGATCGAGGACCACGTCGTCGTCACGGCGATCGCGCCCGGGCCGTTCAAGTCCGACATGAACAGAGCCGCGCGCGACCATCCCGACGCCGTGGCGCGCCACGTGCCGGCGGGGAGAATCGGCACCGATGAGGACATGGCGGGCGCGGCGATCTATCTGGCGTCGCGGGCGGGCGACTATGTCGTCGGCGCCACCATCGTGGTCGACGGGGGTATCGTCTATGCAAACGCCCCGGCGAGGAAGGATTAGGCGACAGCCGCTTAGTCGTCAGCCGTAGAGCCGGGCGTGTTCCTTCGCGTAGCCGGCGTAAGAATCCTTGATGCTGGCCATGTTCAGCAGCATCTCCGCCACTGGATGCGCCGCTTGCCCCGTAAAGACGGCCGTGCGCAGCCACAGGCTCTCGGTTCTCCGGCTTGCGCTGAGCGCCACCACTTCGCGCTCGAGTTCATAGCTTTCGCCGACGAACAGCGGCCCATCGAGGAGCCGGATCTCCTGATCCGCGAACAATCCGACGGAGGGTCGCTTGATCGGCGGCCCGTCATGCATCGAGCAATACTGAAAGAGGACGCTTAGCATTTCCAACGGGATAATCGGGCGCCCCCATTTGCTTTCCGCCGCGCGCTCGGGCTGGTAAAGCCAGGACGGCTCGGTGATCACGGCGAGCTTCTCACGCAGTGAGAATGGATAGAGCGGCCCCATTTTTTGATTGAAATCCATGCGCACCGTCTGCCGGCGCGTCTTCATGCCGACCTTGACGTCCCTTAAGATCACCGGGTCGGTCAAGGGCTTCAGTTCGTCGCGCAGGCGCTTGTCGAGCGCGGTCGCCGACGTTTTCGGCGCAACCGACGCGGTGCCGCGCAGGACCTCGGTGCCGTCGCGCTTGACCATGCGAATGTCGGCTTGCGCCTCGCTGGCTCTCGGTTTGGTGACGATCGCCTGCACCTCTTCGCCGGCGAAGACGGCACAGCGATAATGCGCCGAGATGCATCCGACCTCGAACCAGCGGTCGCCCCACAGCTGCTCGCACAGCGGCGCAAACTGGCTGAAATGGGTCGGGCCCTCGATCGTTCCGCCCTTGAATCCCATTTTCTGCGCCATCGCATCGTCGTGGATCGAAACGTGATCGTCGTAGATTTGCGCGGCGAGCATCTGCTGAGGCCGGCGCCACGGTCCGGTCAGCGTTTCGCCGTCGTCGGCGATCGCCGTATCGAACGCTTTTAGACTCATATGGCGCTTCCGAACCTGCCGCAGACAGCCGCCCCTCGCGTTATTTCTGCGGCCGCGTCGCCACCGCGCTCGGGCGCGCGAGCAGCCGCGCGCTCCATGCCGCGACCGAAGGCGGCGGGGTGATTTCCATCAGCGGCAGGAACTCAAGGAACGGCGCGTAGCACACCTCGGCGAGCGAGAACTGCTCGGCGACGAGGTAGGTCTTGCCGACAAGCTGCCGGTCGAGGATCGCCAGGTGCTTCTCAATCTCGGCCTTGGCCTCGGCGATCGCGGTGGCGTTCCATCGTTCCTTGGGCAGGAAGCGCTTGGGAAATATGATGGTTCCAGCTTGGCGGGTGAGCTGCAGGTCGCACAGCTTCATGTGCATGTCGACCAGCGCGCGGCTGCGTGGATCGGCCGGCAGCAGCGGCGGGCTCGGCCGCGTCGCCTCGAGATAATTGAGGATCGCAGTCGACTCGAAGAGCACGAACCCGTCCTCCTCGAGTGTCGGCACGCGGCCATAGGGGTTGAGCGACAGATAGGGCTCCTCGCGGTGCCGACGCGCCACCATGTCGACGAGGACGAGCTCATGCGGGATCTCTTTCTCGGCGAACGCGATGAGCACGCGCCGTGAATAGGTCGAGAGCGGATGATAGTACAGTTTGATTCCCATGACGTGTTCCTCAAAAAGTGTCCGATCGACGCAATCGCCGAGGAGCGTCCGGCCGGATGGGACGGATGCGGCAAGCGGCACGATATCCTGATTGCGCGGGATCGCAAGCGCGACAAGCCGCACTCGCCTTAATCAGCGCGCGGCCGGCTAAAGGAAGCTGTGAATGCCAGGCGCGCATGCGTCGGCGGGGCGAGGTGCAAGAAGGGCGGCGCCGCAGAAAATTACCGGCGTTTTCCTCGCCGCCGATCGAACAGTGTGAGCTGCGCCAGCCCGTTCGGTGCAAAATTGACGAACAGCACAAGGAGGACGCCGTAGACCATCAGCCGATAGTCGCCAACGCTGCGTAACACCTCGAGTCCAATGATCACGAGGAACGCGCCGATCAGGGGACCGACGGTCGTGCCGATGCCGCCCACAAGCGTGATCACCAACACCGTTATCATGATAGGGACGCCGATTGAGGACTCCGGCGTCAGAACGCCAAGGTAATGGGCGTAATAGGCGCCGGCAACGCCGGCGACGAAGGAACTGACGATGAAGGCGAGGAGTTTGTAGCGGGTCGGATCGACACCGAGGCTGGCGGCCGCAGCCTCCGAATCCCGTATCGCTCTGAGTGCAAGTCCCGTGCGTCCGCTGACGACCCAGATCAGGAGCGCGGCGGAAAGCGTGAGAAAGGCCAGCGCGACGTAATAGGAAGCAGCCGAGGCGCCGGCGCCGAATGAAATCGTGCCGAGCCTCGGCAGCACGATAGGGGTGAAGGGCGGGATTCCGGCGAGCCCGAGCGTTCCCCGCGTCAGCTCGGGCAAATTGGAGACGACGGCGTGCACGATGACGGCAAAGGCCAGAGTGATGATGGCGACGTGAGCGATCGATCGGATGCGGAGAACGGGCAGGCCGATCACGAGGCCGGCGAAAGCGGCGACCACACCGCCGCACCACAAGGTGATCCACGGACTCAATCCGGAATGCATGGCGAGCAGGGCCGAGCTGTATGCGCCAAGTCCGAAGAAGGCCTGATGACCGAAGGTGAAGATGCCGGCGTAGCCGTTGATCAGGTTCCAGCTCGCGCCGAGCATGGCGTAGATCATGCTCAAGATACAGAGGTGCAGCAGATACGGATTATGCACAAGCGGAGGGACGAGGCAGAGCAGCCCCAGGATTGCCACCACGGCGCCGCGCCGAGGTTGGGCGGCGGTTTCTCGCGGCATGTCTAGCTCCGCTCCTCGACCCCGAACAGTCCCCATGGTCGAATCCAAATCACCAGCACCAGAAGGGTGAAGGCGATCACGTCGCTCCACTCTGTCGACGAAAAGAGGACACCGAAGCTTTCGGCGATCCCGAGGAGTATCCCGCCAAGAATGGCGCCGCCAAAGCTGCCCAGCCCGCCGAGGATCACCACGACAAAGCCCTTAAGCAGCGGGCTGAGCCCCATATAGGGATTGACCGCAGTGATGGGCGCAAGCATGGCGGCGGAAAGTGCGGCGAGCGCCGCCGAGAAGCCGAAGGTGAGCGTATAGATCGAGAGGATGTTGACGCCATAGAGCTGCGCTGCATCCGCGTCCTGCGCCGTCGCACGCAAGGCCAGGCCAAACCGCGTGTATTTCAGGACGAACCAAAGCGTTGCGATCGAGGCGCAGGAGACGCCCAGGATCAGCAGGCGCTGGTAAGCGATGCGAACACCGTGGATACTGAGTACGCCACCGATGAAATAGGGTACGTTCTGGAAATCCGCCCCCCAGACATGGAGGGCCAGGTTCTGCAGGAAGATCGAGGCGCCGAGCGTCGCGACGATGGTGGTGAGCTGCCAAACCGGGCGCGATAGCAGATGGTGGATCACGACGCGCTCGACAATGATGCCAAGCAAAAACACCGTCGCGACGGCGATCAAGGTGGACCACGCCGGATTGATGCCAAGCACGGCGTAGCAGAAATAAACGAGATAGCCCGCCAGCATGAAGAATTCGCCATGAGCGAAGTTTAGCATCTTCATCGTGCCCCAGATCAGCGTCAGGCCGCTGGCGAAGAGCGCGTACATCGATCCCACGATGACGCCGTTGACGATCTGAGCGATGATGAGCTGGATCGGCATGGTTCAGATCCCGAGATAGGATCGACGGACGGACTGATCCGCCAGAAAATCCACCGTGCTGCCGAATTTGACTATCGCTCCGTTCTCCAGAAGATAGGCGCGCGCCGCTGCCTTGAGCGCCATCTGCGCGTTCTGCTCGACCAGGAGCACGGCAACGCCCTGCTGGTTGATGGTTCGAATGATGGAATGGACCGTTTCGATAATCTTAGGCGCCAACCCTAGCGAGGGTTCGTCAAGCATGAGGAGTCGGGGTCGCGCCATGAGTGCGCGCGCGGTCGCCAACATCTGGCGCTCGCCACCCGAGAGTGTGCCGGCCAATTGACCAATCCGCTCCTGGAGGCGAGGGAAGATCGTACAGACCTCGTCGATCAGGGCCGCGCGATCTTTCCAGGTCGATGTGCCATAGCTCCCCATCAGCAGGTTCTCGCGGATGGTCATCTGCGGGAACAGGTGTCGCCCCTCCGGCACGTGGGCAATGCCGAGGCCGATGAGCGCGTGGGCCGGCAACCGCTCGATCGCCTTGCCTTGGAAGCGGATCGAGCCCGAGCGTGGACGCAGCAGTCCGGAAACCGTGCGCAGCATGCTGGTCTTGCCGGCGCCGTTCGGCCCGATGACCGCGACAATCTCGTTGTCCTCAATCTCCAGATTGATGTCCGTGAGCACTTGCGCATCCCCGTAGTAGCTGGAGATGCTTTCAACGCTGAGCAGCGGCATCGATATCTCCTCCAAGATAGGCTTCGATCACCGCCGGGTCGCGTGAAACATTCGCCGGCGTGCCGTCGGCGATCAGCCGGCCCTGGTGCAGCACGATAATTCGGTCGGCAATGCTCATCACCGCGCGCAGCACATGCTCGACGAAAATGACAGCGACGTTTTCCGCCTTGAGGCCGCGTACGATGGCAGCGATTTCGTCGATGTCCTCAGGCGACAGGCCGCCCATCACTTCGTCGAGCAGAACGACGCGCGGCTTGGTGGCGAGCGCGCGCACGAGTTCGAGCTTTTTGCGGGCGCCGAGCGGAAGCTCTGCGGCCGGTGCCTCAAGCCATTGCTCGAGACCCGCACGCTCCGCCCAGCCTCGGGCAACAGCCGGATCTTTGCGTTCCGCCCGACGACCGAATTCGAGCGCCACTTCGACGTTCTCGAGCACGGTTAGGCTGGCGAAAGGCTGCGGAATCTGGAAGGTACGGGCAATGCCCAGATTGCAACGGACACTCGGCTTCAGTCGCGTGACATCTCGACCGTCGAGCAGGATGCGGCCGCCGGAGGCCGGGAGCGAACCCGCGATGACGTTGAAGAGCGTCGTTTTGCCGGCACCGTTCGGGCCGATGAGGGACAGCGTTTCGCCGGCGAAGGATTCGAATGAGACGCCGTCGAGTACCACGAGGCCGCCGAAGTTTCGCCGAACGTCCTCGACTGCGAGAATGGGCCGTCTATCCAAACTGCCTCTTTCGTCGTCAAAACGGGTTGCCGTCGCCGCGTCATCCGGGGCGGCGCCTGGCACGCCGCCGCACGGGGGAATGCTTGCTCATGAACTACTTCATCCAGGGTTGAACCTGGTACTTGGCCGTCGCTACCGTTTCCGGCCAGATGATGACGTTCTTGCCATTGCGGATTTGCGCCGTTGGGATTGGGATGAACGTCGGACCGTATTGCGCCGTGTGGGTTTTCTGATCGAAAACGTAATGGCCGAGGGTGCCGTTGTAGTCGGTGGCGGCCAAGGTTTTCACGACGGTCTCGGGGTTGGTCGTGCCGGCAGCCTTGACCGCATTAAGAGCGATGTTCATGCAGTCGTAGCCGTAGGCGTGGTCGCTCGACGCCGCGGTCGCAAACTTGGCCCGGGTCTTTTCGTCCAGCAGTTTATCGGCCGGGCGCTCCGCCGCGTCGAAGATCAGCGGTGCCCACATCAGGCCTTCGCCCGCATCGCCCGCGCCCTTGAGATAGGTCGGCCGGGTCGGGTAGTAGATTGCGAATTGGGAGGACGTGAGGCCCTGTTCGATGAACTGCTTGGAAAGCGCGACGCCTGAATCCACCGAGGTGAAGACCGAGACCAACACGTCGGGATTCTCGTAACCGAGCTTGGCAAGCGCGGAAGTGAAATTGGTGTTGCCTAATGGAACGGTATTGTTGGCGATGACCGTCCAGCCATCGGCCTTGAACAGGTCTATTGCGTTCGCCGCAATCGAGCGACCATAGTCGGTGTCCTCGACGAGAAATGCGACAGCCTTTTTCGCCGGCGTAAATTGCCCGCTTGTGATCAGCGCGGCATAGGTCTGATAAATGGTCGCGGCGTAGCCTTGACTGTTGAAGTCCGCCTTCCAGAAATACCGGTATTTCTCCGGGTCCTTCTCGATCTTGGCCGAGATCGCGCCACTCACCGGCTCGCAGCTCATCATTGGGATCTTGTACTGATCCGCGAGATCCATTTCCGCCATGGTCACTGAGCTCGCAAAAGCATCGCCGATCAGGAAATTGACCCGGTCGCCGGTGATCAATTTCTGCGCCGCGCTCACCCCCTGCGCGGGATCGCTCTGAGTATCCTCGAAGAGGGGCTCGATCTTGAGGGGCTTGTTGTCGGCCACCACCCCGCCTGTGGCATTCCATTCCTCAACCGCCACGATCATGCCCTGGCGGAGGGCCAGGCCGGATTGCGCTGCCGGTCCTGAGAACGGACCGGTGACGCCGATCTTCACCGCCTCCTGGGGGCGCGCCGTTTCCAAACTCGCGACCAAAGCCAAGCTTGCCGATGCGGCGAGCAACGTTGAATGCAATCGTGAATTCCTCATTGCTGAATCTCTCGTCGAGCGTGCTTGCCGCTTCGAGCGCCACGACAAGCAAGTAGGCACCCCGCTTTTGGACGTGCCCCGATCATGTGATATGCCTGGGCGAAACCACCGACCGAGGGGTATCGGCGGTCGATCACTGTGGACCAAACTTTCTATAAGTTTATCGAATAGAGGCGGGGTCGTCCACAGTGCGCGGCAGGCGCGGTTCGGGATGACACGAGGCAATTTGCGGACAACCGTTCCGCAAACATGACGGCGAGAACATCCATTATGCTTGATCAGGAGATCACCCGGTCCATCATGACGGCGGTCGACGCGGGCTTCGAGGAGCAGATAGAGCTGACCGCGGAGCTCGTGAAGTTTCCGTCCGTGCGCGGGGCCGAGCATACCGCACAGGATTTCGTCGCGGGCGAGATGCGGCGCCACGGCCTTGCAGTCGATCGCTTCCAGGTCAGGCTTGAGGATATTCGCCACCTGCCCGGCTTCTCGCCGGTGCACGTAAACTATGACAACGCCTTCAACGTCGTCGGCTGTCAGCGCGTGGCCAATCCTAGGGGTCGATCGCTCATCTTGAACGGCCACATCGACGTCGTGCCACCGGGGCCGTTGGATATGTGGACAACGCCTCCCTTCGAGCCCCGGCGCGACGGCAAGTGGCTCTATGGCCGCGGGGCGGGCGACATGAAAGCGGGGATCGCCGGATGCTTTGCCGCGCTCACCGCATTGGCACGGATCGGCTGCCGACCAGCGGCGGACGTTATCATCCAGTCCGTGGTGGAGGAGGAATGCACCGGCAATGGCGCGCTTGCTTGTGTCGCCCGCGGCTATCGCGCCGATGCGGTGCTTATTCCAGAGCCTTTGTGGGACAAGCTGATCCGCGCCCAAGTCGGTGTGCTCTGGTTTCAGGTGCAGGTGCGGGGCGTTCCCGTGCATGTGCGCGAGGCGGGCACCGGCGCCAATGCCATCGAAGCCGCCTATGGGCTGATGCGGGCGCTGCACGGGCTGGAAGAGCAATGGAATGCGCGCCGCGCGGATTACCCCTTTTACGAAAAGGTTGACCATCCGATCAATTTGAATGTTGGCAAGATCGCAGGCGGCGACTGGCCCTCAAGCGTGCCGGCTTGGTGCAGCTTCGATGTCCGCGTTGCAGTTTATCCCGGTCAGAGCATCGCGGAGGCAAAACGCGAGATCGAACATTCGATCCTCGCGGCAGCGCAACAGAACAATTTCCTGGCCAATCATCCACCACAAATCGTCTATCATGGCTTCGAAGCGGAGGGGTACGTTCTCACCGACGCAGAGGAGCCGGTCGCCGCACTTGGCGCTGCTCATCGCGCCGTGTTTGGTCGGGAGCTTGAGGAGATGGCCGCGAGCTTTACGACGGACGCGCGCTTCTTCGGGCTCTATGCCGGAATTCCGGCGCTCGTCTATGGTCCGAATTCGGAGGCGATTCACGGTTTCGACGAGCGCGTCGACCTCGAGTCCACGCGCCGGGTCACCCAGGCGATGACGCTCTTTATCGCCGACTGGTGCGGGCTGGAGAAATGCTAGCGCGCAATCGCATCAGGTTGAACCGATCGCGCTCCAGCGTCGCGGCTCGGCGGTTAAATATTGTTGCGACGCAAATGCGGCACGCGCTCCGTGGCCGCACCTGGCGCCAGCAATCATAGCAGCGCATCCATGCCGCCGTGGCGACTGCGCCCCTCCGGGAGGAGTTTACAATGACACGCCGCTTCGTCGATCTGTCCATCGCCGTCGACAGCGAGATCGTCACCGATCCGCCGCCGATGCGGCCGAAGATCCAATATCGCGCGCACAAGGAGACGGCGCCGGACGTTTGCGCCTTCTTTCCCGGATTGAAACCAAACGACCTGCCGGATGGCGAAGGTTGGGCGGTCGAGAACGTCGAGCTCTCCACCCACTCCGGCACGCATGTCGACGCGCCCTGGCATTATCACTCGACGATGGACGGCGGCAAACCGGCGATTACGATCGATGAGGTGCCGCTCGAGTGGTGCTTCCAGCCGGGCGTGAAGCTGGACTTCCGCCATTTTCCGGACGGCTATGTGGCGGGCGCGGCCGACATCGAGACGGAGCTCAAGCGCATCGGCCACGCGCTGAAGCCGCTCGAGATCGTGCTGGTGAATACGCGCGCCGGCGCGGTCTACGGCAGACCCGAGTATTTCAACAGCGGCTGCGGGGTCGGACGCGAGGGGACGCTGTATCTCGCCGAACGCGGCGTTCGGGTGGTCGGGACCGATGCGTGGAGCTGGGACGCTCCTTTCGTGCATACCGCCGCGCGCTTTCAACAGAGCCGCGATCCGAGCATGATCTGGGAAGGACACAAGGCCGGGCGCGAACGCGGCTACTGCCAGATCGAGAAACTGCACAATCTGGAGAAGCTGCCGCCGGACGGCTTCATGGTCGCGACTTTTCCGGTCAAGGTTACGCGGGCGTCGGCGGGTTGGACGCGCACCGTGGCGATCCTCGATGATTGAAGACGGACACTCCGACGGGAGGCTTGGACATGGCGAGACTGCCCACACTTTTCATACCGCATGGCGGCGGCCCGTGTTTCTTCATGGATTGGGATCCGCCCGACACCTGGGACCGCATGGCCGATTATCTGCGCCGCGTGCCCGAGGATCTGGAGATGCGGCCGAAGGCGATGGTGGTGATTTCCGGCCATTGGGAGGAGGACGTCGCCACCATCCAGAACAATCCGTCGCCGCCGCTGCTCTACGACTATTACGGCTTTCCGCCGAGCACCTATCAGATCACCTTTCCCGCTCCCGGAGCCCCGGACGTTGCCGCGCGCGTCGCCGAATTGCTGGGCGCGGCGGGCATCGCGTGGAAATACGACCACGCCCGCGGCTTCGATCATGGCGTCTTCATCCCGCTGAAAGTTGCTTTCCCGCGCGCCGACGTGCCGATCGTGCAGCTCTCGCTGTTGGCGAGCATGGACCCGGCAGCGCATATCGCGCTCGGCCGGGCGCTGGCGCCGCTGCGCGATGAAGGCGTGCTGATCGTCGGCAGCGGCATGAGCTATCACAACATGCGCACGCTGATGGCGAACATGCGCGGCGGCGGCCGCACCCCGGACGCCGGCTCGCAACGCTTCGACGACTGGCTCGAGGAGGTGCTGACCACGGCGACGCCCGAGGCGCGCGCCGCGGCGCTCGTCGCGTGGGACAAGGCGCCTTCCGCCCGCGACGCCCATCCGCGCGAGGAACATTTGCTGCCGCTTCACGTCGCGGTCGGCGCCGCCGGCGGCGATCCGGGGCGCCGGACGCTCAAGGACGTGGTCATGGGCGCGGTGGAGTCGGCGTTTCGCTTCGGCTAAGCGTTCCACCGATCCAGCCGTTCGCGCGACGTCGTGCCGGATTCGCGGCGGCGACGAACCTAGTCGCCTGCACGACGCCGAGCCCAATCGGCGTCGGGATCGAAATCCGGTACGGTACAAGCAGCCGGCTATCCGCAAGTGGCGCAAGCCACATTTCTATGTCGGGCTGTTCCGCCAGATATTTAATGAGCACACGGTCCGGGTCGTAACCGGCCAGCGGGAAGAAGCGAACCGAGCAGACCACCACCGTGCCTTGGTAGCCCTCGTCTGTCTTCACATTGTCCAGCCGTTTGAAGGCGAGCGTTAGATCGTATCGTGTGTGACCGTCGAAGATCGCGAGGGTGCGTTCGCACGCTTCCGGCACGAAAACGTCGCCGCCGCCGGGAATGCGGATCAGTAATGCCGTGATCGGATCGACGACGCCTGTGCGGTGCGCCTCCGTGAGCGGCACCAGGTCTGGATTCGGCGGCGGCGGCTCACTGAAAAAATGTTCCTTGGCCTTGCCGCCGCTGAACAAGACCTGCAGCTGTTCGGACCAGTCGCCGGAAAACATGCTGATGGAAAAGGTCGAGGCGATCGGCTGTCCCGCGGAGACGGCACCGTGCGCCGCGCCCGTGCCTCGGCCGTCGTCGAAAACGTGCAGCAGACCTGATGTCCCGCCGCTGGGCGACGCCGAGAATTCGTTTTGCCGAACGTCGATTGTCCAAAAGACGTTGCCGATCGGAGCACCGAGAAGCGTCGCCGTATAGGTCGCCTCCAGCCGCTCCTGGGCGTTCGCACATCCGAAGCCGGCGTCGGTCGCCACGTGCAGCAAAGCGACCGCGAAGCAAATTGTGGCAATGCGAGTGCGTAATGTCACCGGGACTCCTCTGGCAGGCGCCACCGTGCGCCTCAGCGCCTTCCTTGCTTTAATCAAGGTTGGTTGCACAACCCCCACGCCTTCGCCTGTCACGCGCAGGCCATGGTCGCCTGAGTGCCTCATCCCCGGCCGCCTTTATCCGGGGGAAATTTGTTTTTTCGTTGGTTAACCGCCCATTAACCATGCTGCCGCAAGCCTCGCCGTCACCGCGTAAGCGACCGGGCTTTGGCGCGACGTCATGCAAGCCCATGCCGTCCGCCGGCCTCGGTCGCGGGGGAATTCGCGCAATCGATAAATTTCGGGCCATCGCAGCAATGACCTCACACGCCGGCACGGTGCAGCGCAGCTGTCGTGTTCTGCAAATCGCCCAATGCGTGAGCCTGTTGTCCTTGAACGCCTGCGCTCTTTCCGGAATCCACGACGGCAGCTGGGCGGATGGCCCGATGGCCGCCTTTGCCAACTCGCCGAGCGAACGCTGCCAAACATCCGACGTAAGACAGAGCATTGTCACCATTCTCAACAACAAGGTTGGCACATCTGAAGGGCCGCCTGCCCGCGTGACCTCGGCTGCCGAACTGAAAACGATCGCGGGCAGCGACGGCATGTTCAGCTGCCACGGCGTCCTCAAGACCGTCGACGGCCCGAATGGTCCGGGCACCGTGCAAGTTGTCGCCGATGTGAAGACCAATGGCGATGGACGCATGACCGGCTACGCCGTGCGCGATGCCAAGTGGGAGACGGACGCGGATCGCGATCATCGGGAAGCCGCTCGCAAGGAAGAGGCGGCGAAACGCGAAGCCGCTGCCGCGCAGGCGGCAAAGGAATTGGAAGAAATGCGAACCGCGTCATTGGTGCAGCCCAACAAAACCGTTCACTGCAGCATCGGACATTCGCTGTTCTGGACAACCAGTGCATTTTGCTATGCGATGATCGAGGAAATGCACGATCTATCAGGCTCCTTGAAATCGGAGCCGCACGTCGATCTCATCGAGAGATGCGCCCGCGATATCGAGAAAAAAGTGCCGGGCAACAGACAGCCGATCTACGTCAACGAGTGCCAAAAGCTCGTCGAGACCTATGCCAATTAGGTCGCGCCTTTCGTGTCAACGCTGCGATATATGCCGTCTCTCCTGTGCCTTGCGGCATCTAAGCAGTCGAGCGCAAATAATGTCTGGGCGACCTGGCGCCAAAGGGTTATTTCATACCGGCTGAGGCGATCGAGCGCGAAGCGCGATTTTCGACGCATCGAGCGCCTTGTGAATTCCCTTGTAGGAACGCTGCCGGTCATGCGACAGTGACTATGACAGGATGACGGGGAGGATGGTATGTTCATCAAATGCGGAGCGCAAATTGTGCTGTGTGCGGCAATCGCGATGGTGGCGTTATCACCTGCTCTGGCGGCAAAGCGCAGCATGCACCGAATGGCTGGGCCCTGCGCGCAGCCAGCCGGGCGCTGCATCGCCGACTGCGACCAGTTCCAATGGTGTCAGGTTTATGTTTGCAACAATGGTCAGTCGACGCCGATTCCGTTTCCTCGCTGCTATGAGCCGAGCGGACTGTGTTTCGCGCCGCACTGTTGAGTCGCTCTGCACGGCATAACGCTCGTCGTCGCCCGTTAGCAAGGCGGGATCGGAGCATCCGATGAAGCGGATCATTGTTTCAGTTGTGCTGTCGCTTGCGGCCGCGGGCGGCGCGCTCGCGGCCGATCTGCCGCAGCCGGCACCGCCCCCGCGCGCGACCTACGTGCCCATGGCAGAGCCGACCTACAATTGGGGCGGCTTCTATATTGGCCTCAATGGCGGCTACGGTTTTGGCAACAGCAACTGGAGCGCGTCCGGCGGATCGACTGGCAGCTTCAGCACCGACGGCTTTTTTATCGGCGGCACGTTCGGCGCCAATTACGAGATGAACGCGTTCGTGTTGGGCGTCGAGGTCGATGGCGACTGGCAGGACCTCGGCGGCAGCACAGCCGCTTGTGCCACAGTTTTTGCGACCACGGCGGCGGGTGGCGCGGCCGCCCCGCCGGGCGCCGCGGCGGGCCTCAGTTGCCAGACGAAAAGCGATTGGCTGGCCACGGCGCGCGTGCGCGCCGGTGTTGCGATGGACCGCATTCTCGTCTTTGCCACGGGTGGCGCCGCCGCCGGCAGTGTCGAAGCCGGCTTGACCAGTTTGCCGCTTCAGAGCTCGACGGAATGGGGCTGGACCGTCGGCGCCGGCGTCGAAGTCGCGCTCACGCAAAACCTCAGCGCCAAGGTCGAGTACCTCTATGTCGACCTGGGCAGCAGTGGAGCCTGCAACGCGATCGCGAGCTGCGGATATGTCTTTAAGGCCACAGGGACCACAGCGACAGCCAATCCGCCGACAAACGCTGCCGTCTCCTTCACCGAGAGTGTTGTTCGCGCCGGCGTCAACTGGAAATTCTAGACCTACTTCAGCTGCCTCTCCCGCGGGGCGAGAGTAATTCATGCACCCGATCAAGGCGGGCCGCCGAATTTGTAGTTGACGCCGACGCGGGCTGCAAGGCAATGCTGTAGCCGCTCCAGAAAAGCAATCCGAGAATGGCAACGGCAAAACCAAGGCAGACGATCGCCAAGTTCCAACCGCGGCCAATCGGCAAGACTCTGGCAAGCCCGCGCGTGCACGAATCGAGCAGCGCCGCAAACAGCAATCCCGCAAAGATCAAGAAGAGAGTATCTGCGGTAGTGACGCATTTTGAAATTTTTGGCAATCAATGAGGAGTTTTCTCGGGCGCCTGAATTTCAAACTGAGGCACTACCATCTAGATCAAATCTCGGATGTCGGCTTCTACGATGCTATGCTCGCGCGTAAACCCGAGGATCTGCGGTACCGGGCGGCGGTTGCAGTTGGCGATGTCCAATTGATCAACCATTTCAGACAGAGGGAAGGGAACATGGAATTCGACGCTGTATTGTTGCCGCCGCGCCGCGCCGAGAGCATCGCACGTGGCTACTGGCATGACCGGACAATCAATCAGGATCTCGACACATGCGTTACGGAATGCCCTGACAAGATCGCTCTAACAGCAGTCCGTCTCGACACAGGAGACGTCCGCCGGTTCACCTATCGTGAACTTGCCGGACTCGCCGATCGTATAGCCGTCGGTCTTTCGCGGCTCGGCGTAGGCCGCAACGACGTAGTCGCAATACAATTGCCGAACTGGTGGCAATTCAGCGTGCTTTATCTCGCCTGTTCGCGCATCGGTGCGGTGCTCAATCCGCTGATGCCGATATTCAGGGAGCGCGAACTGTCGTTCATGCTCAAGCACGGCGAAGCGAAAGTCCTAATCGTTCCGAAGACCTTCCGCAACTTTGATCACGAGGCAATGGCGCGGGCGCTCCAGCCGACGCTGCCGTCTCTCCAGCGGGTCGTCGTAGTCGACGGCGGCCGCGCGGATGATTTTGAGACGCTGCTGACGAGACCGGAGTGGGAGAAAGATCCGAACGCTCTGACGATGCTGACAAAGAACCGTCCGGGCCCAGACGACATCACGCAGTTGATTTACACCTCCGGCACGACAGGCGAGCCGAAGGGCGTGATGCATTCGGCCAATACGCTAATGGCCAACATCATCCCCTATGCGCAGCGCCTGCGGTTGAGCGCGGACGACATCGTCCTGATGGCCTCGCCGATGGCCCACCAAACTGGCTTCATGTACGGGCTGATGATGCCGATCATGTTGAAGGCGAGCGCCATTCTTCAGGACGTCTGGGATTCAGCGAAGGCGGCCGATCTCATCCGCACGCAGAACGTCACCTTCACGATGGCCTCGACACCGTTCCTGACTGACCTCACGCGCGTCGTCGCTGAAAGCGGACAGGGCGTACCGACCCTTAAGACCTTCTTGTGTGCCGGCGCGCCTATTCCGGGGCCGGTCGTGGAACAGGCGCGCGCCGGGCTCGGCGCCAAGATCGTCTCGGCTTGGGGCATGACGGAGAATGGCGCCGTCACGCTGATCAAGCTCGATGACGACGATCGACTGGCGTTCACGACGGACGGCTGCGCCCTGCCCGGTGCCGAGGTCCAGGTGATCAACGCGGAGGGAAAGACGCTGCCGCCGGGCAAAATCGGCAACCTCGTCGTGCGTTCTTGTTCGAACTTCGGTGGATATCTGAAGCGACCGCAATGGAACGCCACGGACGCCAACGGCTGGTTCGATACGGGCGACCTCGCCTATATGGATGCGAACGGCTACATCCGCATCAGCGGCCGCAGCAAGGACATCATTATTCGTGGCGGCGAAAACATCCCCGTCGTGGAAGTCGAGGCGTTGCTCTACAAGCATCCCGCCGTCGCGCAGGTGGCCATCGTCGCCTATCCGGACGAACGGTTCGGCGAGCGCGCCTGCGCCGTCATAGTGCCCAAGCCCGGCAAGACAATCGACTTCGCGGGCATGTCGGACTTCCTGAAGGCGCAGAAGCTCGCAGTTCCGTACATTCCAGAGAAGCTGATCCTGCTCGACCTGATGCCCGCCACCCCATCCGGCAAGATCCAGAAGTTCCGGCTACGCGACATGTTGCGAGAGGGCGAATTGTAACGATCTGCCTCTTTGCCCTGACGCACCCGCGGCCGCGGGGTTCCGTTGTCTCAATCGGGCCAGAGGGCGAAGTAGCGCGCTGTCCGCAGGAGGTCTGTTTATCTCCCGATCTCAGACATGACGGCGCAGCGGCACAAACGTCGATTTGTGCCAGGACTAAGTGCGCTGCAGCAATTTCGTGACGCCGAATGCCAAATTCCGACATTGCTGTGCGCTTTGCGAGCAGGGGCCTCGAACCAAAGGATTGGTGCAGTAGCGGTGTTCCGCACCCCATTATTAATCATTCTCAATCATACGATACTCATATTTCTGGCGATGAGATGCCGCTTGCAACTGCCGCCACCGCTCCTTGGTCAGTCGAGCGGCCCCAGCGAGATGGTGGCGTGGTGTGGACCGCATGCTCCAAGGCGGCCGAAACTCCGGCCGCGCGGTTGCGAGGGCGTAGAGAGACGCCAGCGCCCCTCGTTCGGCAATACCGCGCAGGAGATCGAGGGTCGTCGGATCAGCCCAATGCCAATCCTCGAATGCCAGCACCACCGGCTGAACTTTGGCGCCCGCGATGGCCCAGGCAGTCAGCGCCCCCAATTGCCGTTGCCGCATTTCTTCAGGCGGCAAAGCCAGTACGCGGTTCGCCCGTAGTGTCACGTCCAGAGCAACGCAGTATTTTCGGGATGTAGTTGAGCATGGTCATTGCTCGCTTAAATTGATGACCACTTGGCGCAGAAGCGAGGGCCGTCGTGACCGATCGAGATTCGGCGCGCCGGAGCCTCGACCCCATAACGCGTTTTGAAGCGAAAGGCACGGCAACCGCCGGTCGTGGCTGACGGCTCCGCTGCCGCGGACGTGTGGACAGTGTTGGGCCCCATGGTATGCTTGATGTGGGCCGCTCGCATTGAGCTTCTCTGTCGGGCTCGTTCTGCACGATGTCGGCAGACGGCTCGCGGGCCCGTTAGGCATCATTGAGAAGGTGCAATACCATGACCGATTTCAGATTTGATCCGCGTCGGACCGCACTTATCAACATCGATATGCAGAATTGCTTCGTCGAAAACTCGCCGGTCGCGGCGCCCCGCGGTCGGGAGATCCTGCCGCGCATCAACAGGCTCGCCGAAGTCTGCCGCAAGCGCGGCGCGCTGGTCATTCACACCGTTCACGTCGTGCGGCCAGACGGCAGCAATATCGGAGTAATGGGCGTCATCATCCCGGCGATCGCCGCGGGCCTTATCAACAAGGGCAACAAGCAGGCGGAGTTGCACCCGGCAATTGTGGTCGGCAAGCACGACATTGTGCTCGAGAAGCCGCGCTACGGCGCCTTCCACGGAACCGATCTTGATCTCATCCTTCGCAATCGCGGGATTGACACGGTGATCATCACCGGTATCTGCACGAATGTGTGCTGCGAAACTACGGCGCGCGAAGCCAACATGAGGGACTATAAGGTGTTCTTCATTAGCGACGCGACGGCGACGTTCAACACGCCCGAGGCGTCCGCCGACCAGATTCAGCCGATCGTGCTTGCGACTATGAGGGCCGCATTCGCTCAGGTCGAAGACACGGCTTCGATGATCCGCAAGCTGGAAGAGCAAAGAAGCGCGGTCGCGGCGTGAAGGTTTCCTCAAGACGCCGGGAAGTGCGCGAGGATGCGGAACGTCAGCCCGTCCGCCTGGGCGAGGTAGATATCGGACAAGAGATGGCGGGCCCGCATGGTCACCCGGCCGCGCGCGCCCGCGTAACTTAAACCCTCCGACACGCGCGACAGTTCGGTAACGGCGAGCGAGGCCGCTCGGCGAGCGAGTTCCGCATAGAGATGGATGCCCTCGTAGCACGACTGCCCGATCGTGTTGGGCATCGGCGCCTCGGGGCCGAAGGCTGCATGATAGCGATCAAGGAATGCCCGGTTTGCCGCGGTGTCAAGCGCGACCATGTAGGCGGACGTGAAGTAGAAGTTCTCGGCATACCGCGCGCCGATCCCCAACAACGTGTTCTCCTCGCTGGCAACTGACAGCCGCAACATGTGGCGGGCGAGGCCCTCGCACGCGAAGGCTCGGTTGTAGGTCACACAATCGGTCCCGACCATCGAGACCAGTACGGCGTCGGGCCGCGCCTTGCGGACACGCGCGAAGTGCGCCTCGTGGTCCTCGCATCCGAAGGGGACATAGTCGACGCCGACCACTTCGCCGCTTGTTGCTTTGATGTAACGGCGCGCCGCGCGGTGCGAGACGTGCGGCCAGATGTAGTCATTGCCGACCAGATACCAGCGCCGCACGCGGCGGTGTTCGGCGAGCCAGTGGATCGCGGGCTTGAGCTGTTGAGCCGGCGTCTCGCCAACCATGAACAGGCCGGGCGAGCGCTCCCCGCCCTCGTACACGGGCGTGTACACATAGGGCATGCGGCCGCGCAATGCGCGCACCAGGGCGACGCGCACGGCGCTGATGTGCATGCCGACCACGGCCTCGGCCCGGTTTTCCACAATCAGGTCGATGGCCTCGTCGGCGACCGTCTGCGGGTCGGCGCCTGCGTCGGCGAACACCAGCTCGACCTCGCGGCCGAGAATGCCGCCCGCGGCATTCACCTCACGGGATGCGAGCATCCCGCTCGTCTGGCAAGAAGGCCCCCACAAGCCAGCCGGGCCGCTGAGCGGAATGAGAAATGCGATTCGGAGGCGATCCGAACGGCCGCGCGTCTCCAACAACGAGATATCGAGCCCGTCACCGTATTCGGTGACGCTACTTGGCAGGCACGAACGCGCGCGGACACCCGCCATTGAAGATGCGACGATCATCGAACCGTCCTGTACGCGGTCGATGGCAGACATGACGACCGGTGCATGGTTTTCTTGCGGCGAAAATGCTAGCACGTACTCACGGTCCGTGGAATCGGGAAGCTACGGCCATGGCACGCAATCGTTCGATCACTGAGCACATCGCCTATCTTCTGGCCCAGGCGAACCGCCAGGTTCACCAGCAACTCGATGAAGAATTTCGCAGCGAAGGGGTACCGGTCGAGCAGTGGCGCATCCTGGAGTTGCTGGCCGAGAAGAACGGACGCCCGATGAGCGACTTGACGCAGGCCGCCCTGCTCAATCATCCGACTCTGACCAAGATGATCGACCGCATGGTCTCGGACGCCCTCGTCTACCGCCGACCCGATCCGGAGGACGGCCGCAAGGTGCTGATCTTCATCTCTGAGCGCGGGCGCGCGCTGAATGACCGCGTCAACCGTCTTGCCCATCTGCGCCAGGCGGAAATCGTCGAGGGCTACGGGGATCGCGAGACCGAAGAGCTTAAGCGGCTGCTGTCCGAATTGATCCATCGCACCGCGTCCTAGCTCACAGTGCTAAAGGCGCTTGTAATTGTGCCATGCGCCACATGGGGGTGCTCGTTATCACGGGCTTTCGACAGCAACAGTCAGCATACCGCTGGTGCCCCGATTTACGTCGCCGCATCGGCGCCCTATTGACAAGTGAAAGAAAAGATACTTCACTTTTCAAATAAATCCCGGCGCGGAGTGCGGCATGGTCATCCTTGGCTGGCTGTTCGGCATAGCCGTTGGGATGGCGGTCATCGCCATCGCGGTGCTGTTCCTTAATCGCTTCTATCGCAAGTCGACACGCGACATGGCGCTGGTGCGCACCGGCTTTGGCGGCCAGTGCATCGTGATTTCGGGAGGCTGTCTCGCTCTTCCCTTCCTGCACAAGGTCGAAGAGATCAACATGCGCACGCTGCGCATCGAGGTGCGGCGCACGGCCGAGAAATCCGTGATCACCGAGGATCGCATGCGGGTCGACGTCGAGCTCGAATTCTACGTGCGCGTGATGCCATCGCAGGAGGGTATCGCGACGGCCGCGCAAGCGCTCGGCGCCAAGTCCCTCAACCCCGACGGCATCCGCAATCTGCTGGAGGGCCGCTTCGTCGACGCGGTGCAAGCCGTGGTGGCGCGTCACACCATGGACAGCCTGCACGAGGGGCGCGCCGAATTCGTCGCCAGCATCTCCGATTCGCTGCGTGAGAATCTCAGACAAAACGGCCTTCTGCTGGATTCGGTTTCGTTGACGCGCCTCGATCAGTCGGCGTTTTCGGCGTTCGAGGAGAACAACGCCTTCAATGCGGTAGGACTGCGCAAGCTCGCCGAGATCATCGCCATCAACCGCAAGAAGCGGGCCGAGATCGAAGCGGACGCCGATGTTTCAGTTCGCCAGACCCAGCTCGAGGCGACCAAACAACGGCTTTTGCTCACCCAGCAGGAAGAGCAGGCGCAGATCAATCAGCATCTAGAAATCGAAAGGATCAGGGCGGCGAGCGACGCCGAGACTGCCAAGGCTCGCGAGCAATCGATGATCGCCTCCGAGCAGGCCCGCATCGAGCGAGAGCGCGAGACCAAGGCGATAGAACTCGCCAAGCAGAGGGAGTTGCGCAAGCTCGAACTCGACTCACAGCTCGGCGTGGAGATGAAAAAGGTGGACAGCGCCATCCAGCTCGCGGCCAAGCACGTGGAAGAAGCGAAGGCGCGGGCCGAGGCGGAGTTGGCGCGCACCGAACTTGTGCTCGCCGAGGAACACGTCCAGACCGAACGCGACCGCGCGGTCGCGGACCGATCCCGCGAGATCGCGCTCAAGCGGGTGAATGAACAGGGCGCGGTCGAGCAAGCCAAGGCCGAGACGGAAGCCGAGGTGCTGCTGCGGCGGATTCGCGCCGAATCAGAGGCGGTTCGCACTAAGGCCGAAGCGGAACGGCTGCGGCTGTTGGCGCAGTCCGAAGGTGAGCGCGCGGTGATCGACGCGGAGAACTCGCGCAGCGAAGCCTTGATTCGCATGAAGCTCGAGCAATACCGGCTGGACCGGTTGCCCGAGATTGTTTCCCAAATGATGAAACCAGCGGAGAAAATAGACTCGATCCGCATTCATCAGATCAGCGGCTTTGGCGGCAGCGCTTCCGGACCCGCGACCGGCAGCGGCGACGGCGCGCAAAAAACGCCCATCAATCAGGTCATGGACAGCATTCTCGCCATGGCCCTGCAGCTTCCCGCTCTCAAAAGCATCGGCGACTCGATCGGGCTCGACTTCTCCTCCGCTGTGAACGCGCCGGCTACGGCGATCGCGGAGCGAAAGTCGGGCCAAGATCCTGATCGAAAAGGAAACTAACGCCACTACCGTCCCGCGAATTCGCGAACACCAACGCCACCCGAAGGAGGAACCCATGGCCATATCCCGCAGGACGTTGCTGAATGTCGCCGGTGCAACTGCCTTAACGGCCGGTCTGCCGCTGCGGCGCGCCGCCGCGGACGGTCCCATCGTATTGGGGGCGATCCAGGACAATTCCGGTGTGCTCGACATCTACGGCAAGCCGATGGTTCTGGCCACCGCGATGGCGGTCGAGGAACTCAACGCCGCCGGTGGCCTGATCGGCCGCAAGATCGAGCTCAAGCAGTATGACAGCCAATCCGACATCGCGCTTTACACCAAGTACGCCCAGCAGCTGGTCCGGGACGACAAGGTCGATGTCGCTCATGCCGGCATAACCTCGGCCTCCCGCGAAGCCATCAGGCAGACGTTCCGGCGCGCCAACAAGCTTTATTTCTACAACGTGCTGTACGAGGGCGGCGTGTGCGACCGCAACTGCTTCGTAACCGGCACGACGCCGGCGCAGGCTGTGGAACCCATCGTCGACTACGCGATGAAAAAATGGGGCAACAAGGTCTACGTGCTCGCGGCCGATTACAATTACGGCCAGATCACCGCCAAGTGGGTCGCGCACTATGTCGAGGAGCGCAAGGGCGCGGTGCTGCAGACCAATTTCTTCCCGCTCGACGTCTCGGACTTCGCTTCGACCATCGCCAAGATCCAGGATGCAGCGCCGAATTTCATCGTCGCGGCATTGGTTGGCGGCGCCCACCTGTCGTTCTTCCGGCAATGGGCGGCGTCGGGCATGAACAAGAAAATTCCGCTGACCTCAACCACGTTCGGCGTCGGTAACGAGCATCAGGCGCTGTCGGCGGCGGAAGGCGACGGTATTCTTATCGCCGGCAATTACAGCCCAGAGCTCGACACACCCGCCAACAAAAATTTTTTGGCGGCGTGGCAGAAGCGCTATGGCAATTCCAACGTCGTGCACGAACTCGCGGTTTCGCAATATCAGGGCATCATGCTGTGGGCCGAGGCGGTGAGAACAGCCGGATCAGTCGATCGCGACGCCGTCATCAAGGCTCTCGAAACCGGATTGAAGATCGAAGGTCCCGCCGGCACGGTCGCCGTCGACCCCAAGACACACCATTGCGCGCTCGACATCCATCTCATGGTCGTCAAGGATCAGAAGCTGACCATTATCGACACCGCCAAGCAGCGGCCACCGAGCGATACTGCTCAGTATTGCGATCTCATCAAGAATCCGGATGATAACAAGCAGTACGAGGTCAAGATCTGAGCGAGGCGACCGACCGAGCGATCGGTCAGGCATCGCCAATGGAATTGAGGGAATGGACTTCGCGGCGATTATCGTTCTCGAAATCCTGTACATGATCGCCTTTCTCGCGCTGATCAGCGCGGGGCTGGCGATCGTGTTCGGGATGATGCGCGTCATCAATCTCGCCCACGGCGAATTCGTCATGCTCGGCGGCTATGCGACGATCGCGGCCGCCAAGGCCGGCATCAACATCTATTTCGCCATGCTGGTCATTTCGCCGATCGTCGTCGGCCTGATCGGGCTTGTCGTCGAGCGACTGATCGTACGCTTCCTCTATGGACGCATGATCGACGTCATGCTGGCGACCTGGGGGCTGAGCCTGCTGCTGATCGGCCTCGTCACGCTGATATTCGGCAACACTGCGGTGAGCGTGCCGGCGCCTATTCCCGGTTATCAGATCGGGCACTACCAGATGGGCGGGTACAACCTGTTCGTCATCGCCGTCGCCGTTGTGCTGATGTGCGGGATGTGGTTTGCGCTGCGCTACACGCGCGTCGGGCTGGTGGCGCGCGGCACCATGCAGGGCAGAGAGATCGTTGCGGCGCTCGGCTACAATCCGAACACAATCTATATGCTGACATTCACGGTCGGCGCGGCGCTTTCGGGGCTTGCTGGAGGCGTAATGGCGCCGCTGACCGGGCTCTTACCCTCGGCGGGCGGCGCCTACATCGCCAAAGCCTTCATTACGGTGATCACTGGCGGCGCAGCCGTCATCGCCGGAACGCTATCGACCGCGGCGCTGCTCGGCGCCGTCGACCAGCTGGTGTCCTTCGCTTCGACGCCGGTGGTCGGCGAAATCGCCATGCTGGGTCTCGCCCTCATCCTGCTGCGACTAATGCCGCAAGGCGTTACTGGGCAGTTCTTTCGTAATTCGACATGACCGTGTTGGGGTTCGGCATCGGGCGCATCCGCTGGAACTGGCTCGCCGCGCTTGTCGTCTTGCTCGCGGCGCTGCCGCTGGTGAGCGAGACTAACACGCCGACTTTGCTGGCCATATGGGCGCTGTTCGCGCTGTCGCTCGCGCTCATGTGGGGCTACGCGGGGATCATCAGCTTCGGACACGCGGCCTATTTCGGTCTCGGTGCATACACCTACGCTATCGCCTCGTTCAACATCGGCGAGAGCACGGCGCCGGTGCTGCTGGCTCTCGCCGTTCCCGCACTTGTCGCTGCGGTCATCGGCGCAATGATGTTTTACGGCCGCATCAGCGACGTCTACCTAGGGGTCATGACGCTCTTGGTAACCCTCATCCTCAACCGCTTCATGAACGCCACGGCCGGGGACGCCTATCGGATCGGCAATGCGCGGCTCGGCGGCTTCAACGGCATTCCGGCTTTCCCAACCCTCAATGTTCCGGGTGAACCTGACATCGAGATCTACGGCACCGCCTATTATTACGTGGTGATTGTCTGCCTGTTGGCCGCCTACCTGATCGCCCGCTGGATATTGACGAGCGCATTTGGACGCGCGTTGATCGGCATTCGTGAAAACGAGCAGCGCATGGAGCTCCTCGGCTACGACGTTGCGGCCTACAAGACCGCGATCTTCGCGATGGGAGGGGCCATGGCGGGACTTGCCGGCTGCCTGTTTGCGAACTGGGCGGAGATCGTGACGCCAAGCGTGTTCAGCCTCGGGCAAACCGCCGAGGTTCTCATCTGGGTGATCGTCGGCGGCCTCGGTACTCTGGTCGGCCCGATGCTTGCAGCAGTGGTGCTTGGCTCTTTGAAGCTCGCGCTCGGCCATCAGACGGTCATCGACAATTCCTTGGTCCTCGGAGCGATCCTGATCCTCGTGGTGCTGCTGATCCCGCGCGGCTTTGCTCCGAGCTTCGTCGTGTGGCGACGGCGCTTCGCGCAGTCCCAGGTGCACCGCCGCCAGGCGCGCGGCACGCGCCGGCGCCACGTCGCGCTTCAGGAAACCAAACAGTGAGCGAGCCGGTCGTCGAGACGCAAGATCTGGCGGTCCAGTTTGGCGGCTTGCATGCGGTCGATCATGTCAATTTCACATTGCGCGAGCGCGAGCTGCGCTGTCTGATCGGGCCCAATGGCGCCGGCAAGAGCACGTTCTTCAAATCGATTACCGGCCAGATTCGTGGCGCCTATGCGAGCGGCCGCGTCTTCATCCGCGGCCACGATGTCACGGGCTGGTCGACGCACCATATTGTCCGGCTCGGGGTCGGCATCAAAACGCAGGTGCCGTCGGTGATGAGCGGGCTGACAGTCGCCGAAAACCTGTGGCTCTCGGCCCGGCGCACCGCCGGGCATGAGGGCGCCGACGCTGCCGTCGAAGAGGTCCTGTTGGAACTCGAATTGGGCGGCGTCGCGCGGCGACAGGTGGGCGAACTCGCTCACGGCCAGCGTCAGCTCGTGGAAATCGGCATTGTGCTCGCCAACAAGCCGTGGCTTGTTCTGCTCGACGAACCCGCGGCAGGCCTTACTAATCTGGAGACCGAGCGGCTGGTCGCCATCATCAAGCGGATCAATCAGACGGCGACACTGATCGTCGTCGATCATGACATGCATTTCGTGCGTACGCTCGACTCCTGGATTACGGTGTTCCATCAGGGCGCCATTCTGCTCGAGGGGCACGCGGACAAAGTCCTCAGCGACCCGAGCGTGCGGGAAGTCTACCTGGGGACCCGCGCATGAGCATTCACGAGACGGACCAGGCGGAAAGCCGCGACGATGGTCGCGGCGAGGGCGTTGAAGCCAACGCCGCCGTGCTCGAAATCACGGACCTGCGTGCCGGCTACAGCGAAGTCCCGGTGCTGCACGGCATATCGCTTCAGCTTTGGGAGGGTGAAGCGATCGGGATCATCGGCCACAACGGCATGGGCAAGACGACGTTGTTAAAGACGATCATGGGATTGTTGCCGGCGAGCGGCGGCAAAATCATCGTCGACGGCGTTGACGTGACCTCATGGGCAGCACATGAACGCAGCCGGCTTGGCATCGCCTACGTGCCCCAGGGCCGCGGCATCCTCCCCGGACTGAGCGCGCACGAGAATCTGCGCCTCGCCTGGACGCCGGATTCCGGCGAGACCGAAGAGCGGGCAATTGAGCGCGTGCTCGGAATATTTCCCCGGCTGACCCGATTGCTTGAACGCAGGGGCGGCGTACTGTCGGGCGGCGAGCAACAGATCCTGGCGCTCGCGCGCGCCCTGGTATCGCTGCCCTGGTTGCTCATTCTTGATGAGCCGTCCGAGGGCATTCAACCCTCCATCGTGCAGGAAATCGGCGAGCTGTTGGCAGCGCTGCGTGAAAAGCATAGCCTCTCGATGCTTATCGTCGAGCAGAACCTTGAATTGGTGCTCGACGTCGCAAGCCGCATCGTGCTGGTCGAGCGTGGCCGGATTACCCGCGAAATGGAAGCGGGGGCGATAAGGGGAGGCGCTATTGCCGATCTGGTCGGCTTCGGCGGCGCGCGGATTGCGAATTCGCCGTTCAGCGGAGCGACCGCGCAGCCCGCCGCGAGCCACCCGCCGATCGCGTCTCGACCGAACGCGCGATTGAACGACGCGCGCCAGCGCTCACCGAGCGAGCCGCGAACACTACGAACTCGAACTTCGGCGCCCGTGGCAACCGCGGCAGCCACATCATTGGGAGGTCCCATGTCGACGGTCAGACGGCCAACGCTCGAGCAGATGCGTGATATCGCCAGCTCGTTGCACCTGAGCATGTCGGAAACCGAAGTCGCCGAATACCTGGAGGTGCTGGAAGGCACCTTCCAGGCCTACGACCGCGTCAATCAACTGCCCGATTATCTTCCGCCGGTGCGCTACCCCCGCACGCCGGGCTATCGGCCGGGCGCCAACGAGAATCCGCTCAACGCCTGGGCGGTGAAGACGGAAGTGCGCGGTGCGGCACACGGACCGCTGTCGGGCAAGCGTGTCGTGCTCAAGGACAACATCTGTCTCGCCGGCGTGCCGATGATGAACGGCGCATCCACCCTCGAAGGCTACGTGCCGGATATCGATGCGACCGTCGCCGTGCGAATCCTCGACGCTGGCGGCACCATCGTCGGCAAGGCGCATTGCGAATATTTCTGCCTATCGGGCGGCAGCCACACGTCGGCGCTGGGTCCGGTGCACAACCCGTACAAATACGGCTACTCGGCGGGCGGCTCGTCGTCGGGATGCGGAGCGCTGGTCGGTTCCGGCGAAGTCGAGATGGCGATCGGCGGCGACCAGGGTGGGTCGATCCGCATGCCGTCCTGCTTTTCGGGCTGTTATGGCATGAAGCCGACGCACGGCTTGGTCCCGTACACCGGCGTCATGCCGATCGAAGCGACGATCGATCATGTCGGACCAATGAGCGCGACGGTTAGCGACAATGCGCTGCTGCTCGAAGTGATTGCTGGAGCCGACGGTCTCGATCCGCGCCAATATGACGTGCAGGTCGAGAAGTACAGTTACACGACCGGGCTGGGCCGTGGCCTCTCTGGCATGCACATCGGCATAGTGAATGAGGGCTTCGGCTGGCCGGTCAGCGAGCCCGACGTTGACGCCAAGGTGCGCGAGGCGGCTGAGCGGCTGCGCGGCGCCGGCGCGATTGTCGAGCCGGTATCGATCCCCATGCACCGCGACGGCGGCGCCATCTGGACGCCGATTGCGCTCGAGGGGCTGATGGCGCAGATGATGCATGGCAACGGCATGGGCTTCAATTGGAAAGGCCTGTACACGACCAGCCTGCTCGACGCCCATGCCAATTGGCGCACCCGCGCCAACGAGCTGTCGCGAACGCTAAAAATCTCGATGCTCGCCGGCGAATATTTCATCAAACACCATCGCGGCCATTTCTACGCCAAGGCGCAGAACCTGGCACGGTTGTTGCGCAAGTCTTATGATGACGTTCTGGTCCGCTACGATTTGCTGTTGATGCCGACGCTGCCGATGAAGGCGACGCCGCTGCCGCCGGCCAACGCACCGCTCGCATTATGGTGCCAGCGCGGCTTCGAGATGCTGCCGAACACCTGTTCGTTCGACGTGACTGGCCACCCGGCCATGAATGTGCCCTGCGGCATGAGCGAGGGGTTGCCGGTCGGTATGATGCTGGTCGGCAAGCACTACGCCGAGACGACCATCTATCGAGCGGCACATGCCTTCGAGCAGCTCGGAGACTGGCGAAATTTCTGACCTGCCATCGGCACGAAAAGGATCGCCAATGCCGGCGAGCAACTACAATCCATTCGGCTCCGATTTTTTGCGCGGCAGCGCCGATGACCGGCTGCGCCCGCAAGGAACGCTCTCCTACGTTGCCGGCGCGACAGATGATCCGCTGAAATTTATGACCATCCCCCAACTCCTGGACCGCGCCTGCGCGCGCCACGGCGCCGGGGAGGCGGCGATCTTCGCGACCAGCGGCGAGCGCCTCTCGTGGTACGAGTTGCGCCGCCGGTCGGACGAGGTCGCCGCCGGCCTGCTCGCACTCGGCATCGCGCGCGGCGACCGTGTCGGCATCTGGGCGCCCAACCGTGCGGCTTGGCTCTATGCCCAGTTCGGCACCGCGCGCATCGGCGCTATCCTGGTTAACATCAACCCCGCCTACCAGCGGTTTGAACTCGAATACGCGCTCAACAAGGTCCAGTGCAAAGCCCTGATCACGGCCCGTGGGCTCAAGTCAAGCGACTATCTCGGCATGATCCGCGCGCTCGCGCCGGAGATCGAGACCGGCGACAAAGCGCGCCTGCAGGCGGCCAAGCTTCCGCACCTGAAGCACGTGATCGTTCTCGACGATGGGCCGCTGCCTGCCGGCGCCATGCGGCTCGCGCAGTTCCTCGCGCTTGCCGGCCCGGCTCATCGCAGCCGCCTCGAAAAATTATCCGCGGCGTTGGACCCGGATGACGCCATCAACATCCAGTTTACCTCGGGCACTACCAGCGCGCCCAAAGGTGCGACGCTTAGCCATTTCAACATCGTCAATAATGCGCGCTTCTGCGCCAAGGCCATGGCGCTCACCGCGAGCGATCGCCTCTGCATTCCGGTGCCGCTCTATCACTGCTTCGGCATGGTGCTCGGTGTGCTCTGCTGCACATGCGTCGGCGCCGCCATGGTATTTCCCAGCGAGACGTTCGATGCCGAGGCAACGCTTGCTGCGATCGCACGTTATAAATGCACGGCGCTGCACGGCGTCCCGACCATGTTCATTGCCGAACTCGATCACCCGAATTTCGCGCAATACGATACTTCGACCCTGCGCACCGGCATCATGGCGGGCGCGCCCTGCCCGATCGAGACCATGCGGCGCCTGATCGATCAGATGCACATGCGCCAGGTCACGATCGCCTACGGCATGACGGAGACCAGTCCGATCTCCTTCCAGTCGGGCCTCGATGACCCGATCGAGCGGCGCGTGTCGACGGTCGGGCGCGTTCAGCCGCACATCGAGGTCAAGATCGTGGATGGCGCTGGCCGCGTTGTGCCGGTCGGCAGCACAGGCGAACTGTGTACGCGCGGCTATTGCGTGATGCGCGGCTACTGGGAAGACAGAGAGCGCACCGCCGAATCGATTGACGCGGAGGGCTGGATGCATTCCGGCGACCTCGCAATCATCGACGCGGACGGTTACTGCAACATCGTCGGCCGCGTGAAGGATATGCTGATCCGCGGTGGCGAGAACATCTACCCGCGCGAGATCGAGGAATTTCTTTACCGGCACCCCAAGGTGCAGGCCGTGCAGGTGTTCGGCGTACCGGACCGGCGCTACGGCGAAGCGGTCTGCGCCTTCATCGTGCTCCAGCCCGGGCAGTCGGCGAGCGCCGAGGAGATCCGCGCCTTCTGCCAGAATCAGATCGCTCACTTCAAGATCCCACAGCATATTCGCTTCGTGCCCGACTTTCCGGTCACAGCGACCGGCAAGCCGCAGAAGTTCGTCATGCGCGAGCAGATGATCCGGGAGCTTGGGGTCACTGAGCAGAAAACCGCATGATCGGCCCACGCCGCCGGTCTGCTAGCTAGTCGCCGCACACAGAATCATGATTCGATGTGCATTTTCGCCGCGAGACCTCGGCAGGACGCAATCCGCGTCCACTTGTCCGTCTCGCCGCACACGGCATCGTCCACATTTCGATTTTGCAAATCGGCGACCGTTACGGGGCTGAGAAATCCGTTCACCGGCGTTGCCGGTTGGCTGCCTCCTTCGCGGCGAGGGTCACGCCACCGCGCCCCATCACTTTGATGAAATCGCGTCGGTGCACGCCCAGCCTCGCGGCCGCCCGTATTTGGCTTTCAATTCAAGCCATCAAAGCATCAAACCGTCCGCGAGATAGGGTTACAAGGTCAGGTTGTGCAATGCAGAATCCTTGACCAGCAAATGGCAGCAACGGGTCAATCGCTATCGATTGACGGTAACCGCGCGATGTCGGCTTAGCGGCCGAAAGCAGAAGTCAATTCGGTAAGCCCAAATAGACTTGAAGTGCCAGAAAGGGACATCACGGCTGCCACATTGGATCGTTCAATCGCGGGCTGCGATTGCCTCGATCTCAATCAGGAAGTCCGGCCCGTATAGCTTCGATACTTCGACCAGCGTGACGGCGGGCGCCGCAGGCGGCGTCACTGTCGCAAAGAACCGGTTGCGCGCTTCGCGATACGCGGCCAGATGATTCATATCGCGCAGAAAGACGGTGAGTTTCACCAGATCGGCGGCCGTGCAGCCGACCGCCGCCAGCGCGACGCTCAGATTTCTGAATACCTGCTCGGCCTGACGTGCGAAGTCGCCTCTGCCGACAACCGCGCCGTTTCGATCAAGCGCTGTCTGCCCGGCAATGAAAATCAGCCGGCTCGCCGGCACGTCCACAATCTGGGAATAGCCCGGAGGCTCGCCGAGTTCTGATGGGTTAATACGCCGGATAGGATGTGCTGTCTCGGCCATGATCTCTCCTCCCGACTGCTCAGCGGTTACGTACGGGGCCATGTCCCTTTTGTCCGCATCTCAGACATACCTCAAACGTTGCGCGAGGTCCGATTTGTGCCATTTGCGTCTACTCTGCGATGTCGCGTGCATCAGCCTCGATGCGCGGAGCCCGCCTGTCCATGATTGGGGGAGTGGCTCCTTCGACGCGCCTTCCGCGCGCAACGCGGCCCCCGCGCGCCGCGTTGCGCAATAATCCAATGCCGCTCAGGCTTAGCCCGTTCGGCGTCGTAGAGGATAATCATCCCTCTTGTATAGGCGATGGATTTCCTCGCTGTCGAAGCGCTCGTCTCCGACCTGCATCCACGCGCCGAGCGTACGCATCGCCGGCAAGTCTTCCACCGCGAAACGAATGGCCTCCGCGGCCGTGGCAAAGCGACGATAGCCGAGCCGTTGCCGCGGGCCGCCCTTGCGCTTTGCTATGAACAGTTCAGCCGGCAAGCAGTAGTCAAACGTCATGATCTCGCCTTCACTGCCAAGCGCAACAGTTCCGCGGTCATGCGATGCGACTTAGCTGGCTTTCCTTGACGACCCGCTCATGCGGTTCATCGGCGTTTTTAATCCGGTATTGGTAGTCATCGCCTTCGGGCGGCAAGAGCTGGGTGACCTTATAGATCCCATTTGTGCCGCCGCGGCCGAAGGGTCCGGACGTAAAGTTCACCGTTTGACCGACCTTGAATTTGTGTTCGTTCACCGAGCCCTCCATGTTGTCCAATGGCATTGCGCACCACCTTTGTGGCGAAACCGGGCGACTTCATTTGTGGGCTTCATGGGAAATACCAGGCGTCAGCCATTCAGTGTTTCCGCGCATCGACAAGGAAGCCGATGATAGTTTTTTCGCCGAGCGCCTTGGCGGCCTCTAAACGGTGCAGGCCCTCAACGAGCACGAAACGCGCGCCGTCCGCCCGCACCAGGATCGGCGTCTGCTGGCCCTTGTCGAGCATGCTCAGCGCAATTTCGTCTACGCGCTTTGGTTCTAGGGTGGCGCGCCGTTTGACCGGTACGTAGATGTCGGCGATTGCGAAAGTCTCGCGCTTCAGCATGATCAAGGGAGAGGATAGCATTAAATTAGAGGCGTGAAGATAGTTCCCCTTCCCGGCTATCTCCAGAGCCGCGCCTTTCGGCAACGACGTCGGATTTCCGCCGCAGGGGGTACACTGAATGGAAAACGGTCCGACCATCGCGGGCGATTCTGCGCTTTCTCGCGGTTCGAAACATGGTATCGTCCGCGACGGCGGGCAGCACGACGGCGGAACTCGGAATAAACTCGCATAGCGCAGGGAGGTGCGCCAGCAGACCGGTTGGGTCGTAAAACCCTCGTACGACGACGAATTGCGCGGGGCTCCAATCTCATGTTGCGGCGGACGTTCAAGGTGATTCTGATCAAGCCGTCGCATTACGACGCCGACGGCTACATTATCCAATGGCGGCGGTCGCTGGTTCCTTCCAACAGCTTAGCCAGCATGTACGGGTTAATGGCCGAGTGCGCCGCGAAAAAGGCGCTTGGAGATGAAGTTGATATCGACATCGAGGCCTATGACGAATGCAACACCGTCATCGACGTTAAGAGCGCAATCCGGAAAATCCGCAAGGCGCGCTCCGGCTTCGTCGGACTCGTCGGCGTGCAATCCAATCAATTTCCCCGCGCACTCGATCTTGCCCGAGAATTCCGCGACGCCGACGTTCCCGTGATAATCGGCGGCTTTCACGTCAGCGGCTGCCTTTCCATGCTGCCGCAGATCCCGAACGACCTGAAAACCGCGCTTGATCTCGGAATCATTCTTTTCGCCGGCGAAGGCGAGGGCCGCATGACCTCGCTCCTTCGCGACATCGATAGCGGCCGCACGAAGCCGATTTACAACTACCTCAGCGATCTGCCGGAGATGGCAGCAGCGACACTGCCAATCCTGCCGCGCTGGGCGGCGACCCGTGTCGCCGGACATTACACGAGCTTCGACGCCGGCCGCGGCTGCCCGTTTCAATGCAGCTTTTGCACCATCATCAACGTGCAGGGCCGTAAATCTCGCTACCGCACGCCCGACGACATCGAAGCGATTGTACGCGCCAATGCCGAGCACGGCATCACGCGCTTCTTTGTCACCGACGACAATTTTGCCCGTAACAAGAACTGGGAACCGATCCTTGACCGATTGACGGAATTGCGTGAGCGCCACAAGTTCAACATCAAGCTTCTGCTGCAAGTTGACACGCTATGCCATCGGATTCCCGGTTTCATCGAAAAAGCAGCGCGCGCCGGATGCACCGCCGTCTTCATTGGGCTTGAGAACATCAACCCAGAGTCGCTGATGGGCACCAAGAAACGTCAGAACAAGATCTGGGAATACCGCGAAATGCTGCAGGCCTGGAAGAAAGCCAAGGTCATGACCTATGCGGGCTATATCCTCGGGTTCCCAACCGATACTCCGGAATCGATTGCGCGCGACATTGAGATCATCAAGAAGGAACTGCCGATCGATATTCTAGAGTTCTTTTTCTTAACGCCGTTGCCTGGCTCCGAGGATCACAAGAAGCTGCTCGCGCGCGGGGTGCCGATGGACCCCGACATGAATAAATACGACCTTGAGCACGTCTGCACGGCACACCCGCTGATGTCAAAGGAGCGCTGGGAGCGCGTTTATGCCGACGCCTGGACCCAATACTACACCGACGAGCATATAGAGAAGGTGATGCGCCGTGCGGTCGTCGCTGGCATCAATCGCACCAAGCTTCTCGACTCGCTCGTCCTGTTCTCAAGCGCCACGCACATCGAAGGCGTTCACCCGCTGCAATTCGGCTATGTCCGGCGCAAGGTGCGCACGCAACGCCGGCATGGTATGCCGATTGTCAATCCGCTTTTGTTCTATCCCTGGCGGGCCTACGACGCGCTCAGTGTCGGCGGCCGGTGGCTGCGCCGGGCGATGCGTTATCGCCGTATCCTCAAACGCGTGGAAGCCGATCTCGCCAGAGAAACTTATTTCGATGAGGCCATGCAGCCGGCAACCGGCGAGGGCGTCGATCATTTCGTCGAAGTCTTTGCAGACAAAATTCCGAAAACCCACGGAGCGCCGATTCGTATCGCGCCCACGCCTCGCGCCACCGATGCCGCAGCATAGCCGGCCAGCTCTCGGTCGCAATCTGCGAGCTGATCAACGGAATGGGTCAATTACTCTGACCACTTGCGACAGTCTCGCTGGGCGACTTCCGTTGTCGAACGATAGATCAGCGATGTTAGCGGCATGTCGGCTTCTCCCTGGATCGCCGACATATAGACGCCCCGGTTTAACGGTCGAAATGTGCCATGTATGGACGACGCCCGCGGTGCAAGAGGAAAATCTGACATTTCAGCGAGCGTGTCGGGTGCAGCCATGTATACGGCCTTTGAATGCGGCCGCTGTGGCCGCTGGCCCTGATGTAATCCGCTGATTGGGTCCCAACCAAAAGCGCGCGTTCTCGCCTCGCATGGCACGTTAGCGGGTCTTCCCAATCGACGGTCTCGACCGTTTCGCATCAATGTCGTCATCACCCCTGCAGTTCCTCAACGCACTAACGCAACCTCATACTCCCATCGACAGGCTCCCTCTCACGCTGCCGCAAACCAAGCAGATCGACAGGTTTTACCACTGATCAACAGCGCCCAGGCTATGCGGGCCATTTTGTTGGCCAGCGCAACCGCAACAACCTTGAACGGTCGCCGTGCTAGGAGCCGCGTAACCCAGGGAAATTTTTGCGGATTCTGCTTGGCGCGGCGCAGGGTAGAAACCGCCCCGACCACGAGGATGCGCCGCAGGTAGCGGTCGCCCTGTTTCGATATCGGCCCGAGCTTCGCTTTCCCGCCAGTTGACATCTGTCGTGGCACCAACCCAATCCAGGCGGCAAAATCGCACCCTGATCGGAAGATCTTGGGGTTGGTCACCGTGGCGGCAATCGCAGAGGCGCCAATAGGTCCG
>DATHCD010000074.1:0-3933 GCA_035319735.1 Xanthobacteraceae bacterium | reverse complement strand
CGCCGAAGCCGGCCACAAAGCCTGCCAGACCGCGGTGATGACTCTCGGCGGCTACGGCTACGCCAAGGAGTATCACGTCGAGCGCTATTTCCGCGAAAGCATGATTCCGCGGCTGGCGCCGGTGTCGCCGCAGCTCATTCTCTGCTTCATCGCTGAACGGGTTTTGGGGCTGCCGAAGTCGTATTGAAAGACAACCGAGCCTTTGATCCAAATCAATGTGTGGAAGGCGGGCAGGAGACAGAGTGACGATGCCAGCGCGGGGCAAGTGGCCTAGACCGAACCTAAGTAGCTCCTAGGCACCTAACTAGGCTACGGTCTTGGCCGCTTTCTTTTTGATAAAATTCGCGCAGTGGTTGCCGCGCTCACTCCTCGCGGTAAACCCGCTCGCGGCGCTCGTGACGCTCCTGCGCCTCGATCGACAGCGTGGCGATTGGGCGCGCCTCGAGCCGCTTGATGGAGATCGGCTCACCGGTCTCTTCGCAATAACCGTAGGTGCCGTCTTCGATCCGCGCCAGCGCCGCGTCGATCTTGGCAATGAGCTTGCGCTGGCGGTCGCGGGCGCGCAACTCGATGGCGCGATCGGTTTCGGAGGACGCTCGGTCGGCGAGATCAGGGTGATTCTGGCTCTCGTCCTGGAGATGCTGCAGCGTCTCCTTGGCCTCCTTGAGAATGTCCTCGCGCCACTCGATGAGCTTGACGCGGAAATACTCGCGCTGACGCTCGTTCATAAACGGCTCTTTGTCGGTGGGACGATAAGGTCCCCCCAGTACCGCAACGGCGATTCTGCCGTTGCCATTCCGGTGGTGGGATTTGTCGTCGGACCGACCGTTCTTGCTTTTCGCCGACTGCATATACCCTTCACTCCGCGCACACGACCGCGCAGGGGCCTCCCCGCTCGCAGGGCTTATATCGAGGGTCCGTGACAGAGACAATAAAATGATGGTGCCGAATACCACAAAATCTTCTTCCGCTTTGCACCATATCAAAAAACATAATGCGTTCGCTTATCAAACTTTGATCTTTAATCTGGTATTATATAATAAATTCAGTGGCTTAATGAAGCCGACCGCGGGCGCATCGTCGCGTTTACCGTGGTCCGATAGCGCGGCCTGCGGCTTGCATTTACGGCAGCTTGTGACCAACGAACGCCACATGTTTTAATTTGGAAGACAAGCCAAAAAGGATGCTCATGCGCTTCGAAGGGACCAGCGCCTATGTGGCCACCGACGACCTCAAGGTGGCGGTTAACGCCGCGATCGCGCTGGAGCGGCCGCTGCTCGTCAAGGGCGAGCCGGGGACCGGCAAGACCGTGCTCGCCATCGAAATTGCCAAGGCGCTCAGCGCACCGCTGCTCGAATGGCACATCAAATCCACCACCAAGGCGCTGCAGGGGCTCTATGAATACGATGCGGTGACGCGGCTGCGCGACAGCCAATTGGGCGACCCGCGCGTCAAGGACATCCGCAACTACATCAAGCGCGGCAAGCTGTGGGACGCATTCGCCTCCGACGACCGGCCGGTGCTGCTGATCGACGAGATCGACAAGGCCGATATCGAGTTTCCCAACGATCTCCTGCAAGAGCTCGATCGCATGGAATTCTTCGTCTACGAGACCGGCGAAACGGTCCATGCCCGGCGCCGGCCCATCGTGGTCATCACCTCCAACAATGAAAAGGAGTTGCCGGACGCGTTCCTGCGCCGCTGCTTTTTTCATTACATCCGCTTTCCCGATCCCGACACCATGCGCGCCATCATCGAGGTACATTTTCCGGGCATCAAACAACGGCTTGTGGGCGAGGCGCTCAAACTGTTTTACGAAATCCGCGATGTGCCTGGCGTGAAAAAGAAGCCTTCGACATCCGAGCTTCTGGACTGGCTCAAGCTCCTTATGGTCGAAGACATTTCCGTCGAGACGCTGCGCGAACGCGATCCCAAACGGCTGATCCCGCCGCTACATGGCGCGCTGTTGAAGAACGAACAGGACGTGCATCTGTTCGAGCGGCTCGCCTTCATGGCAAGGCGCGAAGGACGGTAATGGCTGCAACGTCAAGGCCGAAACAAAATCCGGACTGTCACGACAACAAAATCAGAGGCTACGCCATGACCAGAAAACTCACGCGCCGCGCTGTGGTTGGCGGGCTTGCTGGCGTCGCCGGACTTGCTGCCGGCACGGCTGACGCGCAAGCCGATTGGCCCTCGCGCACGATCACGATTTTCCACGGCTTTCCGGCCGGCGGCCCGTCCGATGTGGTCGCGCGCCTCATTGCCGACGGCTTGCAAAAAGCGCTCGGCCAGCCGGTCATCGTCGAGCCGCGCACCGGCGCCTCGGGCACGACCGCCGCCGCCTTCGTCGCGCGCGCCGCACCCGACGGCTATACGCTGGAGGTCATCCCATCGGGACACGCCAGCGCCGCCGCGACCTTCGCGCACCTGCCGTATCGCTCGATCGACGACTTCACCATGATCACGCTGGCGTCGGAATATCCGTACGTCATGTGCACCAACGCGGCGAGCGGAATCAAAACTGTCGCCGAGCTGCTCGACGCCGCGCGCTCGCGCCCGGCGCCGCTGCTTTACGGCACGCCCGGCGTCGGCTCCGGCCCGCACCTGGCCATCGAGCTGCTCTCGCTCAAGACCAAGATCAAGGTTCAGCACGTGCCGTTCCGCGGTAGCGAGCCGGCGACCACCGAACTGATCGCCGGACGGCTCGACTTTATGATGGATCCGCCGGCGAGCCTGATCGGCTTCATTCGCAGCGGCAAGCTCAACGCGCTCGCGGTTTCCAGTTCAAATCACTACTTCGCCTTGCCCGAGGTGCCGCCTGTCAACGAAAGCGTTCCCGGATTCGATGTGAGGGGTTGGCAAGGCTTGATTGCGCCGGCGGGCCTGCCAGAGCTGATCGTCAGGCGCCTCAACACCGAGGTCGTGCGCCTGCTCAAAGAGCCGACGATCGCTGAGCGGCTGCGCGCCTTCGGCAACGATCCGGCGCCATCGACCCCGGAGGAATTCAGGAAACGGCTTGCCGCCGACATCGCCACCTGGACGACCGTGGCCGACGAGATTCATTTCGAGCGCATCTGAGGATCACATTCAGGCGCGCTCATGCCGCCTTTCCGGCTCCGGCGGCTGTGGCGGCGGAGATTCATCGATACCGGCGCCGCCAGGCACGATGGAGTCGGATGTCGTCGTATCTGGAGTCGGTCGCGGTGGTGCAGCGAGTTCGAGCGGCTGATGATGCGCGAAGTCTCTGGCGCGGGCGCGGCGCTCGGCGTAGGCGTCGCTCGCCCGTTTGATCCAGACGCGCATCTGCGTGGCGGCACGGCCGAGAATGCCGCCGGCCCAAACCAGCTCGAAGGGCGTAAACTGCCGCCAGGTGTGATCGCCGCCGACGACCGCGCGGGCAATAAGATTGCCGGCCATGGCGGTGGTGTTGAGGCCGTGACCGCCAAATCCGCTGGCCAGCCATACGCCGGGGCCAAGCTCGCCGATCTGCGGCATGCGATGCACCGTGTTGCCCAAGGTGCCCGCCCACGCATAGTCGACATCGATCTTGCCGAGTTGTGGGTAGGTTTTCGCGATGTCGGCGGTCAGCGCCGCGACGTAACGGCGCGGATCGCGCGGCCACACCGTGGCACGGCCCGACCACATCAGCCGGTCGCCGCCAACAATGCGGTAATGATTGTCGGCAAGATCGGTATCGCTGACAGCGCCGCGATAACCAACCGCTTCGGCAAGGCGCGGGCCAACCGGGGCGGTCGTGATCACATAGGTGGTGATGGGAATGAGCGTCGAGGCAATGCGCGGCAGCAGCGTCTTGATCTGCACGTTTCCGGCAAGCACCACTGTGCCGGCGCGCAGCCGCGCGCCCGGCGTGACGATACGCTTACGTACGCCCGCAGGATCGATCGAGAGAGCCGGCGTGTCTTCGAAAAT
>DATHCD010000073.1:0-2851 GCA_035319735.1 Xanthobacteraceae bacterium | reverse complement strand
CTCGGCGATGTTGGTGGCGTGATCACCCATCCGTTCGATGTCCTTGGCGCAGAACATCAGATGCATGCAGAAGGTGATGTTGCGCGGGTCTTCCAGCATGTAGGTCAAAAGCTCGCGGAACAGCGACGTACACAGCGCGTCGACTTCCTCGTCGCCCTTCCACACCGCGAGCGCGCCCTGCAGATCGCGGCCCGCGTAGGCGTCGAGCACCTGCTTGATCTGCGCCAGCACCAGCTCCGCCATGTGCTCGACGCCGCGGATCAGCGTTTGCGGATAAAGGTCGCCGCCGAGCGCAACCACGCGCTTGCCGATATGCTTGGCATGATCGCCGATCCGTTCGAGGTCGTTGCATACGCGCATGGCGCCGACGATCTCGCGCAGATCGATGGCCATGGGCTGCCGCCGCGCGATGGTCAGGATCGACTTCTCTTCGATGTCGCGCTGCATCGCGTCGATCGTCGGGTCGGTGGCGATCACCCGCTCCGCGAGCTCCGTGTCGCGCTCCAGCAACGCCTGCGCCGCGTCCGAAATCTGCTTTTCCACGAGGCCGCCCATTTCGGCGACCTTGCGCATGATCTCCTGCAGATCGGTGTCGAAAGCCTTGGCGGTGTGGTCGATTCTGGTCGAGAATTCGGTCATGACGGTCACCCGAAGCGGCCGGTTATATAGTCCTGCGTGCGCTGGTCATGCGGCGCGGTGAACATCTTGCTCGTGGAGTCGAACTCAATCAGTTCGCCCAGATACATGAAGGCGGTGAAGTCGGACACGCGGGCGGCCTGCTGCATGTTATGAGTAACGATCACGATCGTATAATCATCGGTTAATTCATCGATCAACTCCTCGATCTTGGCGGTCGAGATCGGATCGAGCGCCGAGCAAGGCTCATCGAACAGGATGACTTCGGGACGCACAGCGACGGTGCGGGCGATGCAGAGGCGCTGCTGCTGGCCGCCGGAAAGGCTCTGCCCGTTGGCGGCGAGCTTGTCCTTGACCTCGTCCCACAGGGCGGCGCGCTTGAGCGAGTGCTCCACCCTCCCGTCGAGCTCGGATTTCGGCATGCGCTCATACAGCCTGATGCCGAAGGCGATGTTTTCGTAGATCGACATCGGGAACGGCGTCGGCTTCTGGAACACCATGCCGATGCGCGCGCGCAGCAGATTAAGATCCTGCTTCGGTGACAGGATGTTCTCGCCATCGAAGGTAACATCGCCCGTGGCGCGCTGGTTCGGGTAAAGGTCGTACATGCGATTGAGCACGCGCAGCAGAGTCGATTTGCCGCAGCCGGAGGGGCCGATGAAGGCGGTGACCTTGTTCTTGTAGAGCGGCAGGCTGATCGATTTCAGCGCGCGCGCGTCACCGTAGAAGAAGTCGAGATTTCGGATCGTGAGCTTTTCTGCGAGACCCGCGTGATCGACCGGTGCGTGGGCGACGGTGGGGACTGCGACGGAAGCAACGTTCATGACTATCCTCTCGAGGAGACGAGGGAGCGCGCGGTGATGCTCAAAGCCAAAACCGCGAGCGTAATGATAAGGGCGCCGGTCCAGGCCAGCGCCTGCCAGTCCTTGTAGGGACTGAGCGCGAACTGGAAGATCACCACCGGAAGGCTGGCCAACGGCGCGTTGAGGTTCGTGCTCCAGAACTGATTGTTGAGCGAAGTGAACAACAGCGGCGCGGTCTCGCCGCTTATGCGAGCGACAGCAAGCAGCACTCCTGTCACCATGCCGGCGCGCGCGGCGCGATAACAGATACGGGTAATCGACATGGAGCGCGGCAGGCCGATGGAGGTCGCCGCCTCGCGCAACGCGTTTGGCACCAATGTGAGCATGTCCTCGGTCGTGCGCACCACCACAGGGATGACGAGCACCGCAAGCGCCACGCCGCCGGCCCAGCCGGAAAAGTGCCGCAGTGGCGCGACCAGGATTTCGTAGATGAATAGCCCGACCACGATGGAGGGCGCGCTCAGCAGAATATCGTTGATGAAGCGCACCACACTGCTGAGGCGGTCGTAGCGGCCGTATTCGGCCAGGTAGGTTCCAGCCAGGATGCCAATCGGCGTGCCGATCACGACGGCGAGCACCGTCATGATTAAACTGCCCGCGATGGGATTAAGCAGACCGCCGGCCGAGCCCGGCGGCGGCGTCATTTGCGTGAACACCGCGACCGACAGGCCGCTAAATCCCTTCCACAGCAACACTCCCAGGATCAGCACCAGCCAGCCCAGGCCGAACGCCGTCGCAGCCAGCGACAGGCCCGTTGCGATGCCGTTGCGAATGCGCCGTGCTGCGTAGCCTTGAACCTCCATGGCGTCACCCGATCCGGCGTTCGATGCGCAGCAGCATGTAACGGGCCGCCGCGAGCACGATGAAGGTGATGACAAAGAGGATAAGGCCGAGCGCAATCAGCGCCGAGGTGTAAAGGTCGCCCACCGCCTCGGTAAATTCGTTGGCGATGGTCGCGGAAATGGTCGTGCCGGGCGCAAGCAACGAGGGGGAGATGTGGTGGGCGTTGCCGATGACGAAGGTCACCGCCATGGTCTCGCCCAGCGCGCGACCGAGGCCGAGCATGATTCCGCCGATGACGCCAACCCGGGCGTAGGGCAACACAACGTTTCGCACCACCTCCCAAGTGGTGCAGCCCAGCCCATAGGCCGCTTCCTTGAGAACCGCCGGCACCGCTTCAAAGACGTCGCGCGAAATCGAAGTGACGAACGGCAGCACCATGATGGCGAGGATCAGCCCTGCCGTGAGCATGCCGATGCCATAGGGCGGCCCGCCAAAGGCCGGTCCGATGCCCGGGACATTGCCGAGTGTGTTGATCAGAAACGGCTGCAAGGTCTGCTGCAGGAACGGGG
>DATHCD010000072.1:0-147155 GCA_035319735.1 Xanthobacteraceae bacterium | reverse complement strand
CAGATTTCGGAAGCGCTCGGCTTCATGCAGGCCTGCGGGCTCGACCTCGAGAGCCATCCGGAGCTGCGCTCGACCGAGTTCTACACCAGCCACGAGGCGCTGTTGCTCGGCTACGAGCAGGCCTTCACGCGCGTCGATTCGACGACCGGCGACTGGTATTGCACGTCCGGCCACATGCTGTGGATCGGCGACCGCACCCGGCAGGCGGATCACGCTCATGTCGAGTTCTGCCGCGGCATCAAGAATCCGCTCGGCCTGAAGACCGGCCCGACGCAAAAGGCCGACGAGCTTATCAAGCTGATCGACCTGCTCGATCCCGACAACGAGCCCGGCCGCCTTACCTTGATCTGCCGCATGGGCGCCGAGAAGATCGCCGAGTGCCTGCCGCCGCTGGTGCGCGCGGTCAAGCGCGAGGGCCGCAACGTCGTGTGGTCGTGCGATCCCATGCACGGCAACACCATCACCTCGGTGACCGGCTACAAGACGCGGCCGTTCGATCAAATCCTCAGGGAGGTGCGGACGTTCTTTCAGATGCATGCCGCCGAGGGCACCTATGCCGGCGGCGTGCATCTGGAAATGACCGGCCAGAACGTCACCGAATGCACCGGCGGCGCGCGCGCCATCAGCGAGGAAGACCTCAACGACCGCTATCACACCGTGTGCGATCCGCGGCTCAATGCCGAGCAGTCGCTCGACCTCGCCTTCCTGCTGGCCGACCTGCTCAAGGCGAAACGGCAAAACAAGCCAAAGCCGTTGCCGGCGGTGGCCGGATTGTAAAGGCCGGGGCGCGGTTCCGGGCTCGTCGCCTTTGCGGCCGCCGGAATGACCGACGCCGCCATCCTTTCCGAAATCCAAATTTACGAACTGCTCAGCCTGATCGTCCTTCGACCGCGGCGATAAAGGAATACGCAAACAATTCGATTCAAATTCTCCGCATCGAAAAAAGAAGACGTGAACAGGGTGCGGGGCGTACGGTGCCGAAGCGGATTTATTTACCGCATTTGCTTGCGGTCGCCATAATGATCGCGACGCCGGCTGTTGCGGCCGATCAGCCGGTGTGGCCGCTGTTGCCGGCAGCGCTGCCGACAAAGGCTGCTCCGCTGCCGGAGGTCGATTATTTTGCGCCGCGCCCGGTTCCCGCCTGGCAGCTCGAGTTCGCGGCGCGCTATTGGTACGGCAACGCCAACACCGGCAAGAGCCTCTACGACGTGCCGAGTTCTTCCGACGCGCTGGTGTCGCGCCTGACCTACAGCGGAATGGACGTGAACGCGGGCGAACTTTTCGGTCGTGTCGCGTTTACCAGCGGCTGGTTCATCAAGGGCTATGTCGGTGCTGGCGCCCTCTGGGGCGGAAGCCTGAAGGACGAAGATTTTCCGCCGTTCATCGTGCCCTATTCGAGCACGAATAGCGATCAACGCGACGGCTCCATAGCCTATGCCAGCGCGGATCTCGGATATAACGTCATACGGGGCGGCGACTTTCGCGTCGGCGCCTTCGCCGGCTATCACTACTTCCGTGAGATCGTGAACGCCTTTGGCTGCACGCAAACCACCAGCAATCCCGACATCTGCCAGCCGCCGGTGCCGACGCTGATCGAGGTGATCACGCAGAACAACAATTGGCAGTCGTTGCGCATCGGTCTCGACGGCTCGCTTCGCTTGGCAGAGCGCTTCACGCTGAATGCGGACGCCGCTTGGCTGCCCTTGGTGTGGCTCAATGGCACCGACGCCCATTGGCTGCGCATCGGCACCGGCGTTGGCGACTTCACCGGGCCGATCCCGGAGGACGGCAGAGGCCAAGGCTTTCAGTTGGAGGCGTTGCTGTCATATCAGGTGACGCAATATGCCAGCGTCGGCATCGGCGCCCGTTATTGGCACATGCAGACCAACGGCGATACGCATTTCGAGAACCATATCGTCGGCGAGACGGCATTCCCGCAGCCGGTCGATTGGAAAACCGATATTTACGGCGTGTTCATACAGGCAAGCCTCAAGCTCGGCCCGTATCCCCTCGGCCGCTTGAACTGACGCGCTCTTGGTGCGGAGGAGGCCATTGCCGGAGCGGACGATCCGGCGCTAGACCTTGGGCATGAACAGCAATCCCGCTGACCGGCTGGCCATTGCGGTGGCGCAGTTCAATCCGATCGTCGGCGACGTTTCCGGCAATCTGCAGCGCGCCCGCGACGCCCGCGCGCAAGCCGCGCGCGATCACGCCGAGATCGTCGCGTTTTCCGAGCTTTTCATCGCCGGCTACCCGCCCGAGGATTTGGTGCTCAAGCCCGCGTTCCAGGCCGCCTGCCGCGCCGCGGTCGAGAGCTTGGCGCGCGAGACCGGCGACGGCAGCCCGGCTGTCCTCATCGGCACGCCCTGGGTCGAGGACGGCAAGCTCTATAACGCCTACGCGCTCCTTGCCGCCGGACGCATCGATGCCATCCGCTTCAAGGTCAACCTGCCCAATTACGGCGTCTTCGACGAGAAGCGTGTGTTCGCGACCGGGCCGCTACCCGGCCCGGTGAGCTTCCGCGGCGTGCGCCTCGGCCTGCCCATCTGCGAGGATACCTGGACCGACTGGGGCGACTACGAGAACGTGGTCGAATGCCTGAGCGAGACCGGCGCGGAGCTGTTCATCGTGCCCAACGGCTCGCCCTATTGGCGCGACAAGATCGACGTGCGCCTCAATGTGGCGGTCGCGCGCGTCACCGAGGCGGGCTTGCCGCTCATCTACATCAACCAGGTCGGCGGCCAGGACGAGCTGGTGTTCGACGGCGCATCATTCGCGCTCAACGCCGACCGCTCGATCGCGTTCCAGCTTCCGGCCTTCCGCGAAGCGGTAGTGACGACGCATTGGTCGCGCGGCGAAGGCGTCTGGCGCTGCGCGCAGGGCGCGGTCGCGGCGCGGGAGGAGCTGGACCAGGAGGATTACACCGCCTGCATGGTCGGCTTGCGCGACTATGTCGACAAGAACGGCTTTGCCGGCGTCGTGCTCGGCCTTTCCGGCGGCATCGATTCGGCCTTGTGCGCCGCGCTCGCGGTCGATGCGCTGGGAGCCGAGCGCGTGCGCTGCGTGATGCTGCCGTTCCAATACACCTCGCAGCAATCGCTCGACGACGCTGCATCGATCGCGCGCGCGCTCGGCGTGCGCTACGACCTCGTTCCGATCGAGAGCGCGGTGCACGGGCTCGAAACGGCGCTGACCGGCATCTTCGGCGGCGCGCCGCGCGACGTCACCGAGGAGAACCTGCAGGCGCGCGCCCGCGGCACGATCCTGATGGCGATCTCCAACAAATTCGGCCTGATGGTGGTGACCACCGGCAACAAATCGGAAATGTCGGTCGGCTATGCCACGCTCTACGGCGACATGAACGGCGGCTTCAATCCGATCAAGGACCTCTACAAGACCGAAGTCTATCGTCTGGCGCGCCTGCGCAACCGCTGGAAGCCGGAGGGCGCGCTCGGCCCCGACGGCGGCGTCATCCCCGAGAACGTGCTGACGCGAGCGCCGAGCGCGGAGCTGCGCGAGAACCAGACCGACCAGGACACGCTGCCGCCCTACGGCGTGCTCGACCGCATTCTCGAGCGGCTGGTCGAGCGCGAGGAGCCGCTCGCCACCATCGTCGCCGCCGGGTTCGACCGCGACACGGTGATGAAGGTCGAGCGCATGCTGGCGGTGGCCGAGTACAAGCGCCGGCAGGCGGCGCCCGGCGTGAAGGTGACGCTGAAAAACTTCGGCCGCGACCGGCGCTATCCGATCGTCAATCGGTTTCGCGATCCCGGCGGCGAGTCGCCCGCGCCCGAGCGCGCGACGGTCAAGGGCATCGCCACGGCGAAGGCCGGCGCCGCGGATTTTTGATTCTTGGTTCGGAGCCAGGCTGACGCAACTGAAATCAGTGCGCCGCGACGAAGGGCGGTCCGACGGTGCGCACGGCGTCCTTGGCTTGATCGGCGTCGGCGGCCGGCGCCGCCGGCGCGCTCGCATCAGGCGGGTTGGCGCTGGCTTTGGGCGGCGGCTTGCCGGTGACGGTGCCGGGGGCGCCCGGAGCGCCTTTTTGCGGTTGCGACAGTGCTTTGGCCGTCTCCTCGGTCACGATGATGTCGCCGCGTTCGAGCGTGGAGCTGTCGTCGGCGTTCTTGAGCGCTTCCGCCCAGCTCTGGCCGGGGCGGCGGCAGGAGCAGGCGGCACTGAACTCGCGGCGATAGAGGAAGGCGTTCGGCAATTCCGTGTAGGTGCGGCCGCCGAGCGACACCGCCTGGCTGATATCCTCGCCCGGATTGCGATAGGTGTAGAGGGCGGCTTCCGCGGCGGGGCAAAGGCGCTGGCACGCGCGCTGGTCCTCGGGGAAATGGTCCGGCACAGTCGAGTAGGAGATCGGGAAGAAATAGCCGTCGCAGGTGCGCACGCAGACGGTGCGATAGGTCCCGGCCGGCGCGCCGTCGCCTGCCGGATTGATGATGCGGCCGAACAGCGTGTCGAGAAAGCCGCCGCCTTGTCCCGCGGCCGCGGCGGCGCGGCTATATTGCGGCCCGCAATTGTTTTGCGCCAATTGCGCAATCAGCGCGCGGCGCCGGCTGTCCTGGTCGGTGTTGCCGCTCTTGAGCCGTTCGAGATCGCTCATCATGCGGTCGAGATTGCCGCGCATCTGCTGAATCTGCGCGTTGAGCGGCTGGCACTGCGGCGCCTGGCCGGTGAACAGCGCGAAAAATCCGCCAATCCCCTCGCAGCCCTGGCGGCGCGATTGCGCGAGCGTGCGGTCGAGATCGGCCTGCTGCCGGGCGACGGCGTCTTCGGCGTGCTGGATCAGCTCGGCGCGCGCGGGATCGGCAGTGCCGCGGTCAACAATCGCGAGCTGGCCTTCCAGGCGCGCGCAAACGCTGTTCGCTGATTGATCCGGTGGAAGGCCCTGGGCGGCGGCAGGGGCGGCGAAGACTATGAAGGCAACCGCACAGAGCGTCAAACGGCCGAGACTGCGCAAGAGCTTGATCATCGTTCGGTCCCGACACCCGGCTCCGTCCGGGGGATATTGCGATGCGACGCAATGGTGACCAAAGTGTGAAGCTGCGGCACTACTCGGCATCCGGCTGATTTTCCGGACGCGCGCGGTCGAAGGCGGCGAGCTTGAGACAGGCGGCTTCGATGCCGACGATGTTTGGAAATTTGTCGAGCGGCACCTTCAGCCGCCGCGCATTGTAGACCTGCGGCACGAGACAGATATCGGCAAGCGTCACCTGCGCGCCGTAGGCATAGGGAGCGGGCCGCACCAGCGGCTCCAGCGCCTCGAATCCGGTGCGCACCCAGTGATGGTACCAAGCGTCGATCGCGCTCTGCTGCTGATGCATTTCGTTCTTCAGGTAACGCAACACCCCGATATTGTTGAGCGGATGGATGTCGCAGGCGACGGTCTGCGCCAGTGCGCGCGCTTGCGCGCGGGCGATCGGATCCTTGGGCAGCAGCGCCGGATCGGGATGAGTCTCGTCGAGATATTCGATGATGGCGAGCGACTGGATCAGCACCTCGCCGGTCGGCGCGACCAGCGCCGGAACGCGCATCTGCGGGTTCACCGCGCGGAATTCTGGCCGCCTGTTGTGGCCGCCCTCCTTGACCAGGTGAACCGGCATCGTCTCGTAGGCGACGCCCTTGAGATTGAGCGCGATGCGCACGCGGTAGGCGGCCGACGAGCGGAAGAAGGAATAGAGCTTCACGGTCACGCGCTTTTCCCTTGTGCGGCCTCGGTGGCGAATCTGGCGGGTCCCGCCGAAAGCTGCCGCAGGGCGCGATTGAAGGCCGGGCGAACATGGCTGAAGTCGCCGCTCGGCGCAACGGCTCAGCACATGTGCCGGCGTGCGCTCGATTCACGCGCGGCGATCGTGCGTTTTTAAGACGGCGGACGAGATCAGGAGATCATCAGCGCGCGCACTCGATGGCGACGAAGTCGTCACAGCTCGAGCCGCGGCAGGAGGCGTTCGCCGGAATGGCACCGGTGATGTCCTCGCGCTCGACCTTGCGGTACGACAGCGCCTGTGCGAACTCGCGCGTGCGGCAGTAGGAATTTGCCGCCGCCTTGCCGCAGGACTCGCCCGAGGCGAGGCAACGGTCGACCCCGTAGCCGTCGGCATTGTTGGCGATGATGAAGATGCGCTTCTCCGCCTGTGCGGCGGCGGCGCCGAGCAGCACGGCGGCGAAAGCGGCGGCCGCAATCACGCAACGCATGAAATCCCCCATCCCCCCATCCGGCGCCGGAACGGCGCGACCACACTCGGGGGTGGCAGCAGACGCCAAGATTGCGGCCGTGAGGTTAAGGTTTCGTTAACTCATGTTCCGAGCAACCGAATTCGGAATGTTTCCACAGGCTGCCGGGCAGATTATGCGGCGGCGTGACATTCCGGCCACGGGCGTCCGAGGCTTGACGCCATCGCCGTCCTCGACCATTGTGCGCGCCATGAACGGCCTTAACCCGATCTGCGGCATTTGCCGGGAGATTATTCGCTAGCGACCCACGCTGGCTGCGGCCGTCTTTTCTCACCGTCGAGACCAATGGACGCCCGGCCAGCAGGCCCGAGGTGCGTGGTTTCATTCGATGGAACTCAAGCTCTACGATACGCTGACGCGCGAGAAGCGGGTTTTTCGCCCGCTCGATCCGGCCAACGTGCGCGTCTATGTGTGCGGGCCCACGGTCTACGACTTCGCCCATATTGGCAATGCGCGGCCGGTGATCGTCTTCGATGTCCTGTTCCGCCTGCTGCGTCATCTGGCCAAACAGGGCGTGTGGGACGGCGGCAAGGGCGAGACCAAAGTCACCTACGTCCGCAACATCACCGACGTCGACGACAAGATCAACGCGCGGGCGGCCGAGGACTATCCCGCGCTGCCGCTCAACGAGGCGATCCGCCGGGTCACGGAAAAGACCGACCGCCAGTTTCACGAGGACGTGGCCGCGCTCGGCTGCCTGCCGCCCACGGTCGAGCCGCGGGCGACCGAGAACATCGCCGAGATGCGCGTGCTGATCGAGCGATTGGTGGCATTGGGCAACGCCTATGTCGCCGAGGACAATGTGCTGTTCAGCGTGCCCTCGATGCGCGATTACGGCCAGCTGTCGAAGCGCCCGCTCGAGGAGATGATCGCCGGCGCCCGCGTCGAGGTCGCCGCCTATAAGCGCGACCCGATGGATTTCGTGCTGTGGAAGCCGTCGAAGCCCGGCGAGCCGGCGTGGCCGTCGCCCCGCGGCATCGCCGTTCCCGGCCGTCCCGGCTGGCACATCGAATGCTCGGCGATGTCCTGGAAATATCTCGGCGAAATCTTCGACATCCATGGCGGCGGCATCGATCTCGTCTTCCCGCACCACGAGAACGAGATCGCGCAATCGCGCTCGGCCTTCCACACGCCGATGATGGCGAATTTCTGGATGCACAACGGCTTCTTGCAGGTCGAGGGCGAGAAGATGTCGAAGTCGCTCGGCAACTTCGTGACCATTCACGAATTGCTGCAGGATTGGCCGGGCGAGGTGGTGCGTCTGGCCATGCTGCAGACGCACTATCGTCAGCCGATCAGCTGGACGGTCGCCGGGCTGCGGGAGGCGCAGAAAGTCCTCGACCATTGGTACGCGCTGAGCGGCGATGCGGTGCCGGGATTGCTCTGTGCCGATGCGCTCGATGGGCTGACGGACGATTTGAATACGCCGAAGGCGCTCGCTGCCTTGCACGAATTGCGCGGCGAGGCGGTCAAGGGCGCCAAGCCGGCGGCCGCGTCGCTGAAGGCGACCGCGCTGTTGCTGGGATTGTTGCAAAAGACGCGCGCCGAATGGGCGGCCTTTCGGCCGGCATCGATCGCGGTCGACGAAGGTCAGGTCGTGAGCCTGATCGAAGCGCGCAATGCGGCGCGGAAGCTGAAGAATTTCACCGAATCCGACCGCATCCGCAACGAGCTCGCTAAGATGGGTGTCGCATTGAAGGACACCAAGGACGGCACCACTTGGGAGATCGCGCGATGATCGCCCAGGCGCGCCCAAACCTGGCGCTGCGGCCGCTGTTGCCGGCCGATGTGCCGCTGCTCGCGGAGATTTTCCGCGCCGCGATCGAAGAGCTGACCGTTGACGATTACAGCGAGGCGCAGCAGGCGGCCTGGGCGTCCGCTGCGGATGACGAGGAGGCGTTCGCGGAAAAACTTGCCGGCGCGCTGACGCTGGTGGCGACGCTTGCCGGCGCCCCGGTCGGCTTCGCTTCGCTCTCCGACAATGTGCGCATCGACATGCTCTATGTGCATCCGGCCGCGGCCGGGCAGGGGGCCGGCAACATGCTCGCCGACGCGCTGGAAAAGCTTGCCGCCGCGCGCGGCAGCAAAGAGCTCGTGGTCGAGGCGAGCGACACGGCGCGCGGCTTCTTCGAGCGGCGCGGTTATGCCGCGCGCACGCGCAACACCGTCTTTCGCGCCGGTGAGTGGCTCGCCAACACCACGATGGTCAAGCCGCTCGCCGCAGCCGCCGCCGGCACCGCCGAACGGAGGGCGCCATGAAGCTTCGCGATATGCCGTTCCAGCGGCATTGGCTCTCCTACCTGGTGCTCAAATACGCCGTGATCGCCTTTGCCGCCGCAATCGCCCTCTATACCGTCTATCGGCTTTATTCGGGCTGACGAGAACCATGGCACGCGAGCGCCTCTATCTGTTCGACACCACGCTGCGCGACGGCGCGCAGACTAACGGCGTCGACTTCACGCTCGCCGACAAGCTCGCCATCGCGCGCATGCTCGACGAACTGGGCATCGACTATGTCGAGGCCGGCTATCCCGGCGCTAATCCGATCGACACGAGCTTCTTTGCCGAGCGGCGGCCGTTCAAGGCAAAAGTCACCGCCTTTGGCATGACCCGGCGGCCCGGTCGCTCGGCCGCCAACGATCCGGGCCTGGCCGCGCTCCTTGCCGCCGAGGCGGACGCCATCTGCTTCGTCGCTAAATCCTGGGACTATCACGTGCGCGTCGCGCTGGAGACGACGGAAGAGGAGAACCTCGCCTCGATCCGCGACAGCGTGCGCGCGGCCAAGGCCAAGGGCCGCGAGGTGCTGCTCGACTGCGAGCATTTCTTCGACGGCTACAAGGCCAATCCGGCCTATGCGCTCGCCTGCGCCAAGGCGGCGTATGAGGAGGGCGCGCGCTGGGTCGTTCTCTGCGATACCAATGGCGGCACGCTGCCGCACGAGGTGGAGAAGATCGTCGGCGAGGTCTGCGCCAAGATCCCCGGCGACCACGTCGGCATCCACGCCCATAACGACACCGAGCAGGCGGTGGCGAATACGTTTGCCGCGGTGCGCGCCGGTGCGCGGCAGATTCAAGGCTCGCTCAATGGGCTCGGCGAGCGCTGCGGCAACGCCAATCTCACCTCGATCATCCCGACGCTCAAGCTCAAGCCGGACTATGCGCAGAAATTCGACATCGGCGTGTCGGAGGCGGCGCTCGGCAACATCGCGCGCGTCTCGCACGCGCTCGACGACCTCCTCAATCGCGCCGCCGACCGCCATGCGCCCTATGTTGGCGAGAGTGCCTTTGCCACCAAGGCCGGCATTCACGCCTCCGCCATCGTCAAGGACCCGGCGACCTACGAGCACGTCGCGCCCGAGCGCGTCGGCAACAAGCGCAAGCTTCTGGTCTCCGATCAATCCGGCCGCTCGAATCTCGCCGCCGAGCTCGAGCGTATCGGCTTGGCCGTTGGCAAGGATGATCCGCGGCTTTCCCGCCTGCTCGAGCAGGTCAAGGAGCGCGAAGCGGTCGGCTACGCCTATGAGGCGGCCGACGCCTCGTTCGAACTCCTGGCCCGGCGCCTGCTCGGCAAGGTGCCGCGCTATTTCGACGTGGAGAAATTCGACGTCAATGTCGAGCAACGCATCAACGCCAAGGGCGAGCGCGTCACCGTCAGCCTGGCGGTGGTCAAGGTCAAGGTCGGCGACGACACCATGATCTCCGCCGCCGAGGGCAACGGACCGGTCAACGCTCTCGACCTCGCGCTGCGCAAGGATCTCGGCAAATATCAGAGCTACATCGCCGGCCTGAAACTCACCGACTATCGCGTGCGTATCCTCAATTCCGGCACCCAGGCGGTCACCCGCGTGCTGATCGAGAGCGCCGACGAGAGTGGCGATCATTGGACGACGGTCGGCGTATCGCCCAACATCATCGACGCCTCGTTCCAGGCGCTGATGGATTCAATCGTCTACAAGCTCGTGAAATCCGGTGCCCAGGCGTAAGGGGAGAGGGTGGACGCGAGCGAAGCGATCGGCCGAGTGAGGGGTGCATTTCTTCCTCGGCGCTGGTGCGACGAGAGGGCAAGGAGGAGTGGCTCGATGATCGACCACATTTCCGTCGCCGTGCGCGATCTTGGCGCGGCCGAGCGGTTCTACACGGCGCTGCTCGCTACGCTCGGCATGGCGAAGCTGCGCGAGTGGCCGGACGCCGCCATCGGCTTCGGCAAGAAACATCCGGAGTTCTGGGTCAACCGCCGCACCGCCATGGACCCGCTCGCCGCCGACAGCGGCGTGCATATCTGCCTGCGCGCGGCGGACACCGAAGCGGTCAACGCGTTTCATGCCGCCGCGCTCAAGGCCGGCGGCACCTCCGACGGCGCGCCGGGGTTGCGCCCGCACTATTCTGCCGGCTATTACGCCGCCTTCATCCGCGACCTCGACGGCAACCGGATCGAGGCGGTGACCTTCTTACCGAGCTGAGAACAAGTGATCCTGGAGGTGATGCGGCGCGTTCGCCTCGAAGCGCGAGGGCGCGAGCACAGTCGAACGGCGCGCGCCCTGGAGTATGCCGTCGATTAGGCTCATCAGGAAATGACGAGAAATGTCCTCGAAACGGACGCCGTCGTCTTCAACGACGATGTTGGCGCTTTACCACGAGCTGTTTGCTAACGACTACCGACGCGCTCGATGACACAGCTTGCAACGGTCCCTTCGGCGCGACAGTGCGTGAACTGATTCTCGATCGAGTAGAAGAGGCAGAGCGCGAGGCTTGCCCAGACCGCCGCAGTGAAATAAAGCGACATCCAGGCGATCTCCTCCTTCCACTTGGCAAGGTCGTGCGTCACGATCCAACGCGTGCTCGCGTCACGCAGGCCCTCGAGGGGTCTCAGAAGCCTGCCGCCATCGGAAATCTTCGCCCGCCATCGCGCGAGATACATCGGGACGTCGATGGTCATGAGAAAAGTCAGATAGGCTGCAATCCCGGCGATCGCGATGGCGAGGGCCTCGCGAACCGGACCGGCAAAGTCCGGTAGCAGGCGGCAGAGGCCAATCCCGACCGCCGCGAAGGCGACTGCCCATATCGAATTTTCGATGGCGTTGGCCAAAAAGTTGGTGGTCAGCACCGCGTACCATGAGAAACATTGCGCGATGAGAATCAGCGGCATGACGACCCAGGCGGCGCTCAGCGTCGTGTCCGCGCCCGTCATCGTGCCAAGTTGGTGCAGGACAATGGCCCACTGCGCCGCGAAGCAGATCTCGGCCACGGTTGCTACTGACCGTCCGACGACAACGCTCGACAGCCAAGTGTCGAACAGGCAGATGCGCTGAACATCCGCGCGCGGAAGGAACGACCTGAAGGCGCAGCCAAAAACATAGGCCGCACAAAGAACGAGCATGACACCGGACGCGCTGTCGAGACGGCCGGTCGGTCGGGCGTGGAGCTGATGGTACAGCAAGAACCAAGCCGCGATATTTGCGCCGCTGACGAGCGTCAACAGGCCCCACCACCAGGCCAGGGGATTCGACCAGGCCAGAGAACTTGACCGGGCCTGTCCTTCGAAGCTCATACGCCGTCTCGCTTGTCGCCGAACTGACATTTGATTGTAGCAATTGTGTCACAAATGTGTACGGCGAAAGGCTCGCGACGTGGCGAGAGCGTCCTTGGTCGGCGGCAGCGCCCTTCAGTCCGGATAAGCCGAGTTCGATGATCGGCGGCGGCGTGGCGCTCTCCGTCACCGGTGGCGGCCGTTTCTCACGCAGATCGAATTTCGGTGGAGATCGACCCAGAGTCGACGACAGGCAGGTGTTTTCCGTGATGGAAGGTGGAGCTGCTCGCAAGGCTTAGGCTTTTTCATGCGTTCGCAAGAAAAGCATCCGCTTGAGTATTTCTGCCTCACCTTCTACGTTGTTCGCGGTTTGGAGGATTCGCATGACCGCAGACGGAAACTGGAACCTCGTCGTGTCTACGCCGATGGGCGAGCGTCAGGCTACGCTTTCGGCAAGGACGGAGGGCAGCACGCTTAAGGGCAGCCAAATGGCAGACGGAAATTCCGCCGAAATTTTCGACGGTGTTGTCGATGGCAATAAGGTTTCTTGGAAGGTATCGATTACCGACCCAATGCCGATGACGCTCGAATTCAGTGGCACGATAGATGGCAACGAGCTGAGAGGCAGTGTGACGTTGGGAGCGTTCGGAAGCTCATCATTCTCGGGTACCCGCGGCTAGGGGATAGTTTCTGCCCAGCGCCGGCGGACGTCACGGAAATGATCATCAAGGGCATCTTGCCGTGGTGCTTCACGCCGGACTTTTATTCGAGCCGAGGCTGCCTCGCTCGGCGGCCTCTTTATCTTCCGGTCGTGGCGCTTCTCGACGGTAAGCGATCATGTCCGCAATTGGCGGATGAGCGAACCTGTCGCGGACAACTCGCCATGTCGCCCTTTGAGCCATCTGCGACATCTGTCGCTCGTTGTCATGTCAGGTTTCTGCCCGCCGATCGTGTAGAATGTCAGCCAAATGTTGCTGCTCTTACGTCATAATGGAGCAGACTGTCATCTTTTGTATCTAAGGTCTCTCAAGAATGCGGACCTATTCTGCTTGTCACCCCTGGTCTCTATCGCACGCGATGAGAGACCATCGACAATGCCGATGACCGATCGGCCGTTCTCCACCTTTGCCACGATGACTTGTACGGGGTTGCTGGTAGCGCAGTAAATCGCGGCCACCTCGGCGACGTTCCTTACATTGTTTATCACGTTTATCGGATATGCTTCCTTGAACAGTATCAGGAAGGTGTGACCTGCGCCTATTTTGAGGATGCTCCTTTCCGCTTGCCCTCTCAGGGCATCATCATTTCCGTCGCTCCTTACCAGGCAAGGGCCGCTGGCCTCGGCGAAAGCTATGCCAAATTTTACTCCTGGAACTGAACACACCATGGCCTCATAGAGGTCTTCAACGGTCTTTATGAAACCAGCGTGCCCGACGATTGCACTGGTGCTATCATCTTTTTCGATCGCTATGCACTCAAATTCTGGTCCCATGCCACGTCCTTATCTGCCGCGAAAGAAAGACCCTTAAGGAGACGCATTGATGGCGGAGCTGCAGAACCAGCCTGGGCATCTTTGATTATAAAAGATCGCGTAATATTAACATCACAAAATCCGCCCGTCGGTCCGTCTGGCAAACCGACGCAATAGATCGCGCCATTGTGTTCCGAAAATAGCGCGTGCCTTTGACCTAAATCAAAAAATGTTTGTGCGGCGCGGGTAGCCTTTCGATACCCCGAATTTTTTTCACCGGAGAGAAACCATGGCGATTGTTCAATCATCCGCCGGTGGACCGGCACACACCTCACTTCCATCGCAAACGCGCCGCACGCTTCTGAAGGGATTCGCCGCCGCCGGTGCGGCTGTGTCCATCGGTAGCAAGATTGCCCGGGCTCAGGGCGAAATCGGCTTCTGGGCGCAAAATCTGCCCAATGAAAAATTGATCGACATGTACTCGACCATCCTGCGCATCAGGTGGTTCGATCGTACGCTCGCGGACAAACAGCTGAGCGACCGCAGCTTCCGCAATCTGATCCATCTCTACTGCGGCCAGGAAGCGGTCGCCACCGGCGTCTGCGCGGCCCTGAACAATAAAGGGCCTTTCGAGGAAATCGACGTCATCTTCGGCACGCATCGTCCGACCGGACACGCCATCGCGAAGGGCGTCGACATGAAGAAATTGGCCGCCGAATACAATTTCAAGGCGACCGGCCTCAACCGCGGCTACGCCGGCGAGATGCACCTCGCCGACAAATCGGTCGGCTACATTGGCGCTGACGGAATCGTCGGTCCAGCCGCCGTGCTCGCCTCCGGGGCGGCGTTCGCATTCCGAGCCAGAGGCAGCAAGCAGGTTGCCGTCGTGTTCGGCGGCGACGGCACTTACGCGACTGCCGCCTTCCATAGCTCCATGAACAACGCAGCGCTTCTCAAGCTGCCCTTCATCTATGTGGTGGAGAACAATCTCTACCATCAATTCGCGCACTATTCTTATTCCTGCCCGATGAAGGACATTGCGACTGCCGCGAGCATGTATCGCGTCCCTGGCTGGGTTGTCGACGGCCAGGACGTGACGCAGGTCTACAACAAGATGAAGGACGCGGTGGACCGTGCGCGCGCCGGTGAGGGGCCGACCCTGATCGAAGCGAAGACCTACCGCTACTACGCCCATTGGGGTGCGCCCGGAGCCGAAGTCGGTAAACTCGGCTCCTTCGGCTACGATCCACAAGCGATCACCTCGTGGCGCCCGGAACGGGAGCTGCGCGATTGGCTGCAGCGAGACCCGGTCGATATCGCCCGTAACACTCTGATCTCGTGGGGCGTCATTGATCAGGCCAAGGCCAGCGCCATCGAAGCCGCGGTAAGGCAGGAGGTCAAGGAAGCCTTCGACTGGGAGGCTCAACAACCGCTGTGCAAGCCGGAAGACGCACTGAAAAACGTGTTCGTTGAAGGCACCGTTGCTGCGCGCCAGTTCGGCTAAGCGCAGAGACCGGCCGCAACGCCACACGGAGATGGGAGAAGGACAATGGCAAGCAAGAGCTCTATGTACGCGATGTACGAGGCCGTACAGCACGAGATGCGCCAGCGCAAAGACATGACCTGGATCTTTGAGCTGACGCCCGCGGTCGCTTCGAACCCCGGAACTCCGGTCATCAATCTGGAGAAGGAGTTTGGCCGCACCCGCGTCACCAACACCGGCATCGATGAAATGTGGATGGCCGGCGCCACGCTTGGCGCAGGCTTGGTCGGCACCACAGCCGTGACCTACATCCCGTATCAGGGAAGTCAGATTCCCTTCGAGATAATTCAGAACCACGCCGGCAAACTGCGTTACATGAGCGGTGGCGACTCTACGATGCCGGTGGTGTTCATCATTGAAATTTCGGGCCAGAGCCCGGGGTTTGGTGGACAGCATTCCGATTATGAGGCCGACAGCTACTATGCCCATATCCCCGGGGTTAAGGTCGTCATTCCATCGCGGCCGTATGACGCCAAGGGCATGATGGCTTCGGCGATCCGAGACCCTAACCCGGTCGTCTATCTCTTTCCCCAGGGCCTACGGCAGTTGAGCGAAGAAGTCCCCGACGAGCAGTTCACCGTACCGCTCGACAAGGCGGCCATGCGCACAACCGGCAACGATCTCACGATCGTGGGCTCCGGCGCCGGGATGACGATGGTGCTCGACGCGACCGATCAACTGCAAAAGGCGGGAATGAAGGTCGAAGCGATCGACCTGCGTTCGCTCAAGCCGATGGACACCGAAACCCTGGTGAAGTCGGTGCAGAAGACGAAGCGCCTGCTCACGTTCGACCAGTCCTACTACACGCTCTGCCCGGGCGCCGAGGTCATCGCGCGCGTGGCCGAGAACGTGGACGGCGCGCGCTACAAGCGCATCGCATTTCCGGATGCCCCGCCACCCGCGTCTCCCGAGATGTTCAACTGGATGCGTCCCAATGCGGGCCACATCGTGGCGGCAGCCAAGAAGTTCATAGCGTGAGTGCTGCTGCAGTTCGAAGACAGTGCTTCGACACTGCCCTTTCCCCCGAACCGCTCGAAGGTGCGATCATGAACAGTGGTGAACAGTTATCCGCTCCCTGCCCCGTTTGCGAGAGCACGGACACGCGTCAAGCCCGCGTGCGTTCGGCGTTTTGGCACAATGACTGCCTGGTCGTGATCGAAGAGGTGCCGGCGCTTGTATGCAACACCTGTGGCGAGCAGTTCTATGACGATGCCGCCGTCCACATGATCGATCAGATGCGGGCCAACGGCTTCCCGCCCGAGGACGCAGTCCGTGAACTGCGGGTGCCGGTGTTCTCCTTCGGCAAGACCGCATCATCCGAGATGTCGTCAGAGATGAGCATGTAGATCGGCGGCTAAGGAAATAGAGAAAAGGACATTATCATGCGCTTCATGTCTCTAACCGCCTTCGCCCTCGCCGGGATGTTGAACGGTTACCTTGTTCAGCCGCTCGCGGCGCAGACCGCCGAGCAGTTGACTTTCATCCCCGCGGGCGGCCGAACGCTCTTGACTGACATTGCCACCAGCAAGCCGCCTGCTGACGAGCTCAAACCATTGCTCACGGGCAAACATTCGCGCGACGAATGGTCGAGCTACCTCAAGACCCACGACCGGGCCATTCCGGCGTTACAGCGCCTCAGCGATAAGCAACGGCTCACACTTGCCGACTATCTCTCGTTCCACATGCCGTTGCCCGGCAAGCAAGTCCCGGCAAATCTGGCAGCCACTGATTGGACCCGTGATCTGCCGAAGGACGGACGCGATTTGGCGCTCGATAATTGCCAGGGGTGTCACATCATCACAGTGGTCGTGACCCAAGAGCGAAGCAAAACGTTTTGGCTCGGGACCTTGAGTACGCCGAGTCATGCCGTCATCAAGTTCACTCCCGAGCAGCGCGAAGAGCTGGCGAGCTATCTCGAGCTGAATGCGGGCATCCCAATTGATCAAGTTCCGGAGGAATTGCGGGCGTCCGGCGCGACTTATTGATGTCCGGCGAGGTCAAGATCGGGCCTCCCAACGGCATCGCAAATTCTCCGCGGAGACACTCGGCCGTATGGCCCGCGCGGGCCCCGTGAGAGGCGGCATGATCCTTGAAATGACAGGCACATGCTGTTCACGTCACTCGAGTTCTTCATCTTCCTGCCGCTCGTAATCGCGGTGTTCAGGATTGTGCCGGTAGCGCAGCGCTGGGCGGTGCTGCTGCTGGCGAGTTATGTCTTTTACGGCTTCTTGCACCCGTTCAATCTGGTCTACCTCGGCGCAGTCACGCTCGTCATCTACCTCTGCGGCCGGTGGCTGGCGCGGACCGAAAAGCCGTCGGGGCGCGCCGCGGTGCTGGCCGGCGGTCTTGTCGTGGTGCTCGGCTCGCTCACCGCATTCAAGTTCTATGATTTCGTCGCCGGCGAAATCAGCGCTGCCAATCTCATTCCCCACTTCGCGCTGCCGCGGCTCGGCCTCACTGCGCCGGCGGGGTTTTCGTTCTACGCTTTTTCGGCGGCAAGCTATCTGATCGACATCTATGCCGGACGCCTCACCGCCCAGCAGAAGCTCGCCGGCACGGTGCTGTTCGTCGCCTATTTCCCCAAGATCTTCGCCGGCCCGATCGAACGGGCGACGACGTTCCTGCCGCAGCTCTGGTCCGGATTGCGCAGCGATTCGAAGCGCATCGTGCTCGGCTTGCAGCTGATCGGCTGGGGCCTGTTCAAGAAGGTGGTGATCGCCGACAACCTCGCGCAGATGGTCGACCACACCTTCTCGATCGTGTCGTTCGCGCCGCCGGTCGAGCTCCTGCTCGGCAGCTATTTCTTCGCCTTCCAAATCTACTGCGATTTTTCCGGCTATACCGACATCGCGCTCGGCGCGTCGTCGCTGTTCGGCCTCACCTTGATGGAGAACTTCCGCCGGCCGTATCTGTCGCGCAGCACCGCCGAATTCTGGGGCGAGCGCTGGCACATTTCGCTCAGCCATTGGTTCCGCGACTATCTCTACATCCCGCTCGGTGGCAGCCGCGCCGGCCCGCTGCGCCGCGCCGCTAACGTCATGATCGTGTTTCTGGTCAGCGGGCTCTGGCATGCCGGCCTGGGTTACGGCGTTGGCTGGACCTTCCTGATCTGGGGCGCGCTCAACGGCTTCTATCAATGGGCCGGGCTCGCGACCCGGCGGCTGTGGCGCCGCGTCGGCGAGGCGCTGCCACGGGTCAAGTCGAGCGCCGCGCTCGCAGTGCTGCGCGCCGTCATCACCTTCCACCTGATCACCATCGCCTGGGTGTTCTTCCGCGCCGCTTCGATTCACGACGCGCTCGTGGTGCTGCGCAGAATAGGCGCGCGCCTGGGCGACCTGCCGTCGCTCTTCGCCATCTATCCGTTCAGCACCGAGCAACTGACGGCCTTCGGCCTCATCGCCTTTCTGATCGGCTACGAGATCGTCGATGAACGGCGGCCGGTGTTCCAACGCCTCGCCGATGCGCCGGTCGCGGTGCGGTGGGGCGCCTATTATCTCTTGATCTTCGCGCTGCTGCTGCTCGGACGCTGGCAGGCGAAGGAATTCATCTACATGCAGTTCTGAGGCAGGAATGACCGCCATGCAGCATCTGGAAAGATCGGCGTTCCTGTTCATGGCGATCGGGCTCGTGCTCTATGCCGGCTTGTCGTTCGGCTGCGAGCGGCTCCTGTTCCGCAACGGCCACAGCAACGCGCTCTACAAGATCGCGACGGCGCCGCCGGCGGCGGACTACGACTGGCTCGTGCTCGGCGCCTCGCATGCGATGCCGCTCGATTTCGACGATTTCAACGCCTTCATGCAGCACGAGACCGGCTTGCGCATCATCAATCTGGCCTCGCCGGGCACCGGCCCGCTCTACAACCGCTTCGTGCTGCAGTCGTTCCTGCGCGCGCATCGCGCCGGCAATCTGCTCTATGTGGTGGATTCGTTCGGTTTCTGGTCGCGCGCCTGGAACGAGGACCGCTTCGCCGATGTGAAGCTGATCCGCGGCACGCCGTTTGCGCCCGCGACCGTGGCGCTGATGTCGGACTATGTGCGTAATGACGGCGTCAGCCCCAAGGCGCTACTCGACTACGTCTCCGGATTCTCCAAGGTCAACAACCGCGACCGCTTCCAACGCGACGCCTGGGAGGGCGAAGCCCAGTTCGATCGCGTCTACCGGCCGTCGGTCTCGGCCGTGACCAAGCGCATCGCCTACCTCTACCCCGACCCGCAGGCGCCGGCCGTGCTTGCCCACTATGTCGACGTGTTCGGCGGATTGGTCGCCATCGCCCAGCAGCACGACACGCGCGTGGTCGCCGTCAAGCTGCCGGCGCCGGCGCAATTCCGCAATCAGCTGCGCGGCGAGGCCGCCTTCGATGACAGCCTTGCGCGCATTCTGGCGGAACGCGCGGTGCCGCTCCTCGATTTTTCGACCGAGCTGGACGATCCGAGCTTCTATTTCGATACCGACCATCTCAACCGTACCGGGTTGACGGAGCTATTCCAGCGTCGCCTGAAAACGCTGCTGATGATGTAACTCACAGGGCGCTTGACCTTTTGAGGCCAACCTGCGCTACCCGGAGCTTACGCAGTTTCCGCGTGGCTCGTTCAGCCTTTAAAGGCGACGGGAATCGGGCGCGGAGGCAAGCGCCGTGGACGACCGTAGGCACTCAGCACGATATCACGGGAGGTGGTCGGCGGTGGCACGCAGATCGCGCTTTGGGGCGGATTCTCGGTTGGTGCTGAATACCTCTATGCCAAGTTCGGCGCATGGGACTTTAGCGGCGTCCAGTCGTCGCGAAATACTGATGGCAGCGTGCCGTTCTGACTTCTGCTGTTGGCACTTCGCGTCTGTTTTTGCATGTCGGCTGTTCGGTCGCTAACCGGGGAGTAGCCGACATGTTGATTCATGAGGACATCGCCTAAAGTCACTTCATCGTCGGAATGACGAATTCGGCGCCTTCCTTGACGCCGGAGGGCCAGCGCGCGGTCACGGTCTTGGTCTTGGTGTAGAAGCGCACCGCGTCAGGCCCGTGCTGGTTGAGGTCGCCGAAGCCGGAGCGCTTCCAGCCGCCGAAGGTGTAATAGGCGAGCGGCACCGGAATCGCGAAATTGATGCCGACCATGCCGGTGTCGACGCGGCTGACGAAATCGCGCGCCGCGTCGCCGTCGCGCGTGAAGATGGCGACGCCGTTGCCGTATTCGTGCTCCGACGGCAGCCGCACCGCCTCCTCGTAATCCCTGGCGCGCACCACCGAGAGCACGGGGCCGAAAATCTCCTCCTTATAGATGCGCATGTCGGGCGTGACCTCGTCGAACAGGCAGCCGCCCATGAAATTGCCCTTCTCATAGCCCTGCAGCTTGAAGCCGCGGCCATCGACCACAAGCTTGGCGCCTTCCTTGACGCCGAGGTCGACATAGCCCTTGACCTTTTCCAGATGCGCCTTGGTGATCAGCGGCCCGTAATCGGCCTGGGCGTCGGTCGATGGCCCGATCTTCAGATTCTCCACGCGCGGCACGAGCTTTTCCAACAAATTGTCGGCCGTCTTCCTGCCGACTGGCACCGCCACCGCGATCGCCATGCAGCGCTCGCCGGCCGAGCCGTAGCCGGCGCCGATCAGCGCGTCGACCGCCTGATCCATGTCGGCGTCGGGCATTACGATCATGTGGTTCTTGGCGCCGCCGAAACATTGCGCGCGTTTGTTGTTGGCGCATGCCGTCGTGTAGACATATTCGGCAATCGCCGAGGAGCCGACGAAGCCGATCGCTCTGATGCGCGGGTCGGTGAGGATGGTGTCGACCGCCTCCTTGTCGCCGTTGATGACGTTGAGCACGCCGGCCGGCAGTCCGGCCTCGAGCAGAAGCTCGGCGAGCCGCATCGGCACCGAGGGGGCGCGTTCCGAGGGCTTGAGGATAAAGGCGTTGCCGCAGGCGAGCGCCGGGGCGAATTTCCACATCGGGATCATGGCCGGGAAGTTGAACGGCGTGATGCCGGCGACAACGCCGAGCGGCTGGCGCATGGAGAACAGATCGATGCCCGGGCCGGCGCTCTCGGTAAATTCGCCCTTGAGCAGGTGCGGGATGCCGCAGGCGAACTCGACCACTTCCAGGCCGCGCTGGACGTCGCCCTTGGCGTCGGCGAGGATCTTGCCGTGCTCGGAGGAGAGAAGCCGCGCCAGGCTGTCGAATTCCTTCTGCACCAGTTCGAGGAATTTCATCAGCACGCGGGCGCGGCGCTGCGGGTTCATGGCCGCCCAGGCCGGCTGCGCCGCCTCGGCGACGGCAATGGCGTGCTCGACCTCGGAACGCTTGGCGAAGGCGACGCGCGCCTGCACCTCGCCGGTATTGGGATCGAATACGTCGCCGAAACGCGCCGACGCTCCTTTCACCTCCTTGCCGCCGATGAAATGGCCGATCTCGCGCATGAACATTCTCCCTTTGGACAGGCCGAGGCGCCCGGGGCGCTGGTTCGGGTTGCGGGGTCGCCGGTTGCGAGAGGCCTACTCCAGGCGAAAGGCCCAGGCAATCGGATAGCTCGACACGCCGGCCGCAGACCGCCCCGGGGAGGTAACCGTCCCTTAAGCGCAATGACGCTACGCTCAGGTTGCGTCAGCAAGTCGCGCGTCGCGGGATGGGAGCTGGACATGGACATTGCAACGGGCCTGGGCCTTCTCGCCGGGGCCGTGGTGCTATGCACGCTCATCCTGATGGGCGGCGACATCAGGATGTTTCTCGACACCCACGCCGCCATCGTCATCTTCGGCGGCTCGTTCGCCGCCACCCTGATCCGCTTCCCGCTGTCATCGATCTTTCATGGCCTACCACTCGGCGCCAAATTCGCCTTCACCATGCGCCGCATCACTCAGCGCGACCTGGTTGACGAGATCGCCGGCCTTGCCGAAATCGCCCGCAAGCAGGGGCCGCTCGGCCTCGAGAAGGTCGAGATCGAGGACCCGTTTCTCGCCAAAGGAATTCGCTTCGTCGCCGACGGCTATGATGCCGCCTTCATCCGCGACAATCTCGAGCGCGACCGCGACAATTTCCTCACCCATCTCGACGAGGGCCAGAAGATCTACCGTGCGGTCGGCGACTGCGCGCCCGCCTTCGGCATGGTCGGCACGCTGATCGGCATGGTGCAGATGTTCGCCAACATGACCGACCCGTCCAAGCTCGGACCGTTCATGGCGGTGGCCCTGCTCGCCACTTTCTACGGCGCTGCGGTCGCCAATCTGATTTGCCTACCGATCGCCGACAAGCTGCATCTCAAGCTGGTCGATGAGGAGACCAACCGCACCCTCATCATCGACGGCGTTCTCATGATACGCGATTCGAAAAGCCCGACGCTGGTGCGCGAAATGCTGCTGGCCTATCTGCCGGAGAAACACCGGCAGGAGGAGGCGGAAACGGTGCCGGCCTGACCGCCGGAGATGATTGGGACCAGGGATTAGCGGTTTTCGCGACAGATCATGCGCCGACAAATTCACTGCCGCGAGGATTTTTGAGCGATGGCGCGACGCAAGGATGCTCATGCCGGCGGCCACGGCTGGTTCGTCACCTTCGCCGATCTCATGGGCCTGTTGGTGAGCTTTTTCGTCATGCTGGTCGCCTTCTCAAACCAGGACCAGCAGAAGCTGCAGATCGTCGCCGGCTCGATGCGCGACGCCTTCGGTGTGCAGACCAATGTGCGCTATTCCGGCATCATCGAGGTCAACGGCCTGCCGACGCGGCCGAAACTGAAGAACGCCGCCCATGTCCAGCCCGAGGACGCTTCGGCAGTGCCGACGCCGGACGAGCACGACCGCAATCACGAGTACGGCACCCATCTGCAGAACGACCAGGCCTTCGCCCTTGCCGCGGCGTCGCTGCGCCAGGCCCTGCAGGAGCTGCCGGAGCTCACCGAGGCCTCCAAGCACATCATGATCGAGGACGCCAAGGAGGGCTTGAACATCGAGATCGTCGACCAGGAGGGTCGGTCGATGTTCGCGGAGGGCTCCCGCGAGCCCTACGAGCGCACCCGCCGCATCATCGAGAAGCTCGCCGCGCCGCTTAAGGCAACGCCCTATCGCATCGCCATCACCGGCCATACCTCGGCCTCGAAAACGCCGCCGCGGCCCGATTACGGCCCGTGGAACCTGTCGGCCGACCGCGCCAATGCGGTACGCCAGATTCTCGAAGAGGAAGGCATGCCGTCGAACAATTTCTACGCAGTCGCCGGCAAGGCCGACACCGATCCGCTGTTTCCCGACGATCCGTTCATCGCCGCCAACCGCCGTGTCACCATCACCTTGATGCGCGAGGCGCCCCCGGTGCCGCCGGATTTGAAGCCTTGAGCGCTGGACGGCGCGGCGTGCGGGCCAGCGACGGCGTCGGTAAAACGCGTTCGCTACACCTCTCAGAGCGGGCCGATGCCGGGGCGGAGAACAGGCCCCTTGATTCCCGCCGCTCTTCGCGCAAGCTCTTGGCCGCCGAGCGCTCGCCTTCACGACGAGATCGCGTCCACGAGGAGATTGACGATGTCCGATCAACCGGGACAAGAGCCGAGCGTGCGCGATCTGACGCCGGAAGAGGTCGCCCGCGGCATCACCGAGGGACGCATGGTGCTGGTCGACGTGCGCGAGCCGAGGGAAACGGCGCTCGAGCGTTTTCCCGATGCCGTTCCCGCGCCGCTCTCGTCCTTTGATCCTGGCGCGATCCCGGTGCCGGCGGGGCGCGAGGTCGTGTTCGCCTGCCGCTCCGGCCGTCGCTCGGTCGCCGCCTCGATTGCGGCGCAGGAGCAGGGCTTCGCCTATGGCGCCCATCTCGCCGGCGGGCTTTTGGCCTGGAAGGCCGCCGGGCTGCCGACCGAGACGTGAGGCGATCCTGCCGTGATGCGATCTGCTGTCGCTTCATTCTTTGCCGCCGTCACTCCCAGGCGCGCGCGGCAAGCCGGCGTCGGTCTGCCGCTCGTCGTCGCGTTGTTCGCCGCGGCCGCGTCGGTCCCGGCGCCGGCGCAAAAGGAGCGTGTCGTCAATGTCTACAACTGGTCGGATTATATCGATCCGACCGTGCTCGAGAATTTCAGCAAGGCGACCGGCATCAAAGTCCGCTACGACACGTTCGATTCCAACGACACGCTGGAGGCGAAGCTCCTCGCCGGCCGATCCGGCTACGACGTCGTGGTGCCGACCGGCTATTTTCTTGCCCGTCAGATCAGCGCCGGCGTCTTCCAGAAACTCGACAAGTCGCGGCTGCCGAACCTCGTCAATGTGTGGCCGGAGATCGCGCGCCGGCTCGCCGACTACGATCCCGGCAATCAATACGCGGTCAATTACATGTGGGGGACGACGGGCATTGGCTACAACGTCAAGGACGCGCGCAACATTCTCGGGCCAAGCGCGCTGGCCGAATCCCTGCTCGATTCCTGGAACGACGTCTTCGCGCCGGAAAGGATCGCGAGATTCAAGGATTGCGGCATCCACATGCTCGATTCCTCCGACGACATCATGCCGGCGGCGCTGCACTATCTGCGCCTCGACCCGAACTCGAGCGATCCCGGCGATCTGGAAAAGGCCGCTGACGTGCTCACGCGGATCAGGCCCTATATCCGCAAGTTTCATTCATCCGAATATCTCAACGCGCTGGCGAGCGGCGAGATCTGCCTCGTCGTCGGCTTCTCCGGCGACATCAAGCAGGCGCAGAGGCGCGCCGCGCAGGCGAAGGGCGGCGTCGCGATCGCCTATTCGATCCCGCGCGAGGGCGCGCAATTGTGGTTCGACAATTTCGCCATCCCCAAGGACGCGCCCGACGTGGCTGAGGCGCACGAATTCATCGATTATCTGCTCAGGCCGGAAGTGGCGGCGAAAAACACCAATTTCGTCGCCTACGCCAACGGCAATCTGGCGAGCCAGCAATTCATCGACCGATCGATCCTCGACGACCGCACCATCTATCCCGACGCCGCGACCATGGCTAAGCTCTATACCATCGCCGCGCACGACCAGAAGACGCAGCGGCTGATCAACCGGCTGTGGACGCGGATCAAGACCGGGCGCTGAGCGGGCAACAGGAGGCACAAATGGGCGCGCTGAACGGCAAGGTCGCCGTCGTCACCGGCGGCACGAGCGGCATCGGCGAACGGATCGTCGAACTCTTCGTCGAGGAAGGGGCCAAGGTCGTCGTCGGCGCGCGCCGCGAGGCCGAAGGCCGCGCCTTGGAAAAGCGGCTCGGCGTGCGCTTCATCCGCACCGACGTGGCGAGCGAAGCCGAGGTGAAGTCCATGGTCGATCACGCCGTCAAATCGTTCGGCCGTATCGACTGCCGGGTCAACAATGCCGGCGTTCCCGCGCCGATGATCAGCATCACCGAGCTCGACGTCGCCAGCATCGACCAGCTCCTTGCGGTCAATGTCCGGGGCGTCATCCTCGGCATCAAACATGTGGCGCCGGTGATGCTCAAGCAGGGAAGCGGCAGCATCATCAATATCGGCAGCATCGCCGGTCTGCGCGGCGGCGCCTCCGGCCACATCTACAGCGCGTCGAAGGCTGTCGTGCACTCGCTCACGCAATCGGCCGCCGCCGAGCTCGGAGAAAAGGGCATACGCGTCAACTGCATCGCGCCGGGCGCGATCGTGACCGGCATTTTCGCCAAGGCCGCGGGACTGGAGGGCGCCAAGGCCGACCGGGCCGCCGATGCGGCGAAGGGGATTTTTGCCACGCTGCAACCGATCCCGCGCGCCGGCATGCCGGAGGATATCGCGCGGGCGGCGGTCTTTCTTGCCGGCGACGGCTCGAGCTTCGTCAACGGCCACAATTTCGTGATCGATGGCGGGCTCACAATCGTCACCCGAGGCTGGTCGCAGACCGTCGCCGGGCGTGCCGAAATCGGCAAACGCCTCAAGGAGGCGGCCGCCGCGCTGTAGTGCGTTCCTCATCACCGCCAGCGGCGATGCAGCCACAGCCATTGCTCGGGATACTCGCGCACCCAGCTCTCGACGATCGAGGTGATCGCCTGCATGGTGCCCCGAATGTCGACGCGGCCGTCGGCGTCGCGCATAGGCTCGATCGGCTCGGTGATTTCACCGAAGAAGCTGTTGCCGTCCGGCCGGCGCACCACGCGCATGCCGTAAATGGGACATTCGGTCTGCCGGGCGAGGAGCGCGATCAGCGGATTGGCCTTGCAGGGCCGGCCGAAGAAATCCACCTCGATGCCCTTGGTGTAATGCTGGTCGACCAGCATGCCAACATGGACGCCCGCTTGCAGCAGCCGCCCGAGCTTGACCGGCGCGTCAAGCCCGGTGGCGACCAAGTCGCCCATGAGGGGCGTGCGCAGCCGGGTGATGGCATTGCTGATGGCGTCGATGTTCGGCCGCCGGTAGAGGACGGCGGTTTTGATACCCATCAGGCGCGCACCGAGCGCCGGCAGCTCCCAATTGGCGAGATGCGCCGCGAAGCCGATGCTCGCCCTGCCGTCCTGCACGATGCGCTCGCCGCGCTCGCGCGTTTGCGGCGAATAGGTGATGACGTCGGACTCGAGAGGGTCGTCGCCCGCGAGCTTGAATTCGTCGAGATGGGCGAACTCGACGGCGAGGCGGCCGAGATTGTCCCACACGCCGGCAAGAATTTTCTCGATCTCGGCGTCGGATTTTTCCGGAAAGGCGGCACGCAGATTGTCGCGGCCGAGGCGATGTTCCTTGAACAGCGGGCCGATCCCGCGCAGCAGCGCGCCGGCAAAGTTCGCAGCGCGCCGGCGATCCATGAGCTTGACCGCGCGCACCAGGGCGACCGCGGACGCGCCGATCATGCCGTCGAGCATGAGCTTGAAACGTCGCTCGGCCATCAGAACAGGACGATGATCTTGCCGAACACCTGCCGGCTTTCCAGCCGCGCGAGGCCGCGCTCGAAATCGGCAAGCGTCACCTCGGTGTCGATCACCGGCGTCAGGCCGGATGCCATCTTGGCCAGGCTCTCACGGATGTTGCGCATCGAGGCGCCGAACGAGCCGAAGATCCGGTATTGCTGCAGGTAGAGCTGGAACAGGTTGATGCTGGTCGACTGTCCCGAGGTCGAGCCGCAGGTGACGAGCCGGCCGCCGCGCTTGAGGCACAGGAGCGAGCCGTTGAAGGTGTCGGGTCCGACATGCTCGAAGGCGACATCGACGCCCTTCTTGGCGGTGAGCTTGCGCACCACGCCCTCGAACCGCGCGGTGCGGTAATTGATGACGTGGTCGGCGCCGAGCGCCTTGGCCTTCGCCGCCTTGTCGTCGTCGCCGACGGTGGTGATGACGGTGCAGCCGATCGCCTTCGCCATCTTGATGGCGGCGGTGCCGATGCCGGAGCCGCCGGCCTGCACCAGGATGGTCTCGCCCGGCTCAAGCTTGGCGTTGTCGAACAGCATGTGCTGCACGGTGGCGAAGGCAACCGGCGCGCAGGCGGCATCGCCGAAGCTCACGCCGGCTGGGATCGGGATCACCAGCCGCGCCGGCATGTTGAGCAGATCGCGGGCGAAGCCGTCGACATGAAAGCCCATGATGCCGCCGACATCCTCGCAGAGATTGTCGCGCCCTTCGCGGCAGGCCTTGCAGGCGCCGCAGGTGAGACCGCCATAGGCGACGACGCGGTCGCCGCGCTTGAATGCGGTCACGTCGGGACCGACGGCGACGATTTCGCCCGCCGCCTCGACGCCGACGATGAGCGGGAGCTGCCGCTTGGCGAACGCCATGCCGCGCCAGCCCCAAACGTCGATATGGTTGAGGCCGATCGCCTTGATGCCGATCTGCACCTCGCCGGCCGCCGGCGCCGGCGGCGCGGCGATTTCGGTGAGCTCGATCTTTCGCTCGGCGACAAGCGTGAGCGCGCGCATCGAACGCGCCGGAGCCACCGTTCGCAGCTCGCCGCCGATCGCTGCTGCCGCAGCGCCGCTCACGCCGGCTCCCGCGTCATGACCAGGCAGACATTCTGACCGCCGAAGCCGAAGGAATTGGAGATGGCGCGATCGATGCGCGCGTCGCGTGCCACGTTCGGCACGACATCGAGCGGGATCGCCGGATCCGGAACGTTGTGATTGATGGTCGGCGGAATACGCCCGTGTTCGAGCGTGAGCAGGGTGAACACCGCTTCGATGGCACCGGCCGCAGTCAGGGTGTGACCGATCATCGACTTGTTTGACGAGATCGGAATGCCGCGAATGCGATCGCCGAACACGGTCGAGACGCCGAGGTGCTCCATCTTGTCGTTCTCGGGGGTGCTGGTGCCGTGGGCGTTGATGTAGTCGACCTCCTCGGGGCCGACGCCGGCGTCGGCGAGCGCGTTGCGCATGCAGGCGATGATCGGCTTGCCGTCCGGACTGGAGCGGGTGCGGTGGAAGGAATCGGATTTTTCACCGCAACCCTCGAGGATGCCGAGCACGCGCGCGCCGCGGGCACGGGCGTGGTCGAAGTCTTCCAACACCAGGGCGCCGGCGCCTTCGGCGAGCACGAAGCCGTCGCGGTCCTTCGAGAATGGTTTTGACGCCTGTTCCGGCGGGTCGTTCTGCGTCGAAAGGGCGGAGAGGAGCGAAAAGCGCACCAACGACTCGGCGGTCAAAGAACCGTCGGCGCCGAGCGCCAGCGCCGCCACGCATTCCCCGCGCCGTATCGCTTCAACACCGAGCTGGACCGAAGTGGCGCCGGACGCGCAGGCCGTGGTGAGCGAGATCGGCGAGCCTTCGGTGCCGAAATGCGCGGCCAGGTGCTCGCCGATGATGCCGTATTTCAGGGTCTCGTAGATCGGGGAGAATTGCGGCTCGCGGGCCACGCGCAAGAGATCGGGATAACCGATATCGCCATTACCGCGGGCATGTTCGGCCAACGCCCTGCGGTAGGGCCACTCGATCTCGAGCGGCGGCAAAGCCAGAAACAGCGGACCGGGGAAGTGGCCCTTCGTGCCGATGCCCGACTCGGCGATCGCCTCTTCGCCGGCGAGCAGCGCCATGCGCTCGGAAAGCTCCGCCGGCGGCATGTAGTCCTTGTAGACGTCGTCGGCGCTACCGGCGATCGTGGTGCGCAGGCTGTCGAGCGGAAAGCGGGAAATGCGACGGATGCCGGAGACACCCGCGCTCAGTTTGGCCCAATTGTCCGCCTTGCCGATGCCGAGCGAGGTGACCACTCCCATGCCGGTGACGGCAATGACCGGACGGCCCGCCTTGTCGCGTGTTGCGCCTGCCATGACGTTCTCCTCAATCGGCCCGCTCGATCAGCGCAAGTCCTTCGCCGCGCCAATTCCCCACGCTGGTGACGACGACCTGCGAGAGGGACGGAGGACTTTCGCCCACGTCGCCCGTCCCCATCGGGGCAAAAAGCTTGCCATGCTCGATCACCGCGCAGGCGATCCCGAGATTGGCCAGGAATTGGCTATCGAGCCCATGCCCGATATAGGTCCCGGTATTGCGGACGGGAAGTCCGATTTCATCGAGAACGCGCCGCTCCGCCGAAGTCGCCGGTTCGAGTCCGGCCGCTCCGGAAATCACCGCCGCATGCGCGCGGTCGACTTGCGGCGCGATCTTTTGCCATTGGCGGCGCAGCGCCGTCTCCGTTTCTCCGGGCTGGCGCAGGTTGCGGTCGGAAAGAACCGCCGAAATCCGCGCGTGCGCGCGGGCGCCGCGGGCCTCCGCGTGGCCGCGGCTTTCAAGCACCAGAAAGGCTCCGATGGTCGCAAAGGCGATGCCGCCTTCCGGGCCGCGATCCCAGACCGGCGCGAATTTGCCACGCAACGCGACGCTGCCGAGCTCGAAGGCGAGCAGCACGTCCCAGCGCGCGCCGTGATAGGAGCCACCGACCAGCGTCAACTCGCTCTGTCCGGCGGCGATGCGCGCTTGGGCGACGCGCACGGCGTCGACGCCCGCGGCCTCCTCACCCATGAAAGTGCGCGAAGAGCCGACGACCCCGTGCACCAGCGAGATGTTGCCGGCGAGGAGGTTGGGGAGCTGCGCCAGAAATAAGGTCGGACGCAGGTCGCTCATCAGCCGCTCATTAAGGAAGGCCGCCGGCTCGGCGGCCTTGTGCATGCCGGCAAGGATCGCGGTATCGACCGCGAGATCGCGCTCGCCGCCGCCGGCGGCAACGATCATGTCGGTGTGGTCGAGCAGATCGGGCTTGCCGGCGATGCCGGCGTCGCTGAGCGCAAGGCCGGCCGTGTACACCCCAACCCGCTGCCAAGTCTCCATCTGCCGCTGGTCGCTTCGCTTCGGAATCTGCTTGTCGAAATTGATCGGCGGAAGCGGATGTACGAAATAGGGCGCAAAGCTCTTGCCATCGTAAGGAGGCGGACCGCCGCGCTCGAGGTGGTGCCAAGCCGATTCGAGCCCCTCGCCCAAACAGGTGAGAAGACCAACGCCGGTGATCAACACCTCGCGGCGTTCGGTCACTTGATGAACTCCTTTGCCGGAAAATTGATGCGTTCCGCCCATTCCCACAGCGCGTCGCGAAAGTGCGGGCTCGGATAGGGGACGATGCGATAGGTGAGCGTGGCGTCGCAGACGGGTGTGCCCTTGCACCAGCCCTTGGCTTCGCCGACAGCATAGCCCGAGCCTTCGTGCACCACCCTGCCTTCGAATTCGAGCTCGTCGCCGGGAAACACGGCCGTGCGGATCTTGCCTTCCTTGACGCCGGCGAGCGCCGGCAGGCCGGTGAAGCCGGTGAGCCCGCTCACCAACCATCCCGTCGTCTGCGCCATGCATTCGATGAGCAGCACGCCCGGCATCAGCGGATAGCCGGGGAAGTGACCTTCGAACACCGTGCTCTCCCGCGGCACGGTGCACACGGTGCGCGCTATACGGCCGCCGGCATCGACCTCCACGAAGCGGTCAATCATCTGAAAATATTCAAGACGCATGCGCGGCGCCTCAGGCGCCCTTGGCCGCAATCAGTTCGTCGATCCGTTCGCTCAGATTCTTCAGCACGAAGTACTGATCGGTGGTCGCCTTGCCGTCGTTGACTTCCTGAGTCCATTGCTCGAGCGGAAGCTTGATGCCGAACGCCTTGTCGATGGCGAAGGCAATGTCGAGGAAGTCGAGGCTATCGATTTCGAGATCGTTGATCGCGTGGCTTTCCGGCTTGATGTTCTCACGCGGAATATCGCAGGTTTCCGCAATGATCTCAGCCACTTTATCGTATGTGGTGGACATCAGGCATGCTCTTCTTGCTGGCAGCATGAATGGCGCCGGCGCAAACGACGGCGCGAACAAGCCCGGTCATTACGGGCCCCTCAGGTCGAGGATGCCTCGTATAGCGAAGGATGCCGCCAAGTTCAACGGCGGCTTCCGATGACGCGCCCGGGCAGCGGAAGCGGCGGTTGCTTTGGCCGACCGGGAGTTATCGGAACTTGTTCACCCAATGCTTCGATTCAACCTCGCTTGATCGGCGAAGTCATATTCCCTAATGAACCCGTGACAGGGGTCGTCCATGCCGACGCTCGTGCGCAAGCGATGTTTCGTGCAGATGATCGGCTACGAGCCGGTCGGCGTGGAGCACCAGCATCGCCGTTTCATCCGCGAGATGGCGCGGTTCGAGAAGGCCTGGAGCGTGCGCGGCGAAGTGTCTCCGGCAGCGCTTTCCGCCGACGGCGCCGTTGCCAGCTGGACGATCGAGACCCGCGGACCGAACTGGCGCGTAGCGACCGATTATCATTATTTCCGCTGGGACGACTTCGTCACCGCCGACGCCCGGGAGAGCGATTGGTGGCGGTTGCCGCTCGGCGCCGCCACCTTGATCGAGTTCATTCTCACCGGCACAGCCTTCAAGTATTTCGCCGTGGCATGGCGATATGGCGGGTTCTTTCTCGCTCCCCTGGTCTACATCGCCGGCATGATCTGGCTGTCGATCGGACTCACGCGCGCTTTCGAACGCCACAGCGGCCTGCCCTATTCCGCATTCTGGGCGCCGGTGCTGGTGTTCGCCGTCTTCGTGGCGCTGCGCCTGCTGTTAGGACGGATGCTGCATATTCGCTATGCGCTCGACGACTGGTATTTTGCGCGCGACTTCGTCCACCGGCTGCGGCCGCAGGTCGAGGAGCGGCTTGAGCGGCTGGCCCACGAGCTGGTGCGCCTCGCGCGCGAGACCGATGCCGACGAAATCATCGTCGACGGCCACAGCCTCGGCGCGCCGCTTTCGCTGCTCGTCGTCGACCGCGCCCTACAACTCGATCCGCAACTCGGGCGCCGCGGCAAGCCGCTGCATCTGGTCTCCAGCGGCTCCTCGCTGCTCAAGCTCGCGCTGCATCCGGCGGCCGGCTGGCTGCGCGAGGCCGTCGCCAGGGTGGCCAATGCGCCGGGGGTCTACTGGGTGGAGTTCCAGGCGCTTGTCGACGTCATCAACGTGTACAAGGTCGACCCGGTGGTGGCGATTGGCCTGCCGGCAACCGGCAAGCCGATCATCAAGATCATCCGCATCCGCTTGATGGTGGAGGAGGCAACCTATAGGCGCTTCCACCTCAATTTTCTGCGCATCCACCGTCAGGCCGTGATGGGCAACGAGCGGCGTTATTTCTACGACTACTACATGCTCTGCTGTGGTCCGCTTCCGCTTGCCGAACGGGTCGCCAATTCCGAGGCGACGGTCGCGGCTTTCACCGCCGAAGGCGCCCTGACTGCGGCATGGCAAATGGCCTTGCCCGCATCCGCACAGGAGCCGGCCTCGTGACCGTGACTGTGTCGAAAATCGCCTGGCTGACCTTCTGCGTTCTCTGGTTCATCCTGCGGTTGCAGCCGCGGCGGCGGTCGCGCAAGACGCCGGTCCGCCATTCGGCGCGCGACACGCGCGAAATCATCCTGCTCGCTTGCTCGCTCACCGGGCTCGGTATCGTACCCTTTGTCTACGTCGCGACCGGATTTCCCCGCTTTGCCAGTTACCCCATGACCGCGGCCCAAGGTTATCTCGGAATTGCCATATTGCTGGGCGTGCTTTGGCTGTTTTATCGCACGCATCGCGATCTCGGCCGCAACTGGTCGGTGAGCCTTGATCTGCGTGAGCGCCATACGCTGGTCACAACCGGCGTCTACGCCAGCGTGCGGCATCCGATGTATGCGGGCTTTTGGCTCATGGCGATCGCGCAGCTCCTGCTTTTCCCCAATTGGATCGTAGGGCCGGCGGGCCTCGTCGGTTTTGGCTTGCTGTTCTTCGGCCGGGTGCGGCGTGAGGAGGATATGATGATCGCCGCTTTCGGCGACGAGTACCGCGCCTATATGCGCCGTACGGCGCGTGTTCTGCCGTGGATTTACTGAATCGAGGAGGCCGGCAGCGTGGCATTTTTGCTACAGATTCGCGCATGTTTGCGATCGGGGACGCAATTCGGGGGGAATATGTCAGGATCAAGCTGGCGGTGCGGCATTGATTCCCTAAAATGGGGGGCGTTTCGGCGCAGCGAATATGAGTTCACGACCCAAGAGGCGGTTATGAGAAGCATGCGGCGCTTTGCGTTCCTCGGGCTCCTTTCGGCCCTGATGATGCTTGGGCTTGGGCCGAGCCCAAGCATGGCGGATTCGCGCGCGCACGTTTACCTCTTGCGCGGACTCATGAACATTTTCTCGCTGGGCATGGATGCGCTCGCGGAAAAGATTCAACGCCACGGGATTTACGCCACCGTACACAACTACGCAGAGTGGCAATCGCTCGCTGACCGCGCGGCAGCCGCGTACAAAGCCGGCGCCGAGGGGCCGATCATCATCATCGGTCATTCGCTGGGCGCCGATGCCGTCATGGAAATGTCCGCCTATTTGGGGAGAAAAGGCGTGCCGGTGGCGCTTGCCGTGCCGTTCGATGCCAAGCAATCCTTTGCCACGCCGAGTAACGTCGGCCATTTGCTCAATCTGACTCACGGAGACTATGGTCACATGTCGCGCGGGCCGGGCTTTCACGGCACGCTCGTCAATGTCGACGTGAGCGCCGACCGCAGCATCGACCATCTCAATATCGACAAATCCGCCCGGCTGCACGCCCAGGTGATCAGCGCCATTCTAGCGGTCGTCGGCGGGGAACATCGCAGCGCCGAGCCGACGGCGCACAATCACCATGTTCCGGACGGCGTTGCCGCGCCGGCAGTGGGTAGCGACGGCGTCGTCAAGCCTGCGGAGTCGACCGCGGCTCCACCTAAGCCCGCCGATGGCGAGAATGGAGCGACGAAAGCAAGCGAGGCGATGAAGCCGCTGGCCGATAGCGGCACGCCGATCATCGCCGCTCCCGAAAAGGGCGGTGCGAGTTCGCGCACGCCGTGACACGCGGGATTCGGCCGTGATTCGGTAAGGCGGCGAGCCGCCGCGGGGGCGGTTTTCCAGGCGGGTTCCATCGAGTGCGCCGCCATGGCCGCGCCTTCGTTGTCGCATTCCAAACGCGAGCGGGCCGTCCTAGATTCGGCCCCGAGCAAAGATGCGACCACGTCGCCACCCGCAACGCGTCGCTGTGCCAGTGGCGTATTAGGGGGGCGGGCATCCGTAAACGGAGCGAAGTCATGACAAAGCTTGTGGACAAGTCCATCTGTCTCGGCCTCGCGGCCGGGTTCGCGCTCTCGCTGGGCCAGCTCTCGGCGGAGCAGGCCCGGGCCGCCGATTACGACGTCGGCGCGATCCACATCGCCCAGCCATGGGCGCGAGCGACGCCCAAGGGGGCAAATTCGGGCGCCGGCTATATGACCGTGACCAACAACGGCACGACGCCGGATCGTCTCACCTGCGACTCCAGCGACGCGAGCGCCGAGTGCCAAATTCACACCATGACCATGGAAGGGGGCGTGATGAAGATGCGGCCGGTGGAAGCAGGGCTGGAAATCAAGCCGGGCGAGACCGCGACGCTCAAGCCGGGCGCCCTGCATGTGATGTTCGTCGGCCTCAAGCACCCGCTGGAACAGGGCAAGACGGTCGGAGCGAAGCTGAAATTTGAGCATGCCGGCACCGTCGAAGTGGAATACCCGATCATGGCGATCGGGGCGGCCGCGCCCGGCGTTTCCCCGGGCGGTGGTACCATGATGGAAGGCCATGGCGGTATGATGCAGATGGACAAGCACTGAATCGCGTGCCCCCGGCCGGCCGGGGCTTCGCGGCGAAGAGTGCAGGCGCTCGCCGAATGGGCTGGCGGATGGCCCACCTTACGATTGGTTAAGACTAGTTGCCGTATACCGATGCTGGCGCCATCCGCGGTCTACGAGCATGAGCGATCCCGATTCCAAGGACGTCCGTAGCTGGTCCGGGCCGATCCGAGACCTGGCCGAGGACGAGCGGCAATCTTTGGTTGATTCGATGAGCGGGCCGCCGCGGCCGCGCATCGCCGTAGCGGAGGCGCTCCGCAACAACTGGTTTGAGATTTGGTATCAGCCCAAGATCGATCTCAAGCGCAAATGTCTTGCCGGCGCCGAGGCGCTGGCCCGCATCCGCCACCCGGAGCTCGGCGTTCTGCTGCCGGGCAGCTTTCTTCCCGATGTCGACGAGGGCAGCATCGCCGATCTCGCCCAGCATGCCCTGTTGGCGACGCTCGCCGATTGGGCGGTTTTCGAGGAGGCGGGCTTTAATCTTCATCTCGCCATCAATGTACCGGTCGGCGTGCTGCTCAAGCTGCCGATCGCGAAACTCGTCGCCGCGCATCGCCCGAAATCGGCGCGTTGGCCCGGACTGATCGTCGAAGTGACCGAGGACCAAATCGTGCGCGACATGACGCTGGCCAAGGACGTCGCCGCTCAACTGCGGGTCAGCGGCATCAGCATGGCGATCGACGATTTCGGCGCCGGCTATTCGTCGTTCTCGAGCCTGCGCGATCTGCCGTTCGCCGAGCTCAAGATCGACCAATCCTTCGTCACCGGCTGTTCGACCGATGCGACGAACGCCGCCATCTGCCAGACCGCCATCGATCTCGCGCACCGCTTCGGCAGCGCCGCGGTGGCCGAAGGCGTCGAGACCACGGCGGATCTGCAGGCGCTGATGGTGATGGGCTGCGATTTCGGGCAGGGGGTGTTGGTGGCGCCGCCGATGCCCAAGGAGCGTTTCCTCGATCTGTTGCGCCAGCGCATGAACAAGCCGCGCGCCGCCGGCAAGACTCCGGCGCCATCCGGCGACCCGAGATCGGTCGGCCGCGTGGCCTGAGTGTCGCTGTGTTCGTGCCTTCTCTGCTGCTTTAAGACTTCGGCTCGCGGAACGGCGTCGGCTTACCGGGCGGCACCGGCATGCGGAAGACATTGAGCGTCATCGACACCATCGCATAGTAGCCGAGCGTGCCGACAAGCTCCACCATGCCTTTGTCGCCGAGCAATTTGTGCACGCGGGCGTAGGTGGCGTTGCTCACGCGCCGCGTAGCGTAAAGCTCCTTGACGAAGCCGTAGATCGCGATCTCGTCCGGCGGCGCGGATTTCGGCGCGCGGCCGGCCTGCAGATCGCGGATCGTCGCCGGTGCGACGCCGTGGCGTTCGGCGAACCTTGCGTGCGCCGCCCATTCGTACTGCGCCTGCCAATGTCGCGCCGTGCACAGGATCGCGACTTCGGCGAGCCGCGGCGGCACGCTAGTGCCGAAGCGCAGATGTGCGCCGAGCTCTTGCGCCAGCATGCCGTAGCCCGGTGCATGCAGATAGACCGCGAACGGACCCTCATTGCTGAACCGGCCGCGCGGCCCGGATTTTATCGCCGCGACCAGCGCTTGCTGCTCGCCCGTCAAGCTCTCCGTGGCGAGCGCCGGCAGGCGAGGGGAGGGCGATCGCGGTGTTCGGCTCGATCGTGAGCGGGACGATTGCGCTTTGGGCATGGATTCCTCTTGGTCGGGTCGGGAGCCGTATGGAACCACCGGCCGACGATTGCACCGTCTAGCCGGTCGCGAGCTTGAAGACTCGCTGCGCATTTTCGGCGAGGAACATCGCTTTCACCTGTGCGTTGAGGCCCAGCGCATCAATGCCCTCGAGTGCCTTGAGCGGCGCGATCATCGGGTAGTTGGTGCCGAACAGGACCTTGGCGCGGCCGTGCCCGCGCATGTATTCGACCAGCGCCGCCGGATACCGCCGTACCGTATAAGCCGACGTATCGATGTAGACGTTCTCGTGCTTGGTCGCGATGGCAACGGCTTCGTCGGTCCATGGGTAACCGATATGGCCGCCAACGATGACCAGTTCCGGAAAGTCGAGCGCGACCCGATCGAGGTAGATCGGGCGGCCGACCTCGGACGGCATGAGCGGCCCGGTGTGACCGATCTGGGTGCAAAACGGGACGCCCATTTCGCAGCACGCCACATAGACCGGATAGAACCTGCGATCCGTCGGCGGCGCCTCCCATAGCCAGGGCAGAACGCGGATCGCTTTGAACCCTAGCCGTTCGACGCAACGGCGGATTTCCCGGATCGCGGCCATTGGCCTGGAAATATCGACCGAACCGACCCCGATAAGCCGGTTCGGCGCCTGGGCGACAAAATCGGCGACCTCGTCATTGGAAATCATCACATTGTGCGGCGCGTACCAGGCGCTGATCAAGCTCTTTTCCACGCCGCCCTGGTCCATGGCGGCGATGGTCGCGGAAATCGGCAGCGCGGTCTGCGGCGCGAGCGAGCCGGTGGCTTTGGTCCATCGCCGCAGCGAATCGAATATCGGGTCCTGCAAGTGCCGAAGTGTCAGGTGTTGGGCCCAGGCGTCGATGATCATCGGTTCTATCCCTGCTTCCTGGCGACGAGATCGATGAGTGCCGACATGCCGACATGCGCCGTGCCTTCATTGAGGATGCTGTCATGCTCGCGAATCTCGAGTTCGGAGAAATCGGCGAAGGCCTGTTCGAGCACGGCGCGCGTATAGGTTCGTTCCGCCTCCGGCGGTCCGCCGGTGCGATAATTGAGCTGCTCGGGGCGATAGGCCTGCATCAGCAGGAGCCCGCCGGGCTTCAGCGCGTTCTTCAGGTTGCGGAAAAATGCCGGCCGGTCGGCGGGACCGAAATGGATGAAGATCGCCGCGACAACGTCGAACGCGGCCGTCGGCCAGCGCCAGCTTGTCAGGTCGGCGACTTCGGTTAAGAGGCGCACGCCGCGCTCCTGCGCCAGCGTCCGCGCCTTGGCGATCGCGGTCGCAGAAAAATCGACGGCCAGCACGTCGAGGCCCTGTTCGGCAAGCCATACGCCGTTGCGGCCCCCGCCATCCGCCACCGTGAGCGCGGTCTTCAACCCGCGCAGGCGATGCGCCTGCGCCTTGAGGAAGGCATTCGGCGCCTTGCCGAAGAAATAGCCGGGGTCGCCGAACCGCTTTTCCCACCGCTCGAGATCCGGCATCGTGCTCCTCGCGCTTGCGCCATCACGCTTGTGGCATCCGGTCCGAGATTACGCCAGAGCGCGATCGCAACAAAATAGATCGATTTGATGCTTTGACTTTCCCGCGGAGCGTGATCTGTTTGGAGAACGTCTTCTCTTTTCCGCATCATGCGTGAGGCGCCATCATGCCGGCCGCGATCAAGGCGCTGTTCTTCGATGTCTTCGGCACGCTCGTCGACTGGCGCACCGGGATTGCCCGCGAGGCCAGGCTCCTGCTTGAGCCGTCGGGCCACGCGCTCGACTGGCTCGCCTTCGCCGACGCGTGGCGCGGCGAGTATCAGGGCGCCATGGAGGAAGTGCGCGCCGGCCGTATCGGCTTTTGCAAGCTCGACGTGCTGCACCGCCGGAACCTCGAATGCATTCTGCCGCGCTTCGGCCTCGGCGCGCTGCCCGAGGAAGCGCTTCGCGATCTCAATCTGGCCTGGCATCGGCTCGATCAATGGCCCGACGTGACGCCCGGTCTCGTCCGCCTCAAGCGCCGCTATCTCCTGGCGCCGGTGTCGAATGGCAACATCTCCCTGATGGTCGATCTGGCGCGGCGTAATGATTTTCCCTGGGATGCGATCCTCGGCGCCGAGATCGCCGGCGACTACAAGCCGAAGCCGCGCGTCTATCTCGCCGCCGCCGAGGCTTTCGACCTCGCGGCGGCGGAGTGCATGATGGTCGCCGCGCACAGCCCCGATCTTGCGGCCGCCGCGGCGTGCGGCTTGCGCACCGCGCATATCGCGCGGCCAAACGAGAGCGGTCCCGGCCGCGGCGAGGCGGCGCCGCGTGTACCGGTCGACGTCGTGGCGAAAACTCTCATTGATTTGGCCGAGCAGCTCGGCATCTGAGCTTAAGCGGGAAAGAGCTGCTGTCGCGCGCTTATTCTCTGCGCGGCGCGACGCATCTGCCAGGTGAAGAATTCGTCGGTCAGTTGCCGTAGATAGTTCAGGGCCGCGATCATTGGTGTACTCCCCGTTTCGATCCAGCCTCCACCTTATAATGAGAGCACCAGCCGCGCAGTGCGGAAGTGACGGCCGTCACTTGTTGTTGTTTTCCGGGTCAAGCTGCTGCCGAGTCGGCGGCGACGCGACGACGAACCCATCGCCTTCGAGCACAATATGGCCGGCGGCGGCGGCGCGCGCCCAGCGCGCGGTCGTCCCCAGGCCGCCGAAGGAAAAGAAATGCGGATCGACGCCGGCGGGTGCGGCTTGCGCCAGCGCGCGTATGAGGTCGTCGGGCGTGGTCATGGCAAACATCTGGCGGATCAGGCCGGAGCGGCGCGCCAGCGCCTGCGCCGAGCTGCGGACGCCGCAGCGTGTGGCATAGCGCAACAGCGCCGCGAGACCGGTCGGGCCCGCGAGCCCGATGCGCAGGCGATGGTCGAACCCGAATGCGCGCAGCCGCGCGACGAAGTTGAGGATGGCCCGCGCCTCGAAGCAGAACTGGGTGACGATCTCGACGGTAAGCCCGGTCGCCTCAGCGGCCGTGATCTTGTCGGCGAGCGCGCGGTTGAGTTCCTCGTCGGACACGCGCGGATGCCCGTCGGGATAGCCGGCGATGCCGACCGTGCCGATGCCGCGCCGCTGCAGCACGCCGCTGTCGATGGCATCGAGGGCACGGCGAAACGGTCCGCATTCGTCGCGGTCGCCAGCAATGACGAGAACACTGCGCGCCTCGGCCTCGCCATTGAGCCGCGCGAGAAAATCGTCGAGCGCGGCGAGGCTGGCGAAATTGCGCACCGCCACATGCGGCACCGGCTCGAACCCGGCGCGGCGCAGCCGGATCGCGGCATCAAGCGATTCCTGCGCCGGCCGGGTGGGCACCGAGCTGATATAGACCCGGGTGCCGCGGCGAAGCGCGGCGATCGCGGCGATCTCGGCGTCCGACGGCCGCGTCGCCTCGATCGAGAAGTTTTGCATGAACGTGGCGATGCGCCGTACCGCGGCGGAAAACGTCTCTGCTGGGAACGGTGTGAGCGCTGCCATGCGCGTTGCTCAGCCGCGTCGTCGCGAGATCACATAGGACTCGTCGAAGAACCACAACGCGCCGCGGTCGCGCAGCACCGAGCGGGTGGCGTCTATATAACGGCCGTCGGCCACCACTTCGGCGAGGCGGTCGTCTTCCACCTGCGCCACATAGATCGCGGCGTTCCAGGCGGCGAACAGCGTCGAGGTGCCGATCGTATCGGAAATTTCCGACGGCAGCGTGTGCATGACGTAGCGGAACAGCGCGCGGTTGTCGGCATAGGCGTTGAAGTTGAGATCGCGGCCGGCGCTGCCCAGCTCGTGTTTCACCGCCTTGAGAATCTGATGGCGGTCATGGATGAACGGATCGTCGTCCGGCCAGACCTTCTGGACGATTTCCATGCCGGGGTCGTGGCCGTGCGAATGAACGGCGATGAGGCGACCGCCGGGGCCGAGAGCGCGCGCCAAGGGACCGATCACGCGCTTGGCCTTGAATTCAAGCGATGCGCGCGCTCGATAGGGCTGTGAGGCAATGACCAGGTCGTAATTGGCGATCGTTCCGCCCGGCCGGGGAATGATCGGATCGAGCAGGAAGCGGTAATCGTCGCGATAGATGACCAGCACCACCGGGCGCTCGTAGATAGGATTGCCGGTGCGCACGCTTACCCTCGCCTTCCAGTTGAGCGCGAGGAAGGGCTCGAGATCGATGATCTGCTGCTCGAAGCGGTGGGCGGAATTGCCGGTCAGCGCAAGCTCGTGCCAGACCAGGCTTGATGCGGCGTTGAGCGATTTCACCGCGAGCCACGGCGCGTCGGCGTAAGCGAGATTGGTGAGTACCAGGACCGTCGCCGGATGCTCGAAGAAGCGGTCGGCCATCTTCTGCATGGTGAGCCGCACGTCCTCGAGGCTGATCTCTTTGCCGACGATGTAAAACGGCATGTGCGGAAAGCGGTCGTGCATGGCGCGCATGGCGCGCACGAGCACGCCGCCGTCGCCGACGCCGGCGTCGAACACGCGCACCGCCGGCGGGCGCGGGTGGATCAGGGCGAGTTCGCCGGCCACGCGGGTCGCAACCTCCCACTTCTCGCTGCAGGTGTTGACGAACAGGAGATATTTCTGCCGGTTGTCGAAGAAGCGGAAATTGCGCAGCGGATCGCCCGGCTTGCCCGGCACGATCGGCGGCGCAGCCGTCGACGGCGGAAGAAGACGCCGCTCGCGCGGGCGCTCGATGATTGCGGGACGCCGCTCGTTAGGCGGGTGGGCAGTGATGAAGTTCTGGATGCGGTCGAGGGTATCCGTGGTGATGCGTCCGCCGCTGCGCAGCCGCGCGGTGAGCTTGCCGTCATTGACTGCGCGGCGTCCGAAGGTCGATTCGGCAAGCCCTGCCTGTCGGCAGTAATCCGAGATTTCCTGAAGCAGCTGCTGGGCGTTCATGGCGCGCCGCTTCCTTGTCGCGCTCGCTTCTCAGGGCCGCTGAGAGGCGTCTTTGTTTGACGCGGATTACAGAACAGGCAGCAGGGGAGCGTCAACCACAAAATGGCCCACTAAAGGGATGGGCAATATTGTGGGATAGACCCCAACAACATTTCGTGGAAATCGAGCTTTCCTTCGACGCCATTCTGACGAGAAGGCTCTGACGTTTTAATGTTGCTGCCGGTGCTTCAAGCGCTTTCTACGGCGTCGATTTGCCGGAGCAGCGCGTTGCCGGCCCGGAGCGCATCCATGTTGAGATCGAGAAAGCCGCGTGGTGTCTCGGCGCACACCGCTTGCGCGACGCGGTCGCGACCGCAAATCCCACTCAGCGCGACCAAGGCGCCGATTGCGACGATGTTGGTCACCCGTTCGCTTCCCAGATCCAGTGCCGTGCGGCTGAGCGGCAGGTGATGACGCTGGCAGTCGCCAGCCGGAAGTTCCGGACATAGGCGCGTGTCGGCGATGACCAGCGCGCCCGGTTTGAGCAGCGGCCAAGACGGCTTGACGGCGAGCCGATCGAGTAACACCAGATAGTCGATCGCAGTGGTCAGCGGAAAATCGACCGCGGCATCGGAGATCACCAAATCGGCATTGCAAAACCCGCCGCGCGACGTCGGCTCATAGGTTTGCGATTGAGCGACGCATTTGCCGTCGGCGGCCAGCGCATCGGCAAGAATTTTCGCGCCGAGGATCAAGCCCTGGCCGCCGGTCCCGCCGATGCGCACTTCGATCCGCGAATCGCGCATTATCGCGCTCCGCTTCGCGGTGTGGCCGCGCGCCGGTAGGCCGCGCCGTATTCGGGACGGCTGTTCCTCGCCAGAATGCCGGTCGGCAGCTCATGCGGGCGGAATGGCGTGTCCACCGTGTCGCGATAGGCGCTGGGGCGGATCTCGCTCTTCTGGCGCATGATCATTTCCGGCGAAGAGCCCATTTCGTTCTTGCGCCCGAAGATCTCCGTGCAATCGGACAGGATTTCCACGAACGAGAAGCCGGGATGCTCGAGCGCAGCCCTGATCAGTTCCTTGAGCTTGGGAACATGGCGCGTTACTTCGCGGCCGACGAAGCCTGCTCCGGCGGCGGTCGCGAGCGCGCAGGCGTCGAAATGCGGCTCCTGATTGCCGAGCGGGGTCGTCGTCGTCAGGCGCGTCTGCGACGTGGTCGGGGAGACTTGGCCGCCGGTCATGCCGTACACTTCGTTATTGAGCATCAGGCAGGTCAGTTTCAGATTCCGCCGGCAGGCGTGGATCAAGTGGTTGCCGCCGATCGCGAGACAGTCGCCATCGCCGCTGATGACGACGACGTCGAGGTCCGGGCGCGCCAGCGCCAGCCCGGTCGCAAAGGCCAGCGGCCGCCCATGCGTGACATGGAAGGTGTTGGCATCGATATAGGCCGAAAGCCGCCCGGCGCAGCCGATGCCGGAGACGACCGCGAGTTTGTCCTTGTCGAGGCCGAGGTCGTGGACCGCCCACAGCAATGCCCGCAACGCCATGCCGTGCCCGCAGCCCGGACAAAGAAAATGCGGCATCATCTCCATGCGCAGATAATCGCGAACGTCGAAATCGGCGGCGGTGTCGACGATCATGACGTCCTCCTCGCTAGCGCGGCGGCCTGCGCCGCAATCTCGGCCGGAGCGATCGCTTCGCCGCTGAACAGGTGAAGACCCTCGACCGGCGTTCCCGACAGCACGCGCTCGACGACGAGGCGAAGCTGACCGGCGTTCATTTCCGGGACGAGCACGGCGCGAGCCTGCGCCGCGGCCTGGCGGAGCGGCAATTCCGGAAACGGCCACAGCGTGATCGGACGGAACAGCCCGACGCGCAGTCCTTGCCCGCGACACAGTTCGACGGCGCGCATCGCTGCCCGGGCGCTGATGCCGACGGCGACAATGACCAATTCGGCGTCGTCGCAGCGCAGCGTTTCCCAAGAATCGATCAGGCTGCGGTGCCGCTCCAGCTTGGAGAAAAGCCGCGACAAATTGCGGGTTACCGCCTCCGCGTTCTGCGTCGGGAAGCCGTCCTCGCCATGGGTCAGGCCGGTCGTGTGGGTGCGATATCCGTCGCCCGGCCGTGCCATCGCCGGAATGCCGTCGCCGTCGTCGGCATAGGGCTTATAGGCGGCGCGCGGTTCCCGAGCCGATTTCCGCTCGGTGCGGCCGCAGCTCTCGGCAGTGCCGAGTGCGACAGTTTCGGAGAGTTGCGCGATCACCTGGTCGTACAACACCACGACCGGGGAGCGGAATTGCTCCGCCATATCGAACGCGCGGATGGTCTGAGTGTAGATTTCGCCGACCGAGGCAGGCGTGAGCGCGATGATCGGATAGTCGCCGTGACTGCCCCAGCGCGCCTGCATCAGGTCGGCCTGCGAGGGCCGGGTCGGCATGCCGGTGGACGGGCCGCCGCGCATGACATCGACGACGACGCAGGGAATCTCGGCGCCGGCCGCGTAGCCGAGGTTTTCCTGCTTGAGCGAAAATCCCGGCCCGCTGGTTGCGGTCATGGCCTTGACGCCGCCCATGGAGGCGCCGATCACGGCCGCCATGGAGGCGATTTCGTCCTCCATCTGCACGAATACGCCGTCAACCTCCGGCAACAGGCCCGCCAGCCGTTCCGCTATCTCCGACGACGGTGTTATCGGGTATCCGGCAAAGAACCGGCAGCCCGCGGCGATCGCCGCCAAGGCGCAGGCGTGGTTGCCGGAAATCAGCTTCACGGCGCCCTTGCCGGACAGCGCTGGATCGACGGCATTCATCTTGCAAGCCCCTCCGGCGCGACGGCTGCGGCATTCAGGTGCACCCGGATTGCGAAATCGGGGCACAACCATTCGCACAAGCGGCAACCCGTACACTTGTCTGGCTCAGCAAGCTCCACGATCCGTTCCGCATTCAATTTCAGGCAACGCTCCGGGCATAGTTTCACGCAGATATCGCAGCTCTTGCACCATGCCGGCGTGATTTCCAGGCGGGCGCGAAAAGACGCAACCGCCGGCGTCGGCATGCTCGGCAGCGGCGCTTCTGCCGGTGCCGCAGTCATGCGGGCGTCCTCGATCCAGGTGCGACCGCGCCGCAACGCCTCCAGATTCACGGCGACCGTCTTCTTCGGGACGAATTGGGCGACGGTTCGCTCCCAATCCGACACGGAAAAGTCCAGTGCGGTCGATAGGGCGCCGAGCAGAATGACGTTCGCAGCGCGCTCGTTGCCGAGCTGCTCGGCCATGTCGGTGGCATCGATGGCATAGCCCTCGGCGACGTGAGCGATGACCTCGGCCGGCGTTTCTCTCGAGTAGCGCAACGGCGCGCCCTGTTGGCGATTGAGACAGGCGAACGGCGGCACGATGCGTTTCGTGTCGCAGATGAAGATGCCGGTTTCGGGCTTGAGGAACGGCAGCCAGCGCAAGCCTTCGGCCCATTCCAGCGCGACCAGGATGTCGACTTCGCCCTTGGGAATGGTCGGCGACCAAACCCGCCGGCCGAACCGCACGTGGCTGAAAACGGCGCCGCCGCGCTTGGCCATGCCGTGCACTTCGCTCTGCTTGACTTTGAAGCCTTGGCTCTGTGCCAAGAGCGCCAGCACCTTGGAAACCATGATGACGCCCTGGCCGCCGACGCCGACGATGAGGACGTTGAACGCGCGCTCGGCCGGGCCGCCGGTCGTTGCCAGCAGCTCCGGCGATGTGCCGGCGGATGGCGCCGCAGTGACCGGATCTCTCATGGCTTCACCGGCGCGGCGATCTTGATGCTGTCGACGTTGCAAACCTGCGCGCACAGCGTGCAGCCGATGCACAGCGCCTTGTCGATCTTGACCTTATGGCGGCCCTCGAACCACTGGTCGCTCCAGGTGATGGCGGGGCAGCCGAGATTCATGCACGACTGACAGGCGGTGCACTGTTCCTCGACGACTTCGAATGGCGGACCTTTGATTTTAACCGGATCGAGCACGCAGGGCCGATCAGCGATCAGGACGGAAACGCCGCGATGATTGATGGCGTCGCGCAACGCCTGATGCACGGCGGCGAGGTCATAAGAATCGACTTTGCGCACCCATTTGACCCCGATGGCGCGCACCAGCGCCTCGTAATCCACGCGCGGCGCGTCTTCGCCCCGCAGCGTCTTGCCGGTGCCGGGATGCTGCTGCCCCCCGGTCATCGCGGTGACGTGGTTGTCGAGCAGCAGCACCGTGATATTGGCCTGGTTGTAGACGGCGTCGATGAGCGGCGGGATTCCGGCGTGCAGGAAGGTCGAATCGCCGATGGTGGCGACGACCGGCTTGGTTTCGCCAGCCTTGGCCATGCCGATGGCGTTTCCGATTGACGATCCCATCGACACGGTCGTGTCGATGCCGCGCAACGGATCGAGGCACGCCAAGGTGTAGCAGCCGATATCGCCGGCGACGCGCGCGCCCGACGCCCGCACCGCCATGAAGCTCGAAGTATGCGGGCATCCCGGGCACAACACCGGCGGACGCAGCAGCGGTTCCGGGGTCCACCCGCTTTGCTGCGGGCGCGGCGCAAGAATGCCCGCCTTTTCGAAGCCCACGCGGACGAGTTCCGGCGACAATTCGCCGGCCCTCGGGAACAGGCTCTTGCCCTCCACCTCAAATCCGAGCGCGCGGATTTCCTTTTCGATGACCGGCTCGAGTTCCTCCACGACGAAGATGCGGTCGAACGACTCGCAATAGCGGCGCAGCAATTCATCCGGCAACGGCCAGGAAACGCCGAGCTTCAAGACGTCGGCGTCGGGAAGCACTTCGCGCACATATGCGTAGCAGGTGCCGGCAGTAATGACGCCAAAGCCGGGACTGCCGGCCTCCCGACGGTTGATCGGCGCTTCGGAAAAATAGGCCTTGAGCCGCGCTTCGCGTTCGATCACCGCGCCGTGGCGCGGCCGCGCATAGGCCGGGATCATGACGTTCTTCGCCGGCGCCTCGATGAACCCGCGCGATGGCGGCTCCTGGCGCTCACCGATCGCGACGGGGCTACGGGTGTGCGAGAGCCGCGTCGTGCTGCGCACGATCACCGGCGTGTCGAAGCGCTCCGACAGCTCGAAGGCAAAGCGGGTGAAATCAAGCGCCTCCTGCGCGTCGCTCGGCTCAAGCACCGGCACGCTGGCGAGCACGCCGTAATATCGCGTGTCCTGCTCGTTCTGCGAACTGTGAATTCCGGGATCGTCGCAAATTGCGAGCACGAGCCCGCCATTCACGCCGATATAGGCTTGCGACAGGAACGCGTCGGCGGCGACGTTGAGGCCGACATGCTTCATGGCAGCGAGCGCGCGTCGTCCGGCGAAGGAAGCGCCCATCGCGACGTCGAGCGCGACCTTTTCGTTGGTCGACCACTGGGCATGCAGGTCGGCGGCCGGATATTCGGCGAGGCTTTCGAGGATTTCGGTGCTCGGTGTGCCCGGATAGGCGGCCGCGACCTTCACGCCGGCTTCCCAGGCGCCGCGCGCGATCGCTTCATTGCCGGTCATCGGCCGGACATTTCGCTCCGCGTCCGGCAATTGCGCGGCTGCCAGCAATACTCCGTGCATCGATCCTCCCCCCGACGGCGAATTTCACCCCTGCCCAATTGCCGTCATTATTCCCTACGCGCCGCCGGGCGAAATTGCGCTAGATCAATCGGTTATCGCTCACCAAGCGTGAGTGCTTTCGGTTGTCTTAAGTTGCGCGGGCTTGTGATTATTTTGCCTTGGCGGCGGCAAACTTCGCCGCTTTTGCCTTCAAGCGCTCGATCGTCTTGCCGACGTCGACCACGAAGCGGCCATGGGTTCCGCTGCTAATCTGGTCGGTATCGTCCTTGGCCGATATGTCGAATGTCACTTTGCGTCCTTCGACCGCGGCTACCGTGACGGTGATTTCCGCCGACATGCCGATAAGCGTCGGAGCAAGATGCTTGATGGCGATGTCGGTGCCGACCGAATCCTCCCCCGCGTCGGCATGATCGAGCAGCAGCTGACGGCAGGTCGTCTCAATGTCGCGGACAAGATAGGGGGTGCCGTAAACTCGGCCTTCCTCGCCCATGAACCCGATCGTTCGGTCGCGATCGATTTGAATACGGCTGACCCGCGACACGCCGGGACGAAGGCTTTCCTTCATCGTCAACCTCCTAGCCGTCTGCAACTAGTGGCAATTAAAGACACTTTCCGCGTGCGCGACTTGACCAACGTCAATCCGCGGGCGTTTTAAGGTGCCTAACCGCTCTTTTGGCGCATCGGGCAGCGAGCGGCGAAGGGGCGGCTTGTCGACCGCCCGTTACCGGCGGATTCGCCATATTTTCCCTAGGCTTGCCCGTGACAGCGCCGGACTTCTGCGCATCCGGATCTTGGTGTATCGTCGTACGGAAACGCGCGAGTCACTGCGGGTCATGTGGGGCCGAAGGAGCAAGTCCGCCGCGGCAAGCGAAGGCGAGCGGCGTTCGCCGCTCAGGCAGGCGATACATCAGGCGCGGGTCGAGGCGGCCGAGCGCACCGGCGTCGTCGTCGATTTGCGCGATGCCGAAGTCGCACGCCTGGAATTGCTGAACGAGGCGCTCGATCCGCTCTTTGCCGAGGTGCCGCCGGAGGTCCCGCTGTTCGACCGGGGCGTAAGCCGCGGCGACACGCCGCGGCTGTGGATCGATGCCGTCGCCCATATCGCTATGGGGCGCGACAAGCGCATCTACCGTTTCCTGCACGATAGCCGGATTGGCCGCCGGGTGCTTGCCGAGTCGCATGAGATCCCGGATATCGTCCGGGCCGTGACCTCCTATGTGGCGCACCGCCTGGTCGAACGCGAGCGGGCGCTCGACGAGGATCCCGATTTCATCAGCCGCGTCGGGCGGCAGGAGGCTTTGCCTGAAAGCCGGCGGCGTCGCTGGCGCGCGCTGGGCGCGCTCGTGTTCGGCTTTTTCCTAGGATTGTTCGCGCTGCTCCTTGCCGGCGTGCTCCTGGCGAGCCGATTTTAGCTTAACACCCGGCGTTCGGCCTCGCAGAACTTGCCGTCGGGGCCGCGCTCGCGCGCGATGAGCTCGCAGCGCCACGCGCCCGCCGCACCGTCGATGCGATAAAGATTGTAGCCGGCGGCGTTCTCGGCGCGATGGGGGGCGCGTGCGGAGGCCGACGGCACGCCGACGGCGGGGATGCGCGTGCGGGGCCCGTCGAGCCAGACGAGCGAGCGGCAGTGATCGTGGCCATGGAGCACGAGTTCGGCGCCCTTGTCGGCAAGCACGCGGCGAAACTCCGCGGCGTCAATCAGTCGGCGCAGATAGCGGTGGATCGGGCTCACCGGCGGATGATGGATGAGCACGATGCGAAACAGTCCGCTTGTCTGGTCGAGCAACTTCGCGAGGCTCGCGAGCGCGGACTCGCCAAGCCGGCCGGTCGCCAGGAGCGGCGCCGTCGGCACCGCCGAGGAGAGCGCGATCAGCGCGACCGGCCCGCGCCGGCGCAGGAACGGGAACGAGCCGGCATCGGCGCCATCGTCGCCGCGCATATAGTCGCCCCAGGACTCGGCCGGATGTCGCCGCACCTCGGGTACATAGATGTCGTGATTGCCGGGGATTACAGTGACGTCGGACGCAGGCCCAAGTGTCTCGAGCCAGGCGCGCGCCCTTTTATATTCCGCGGGGAGTGAAAGATTGACGAGGTCTCCGGTCACCGCGATATGGTCGACCGCGCCTGCCTTCAGATCGCGCGTGATGGCGTCGAGAACCTCGACGCGGTGGATTTTCTTGCGGCCGCGGTGCCAATTGATGAAGCCGAGCACGCGCTTGCCGGCAAGCTCGCGAAGCTGCGGCCTTGACGCCAGATGCAGGTCGGAGAGATGGGCGAGGACGAACATCGTGGCATATGATAAACGAATCTCGCTCGTAACAATGGCGGTGCGTCGCCTGCGCGGATCATGAGCTGCCGATGAGGATACCGGCGGCGAAAACGAGCACGCCGCCGACGACGACTTGGAACGCCGCCTGCAGGAACGGCGTATCCATGTAGCGGGTGCGGATCCAGGAGATCGCGGCCAACTCGACCGCGACGACCGCGAAGGCGAGGCCGGTCGCGGAATAGAAATGGGGAATGAGGTAGGGGAGGGCGTGGCCGAGGCCGCCGACCGCGGTCATCGCGCCGCAGACGCCACCGCGCACCAGGGGCGCGCCGCGCCCGGTGAGCGAGCCGTCGTCGGACAAGGCCTCGGCGAAACCCATCGAGATGCCGGCGCCGATCGCGGCGGCGAGCCCGACCAGAAACGTCGCCCAGGTATTGTGCGTGGCGAAGGCCGCGGCAAACAGCGGCGCCAGCGTCGAGACCGAGCCGTCCATGAGGCCGGCAAGCCCCGGCTGCACGTATTGCAGCACGAACATGCGTCGTGCGGTCTCCTCCTCGGCGGCGCGTGCGCCGGGCTCGATCTTGGCGCCAAGCTCGCGCGCGAGTTTTTCATGCGTGTCTTCGGCCGCGGCAAGCTTGCGCAGCAGGTCGCGCACCGCCTCGTCACGCGCGGATTCGGCCGCGCGCCGGTAGAAGCGCGCGGTCTCATATTCCATTTCCTCGGCGAACTTGCGCACGGCGTCGATCCCGAGCGGCCGGTTGAGCCAGATCGGTCGGCGCTGGACGAATCCTTTCACGTCCTGGCGCCGGATCAGTGGCATGAATTCGCCGAACTTCTTGCGGTGGAGTTCGAGCAACATGTCGCGATGCCCGATCTCCTCCGCGGCCATCTTGTCGTACATCGCCGCCGTTTCCGGATAGGAGCCGCGCAGCCCATCGGCGAAGGAGCGGTAGATACGGTTGTCTTCGTCCTCATTGGCGATGGCGAGAGCGAGAACTTCCTGCTGATTGAGGTCGGCAAAGCGTTTCACGGCGTCGTCCCGATGGCTCCATGGTCGGTGATCGGATATTAGAATGGGTCTAAACTTGTGTGCAATTGCAATATTCCGGTCGCGGCCGCGGTGTCGCCAAACTGTCGCGCCGGCTGCGCCGCCTGCAAGACGCCGATTGATATGGATCTTGATTCCCTTCGCCGCGGGTTCGAGCCGGCAATTCGCCGCCTGCTGCATCTCTATTGGCGCTGCGCGCGCGGGCTGACCATCGGCGTGCGTGCGCTCGTGATCGATGCGCAGGGCCGCATATTCCTGGTCAAGCACAGCTATGTCGCCGGCTGGCATTTGCCGGGCGGCGGCGTCGAGGCGGGCGAAACGCTGAGCACAGCGCTCGCGCGTGAATTGCGCGAGGAGGGGAACATCGAACTGATCGACGCGCCGACGCTGCATGCGGTCTATTTCAATCGACGCGTCTCGCGGCGCGACCATGTCGCCCTCTACGTCGTGCGCTCCTTCCGGCAGAGTGCGCCGCCGCAGCCGAACCGCGAGATCGTGGCGCATGGTTTCTTCGCGCCCGATTCTTTGCCTGAAGGGACGACGCGTGCGACGCGCGAGCGCGTCGCCGAGGTGCTCGGCGGCGTCATCGCCGCTGAACTCTGGTGATCCGCGGCGCCATTACCGCCGTGTAATGATGGCCGCGTCATTTGGTCATGGCCCGCGACAGGGCCGGCAACCATCGCTCCGCGCCGGCGTTGATTGGCAAGGGCGGCCGGGAAGCGGCAAAAGGAGAGAGTTGAATGCGGAGGAACATTCTTGCAGTTGCGGCGGTGTTAGCGCTCGGCACGGCCGCGATGACGACCGGCGCCACAGCGGCGCACATCACCGGTGGTCCCGGTGGTAGCATTGGGGTGCACACGGGTTCCGGCGCGGGCCCGACGGTCCAGGGGAACTTTGCCGGACCGAAGACGACTTTCGGTAACAACTTCAACCCAGGCTACAAGCCAAACTATCCAAACTATAATGGGAACTATGCCCACAACTGGAACTGGGGAGACCATCATCGCTTTCGCAGAGGATATTACGGCGGTTACGCAGGCCTCTATGCTTGGAGCGGCTATCCCTATGACTACTGTTACGGCTGGCCGTATTATTACAACTACGGCGGCTACTGTGGCCCCTATGCCTATGGTTACGTCTGGGGCTGGTAACAGCTAGGGCGCAAGGCGTCGCGCCGCTTCCGGCGCGGCGCCTCTACATTCAGCCCCTATTCTGCATTCAGCCAAACGTTCAGCCGCGCGATCAGCTGAAACGGCCGCGGTCGTGCGGCGCCGTGAAGTCGATCAGCGGTCCGATCGGCACAATGCCAGTCGGATTCACGTTGCGATGGCTGCCGTAATAGTGGCGCTTGATGTGGTCGAGGCTGACGGTGTCGGCTATGCCCGGCACCTGATAGAGTTCGCGCAGATTGTTCCAGAGATTCGAATAATCGACGACGCGCCGCAAATTGCATTTGAAGTGGCCGTAATAAACTGCGTCGAAGCGAACGAGCGTGGTGAACAGCCGCCAGTCTGCCTCGGTGATCTGCTTCCCAACCAGATAGCGTTGGCGTGACAGCAGTTCCTCGAGCCGATCGAGCGTCGCAAAAAGCGCGCGCGCGGCTTCCTCATAGGCCTCCTGCGTGGTGGCGAAGCCGGCGCGATAGACGCCGTTATTGACGTCGCGATAGACGGTGTCGTTGATGCGGTCGATCTCGGGGCGCAGCGCCGGCGGATAGTAGTCGGTGTGCACGTTGGTGAACGCCTCGAACTCCGCATTCAGCATGCGGATGATTTCGGCGGATTCGTTGTTGACGATGACACGCCGCTTCTTGTCCCAGAGCACGGGCACAGTCACGCGCCCGGTATAGGACGGGTTGCTGAGAAGATAGATCTCGGCGAGCGTCGACTTGCCGTTTACGGTGTCGAGCGTCGCGCCCGGCCCGTTGCCGAATTCCCAGCCGCTCTTGCTCAGGAGCGGCTCGACGACGGACACGGAGATCACGTCCTCGAGCTTCTTCAGCTCGCGGAAGATGAGCGTGCGATGCGCCCATGGGCAGGCGAGCGAGACGTAAAGATGATAGCGGCCGGCTTCGGCGGCGAAGCCGCCTTCGCCGGTCGGTCCTGGGCTGCCGTCGGCGGTGACGAAATTGCGGTAGGTCGTCGGCGGCCGGACGAAACGCCCGTCCCTGATGCGTGCGGGGTCGTTCTCTTGCCAAGCGCCCCGCTTGAGCAGACCCAGTGCCATCTCGCCAAGCTCCAATCCCCGGTCCCGAACAATCTATCTAATCACTGACGGGCCGGGCCGGTGACAGCGCAGGCCAGCCCTGACGCGAACGCATTGCTCGCGGCTCCTTCGGCTGGATCGGCGCGGCGGGAGAGGGTCTAACCGCACGCGAACTAAATTTGCTAGTGTTGCTTTGATTCCGAAATTCGCAAGGGCCTGCTGCGATCGCTTGTGGCCTTGAAGACCGGGAGACCGACGGCGCGCGATGAACGGTATTTCGCTGACCATCCGGCCCGAAACGGCGGACGACGCGCCGGCGATCGAACGCCTGCACGAACGCACCTTCGGTCCGGGCCGCTATGCCAGGACCGCCTACCGCCTGCGCGAGCAGGTGGCGCATCGCCTCGACCTCTCCTTTACCGCGCGGATCGGCACGCTGCTGGTCGGTTCGGTCAGGCTTTCCCCGGTGCGCATCGGCGAGACCAAGGCGCTGCTGCTCGGACCGCTCACCGTCGAGCCGCCGTTCCGCGACCGGGGAGTGGGTCAGGGCCTGATCGCGCACGCGCTGGGGGCGGCGCGCGCAGCGGGACAGCGGCTGGTCATCTTGGTCGGCGACATGCCGTATTACGGAAAATTCGGGTTCAAGCCGGTTCCACCGGCCCGCGTCGCCATGCCCGGGCCGGTCGACCCGGCGCGGCTCCTCGTCGTCGAACTCGTCGATGGCGCGTTCGACGGCGTCTCCGGGTCGGTGCGCGCCGAGTGGGAAGAAGTGTCGTAGCGGCTTGCGCGCATCAGTGCGGAACTACGCAAGGCCGAGAGACTCGGATTCAGTTTTGCTCGCCACAAGGCGGGCAGGGCGGAGGCGCCATCTCAACAGCTCGCCTCGGCCTCGTCAATCACGCGCGCCGGGTTGCCCGCGACGACAGTGCCGGCCGGCACATCTTCTACAACGACTGCCCCAAGACCGACTACGCTAAAGCTACCGACTCTTATGCCGTCGCGAATGATCGCGCCTGGAGCGATATAGGCACCCATTTCCACGGCCCCGTATCCACACAGGATCGCTGATATGCCGATACTGACATGATCCGAAACTTTGCAGTCGTGGCTTACATGACAGCCGGCCCGGAGAGCAACGTGACTGCCGATTCGCGCACCCTCCATCACCATTGCCCCAGCCTGTGCCCAAACGCCACTTCCGGTCAGCACCCCGTCCGCAAGTAAAGCCGTCGGATCTACCACATTTGCCCAACGATCCCGAGGCACGCCGAGCCCTTGGATCCGCTTTACGCGACGCCGCATTTCCTTTGCTTTGTGTAATGGCGCAATGAAACGGGTCTGGGATACCAGCTCTGTCCAGCTGTCGAACGACCCGAGCACAGTGATGCCTTCGATGATGGTTCCTCTTGCCTCGACGTCATTGAGGAAACCCAAAATTGGCGCCACACCACCAATGGACCTACGGAATGTGGACGCGGCGAGCACCCCAACGCCGCGACCGCCAAAGATTGCCAGTAATCCGGTTGTCGCAACGGTCATAGGACTTGGCTTGCTCGAGAGAATTCACAGCCGCCACAAACGGGCAGCTGACTCTTATTTCAAAGACTTAGCCGTGGCAACAATAGCTACTCTTTGCAACCTGCGCTTGATCAGCCTCGGGCGACCGGTGCAGCACATGGGAAAGTCCAATTCTGCGGGTTGAAAAATATCTTCGCAGCCAACGCAAACAGTTTCCTCAAACGCATGTAGATCACCAACTCACCTCCGATGCACAGACCTCAAGCTGAGCAAGGAATCTATCTGGCACTGAAGTGACGGCAGGCTTGGTAGTGTCGCCGCAGTGCCATGAGGACGCGTTTGGCATGAGGTGGCGCTCCGGGGATTCCGTATTTCGGACGCTATTAGGGCAAAGCCGACAGCCAACTGATTGTCAGAATCTGGTGTGATCGATCCGAGAGACATGAGGCAGCCCTTCCAATTTCCATCTCCGGTCCACTTTTCAATCGGTTAACGCAGATGCTTAGCGCACACGGTAGGCGGGGCCGCAAGATCACGCATGCCCGACGGTTCGCGTTCTATCTTGGTTCCCGCGGCACATGCCATCTCATCGTCAATTCGCGAATGAAGGCGTCGACGAATGTGCAATCATGGTACTTTCTAACATAATTTTCCCGCAGGCCGTCCTCCCAGAATACGTTGCTTTCCACGCACCCGCACTTTTCAGGATCCAATAATCGGCCGTCTTCATGAACGACTAAAACGCGACATCCACATATGACCGCCTCTTTCAAAATTGTACTTTTGTGATCATAGGAATAGAGTGTTCGAGTGCGGCGCAGGACGTCTCCCAAGCTTGCCATTGTCGGCGTGATGTCTTCGATGCGTTGCAGACTCGCCTCATTGGGCAGCGGAAAACGCGCTCTGATAGCCTCGCCCTTATGAGTGAAAATGCAGTCCAGTGTTTTTTCAATCGCTGGATCAGGATAAATATGCGCCGGATCGATCAAGCCCACTGACAACACTCGGTGTGGTCCTAATGGTTTGCTCACGGATTTGCTGACCGTCGCCAACTGCGCCGGACTGGCCACGAAGACCATCTCTTCGTCGGGATAAAACGCGTCGCCGCCGAGCAGTCCTGGAGTATTCAGAGTCCAACGTACGACCTTGTCGGCCTGCAGCGGATTTCCAGACACTGCCTCAGGATAAATCACGATACTGTCGCCGGCCGGCCCGTTGTGAACCGCCACCGGCCAATCGGGAACGGCGTCTATCCGCCAGCCCATTGGCGTCACGGCGGCGGAATATCCGGCTGCGTTCAATTGATAGCAGAGCCGATAAAGCGCCCGTACCCCACCGCTCTTGTGCGAGAAGCTCGGCGCAACAACCAGGAACGCAGGATGGTGAGCCTTGATTCCCCGCCGACGCCGAACCGCAAAGGAAATATCCGTGCGAAGTTTACCAAGCACGCGTCGCAAAGTGATAGGAGCGCGTTTCTTGATCGAGCCTTTTATAGACATGCTCGATTGACCTCAAACCACATAAGTTCTAGCTGGTTCTTGTGCTCTCTCGACGTGGCCGTCCGCCTCGAGAAAGATAGAACATTATGAAACGCGTCGCAATTCTGCAATCCAACTATGTTCCCTGGAAGGGCTATTTCGATATCATCGCCGCCGTCGATGAATTCATCTTACTTGACGACGTGCAATTCACAAAGAACGATTGGCGCAACAGGAATTTGATAAAGACAGCGCAGGGGAGAAAATGGATTACGATTCCGGTTAGGGTACAAAGTTTGCATCAAAACATCAACGAAGTAACAGTCGCGGATCAGCAATGGCCGATGCGCCATTGGAGAATAATTTCCCACAATTATCGCGACGCACCGTACTTCTCAAATTACAAAGATTTTTTGGAAACGCTGTTTACGCAGACCAAGGAGCGCTATCTAAGTCAAATCAATTATCGGTTCCTTTGCGCGATTTTGGAAATCCTCAGTGTGACAACGAAAATCACCTGGTCAAATGATTATGCACCAATCAAGGGCCGGCGCACCGAGCGCGTGGTCAACCTTTGCCGAGCTGCAGGCGCCACGCATTATCTGTCAGGACCCGCGGCGAAGGCCTATCTTCAGCTCGAGCAGTTTGCTGAGGCGGGTATAGAGGTCGAATTTATGGACTATTCGGAATACCCGGAATATCCGCAGCTCTATCGTCCTTTCGATCACGCCGTATCGATCATCGATCTGATATTGATGTGCGGACCAAGTGCATCATACTATATTTGGGGTTGGCGTGAGGAGGGTCGCCCCTTTTTGCGCAACGGCGGGACACGCCCGACGCGCCGGGGCAGGTGATGTGGCAAGATCGGAATGCCCCCCGCATGTATGATCTCGGCATTATTGTCGGCGTTTGTCTTCCCGGGTACTGTGGCGGCGCATCGTAGAATTTTCGCTCATACACTCATGCGAAGCCCGTAATCGATGTGGTCTGCGCGGCCTTGGGAGAGACCTCTTGATTATTGTCACAGGCGCCGCCGGATTTGTCGGGCGGTATTTGGTCGATTACCTGGCTAAGTCCGGTGAGCAGGTGACGGCCGCCGTACAAAATCGTGAGTCGGATAAATTTTTTCAGGAACTGGGCGTCTGCCGTGTTATCCTGGACGTGAGCGATCCCCGCACGTTCAAACAATTACCGACGAAGCAGGTGAAGGCATTCGTGCATTTGGCGGCGGCGATCCCGGCCTCGGTTCTGCACATAAGAAGCGACATTTTCCTGAGAACAAACGCGTTAGGGACGTTTTATGCTCTGGAGTATTGTCGACAGAACGACATCAAGAAATTCGTCCATGCCACGACACTGTATGACTGTATTGAGCATACGGAACTACCCATTACCGAATCGATGGGCCGGAAATACGCGCTGACCGGAGATCATGCGTCCTACGTGATTTCAAAGATTGCCGCTAGCGAGTATGTCGAGCATTACGCGCAGGAATATCACCTTCGAGGTGTCAACCTTCGGTTCACTGGGCTGTTGGGGTACGGACGGCAAGAAGGGTTCTACGCAGATGGAAGATTCTACCCGAGTGCTTTTGAGGTTTGGTATGGAAACGCCAAGGCCGGCAAACCGCTCGAGGTATGGGGGAGACGCAAGGCCCGCCGCGACTCGTTATACGTGAAAGACGCGGTTCGTGCCGTTCATGCTGCAATCTCAAGCGACTCTGCACGAGGCCTTTATTCAATCGCTTCAGGCGAAGGGCGCACGAATGAAGACGACGCCAAAACATTTGCCGACGTGTTTGGCTCAGCCGAGCGCCCAGTGCCGCTTGTATATCGGCCGGAGATACCGGAGAAGGATAAGACTTACTACTTCGACATTAGCAAAGCGAAACGAGATTTTGGCTGGGAACCGGCTTACAGCTATGCGGATATCGTGAGGGATTATGATCGGGAAGTCCAGTCAGGGCGCTTCAAGTGGTGATCGGCGCGCGGGCTGATTTCCTACTGCCTATCGCCGCTGCAAGCAGCGTTGCTCCGCTTTTGGATCAGGCCTCCCAGCCTAGCGGCGCAAGCGCGCAATGCCTGCGGACTTAATCAAACGGCGGTTAGGGCGATCCAGACCATCCATGCAAATACCCTTTAACAAGCCGTATGCCGGCCGCAAGGAGCTTACTTACATTGCGCAAGCAATTTCAGGAGGACAATTGTCGGGCGATGGCGACTTCTCGCGGCGGTGCCAGCAATGGCTGAAGGGCACACTCAACTCAGTCGAGGTGCTGTTGACTCATTCCTGCACCGCGGCACTGGAAATGGCCGCAATACTGTGCGAGCTCAAGGCTGGCGACGAAGTCATCATGCCCTCGTTCACGCATCCGTCGACAGCCAACGCTGTTGTATTGCGCGGCGCCACACCCGTCTTTGTCGATGTCCGAAACGATACCTTTAACATCGATGAGAATCTCATCGAACCCGCGGTCACGCCGCGGACCAAGGCGATCGTCGCCGTGCACTACGCCGGCGTCGGTTGCGAGATGGCACCCATTATGGATATCGCACGGCGTCATAACCTGCGGGTCGTTGAGGACGCCGCTCAAGGGATATTGACCCGGTATAGCGGGCGCTATCTCGGCACCTTGGGCGACATTGGCGCCCTCAGCTTTCACGAAACGAAGAATGCCATATCAGGCGAGGGTGGAGCGATCCTCATCAATAATCAGCGCTACGCGGACCGCGCGGAGATCATTCGAGAGAAGGGAACAAACCGAACCCAGTTTTTTCGTGGTGAGGTCGATAAGTATAAATGGTTTGATATAGGTTCATCATACTTGCCCGGCGAGATTGTCGCGGCCTTCTTGCTGGCTCAGCTTGAGGAAGTACACGACCTGACAAAGCGGCGGATAGAGATTTGGCGGACTTATCACCAAGGCTTGGAGGAACTGGAGCTGGCCGGTCTGCTGACAAGGCCGGTAATTCCGCCAAGCTGCGATCACAACGGCCATCTTTATTATCTGGTGATGCCTGATCCGAACGCCCGCTCTCGGCTCATCGCCGGGCTCAGAGCACGGGAAATCTCTGCCCCGTTTCACTATGTGCCACTGCATACTTCGCCCGCTGGCCTCCGCTTCGGCCGGACTTTTGGCTGCCTGCCGATCACCGAAAGGGCTGGTGAATGCCTCCTGCGCCTGCCAATGTGGATCGGCATAGAACCGCATCTCGATCGCATCATCGGTGAGATATCATCGATAGTCCACCAGTAAGGCCGCCGGAGCAAGACAGCGGAAATCCGTTGCGATCTTTCTTTATCGTTTGTCTGCTTGTCGCACATCCCGAACGCGCCGCCATGTCGAAGTTGAGTGCGTCATGCGTCGCATAACGGACGTCAGCGACTGGCTCAAGTTAATGAATCCGCACTCTTAGTTCATCTTCCCTCGCGCGCCCAGGTGCCGGCGAGACTGCCGAGCAGGAGCAGGAGGCCGAGGAGCCCGGCGAAGACCGGCAGCACGCCGATGCCGCGCACGACGCTGGCCTCGCGCATCTTCAGGCCGATCCAGTCGTCGCCCTTGAAAGTTTCGCCGGAGCGCACGGCGATGATGCGCGGCATGTCGAGGCCGCTGCCATTGTCGAGCCGGCGCGCATCGCCGCGGGTCGCCGCCGCGATCGGCGCCAGCACCTCGGTCGTCGAGGTCACCTCGGCGAACTCGCGCGGATTGGCCGGGCCGATATTGACGAGCGTATTGAGCTTGCCGTCGCTGGCGCGCCAGAGCCCGAGCTCGTTCGCCGTCACGCTGATCTGCCATACGCCCGGCTCGCTCGGCTGGAGCTTGAGCGTGCGGGTCGCTCCCGCAGGCGACGTCAAGGTCACCTCGGCGACATCCTCGGCCATGGTCTGCCGCCGCACCACAAGGTTGTGCCCACTGACGATGAGCCGCAGCGCCTCCTCCTCGAGGTCCGGCTCCTTCATCAGCCAGTGCGAGAGCCGGCGCAGCAGGTCGAGATGCGGCCCGCCGCCTTCGAAGCCGCGCGCCCACAGCCAGATGTGGTCGGAGAGGAGAAGCGCCACGCGGCCCTCGCCCTCGCGTGAGAGGATCAGCAGCGGCTTGTTGTCCGGACCCTGCATGACCGCCGTGCCGGTGTTGTCCCTGGTGTCGACCAGGCGGAACCAATGGCTCCAATGCGGCGGATCGCTGTCGGCGCCGTCGAGGTCGCGCGTCACCGGATGGCGCTTGCCCAGTTCGGTGAGGCGGGCATGAAAGCTCTGCTCGGTGACGCTGCCGCTCGGTTCCGCGGGCAGCACGGCATCGAGCGGGGTGCGCCAGATGCTGGTCGGGCTGGCGTAATCGGGGCCGGCGGCGACCAGCACCGCGCCGCCCTCGCGCACGTAACGCGTGATGTTGTCGAAATAGATGATCGGCAGCACGCCCTGCCGCGCGTAGCGGTCGAAGATGATGAGCTGGAACTCGCCGATCTTCTGCTGGAACAATTCGCGCGTCGGGAATGCGATCAGCGACAATTCGTTGATCGGCGTGCCGTCCTGTTTCTCCGGCGGACGCAGAATGGTGAAGTGCACGAGGTCGACGGAGGCATCGGATTTTAAGAGGTTGCGCCAGGTGCGCTCGCCGGCGTGCGGCTCGCCGGAAACGAGCAGTACGCGCAGCTTGTCGCGCACGCCGTCGATGGTGACCACGCTGCGGTTGTTGACCTCGGTGAGCTCGCCGGCAAGCGGCGCGGCCTCGATCTCGACGATGTTCGCGCCGCCGTGCTGGATCGGGATATCGACGCGCTGCGACACGCCGACCGGGACCCTGCGCGTCTGTAGGACTTCGCCGTCGCGGCGTATCGTTACCGGCGCGACGGTCTCGCGTGCGCCCTGATCCTCGACGCGATAGGTGACGGTCTGTGACTGGCCGACGATGCCGAAGCGCGGCGCGGCGAGGAGGGCGACGCGGCGGTCGCGTTCATCCTTGTTGCCGGTGATCAGCGCGTGGACCGGCGCCGCGAAGCCAAGCGCGCTGGCGTCCGCGGGCACGTCGTGGACGCGGCCGTCGGTGATCAGGATCGCTCCGGCGACGCGGTCCGGCGGCACGTCGGAAAGGCTGGTGCCGAGCGCATTGAACAATCGCGTGCCATCGGTCTCGCCGTCCGATTGCCCGGCCTCGACCACGCGCAGGTCGAGCCCGGGAATGCGGCGCAGCCGCTCGACGATTGCGGCGCGTGCCTCTTCGGTCTGCCGCATGCGGTCGCCGAAATTCTGGCTCGGACTCTTGTCCACCACGACCACCGCGACCGAGCTGAGCGGGTCGCGGTCCTCGCGCGTGAGCGAGGGATTGGCGAGCGCGAGCACGACGAGCGCCAGCGCCAGCGCGCGCAGCGCGCCGCCGCGGCTGCGGGAGACCAGGAGCAGCAGCGAAAGGACAAAAGCCGCGGCGATGGCGGCCCACAGAATCGGCGCGGCAACGAGCGGGGCGAACGCGACACCGAGATTCACGGTCGCCCTCCTATTGGCCCAGCCGCTCGAGCAGCGCCGGCACGTGCACCTGGTCCGCCTTGTAGTTGCCGGTCAGCGTGTACATGACGATGTTGACGCCGGCGCGGAAGGCAAGCTCGCGTTGCCGCGGCTCGCCCTCGACCATCGGCAGCATGGGCTGGCCGTCGGGCCGGGTCGCCCAGGCGCCGGCAAAATCGTTGGCGGTAATGATGATCGACGATACGCCGTCGCCGCCGCGGGCGGGACGCTGCGAATCCTCTTCGTCCTCGTTCGCCGGCAGTGCTTCGACCCAGAGCTGGCCGATATTGAAGCGGCCGGGGAAGTCGCGCAAAAGATAGAACGTCTTGGTGAGAACGTGATCGCGCGGCACCGGCTCGAGCTCGGGGATGTCGAGCGAGGCAAGAATCTTGCGCAGCTCCAGCATGCCCGGGCTGTGCGTCTCGCCGCCGGCGCCGGGCGGCGCCGCGACCGCGTCGCGGGTGTCGAATAGAACCGTGCCGCCCTGCTTCATGTAGGAGTCGATACGTTTGAGCGCCGCCTCGGAGGGGCGCGCGGCGCCCGGCACGATCGGCCAGTAGATCAGCGGATAGAAGGCAAGCTCGTCGCGCGCGACATCGAGCCCGATCGGGTCTCCGGGTTCGAGCGCGGTTCGTTGGGCGAGAAACAGCGTGAGGCCGCCAAGTCCTGCCTTGCTGATCGCATCGACGTCGCTGTCGCCGGTGAGGACATAGGCAAGCCTGGTGTCGAGCGCCGCGCGCGGCACCTGCCCGTCCTTTAGCTCCTCGGCGGCCGCATGGCCGAGTGCGAAGGCGAGCGCGGCGAGGGCGATCAGCATTGCGATCGCGCCGCGCGAAAAGCGGGCAACGAGACGTTGAACGCCGCCGCCGAGATAAAGGACGATCAGCGTATCGAGCGCGACGAGAGCGAGAGCGCCGAGCAGGACCGGCCCGCGCAGATCCTGCGGCTCGCCCTTGCGATAGATTTCACGGCTGGCGCCGGCGAGGGGGGTGAAATCGAGCGGCGCCAGGCGCTCCGCGGCGCCGAGCGTATTCACCGCCAGGAGCTTCTCCGGCGGACCATAAAAGCCCGGCGGATGCTCGGCGGTGGCGCTGCCGGAAAAATCCGCCGGCACGGGCCGCGCCGTCGGCGGCGGCGTCACGAAGCTGCCGAAGCCGTCGAGCACGCGGCTCGGCGCCACCACATCGAGCTTGCTCTTCGTCTTGCGATTTCCGGTCTCGGCGACATTGGTCGTGCCGGCGAGGGCGACGATGCGCTTGAGCATGTCGACGAACGCGCCGGAGAGCGGCAAATCCGACCAGCGCGTGTCGCCGGTGACGTGGAACAATACGATCAAACCCTTGCCACGACGCGCGCCGGTGACGAGCGGCGTGCCGTCGGCGAGCGTCGCCCAGGTATTCTCCGTCGAAGCGGCGTCGGGTTCCGCGAGCACTTGCCGGCTGACGGTCACGTCATTGGGCACGCTCATGCCGCCGAACGGGCTCTCATGCGCGAACGCCGCAAGCGGTTGCGGCTTGTCCCAGCTCAAACTGCCGCCGAGGATGCGTCCGCCGCGGCGCAGCTTGACCGGAACGAGATCGTCGTCGGAGGCAGCAAGCCGCGGGCCGGCAAAGCGCACCAGCACGCCGCCATCCTCGACCCAGCGGGCGAGGCGGTCATGCGCCTCGCCGGCGACGTTGCCGACATCGGCGAGGACCAGCATGGGCAGGCTCTGATCGAGAAAGTGCGCGACGGCTTCCGCCGGCGACTCGCCCTGCGCCAGCCGCACGTCGGCGAACGGGCCGAGCGCGCGGGCGATGTAATAGCTCGACGACAGCAGCGGCTGCGCGGTATCGGCGCTCGCGCCGGACACGATGCCGACGGTGCGACGGCTGAAGCGCTTATCGAGCAGTTGCACGGCGCCGGCCGAACGCTCGCCGGCGATCTCGATCCGCGCAATATCGTTGCGGATTTCGACCGGTAGATCGAATTGCGACTCGGTCTCGCGGTCCCTGGGCTTGAACGCGACCGCGGCTTCACCGAGCGTCAGGCCCTTGAGATCGAGCGCGCGCACCGCGCCGGTCTCCGCCGTGCCCTCCTCGGCGCGCAGCACCTTCACGCTGAGCGCGCCGGCCGCGTTGTCGACCGCGGCGAGCGCATGCGCGCTGGCGATGCCGCCGGCGACGATCGTCAGTGGATGCTGGTCGAGCAGTCGCGCAAAAGCTTTGACGAATTCGCCGCCGCGACCGAGGTCGGTGTCGTCGGACAGCCAAATGAGCTCGGCATCGCGAGCCTCGGCGAGGAGCCGCGTGATCGCTGGCAGCGCCTCGGAGCGCTCGACTGTGTGCGGCCTCGGCTTGATCTGGTGCAGCCGCACCCGTGCCGAGGGAGCCGCGGCAAAGGAAACATCAGCCGGTCCCTCGGAGAGGGGAATGACCGCTACAGCGCGCCGGTCATTGTCCGCCCGCGCGATGATATCGTCGGCGGTGCGCAAGCGCGCATCCCAGCTCGCGGCCGCCGCCCAGCCGTCATCGATCAAGATCGCGATCGGCGCCCGCGTCTTCGTTGCCGCCACCGGGGGATTCACCAGCGGACCGGCGGCGGCGATGACGATCAGCGCGGCGAGCGTGAGCCGTATCAGGGTGAGCCACCACGGCGTGCGCGCCGGGGTTTCTTCCCGGGGCGCGATTTCGAGCAGAAGCCGCGTCGGCGGGAACTCGATGCGGTGCGGGCGCGGCGGCATCAATCGCAGCAGCCACCACAGCACCGGCAGCGCGAGAAGCCCGATGAGAACGAGCGGTTCGGCGAAGCCGAGCGACAGTCCGCCGATCATGCCGGCATCCTCGGCTCGACCCATGCGTAGGCACGTGGTCCGCCGTCGGCCGCGCCGACGCCGATGCGAGCGTGCAGGGCGAGCAAGAGTTCGCTCGCCGTGCGATCGGTGCGGTGGATGGCGAAACTCCAGCCCAGCCGGTCGGTCTCGCTGCGGATCTCACTGCGGTGGCGCCGAACGCGTGCGGCGTAATCCGCGCGCCAGGTCTCGGCGCGCCCGGCGGTGATGCGGCCGCCGCCTTCCGGCTCCACGAATTCGATGCGGCCCCAATAGGGGAAAACTTCCTCGGCGGGATCGACGATCTGCACCACGTGGCCGCGCGCGCCGCTCCCGGCGAGCTGCGTGATCGTGCGCCGTACGTCGCCGATTTCGCTCCACAAGTCTGACAGGAGCACGATCTCAGCGAGCGGCGACGGTGCGAAGCTCGGCGGCAGGCTCGCGCGCTCGCTGTAATCGTGCAGGATCGCCTGGGCCATGCGCTCGATGACATTGCGGCTGCCGGTCGGACGCATCAGGCCGGGGATGCCGATGCGCTCGCCGCCCTCGACCAGAACTTCGGCGAGCGCCAGCGCCACGACCAGCGTGCGATAGAGCTTGCTGTCGCGCACCAGCGGGGAGGCAAACGCCATGGACGGCGAACGGTCGGGCCAGATCCACACCGTGTGCGCGGCTTCCCATTCCTGCTCGCGGACATAGAGATGATCGTCGCGGGCCGAGCGCCGCCAATCGACGCGCGAGGCCGGCTCGCCGGAGACGAAGCGGCGGTATTGCCAGAAATTCTCGCCAGGTCCGGCGCGTCGGCGGCCGTGAAGGCCGTGGATCACGGTCGCGGCGACGCGCCGCGCTTCCAGGATCAATCGCGGCAAGGTGGCGGCAAGGGTGCGGCTTTCCCCGACCGCGCGTTGAACCGCCGGACGATCATGATGATGGGATGTGCGCCTTGCCTCGACCGCCATCCGCCTATCCGATCCGCGCCTTCAGGCGCGCGACCACCGCCTCGATGGTCTCGCCCTCCGCGCGCGCGGTGAAGGTGAGCGCCATGCGGTGCTTGAGCACCGGCTCGGCGAGTTCGAGCACGTCGTCGATCGACGGCGCGAGGCGCTCGTCGAGCAGCGCCCGCGCACGCACCGCAAGCATGAGCGCCTGGCTGGCGCGCGGGCTCGGCCCCCAAGCGATCAGCTTGGTGGCTTCGCCGCCTTCCGTGCCCGGCCGCGCCGAGCGCACCAAAGCGAGGATCGCGTCGACGACGGATTCGCCGACCGGGAGTCTGCGCACCAACCGCTGCGCGCCTATCAGATCCTCGGCGCTCATCGCCGGCTTGGCTCGCGTCTCCTCCGCGCCCGTCGTGTCGAACAGAATTTTTCGCTCGGCGTCGCGGTCGGGATAACCGACATCGATCTCCATCAGGAAGCGGTCGAGCTGCGCTTCGGGCAGCGGGTAGGTGCCTTCCTGTTCGATCGGGTTCTGGGTGGCGAGGACGTGGAACGGCTTGGGCAGGTCGTGGCGCGTGCCGGCGACGGTGACGTGCCGCTCCTGCATCGCCTGCAAAAGCGCCGATTGCGTACGCGGGCTGGCGCGGTTGATCTCGTCGGCCATCAGCAATTGAGCGAAGACCGGGCCGGAGAGAAAGCGAAAGCTGCGTTTGCCGGTGGGGCTTTCCTCCAACACCTCGGTGCCGAGAATGTCCGACGGCATGAGGTCGGGCGTAAACTGGATGCGTCTGGCGTCGAGTCCGAGCACGGTGCCCATGGTTTCTACGAGCTTGGTCTTGGCGAGACCCGGCACGCCGAGAAGCAGCGCATGGCCGCCGGACAGGATGGTGATGAGCGCCTGTTCGATAACGCGGTCCTGGCCGAATATGACCGTTCCGATCGCCGCCTTGGCGGCGCGGACCTGCTGCGCGGTCGACTCGGCCGTGCGGACGATCATGTCGTCAAGCTTTTCCAGCCCATCTCCGCCGGCGGCGGGCATGGTCAACTCCTTGTCTTGAGCCGCATTTCTCTCGAGCCGCATCCGGTATCGATCAGACCAGCGGATCGGATCGCATCATCGCCACGAATCTAAGGCGGCCGACATTGCACCGCTATTGGGCAATGCAATATATGCGCCAGACTGCATCGAACAAATTCTGCGCCGATTCTCTCATCCAGGGGAAACGGAACTTGAGTTCGGGGCGGCATGATTGCAGCGCGGCAATCACGATCCCGCGAGTACGTCGCCCCCAGACTTAAGGTCCAATCTCACGTTTAAGGCGAACCATGGCGAAGGAAGGGCAAGGCGGTCTTGAGGCGATCACCGGGGAGCTTCGTCGCACGGCCGCCAAGGGGCCGCCGCCGGTCGAGCGCTGGAATCCGCCGTTCTGCGGCGATCTCGACATCCGCATCGCGGCGGACGGGACGTGGTTCTATATGAAGACGCCGATCGGCCGGCCGGCGCTGGTCAAGCTGTTCGCATCGGTACTCAAGCGCGAGGGCGACAAATATTTCCTGGTCACGCCGGTGGAGAAGTGCGGCATCCGCGTCGATGACGCGCCGTTTCTCGCCGTGGAGCTCAGCGTCGAGCGGTCAGCCGCCGGACGCGTGCTCGACTTCCGCACCAATGTCGACGACTGGGTCGAATGCGGACCGGAACATGCGTTGCGCTTCGAGCCGGAGACCGGCACCGGCGGCCTCAAGCCTTACCTTCACGTCCGCCGCAACTTATGGGCGAAGGTGACGCGTGCCCTGTTCTTTGATCTTGTCGCACTGGGCGAGGAGCGCGAGGCCGCGGGAAAGATGATGTTCGGAGTGACGTCGAACGGCGTATTCTTTCCCATGGCGCCGGCCGAGCAGGCGAGGGACTTTGCGTGACCGTGCAGGGCGCTTCCTCGGCGCCGGCGGCGCCGCAGAGTTTTTTTTATCGCGCGCGGGCGCGGCTCAGGCTCGAAGTACCGCCGGCGCTGACCGACCCCAAGGCGCAGGGCGCGCGCGGCGATCTCGATCTCAACCCTGCGCTGTGGGAGCGCGCCGGGGTGAGCGCCACGAAACCCGCCGCGGTGCTGGTTCCGATCATCGATCGCGGCGAACCGACGGTGCTGCTCACGATCCGCACGCAGGAACTCGCAACCCATGCCGGACAGGTCGCTTTTCCCGGCGGCAAGATCGATCCCGACGACGAAAATCCGGTCGCCGCGGCGCTGCGTGAAGCCAAGGAGGAGATCGGGCTTGCGCCAGCGCTCGTCGAACCGCTCGGCTATCTCGACCTCTATCTCACCTTTACCGGTTTCCGCATCTTGCCGACGGTCGCGCGCGTCGCGCCGGACTTTGCCCTGACGCTCAATCCGCGCGAGGTCACCGAGGCCTTCGAAGTGCCGCTGACCTTCCTGATGACGCCGGCCAATCACCAGCGCAAGAGCCGCGAGTGGAAAGGGGTCACGCGCGAATTTTACGCGATGCCATACGAGAATCGCTACATTTGGGGCGCCACCGCGGGTATTTTGAGAAACCTCTACGAGCGGGTCTACGGCGCATGATACGGCCTCTCGCGACCGAGATCGGGCTGTTCCTCACCCCGTTCGCACTCTACGCAGCGTTTCTCTGGGCAACGCGCGCCGGCGTGCTGCAGCCGAAGGCATGGACGCTGCCGCGCCTTGCCGGCCTCGTCATCGCTTCTCTCGTGCTGATGGTCGCGAGCTTCCTCGTGCTCGCGCAGTTTTCCGGCGCGCCTCCGGGTTCGACCTACGTCCCGGCGCATATCGAGGGCGGCAAGTTCGTGCCGGGAGCGACGCGGTGACCCAACCGGCAGGGCTTGTCGATGCCGCCTGGCTGAAAGACGGTGCGGTCGCGCGTCTCATGGCGTTGCTCGACCGCGACGGCGAGGAAGCGCGCGTGGTCGGCGGCGCCGTGCGCAATGCGCTGCTGCGCCTGCCCGTCGCCGAGATCGACGTGGCGACGACGGCGGTGCCTCAGGAAGTCGTGCGCCGCGTCGAGGCGGCCGGCGGCAAGGCGGTCCCGACCGGCATTGAGCACGGCACCGTCACCGTCATCATCGATCATCAGCCGGTGGAGGTGACCACACTGCGCCAGGACGTGGAGACGTTCGGCCGTAAGGCGCGCGTCGCGTTCGGCCGCGACTGGCGGGCGGATGCCGAGCGGCGCGATTTCACCATCAACGCGCTCTCCGTTTCGGCCGGCGGCACAGTTTACGATTACGTCGGCGGTCTTGCCGACATCGCCGCCCGCCGCGTGCGGTTTATCGGCGATCCGGCCAAGCGGATCGAAGAAGACTATCTGCGCATCCTGCGCTTTTTCCGTTTCCATGCGCATTTCGGCGCCGGGGCATCGGACGCGGCTGGATTGCACGCCTGCATCATGGCACGCGCGGGCCTCGAGACGCTGTCGCGCGAGCGCGTGCGCCTGGAACTTTTGAAGCTGTTCGTCGCCCCGCGCGCGACGCCGACGCTCGCGGTCATGGCGGAGTGCGGACTGATCGGCATGGTGCTCGGCGGGGTCGCCTTCATCGCGAGCTTCGAGAACATGGCGAAGGTCGAAGCGGCGCTCGGCGCGGAACCCGACGCGGTGCGCCGCCTCGGCGCGCTCGCCGTGATGGTCAGGGAGGATGCGGAGAGGCTCATGCAGCGGCTGCGTCTCTCCAACGCCGAGTTCGAGCGGCTCTCAACGCTCGAATGCTGGTGGCGCGTTGCACCCGCCGATGCGCAGGCGGCGCATGCGCTGCTCTATCGGCTCGGGCCGCAAGCCTTCATCGATCGCGTGCTGCTCGCCTGGGCGCGCTCGCAAGCCGGCGCCGCCGATGTTGCCTGGCGCGATCTTGCGCGCCTGCCGCAGCGTTGGACGGCGCCCGTCTTTCCGCTCAAGGCGGCCGACTTCACCCGCCGCGGCGTGCCGGCGGGGCCTGCTCTCGGCGCTGCGTTGCGCGCCGCCGAAGCCGCCTGGATCGCGGCGGATTTTCCCGCCGCGCGCGCCGCTTTGGAGGCAATCGCCGATCGGGCTGCAGGGGAAACAGCCAGATCCCGCTAGGTGTGTTGCATGAATGCGGCTCGCGAGCAGGCGATATTCGCTAGGCGCCGCGCGGCATTGGCAGGTGGAGCAATTGGCTGCGGTACTGCCGGGGCGAGAGCTTGAACCAGCGCCTGCAGGCGCGGAAGAAGCTGCTTTGATCGGCGAAGCCGAGCAGATAGGCGGCCTGGGCAAACGACAGGTGGAGGCGACTGAGATACTGCTCCGCCAGTTCGCGGCGCGTGTCATCCAGCAACTGGAGGAAGGATGTCGCTTCGTCTTCCAAACGCCGCTGCAGCGTTCGCTCGCTCATGCACAGTTCGCCGGCGACCGCATCGCGCCGCGGCTCGCCGTCGGGGAGACGGCGGATGATTACTTCCCGCGCCCGATAGCTGGTCTGAGCATGATCGAAATGCCGCAAATACTCGCCGGCGAAACGCTCATGCAGCTCCGCCAGCTGCGGGTTGAACGTCGGCAGCGGCGCCGTCGCGTCGGCACGGGCAAACAGCATGCTGTCGCGCGGCGCATAGAACGATACCGGACAGCGAAAGACCGCACGATAGGGCGCGGCATCTGCGGGCGAGGGATACACCAACTCGACCGCCTGCGGGTAGATATCGCGGCCGCTGATCCAGCAGCAGAAACGGATCACGGTCGCGAAAATGAACTCGACGCGCTGCCGTGGAACCGGCCGATCGCCGCCGAAGAGCATGAAGGTCATCCGGTATCCGCTGCGCTCTTCGTGCATCGTCAGCGTCAGCGCGTCGCTGAGAATGAGCATGTAGCGGATCAGGCGCTCGAAAGCGCCGCGTAGATCGGCGCATGACATCATGGCGTAGCCGACAACGTCGAAGCTCGCCGGCCGCGGCACCTGATGCTGCGCAAGGCCGATCGCCGGATTGCGCGATCGCTCCACTGCGAGTTCCCACAGGCGGCTGATCTTTTCGGTCTGCAGGCGCGTTCCCGGTGCCTCCAGCGCCGCGGGGTCGATCCCCGCCCCGGCCAACAAAGCGCTCACGTCGAGCCCCTCGGCGGCGAGCATGTCGGCGATGCCCTTCACCCAGACGGCGGACGTCGTCCGCTTGGCCATCCTTCGGCCCTCCCTACGGCTTGGCCTTGTCCGGCCAATAAATTGGCCGCTTCGGTCACTGACATGCCGCGGCCCAACCGCTAGATTTTCCACCTGAGAATGCCATGGAACCGCGGGCCCCACCACTTGAGCGGCACGCGATCAACCACCGGCGCAGCAGAGGAGGAGACCTTGTCGAGCAAACACTGGCTCGCCGCCTATGGCGGGCGCATCCCGGCCGAGATCAATCCGGACGTTCATGGTTCGGTGGCGGAGATGCTCGAGGGCGCCATGCGGCGCTACGCGGACAAGGCGGCGTTTCGCTGCTTCGGCCGCACGCTCAGCTATGCCGACACCGACCGGCTCTCCCGCGATTTCGCGGCCTATCTGCAGACCAAGCTCGGCGTCAAGAAGGGCGACCGTATCGCCGTGATGCTGCCCAACCTGCCCGCCTTCCCGCTTGCCATGCTGGGAATCGTGCGCGCTGGCGCCGTCCAGGTGAACGTCAATCCGCTCTATACGCCGCGCGAGCTTGAGCACCAGCTTAATGACGCCGGGGTCAAGATCATCGTCATCTTCAACGGCGTGTCCGCGACGCTTGCCGAGATCATCGGCAAGACCGCGGTCAAGCACGTCATCAGCGTTGGTCTAGGCGACGGCATCGGCGCGGTGCTGCCATCTCCGCCGGTGGACGCGCGGCTCGATAACGTCATCGCATTCGCCGAGATGCTCGCCCAAGGCGCAGATCTCACCTTCGCGCCCGTCGCACTGAGCGGTGACGATCTCTTGTTCCTGCAATACACCGGCGGCACCACCGGGTTGTCGAAGGGCGCGGCGCTGTCGCACCGCAACCTTGTGGCCAATACCGAGCAGTTCAAGGCCTTCATGCCGGACGCCTTGCGCCCCGGGCAGGAGGTCGTGGTCACCGCGCTGCCGCTCTATCACATCTTCGCGCTGATGGTGAATTTCATCACCTACTACTCGATCGGCGCCGAGAACTGGCTGGTCCCGAATCCGCGCGACACGGATGGCTTCATCGAAATTCTGCGCAACGCGCATTGCACCGTCTTCACTGGAGTGAACACGCTCTTCAGTGGACTGTTGATGCACCCGAAGATCGGGGAAGTGGACTTCTCGGCGCTGCGCGTGGCGGTCGGCGGTGGCGCCGCCGTGCTGCGGACGACCTCCGCGAACTGGAAGGCGCTGACCGGAAAGGACATCCTTGAGGGCTACGGCCTCTCGGAAACGTCGCCGATCCTCACCGTCAACCCGATGACGATGAACGGCTTCTCGGCGACGGTCGGGCTGCCCTTGCCCTCGACCGACATCAGGCTTCTCGACGACGCGGACAATGAGGTGGCGTTGGGCGAGCCCGGCGAGGTCTGCGCCAAGGGCCCGCAGGTGATGAAGGGTTACTGGCAGAAGCCGGACGCCAATGCCGCCGCCTTCACCGCCGACGGATATTTCCGCACCGGTGACATCGGCGTGTTCGACGAGCGGGGGTTTCTGCGCATCGTCGACCGCAAGAAGGACATGATCATCGTCTCGGGCTTCAACGTCTATCCGAACGAGGTCGAGTCGGTCGCCGCGGCCTGCGCCGGCGTCGCCGAATGCGCCTGCGTCGGCAGGCCGGACGAGAAGACCGGCGAGGCGGTCAGGTTGTTCGTGGCCAGGGCCGCGGGCGCAACCCTGAGCGAAGCAGACGTGATCGCGCACTGCCGGCGGCAGCTCACCGCATACAAGGTGCCGAAGGAGGTGCGTTTCCTCGACGTGCTGCCGAAGTCGAATGTCGGCAAGATCCTGCGCAAGGATTTGCGCGCGCTGCAATAGGCGGATCCCATGACAAGCACGGTCAAGACGGCAATGCCAGCGTACAACATGACGACTGTCCCAGAGTTCGTCGGCCGCGAACTTGGGACTTCCGACTGGGTGACGGTGGACCAAGCGCGCATCAACCAGTTTGCGGTGTGCACCGGCGATCACCAGTGGATCCACGTCGATGTCGATCGGGCAAGGCGCGAGAGTCCGTTCGGCGGGCCGATCGCCCACGGCTATCTCAGCCTGTCGCTGGTCGCCGCCATGGTGATGGAACTGGGCGTGATCCCGCCCGATGCCGCGACCGGATTGAACTACGGCTTGGACAAGGTGCGCTTCATCGCGCCCGTCCGCGCAGGGGCGCGCGTGCGCACGCGCGCGACCCTGATCTCGACCGAGCGGCAAAATGGCGGACGCACGCTCCTCAAGCTGCAATGCACGCTGGAAATCGAAGGCGAGGCAAAGCCCGCGCTCATCGCCGAGGTGTTGTGCATGCTGATCGGCCGGGGCGACGCCGCGTCATGATGGCTGGAATGGTCGCTACGCGCGACCGGCACGGCACCGTGTTGGGGAGGAGTAACCATGGCGAATGAGAATGGCCCAGCCGGGACTGCGGACAATGCCATCCGCGAGCAGGCGACGGAACATACGCTGGCGGCCAATCCCCTCGTCGGCGTGCGCGACCAGGATATTTTCAATGCGGCACGCACGCTGCTCGGCACGATGGTGCGCAATCCGGGCGTTGCGGCGCGGCAGTATCTGTCCTTCCTCGGCGAGCTTGGCCGCATCGCGGTCGGCGGCTCCGAGCTTGCGCCCGACGCCAAGGACAAGCGTTTTGCCGATCCGGCGTGGAGCGGGAGTCTTGCCTACCGCGCGCTGGCGCAGTGCTACCTGGCCTGGGGCGGCGCGCTCAATCGCTTCGTGGACGAAGTGAAGATGGAAAAGCGCGATGCCGAGCGCGCGCGCTTCGTCATTTCTCTCCTGGTAGACGCGATGGCGCCGACCAATTGGCTTGCGGGTAATCCGGCGGCGTTGAAGAAGCTCGTCGACACCGGCGGCGCGAGCCTCGTCCACGGCCTGGAAAATCTTGTCGGCGACCTGGCATATAATGGCGGCCTGCCGGCGCAGGTCGACGCGCGGAACTTTGCGGTGGGCAAAAACCTGGCGATGACGCCGGGAGCGGTCGTCTATCGCAGCCCGGTGATGGAGCTGATTCAGTATCGGCCCGTCGACAAGGAGGTGCACGCGCGGCCGCTGCTTATTGCTCCGCCGCAGATCAACAAGTTCTACGTCTTCGACTTGGTGCCGGAAAAGAGCATCATCCAGTTCGCCCTCAAGGGCGGCCTGCAGCCCTTCGCCATCAGCTGGAAAAATCCCACCGCCGCGCAGAGCCATTTCGGGCTCGATATCTATGTCGGCGCGCTGGAAGAGGCCGTGGACGCGATGCGCGACATTACCGGCAGCGAGGACGTCAATATCTGGGGCTCCTGTTCCGGCGGCATCACGATGTCGGCCTTCCTCGGCAATCTTGCAGCGCGCGGCGAGCACAAGGTCCACAGCGCCACAGTAGCGGTCTGTGTGCTCGACATGGCGGTGGCCGAGAACACCACGGCGGGAATTTTCGTCACCCCGGAATCGATCATCGCGGCGAAGACCGCCTCGCAGCTCGCGGGCGTGCTCGAGGGCCGTGAACTCGCGCGCATGTTCGCTTGGATGCGTCCCAACGACCTGATCTGGAACTATTGGGTGAATAACTACCTGCTTGGCAATGTGCCGCCGGCCTTCGACATTCTCTATTGGAACAACGACACCACGCGCCTTCCCGCCCGGCTGCATGCCGACCTCCTCGACCTCATCGACACCAATCCCTACGTCAATGCCGGGCGGCTCAAGGTGCGTGGGGTGCCGCTCGACATGAGCCGGGTGAAGATGGAAAGCTACGTCGTCGCCGGCGTGACCGATCACATCACGCCATGGCAGGGATGCTATAACACCGCGAAGATTTACGGAGAGCGAAGTACCTTCGTGCTCGCCAACAGCGGCCACATCCAGAGCCTGCTCAATCCACCCGGCAACCCCAAGGCGTTTTTCTGGGCCGACGCGGCGCGCGAGGCGAGCGCCGAGGCGTGGCGTGAACGGTCGGCGAAGCACGATGGCAGCTGGTGGCCGCACTGGCTGGTGTGGATCAGCGCGCGCTCGGGCGAGAAAAAGCCGGCGCCTGCGGCGCTGGGCAGCGCGACGAATCCGCCGCTTGGCGACGCGCCCGGCCGGTACGTCATGGAGAAATAGGTGCAAATCAGCCTGCGCGACGTCGACGGACAGGCTCTGCGCGTCGGTGTCCGGCGCGGCGAGAAAGCGCGCCCGCCGCTGCTTTTGTTCAACGGGATCGGCGCCAATATCGAGCTGGTCGAGCCCTTTCTCGACGCGCTCGACGGCCCCGAGGCGATCGTCTTCGACGTACCCGGCGTCGGCGGCTCGCCGGCGCCCCGGCTTCCCTATCGTCCGTGGATGCTGGCGCGGCTCACTGCGCGGTTGCTCGATCAACTCGGGCACGAGCAGGTGGACGTGCTCGGCGTGTCCTGGGGTGGGGCGCTCGCACAGCAATTTGCCTTTCAGCATGCGCGGCGCTGCCGGCGGCTCGTGCTCGCGGCTACCTCGCCCGGTTCGCTGATGGTGCCCGGAAAGCTGACCGTCCTGCTCAAGATGGCGACGCCGCGACGCTACAAGGACCCCGACTACATGAAGCGAATTGCCGGGGACCTCTATGGCGGCGCCCTACGCGGTTCGCCCGAGCTTGTGCACAAGCATCTTCGTCATGTTCGCTGGTCGAGCGACTACGGCTATTACTTGCAACTGATCGCCGGGCTCGGCTGGAGCAGCCTACCGTGGCTTCGCTTCCTCGGGCAGCCGACGCTGGTCATGGCGGGGACCGACGATCCGATCGTACCCGTCGCCAATGGGCGCATCCTGGCAAGCCTCATTCCCGATGCGCGCCTGGTGACCATCGACGACGGGCATCTGTTTCTCGTCACCAGTGCCGGCGACTCCGCGGAAATAATTGCGCGATTCCTGAACTGAAATTTCGGTGGTATTGTCGCGTCGCGCGCCCGATCACGACACCCGGGCGCGCAACGAGCGCAGCCGCCGCCGGCTGCCTGCGGCCACCTCCTGCAGCCGCGGCCGAACTTGCGCCATCATGCGCCGTGGCCGCATCCGCTCGACCTGCATTTCGTTGCCGCGCCAGACGAAGTCGTCGCCGCGGAGCGCTTTAACGAACAGCACCGGCAGCAGCAGGTCGCGGGCAAATCCGTAGAGTGGGTGTAGCGGCGAGACATGCCAGCCGGCCGCGGCGGCAAGCAGCATTTCCCCGCCATACCAGAGCGCGGCGAGCGATCCCACGCACAGCGCCGGCGGCAGGCCGAAGGCGGGGGCGACGCAGATGAGCGCGATCATCGGCAGCACGCTGCCGGAAATCACCTCGGGAAGGAAAAAGGCCGGAAAGCTTGCGCGCCGCAGCCGTGCCCAGCGGAGCTGCCGATTCCATACCTCGGCGGCGCTGCGATGGCCGAGCGGCTGCGCCAGCGGCCGGTCGACGAGCCGCACCTTGAGGCCGGCGCCGCGTACGACCTTGGTCGCGGCGGCGTCCTCGGCAAGCTCCCTGGCGAGCGCGGCGATGCCGCCGGCGCCTTCGAGGTCGGCGCGCCGCCACAACATAGTCTTTCCTTGGGCGAAGCCGAAGCCCAAGGTGTCGGCCAGATACTGCCAGCGCGCCTGATAGGTGTTGAGGAACGCACATTCGAGCTCGGCCCAAATGTTCTGCGGCCGGCAGCCGATCGGCGGCGAGGCGACAAGCCCAGTATCCGCCCGCCAGCTGGCGAACAGAAGTTCGATGTAGTCGTGCGGCATCAGCACGTTCGAGTCGGCGATGATGATCCAATCGTGGCTGGCCGCGCGCCAGCCCTTGACCACATTATTGAGCTTCGGATTCAAGCTCACGCGCTCGTCGCCGACCAGCAGCCTGGCGCTGGCCTCGGCGTGTTCGGCCATCAAGGCCTCGATCAGCGGCACGACGGGGTCTTTTGCTGAGGCGACGCAGAATAGGATTTCGCAACGCGGATAATCGAGCGCGAACGTCGAAGAGAGCGTATCGGCGGCGTAGTTGTCTATTCCGCATAGTGGGCGCACCAGGCTGACCGGAGGAAAATCTTGCTCGGACCGCGGCTCGCGTGGCGCGCTGCGCCGAAAGCGGACAATCGCGATCACGATGCTCGCGAGATGAATGGCGGTGATGGTGATGCAGAAGGTCGCTGCGGCGAGAATCGGCGCGGTCATTGCCGGGACGTTTAGCTCGGTGCTGTGACAGCACTGTGACTCGTCTATTAACTAATAAGGCGACGAATCAAGATGTGCTGTCATCGTCCTGCAATGGAATGCATTTATATGTCGGTCATGCGGAATGGGCGAGATCAAATATCGTGACTGTTGAGCACGGCACACGCGTGTTCCGTACTCTGTTCATTTCCGACGTTCACCTCGGCGCGCGCGGATGCCAGGCCAAGAGCCTGCTCGACTTCCTGCGCTATCACGATGCGGAAACGATCTATCTGGTCGGCGACATCGTCGATGGCTGGCAATTGCGCTCGGGCTGGTATTGGCCGCAGCCGCACAATGACGTCGTGCAAAAACTCCTGCGTAAGGCGCGCAAGGGCGCGCGTCTGATCTATCTGCCGGGTAATCACGACGAGTTCCTGCGCGATTATTACGGTACCCATTTCGGTGGCATCGAGGTCAAGGAGACGGCGATCCACGAGGGCGTCGACGGCCGCCGTTATCTGGTCGTGCACGGCGACGTATTCGACCTTGTCGTCAAGCACGCGCGCTGGCTGGCGCTTGCCGGCGACAAGGCGTACGATTTCGCCATCCTGGTCAACCGCTATTTCAACGCGCTGCGGCGCCGGCTCGGTTTTTCCTACTGGTCGCTTTCGCAATGGGCGAAGCACAAGGTCAAGAACGCCGTGAACTACATCGGCGCCTTCGAGCAGACGCTTGCCTCCGAAGCACTGCGCCGCCGCGTCGACGGCGTCATCTGCGGCCATATCCACCACGCCGTGATCCACGAAGCGTTCGGCATCCGCTACATCAATTGCGGCGACTGGGTTGAGAGCTGCACGGCCGTGGCGGAGCACGTGGACGGGCGATTCGAGATCATCACCTGGTTTGAAGGGGACGCCGCGTCGCGACCGCTTTTCGCCGCACCGGAAGTTCGGATTGACGGCGAGACCGAAATCGCGGCGTGAGCCGCGGCTGTCGGCTTTCTACATTTCGTTTCTGGCAATCATCGTCGGCCGAAGCGGGTCCCCTCACTGCCCGAAGATCAGCCGCGTCGGATGCTGGTCGATGTTCTTGATCACCTTCTGCAGCTCGGCGAGCGTGCGGCGGCCATCGACGGCGAAGGCCTCGAATTCCTTGAGGCCGGAATTGGAGAAGCGCGCGAGCCCGGTCGATATCTCCGCCGTGCGCTTGTCGAGATTTTCGGCGAGCCTGCGGATCGCCTCGGCAGCCTGGGCGATCTCGCCGCGGTTGTCGCCGCTGCCGGCGAGGTTTTCCATCCCGGCCATGACCTTGTCGAGGCGTTGCGAATTCTGCGCCAGCGTCGTCGTCACCGTCTCGATATTGCGCAGCGAGGTGCGCAGCGCCGTCTCGTTCTCGGCGACGAGGCCGTCAATGCGCGAGAGCACGTCGCGCGCCGACTGCGTCACGTCGGCGCCGGCGCTCGGCTCGGCATAGAGCGTCGGCGGCCCGCCGCCGTCGGCGACGATAAGCGCGGCGTCCGCCGATCCGCCGGTCAGCGACACCTCGGCAAGGCCGGTCAGCCCCTGGAAGGCGAGCCCCACTTTGGTGTCGGCACGTACCGGAACGCCGCGCTCGAGCGAGATCAGCGCCACGACCTTGCGCGGATCGCGCGCATCGAGCGTGAGGGCGGCGACCTCGCCGACCCGGATGCCGTTGAACAGGACCGCCGCGCCGGTGCGCAGGCCCGACACCGAGCCGGCGAAGACGACGCGGTAGGGCGTGCGCTCGCCAACGCCGCCGCCATTCTGGAACCAAAAAATGAAGCCGAACACGCCGACGATGACGGCAAGCGTGAACGCGCCGGTCACGATGTAGTTGGCCTTGGTCTCCATGATGAGCCTCTCTGCGCGCTGCGGCGCGCGGCGTCGGTGGCGCGGTCCTAATGGTAGATCTGCCGCCCTCGTTTACCCTGGAAATAGGATTTGAGCCATGGGTGCTCGGATTCGAGCATGGCCTCGATCGGGCCCGCCGCGATTACGCGGCCCCCGACCAGTACGGCGATGCGATCGCAGACCGCGTGCAGGCTGTCGAGATCGTGCGTGACCATGAACACGCTCAGCCCGAGCGTGTGCTGCAAGGTGCGGATCAATTCGTCGAATTCGCCGGCGCCGATCGGATCGAGGCCGGAGGTTGGCTCGTCGAGGAAGACGATGTCGGGATCGAGCGCGAGCGCGCGCGCAAGCGCCACGCGCTTGACCATGCCGCCGGAGAGTTCGGCGGGAAATTTTTCGCGCACCCCGGGATCAAGGCCGACCATTTCCAGTTTGGCCAGCGCGATCTCATCGGCCAGGCGCGGCGACAGGTCGAGATGTTCGCGGATCGGAAACTGGATGTTCTGACGCACGGTGAGCGAGGAGAACAGCGCACCCTGCTGAAACAGTACGCCCCAGCGCCGCTCGACGGCGCGGCGCGCGCGGCCCTCGAGGGCGGAGAGATCGGTGCCGAAAACTTCGATGGTGCCTTGGCGCTTAGGCAAGAGGCCGATGATCGTGCGCAGCAGCACCGATTTTCCCGCCCCGGAGCCGCCGACGAAGCCGAGGATCTCGCCGCGAAACACGTCGAGCGTCACGTGGTCGAGCACCGTTGCCGCGCCGAAGCCGACGACGAGATCGCGCACGCTGATCACCGGCTCATTATTGGTCATCGCTCACATCCCGATCGCGGCAAAGAACATGGCGAAGAATCCGTCGAGCACGATGACGAGAAAGATCGACTTGACCACGGAAGCGGTGGTCTTGAGCCCGAGCGAGGCGGCGCTGCCGTCGACCTCGAACCCTTCGACGCAGGCGACGAGCCCGATGGTGAGCGCCATGAAGGGCGCCTTGATCATGCCGACCGCGAAGGTCGGCATCCAGATCGCCTCGCGCAGCCGCGTCAGAAAGATATCGGGCGTCATGCCGCCATAGAGCCAGCACACCAGGCCGGCGCCGTAGAGCGCCGCCATGGAGCCGAGGAAGGTGAGCAGCGGCACGGCAATCACCAGCGCGACGATGCGCGGCAGCACCAGCACCTCTACCGGATCCAGGCCCATGGTGCGCAGCGCGTCGATCTCCTCGCGCATCTTCATGGCGCCGAGTTCGGCCGTGTAGGCGCTGCCGGAACGGCCCGCCACCATCACGCAGACGATCAGCACGCCGACTTCGCGCAGCACCAGGATGCCGACCATGTCGACGACATAGACTTCGGCGCCAAAGGTGCGGAAATGAAAAATGCCCTGCTGGGCGATGATGGCGCCGATCAGGAACGTGCTCAAAAGGATGATCGGCACCGCGCGCCAGCCGACGCGTTCCAGGTGATGAATGGTCGAGGCGAAACGCAGCCGCGCCGGGTGCGCGATCGTGCCGAGCACCACCCTGCACAACGCGCCGAACAGATGGGCGAGCAGGACGAGCGACCAGCCGATCTCGGCCACCGCCTGGCCGATCGCGTCAAGCGCAACGAGAACGCGGTGTTCGGCGACGCCGCGGTTCGCCGGCGTGCGATTGACCAGCCGCACCTCCTCAATGAGGTCGCGATCGGCGTCGGCAAGGCCGACGATGCGCGCGGTCGATCCGTGCGCCGTGAAGGCGCGCGTGAGCCGCTCGATGAGCCAAGCGCCAAATGTATCCAGCCGCTCGAGTCTCTCGAGGTCGATGTCGACCGTGCGCGCGTGCTGGTAGCGGCGCGCAGTCTCGTCGATGAGCTGCTCGATCGCGGCGGCGCTCTCGGCGGTCCAGGCGCCGGTCGCCGCCAACGCCACGCGTTCGCCCTCGACCGTGCCGGTCAGTGCGGCGGCGCTCAAGGATTTGCGCTCCGGGAAGGTCGAGCGGCGCGGTGCGGCCCTTGAGCCTGCCGGAAGACCCCGTTCATATTGCCCCTCGCATGGAGCTCTCCGTCCGCATCGAGCGCTGGCCGTTGGCGGGCGCCTTCACCATCAGCCGCGGCAGCAAGACCGAAGCCGTCGTGGTGGTCGCTGAACTCGCCGATGGCACTCACCGCGGCCGCGGCGAGTGCGTCCCCTACGCACGCTACGGTGAAACTCCGGACGGCATTGTGGCAAAAATCGAAGCCCTGCGCCTGGTGCTGCGGCAGGGTCTCGACCGCACCGCCCTGCAGCAAACTATGCCCGCCGGCGCCGCCCGTAATGCACTCGATTGTGCTTACTGGGACGTTAACGCCAAGCAGGCGGGCCGCCGGGTGCATGAACTGGCCGGGCTTAAAGCGCCCATGCCCGTGACCACCGCCTACACCATTTCGCTCGCCCCGCCCGCGGCGATGGCGGAAGCGGCGGAACGGGCGTCATGGCGAGCCTTGCTCAAGGTGAAGCTCGGCGGTGGGGCTGACGACACAAGGCGCATCGCCGCGGTGCGTCGCGCTGCGCCGCGGGCGGAACTCATCGTTGACGCCAATGAGGGGTGGAGCCCGGACGATCTCGAGCAGAACCTCGCGGCCTGTGCCGATGCCGGCGTCACGCTGATCGAACAGCCCTTACCCGAACGGCGCGACCAGGCGCTCACGCACATCAAGCGGGTCATCCCCGTCTGCGCCGATGAGAGCGTGCGCGACCGCGCCTCGCTCGACGCCCTTGCCGGCAAATACGACGCCGTCAATATCAAGCTCGACAAGGCCGGCGGCCTCACCGAGGCGTTGGCGCTCGCCGCCGCGGCGGAACAGCGCGGTCTGGCCATCATGGTCGGTTCAATGGTGGCGACCTCGCTGTCGGTCGCGCCGGCGATGCTGCTGGCACAGCGCGCGCGCGTGGTAGATCTGGACGGACCGCTGTTGCTGGTCAAGGATCGGCCGGATGGGCTGCGCTACGAAGGAAGTCTTGCCTACCCGCCCGAGCCGGCACTGTGGGGATAAGCCAGACCCTCCGCGCTATTCCAGCGGAGCGTCCCGGCGGGTATATCGGGATAGTGGTCCGGTTGCGGACCGGCGGCGGCTGTGCTGTGTGAGTCGGCCTGGGCTGGTGCGAGGATGTCCGACGACCCTCTGCCGTTGACGAAAATTTTGGCCGGATCGCCGGAGAACGCGGATTACGATGCCCTCTTCGCTGAGATCATGGCGACCGAGCGCGGCCGCTGGTTCGTGGCTGAATACGCACGCCGCAGCGGAAAGACCGATACGCAAAGGCTCCTCGGCGCCATCGCCCGTGTCGAGACGGCCGTGCGCGACGATTTTCCCGCATTCGCCCGCGAGCTCGTGGATCTGGCCGCTGCGGTCGGCCGGGTCGAAACCGAGATCGCGGCAAGCGGGACGCCGACGCCCAACGGTCTGCTCGCGACCGAACGCATTCAGGATATCGCCTTTGCGCTGCGTGAGCGCGAGGTCGACGCGGCGTTGTGCGATGCGCTCGAGGCCGCGCTGCGCGACCTTTGCGAGGCCTTCGTGCGTAACGATGCGGCTGAACGTGCGCAGAACGCGCTCGCGCTGCTGCGCGACGTTCACGACCGCCTCGATGCGATGATCGCGGCGGCGGCAGCGGGCGCCGGGGAGCCGCCAGAGCCGGCTGTCGACGATGCGGCCGTCGCGCCCGCTGACGCGCCGCCGAAGGCCGCGGCCGAGAACGAGGGCAGCGAAGCCGTGATCGATGCGTGGAAATCGCCGGCTGCCGGTTTCTCCGAGGCGCAAGCGCAGGGGGATAAACATTTCGCCGACGCGGTGAGGGCGCTCGCAGCCTTGGAACGTACCGATGAAGGCGGTGCGGTTTCGGCTGCGGCCGGCGGGGAGGGGACGGGTGCCGTGGCGCCTGAGCCGCCACTGTCGGTCAGCGTGAGCGCGTCGGCCGAGGCTTCATCTGTTGAAACCTCACCCGTCGAGGCGGCGGCAGGCGTCCCGCCTGAGCCCGAACAGATCGAGCCGCCGGCAATCGAGACCGAGCAGGCGGCGGCGCCGGAGGCGAATGTTTCGTGGGAGGTGCTCGCTGCGGAAGACGCGGAGACGCGCGTGGCGCGAGCGACCGATGCATCCATTATCGGCGACGCCTCTGCCTTCGGTGAAGAAACATGCGAAGCGATGTCGAAAGCCGAGAGCGCGGCACGCGCCGTCGAATTGGCGGGCTACGAATATTCAGGAGATACCGGCCGACGTGACGAATCTACGAAAATCGCGCTCTCAAGCGAAGAGTTTTTGATTGAGACTTTGTCGGGAGAGGTGCGCGCCGGCAACGAATTATCGAACGAAGCTGCGCTCAGCGAAGAGCAAGCGGGCCAACTGCTGCGGGGCGACGAGGCGCCAATCGAAGAACCGCCAAGCGACGCGCCGCCGGGCGAAGAATCGCTGGCCGAAGAGTTGCTCCGCGAAGAGGTGACGGTCGAAGAGCGATCGGTTGCGGAGGCAATTCCTGCGCAAGGGATGCTCGAGTCCGCGGAGCCGGCACTACGATCGCACGCGGAGGACGCAGTCACCGCGACTGGCAGCCTCGCAGCTGATGAAACCGTGGGCGATCACGAGGTCGAACGGCTGCATGATACCCCGGATGAGATTGCACTTGCGTCCGCCGCGAAGGATGTCGAAGCGCCGATTGAAGACGAGCCGCGGCATCTATCACCACCGGAAGACCTATCGGCCGGACCTGAAGAAGATCCTGGCGACCTCTTCGAGCCGCGGACGCCGCAAGACAAAGTTCACGCAGTATCAGGCGCTTTCCGCGGCGAACCGCGGGCGAACCAGGTCCATGCCGCCGAATCCCCAGAGGCGGCGTTCTCGGCGCCGCCAATGCCGACCGCTCTGCCTATAGAACAATCTTTGCAGCCGCCAAGCGTGGCAGAAGCACCGGTTGCGCGGGAGGTTCCGCGCCCGACGCCAAGCGATCCGCTCGCCGCACTGCGCGCTCTCAGCGACGAGGAGCGAATTGCGCTGTTCAGCTAGCAGCGCGCCACTACCATCGCACCTCCGCTTATCATCAATTCCGGACCGAGTTGGATTGGGCGGCGCTCGTCGCGGCCAGCACGCGTTTATCTTTTGTTAACCAAAATTGCTCTCACATAGCGATTCGGGCAAACGGCATGGAGTTTGCTTGAAAGAAGCGGATGCGGATCGACGACAGCGTGTAGGCGAGTGCTTTGTCTTCTCCAGGTCTGCCGGGCCTTCGTTTTCGGTCCGCACCATATGATTATCTGGAGGCCACGATGCACAAACTCACCGGTCTTATAGTGGCGGTTGTCGTGTTGTGCTCGACTGTGTTCGTTGCAAACAGCGCATGCGCCCGCGATCTCGACGGCCGCTACGCCAATTCTCCGCTTAAACCCTGGTTCGATCAGCTGGCCAGCGGCAAAGGCTTGTGCTGTTCGTTCGCCGACGGCGTGAAAGTCGAGGACGTCGATTGGGACACGCAGGACGGTCGTTATCGCGTCCGGCTCAATGGGGAATGGATCGTCGTACCCGATGTGGCGTTGGTGACCGAGCCGAATCGATTCGGTCCGGCCGTAGTGTGGCCTTATCAGGATTCGAACGGCGCGACGCAAATTCGCTGCTTCATGCCGGGGGCCGGCGCCTAGGCTGGTTCCGGTCGTTGCCGCGCTGGCAGGCATTCGGGCCGGGAAATTGCGGTTCTGCGTTGTGATCTGTGCATCCCCGCTTTAGGGGACGAACGAATAATGGCCAAGGCGGGCGGAGCGACCGTCAGGCGACGAGCCGAAAGAACAGTTCCGGGTCGATATTGCCGCCGGAAAGCACGGCGACTGCGACCTTGCCGGTGACATCGACTTTGCCGGTCATCAGTGCGGCGAGCGCGACCGCCCCTCCTGGCTCGACGACGAGCTTCAATTCGGAAAAGGCGAAGGCGACTGCGGCGGCAACCTCCGCATCGCTCACGACGACGCCGGCGCCGACTAGCGTTTGGTTGATTGCGAAAGTGAGCTTGCCCGGCATGCGCGCCATCAGTGCGTCGCAAATGGTGCCGGAGAGCGCGGCATTCTGCTCGCGCCGGCCGCTGCGAAACGAGCGCGCGTGGTCGTCGAAACCCTGCGGCTCGGCGGTGTACAGCGCGGCCGATGGTACACGCGACCTGACCGCGAGCGCGATGCCGGCCGTCAGCCCGCCGCCGGACGCGGTAACCACCACCACGTCGGGCACCAGGCCGAGCGCGCGCAAATCCTCGACGATCTCGCGGCCGGCCGTGCCTTGGCCGGCGATGATCAGCGCGTCGTCGTAAGGCGGAACCAGAATGGCGCCGCGGCGCCCCGCAATATCGCGGGCGATCGCCTCGCGGTCATCGCGGTCGCGGTCATAGAGTACGATCTCGGCGCCAAGCGCCGCGGTGCGCTCGCGTTTTGCCCGTGGCGCGTCATGGGGCATCACGATTACGCAGCGCATGCCGAGAAGCCGTGCCGCCGCCGCCACGCCCTGCGCATGGTTGCCAGAGGAGAAGGCGACGACTCCGCCCGTCCGCTGCTCGGGCGGGATCGCTGCGAGCTTGTTGTAGGCGCCGCGGAACTTGAACGACCCCGTGCGCTGCAACGTCTCCGCCTTGAGAAAAACGCGGCCGCCGGTCATGGCATCGAGCGCGGCCGACGTCAGAAGCGGCGTGTGTAAGGCGACGCCGGCGAGCCGACGGGCAGCCTCATCGACGTCCGCGGCGGTCGGCAAGGAAACCTGGGCTTCCATGGCGCGAACGGTAGCGCCGCGATCGCTTGGCCGGCAAGACCGCCATTGAACGATTTCGACCGATCAGCGGGGGTCGCCGGATGACGCGCCGCGCGCTGCCGCCCCACGCGTGCGCGCGCGCAAAGCCCGCATCAGCGCTGGTCTATCAGACTATTGCTCGAACCGTCCGGCGGCATGCGCCAGCATGGTGTAAACGTTGCCGGTGTCCGAGGTGAGGTAGTTGCGCGCCACGACCGGGCCGCGGTCGCCGCGCGAGACCTCGTCAAGGAGCCGCTCGAACTCGTGGATGTATTGTTCGACCGTCTGCCGGAATTCGGGATCGCTGCGATATTTGCGGCGGATCTCTTCGAACGCCTTCTGCCCCTGGGCAGTGTAGAGACGCCGAACGAACAAGCCGTTGCGTTCGCCGCGTTTGTAGCGCTCCCAAAGTTCGGCGGCCGCCTCGTGATCGATCATGCGCGCGATGTCCATCGACAGCGACTCGAGCGACTCGATGCTTTCGCCACGGGCGGCATCGCGCGGACCGGGCGGAGCGATCGGCGGGCTGTCCTCGCGTGAGGCGCGGGTCAGGAGATCGCTGAGCCAGCCGCCGTTGCGGCCATTGCCACCTTCCTTGCCGCCCGGTTGGGGGTTGGGTGGCGGCTCGGACCGCCGCGACGGCGCGCCAGTGATGTCGCGGCGCATCGGCGGCGCTCCTGTGAGTTCGCCGCGCGGCGGCCGCGCCGGCTGCGGGCGTCCGCCGCCGGCGGCCAGGGCCGGCTCCGCCTCGCGTCGCACCGGTTCGGCGGTATCCAGGCTGCGCCCGTGGCGGGCGACGATCCGATTGAGTTCGGCCAAGGCTTCGATCTGATCGACGATGACGCGTCGCATTTGCGCCGCCGTGTCGGCCGTCTCCTGCGGCAGTTCGAGAACGCCGCGGCGCAATTCGGCGCGGGTCGTCTCCAGTTCCTGCTGCATTTCCGCGGCCATCTGCTTCATGCCCTCGACGAGCTCTGTGAAGCGGGCGGCGGATTGACTGAAGATGGCGTGCACCTGGGCCGCCGCTTCGTCGTAGACCGCATTCAGCGTTTCGCCGGTGCGCTTGCGCTCTTCCTCCGAGGTGGTGCGCACCAGTTCGAACTGCTGCTCGATCGTACGCACGCTGTCGTTGCTGGTTTCGGCGATGATGCTGGCGATCTCTCGCGCCCGCGTCGTCGCCGAGTCGAGCGATTCCTCGAGCAGACCGGAAAAGCGCCGCAGCCGCTCCTCGAGGTCGCTGCTGCGCGCGTCCAGCGTGGAAAGTAGCGTCTGAATGCTGGTCTGCCGCTGCGCGACGCTCTCCGCGGCCCGGCGGTTGCTCACGTCCAAGAGCTCCACCGCCTCCACGAGCGAACGCCCATGCCTGTCGAACTGCTCGGCAAGCTCGCCGAGATCGTTCAGCGCCCTAGTGGTCACGTTGTTGAATGTGCCCAGGTGTTCCTCGACCTTGGCGTTGGTGGTGCCGGTCTTGCTGCTCAGATCGCTCATGGCGGCAACGAATTCGGAAACGCGCGTCGCCATCGTGTTCTCGATCGCGCTCATATTTTCATGCGCGCCGCTGAGCACCTCCTGCAGCAGGATATTGGCCTCGCGCAGGCGCTCGAACAGTGCGGTCGTGTCGGAGCGCAACATGCCGTGAGTCTCCAACATGTCGGCTACCGTCGCCGAGGCCGTCTGCTTCGACTCCTCGATCGCGGCCTTGGTGGCGCTGTGCAAGTCCTCGAGCGTGTGCGTGATCGTCGATTTCGCGACCTCGGTGACGCTGCGAGCGCCCTCCTGGAATTGCCCGAGCGTGCGCGTCACCGCGGCGGTGGCGGTCTGGCTCGCCTCGTTGATGAGCCGCGCGATCTCCTGGCTGTTGTCCATCATGGTCTGGGTGAAGACGAAGCTCTTCGCTTCGATCGCCTTGACCGCTTGGTCGGTAACCCGGCTGACGTCGCCGGCGATTTCCAAGCCCTTGCCGGACAGCGCGGCAACCAATCCGCCCGACTTGTCGTCGAGGATGCGCGTCATCTCCGCGATGCGCTGCAACACCGCGCCGTTGATCTCGTCTGCCCTGCTGACGAGATTGCGGCCGATCTCGGCGCTGGTACCCAACAGCGTGCGCTCGACATTGCCGACGTTCTGCTTGAGCGCGGTCGACACCTCGGTCGAGAGCGCCGACAGCGTACGCTCGGCTTCGCTTGCCGTGCGCGCGATCGCCTCGCGCGAAGCGACGACGCTCTTGGCGACAAGATCGGCGGCGGTCGCCGTCGTCTTACCAATCATCTCGTTGGCGGCCGCGGCGCTCTTGCCGATCGTCGAACTGAGCGTGCCCGCGCTCTGATTGAGCGAAGCGGTCGCCTCCGCGGCGCTGCGGCTCAGCGCCTCCGCCGCTGCCAGGCTCGCGGTCATGTTCCGGCTGAGCGTCTCGGTAGTCTTGGCGGTGAGTTGGGCGAGCGCCTGCTCGGCATCGACCGAACTGGTCCGCATCGAGGCGGAGAGTTCCTCGAGGCGGGCGTTGAGCAGGTCGGCGGCGGCGCGGGTGCGCTCTTCCAACTTTTCGGTGACCGCCTCCGCCCGCCCGACGAGCAATTCCTCCAGATGGGTGACGCGGCTGTCGAGCGTATTGGCGACTTCGACGGCGCGCGTGCCGAGCGCATGGTCGATATCGGCGATGCGCCCGCCGACGGCCTCGGCGAGTTTTGCGCCGCGCGTATCGATGACGGCGGTGACGTCGGTAATGCGCTTGTCGAGTGCGGTGACGACCTCCTTGCCGCCCTCGGTGAGCGTCTTAGCGATGTCCATGACGCGGCTCGACATGGCCTCGGTGAGCGTCTGGGTGCGGCTCTCAATGGCCTCTTCGAAGCGTCCGAGACGCTGTTCGAGCGCGGTCGTGACCTCGCCCGCCTTCGCGGTGACGCGGCTGTCGAAACTGTCGACGTAGCTGTGCAGTGAATCGGTGATTTCCTGCGTTCGCGCGCCGAGCCGCTCGACGAGGTCGGAGCCGTACGTCTTCACGGTACGGTCGAATTCGGCGAGATGGCGGGTGATGAGGTTGCCGAGCGTGGAGGCATCGCGCGAAATCTTCTCGCCGAGCTCCGCGCCGGAATGGTTGAACATGTCCTCGAAGGCGGAAAGCCGCGCCGACAGTAGCTCCTTCACGTTGTCGCCGCCGGCGGCGATGACCTCGGCGAGATGGTCGGCGCGCTCGCGGAACGAGTCGGTCACCTTGACGCCGCGGGAAACGATCTCTTCGGTGATGCGGTTGCCGGTCTGTTCGAGCTTCGTCACCACGTCGCCGCCGCGCAGGTTGAGATCGAGGATGAGCGAGTCGCCGGAAGCCTTGAGCGTGCTGTTGACCTCGTCCGCCCGCGTCGCAATGGTCTCCGCCAGGCGGCTCGACGTGTCGATGATCGTCTCGGTCAGATCCTGCGCCCGCGTGGTGAAGGTGTCGGCCAGTTCCTGCGAGCGCCCGCTCATCAAGTCGAGGATCGCGAGCGATTTTTCGGAGAAACCCTCGGTGACCCGATCGAGCCGCGCCATCATCATGTCTTCGAGGCCGCCGGCGATCTCCGAGAATTCTTCGGTGATGTGGTCGGTCTTGAAGTTGAGGCTTCTGGTGAGCTGCTCGCTGGCCGTCGCGATCGCGCGCGAGGTCTCCTCGCTGGCGGTCTCCAGCCGCTCGATCAGATCGCCGCCGCGGTCGCTCAACTGCTGGACCATGTTGTCGCCGATCCGGCCGAGCGCCAGCGTGATGTGCTCACCTTTCTCGGCCAGCGATTGGGTGATGCTCTGCGCCGCTTCGTTGACCTGCTGCCCGACGAGGTCGCTGATCGTGGAAAGGTCCTGCGTCAGGTCGATGTGGACGTTGCTGATGGCGGAGCGCACCTGCTCGGCCTGGGCAACGAGAGTGTCACGCTGGTTGGCGAGATCTTTGATCAGCCCGCGCACGCGGACCTCGTTGTCGCTGTAGGCGCGTTCGAGCGCCGCTACCTCGTTCTGCACTAGCGTTTCCAGCTCGCCGGCGCGCGCGAGCGCGCGCTCGACGCCGTCGCCCATGGCCGCGACCTCGCGTCGTATCGCCTGTCCGACCGTGACGATAGAATCTCGCGCCACGCCCTCGGGTTCGGCCAGGCGCATGGCGACATTGGCCATCGACTGAGCGATGAGGCGCAATTCCTGGGCCCGCCAGGCCATATGGGCCACGCCGAAGAAGAAGATGATCGGCAGCAGGGCGGCGGCGCCAAGACCGATCATGAGGGCGGCGGAAGAGTGGTCGGGGCCGAGCGCCGCGCTCAGATCCGACAGATAGGCCCAGGACAGAGCGAGGCATCCGATCATCCAGGCGCAGGAAAAGACCGCGGCGACGAAATAAGACGTGTGCGCCGGCCGGCGCTGCAGGGCTTGCAGCACTTCGCCGATCGAGCGCTGGTCGTCATTGGCGGCGCGCAGGCCGCGCGCCTCCATGCCGGCGCGAGTGGCAGTGGCAGCGGCATCCTCGGCGAACGTCTGGTCGAATGTGCGCGGGCTCGCGCCGGGCCGGGTCCACTCGCTCGAGCTGTCTGCCGCGTCGGGCGCGCTGTCCACGCGGCCCTCCGGCTGAACCGGCTGAATCTGATCTTCTTCCTTGAGGTTGAGGGCTTCCTGGATCGCCGACAGCGCCGCTTCCGTCGGATCCACCATCTTAGTCGGGTTGTTGGCCATATCGGTCGTCGCCTCGCGTGTTACGCTGTACCAGGACGGCCCGAGCAGGCTCGGGCCGCGCCACGAGCGCGTGATCGTTCAACTCCTCATCCGGCACTAAGGGCTCCCCCGCCCTCATCTCACGCTGCGGTAGCCCATCCTATCGGTCTGGCGGATCAAAGAAAACCGGTTTGGTAACGGCATTTTAATCATCGTTAACGGATTGGTCACTATAATTTTCCCTCCCGACAATTTTCCGTTCCGACAGAGTGGCATGGGCGCTGTGGGGCGTTCGGGGCCGGGGGATGAGCCGGGGGCGGAGCTCCGCGAATTTCCCGTGCGTGTTTCACCGCGGCGATGCTTGCGCCGTCTGGGCGAAGTCGGACTGCCTATCGGGTTCGGAGTGCCTATCGGGTAATAGTGCCTATCGGGTAATGATGTCCTTACCATCGGCGCGAAAGTACGAGGTTCAAATCTCTCGGCGGAAGCAGGATTTACCCGGCTTTTTCGCATCAGCGCGCACTCTCTCGTCCATTGGCAAGGCTTCGATCATCGGGAGAGGACGTCATGGCCGCATCTTGCCTATCCACGGCCGCTTGCGAAGAGGAGCCGAGCGTCATCGATCACGAGCATTTGGGGCGAATGACGCTCGGCGACCGCAGCCTCGAACGCGAGGTGCTGGAGATTTTCGTCCGCCAGGCCGCTCTGATGCTCAGGCGTATCGCCGCCGCGAAGCCCGAACTGGCCGCGGCAGCGGCCCACACGCTCAAGGGCTCCGCGCGCGGCATCGGCGCGTGGCGGGTAGCGCGGGCGGCCGACCGGCTGGAGCAAGCCGCTACCGGCGAAGGCGGCGCCGAGGCTTTCAAGGCGGCAATTGCGGAACTTGAGGCTGCCAGCATCGAGGCGCGGGCGGCGATCGCAGCGCGCCTGCAGGATCGCTCGGCAGAACCTTGCCTCGACCCACTCTCCCAATCAGCGCGCGACCAATGATCCGATCCGGGCTTTTCCAGTACTGGCGCCACCGGACTTGAGCCGATAGAAGAGACGGCCCGCGGCCGGCGCGATGATCGTTGCCGCCATCGCGTCGGCCGTCAGCCCTTCGTTTTGCGATCTCAGCCATGGCCAAAATCACCTTCATCGACGCCGCGGGCACGGCTCGCACGGTGGAGGGAGAAATCGGTTCCACAGTCATGGAGACGGCGATCAAGAACGGCGTTCCCGGGATCGAGGCGGAATGCGGCGGCGCCTGCGCCTGCTCGACCTGCCACGTCTATGTCGAGGAGGCCTGGCGGCAGAAGGTCGGCGAGCCGTCGCCGATGGAAGAGGACATGCTCGACTTCGCCTACGCCGTGGAGCCGAATTCGCGGCTGTCGTGCCAGATCAAAGTCCGGGAAGAACTGGACGGACTCACGGTGCGAACGCCGGAGCGTCAAGCATAGCTGGCACGAATCCAAGCCTGGCCGGAACAAATCCCGGCTGCCGTCTCCTGCGGCGCGGTCTTCTTATGTGCCTCTTCCCCTGCGGCAGCGCGCAGGCTAGACACACGCCACCTCAGCAGCAAACGAAACCCATTAGGACGAGCACGGATACGACATGGGCGAACTTATCAAGACCGACGTCGTGATCATCGGCGCAGGCCCGATCGGCCTGTTCGCCGTTTTTGAGCTGGGCCTGCTCGACATGAAGGCGCATCTCATCGACATTCTCGACAAGATTGGCGGGCAGTGCGCCGAGCTTTATCCGGAGAAGCCGATCTACGACATTCCCGGTATTCCCTATACCAGCGCCCAAGGTCTCATCGACGCGCTGCTGCAACAGATCAAGCCGTTCAACGCGCAATACCACCTCGGCGAGATGGTGGAGACCTTGGAGAAGATCGGCGATCCTCTGTTTCGCGTGAAGACGGACCAGGGCAAGGAATTCGAGAGCAAGATTGTCGTCATTGCCGCCGGCGGCGGCTCATTCCAGCCCAAGCGCCCGCCGATCCCCGGCGTCGAGCCCTACGAAGGCAAGTCGGTGTTTTACGCGGTGCGCAAGATGGAGGCGTTCCGCGGCAAGCGCGTTCTCATCGTCGGCGGCGGCGACAGCGCGCTGGATTGGACGCTCAACCTGGCGCCGGTCGCCAGTCATCTTACGCTTTTGCACCGGCGCAGCGAATTTCGCGCCGCGCCCGACAGCGTCAACAAGATGATGGCGCTGGTCGGCGAGGGCAAGATCGATTTCGTGCTCGGCCAGGTGACCGCGCTGCAGGGCGACCACGGTCAGCTCAGCAAAGCCATGGTCAAGACCAACGAGGGATCCACTTTCGAGATCGCCTGCGACGCGCTGCTGCCGTTCTTCGGCCTCACCATGAAGCTCGGTCCAGTCGCCAATTGGGGCATCGCGCTCAAGAACAACGAACTGATTCCGGTCAATACCGAAAATTTCGAGACCAGCACGCCCGGCATTTTCGCGATCGGCGACATCAACTGGTATCCGGGAAAGCTCAAGCTCATTCTGTCCGGCTTTCACGAGGCCGCGCTGATGGCGCAGAAGGCGTACCGCTACGTCTATCCGGAAAAGCGACTGGTGTTCCAATACACGACGTCCTCCACCAGTCTGCAGAAGAAGCTCGGCGTGGCGCCGGCTCCGGCACCGGCGAAATAGCAAGGCGCGGCGGCGCGACAATGGTTCTGCAAGATCGATCGGCTGGCGCCGAGCGGCCTTGAATCGAAGGCGGCTTCTCTCCATCTCGGGGCCAATGATTATTGCGCCGGGGCGCCGCCATGACCATGACCGAGGAGAGCCGAGCGGAGAGCCGCCCGTTCGAGGCCGACGTGGCCAAGCTGCTGCACCTGATGGTGCATTCGGTTTACTCCGACAAGTCCGTCTTCCTGCGCGAGCTGATCGCCAATGCCGCCGACGCCTGCGAGCGGCTGCGCTATGAAGCCATTGCCGAACCGGCGCTGCTCGGCGACGACGTGAAGCCGCGCATTACGGTCGGGATCGATGCCGAGAAGCGGCGTCTGACGGTCGAGGACAACGGTATCGGCATGGGCCGCGGGGAGATGGTGGAAGCGCTCGGCACGATCGCGCGCTCCGGTACCAAGGCATTCCTCGATCGGCTTGAGGCGGCGCAGGGCGGGAGCGGCGAAGGGATCGAAGGCACGACGCTGATCGGCCGGTTCGGCGTCGGCTTTTATTCGGCCTTCATGGTCGCGGAGCGCGTCGAGGTGATCTCGCGCCGCGCCGGAACCGAGACGGCGTTCCTCTGGTCCTCTGACGGCAAGGGTACCTTTGCCATATCGGCCGCCGACGCCGCGGATGCCCCGCGCCGCGGCACCCGGGTCGTGCTGCATCTCATGGACGACGCCAAGTCCTACGCCGATCGCTTTACCATCGAGCGGCTGATCAAGGCGCAATCGGGTCACGTGCCGGTGCTGATCGCCGTGGTCGAGAAACCCGACGCCGAGGCGTCCGAGATCACCGACGGAGCGGCATTGTGGGCGAAGCCGAAATCCGAGATCAGTGCCGCCGACTACACCGATTTCTATCGCAGCATGGCCGGGCAGTTCGATGAGCCGGCGCTCACCCTGCATTTCCATGCCGAGGGGCGGCAGGACTACACCACGCTTCTGTTCGTTCCCGGTTCGCGGCCCTTCGATCTGTTCGATCCCGACCGCAAGGGGCGGATCAAGCTCTACGTCAAGCGCATCTTCATCACCGACGACGCCGAGATCCTGCCGCGCTATCTGCGCTTCGTTCGCGGCCTGGTCGACAGCGCCGATCTGCCGCTCAACGTCTCGCGCGAGAAAATCCAGGAAAGTCCGCTGCTCGCTGCAATCAGGAAAAGCGCGACCAGCCGCATGCTCGGCGAATTGGAACGGCTCGCGGACAAGGAGCCGGAAATCTACGCGAAGATCTGGGAAACGTTCGGCGCCGTACTCAAGGAGGGCATCTACGAGGATTTCGAGCGCCGCGATGCGTTGCTGGCGCTGGCGCGCTTCAAGACCACGGCGTCGTCCGGCGCGTCTTCCGCTGCTTGGCGCAGCCTCAAGGATTACGTCGCGACGCTGAAGACCAATCAGACGGCGATCTATTATCTTGCCGGCAACGATATCGACGGTCTCGAAGCGTCGCCGCATCTCGAAGGTTTCCGCGCCCGCGGCATCGAGGTTCTACTGCTTCCCGACCCGGTCGACAGTTTCTGGGTCATGCCCGGGGTGGCGTTCGACGGCAAGCCGTTCAAGTCGGTCACACAGGGGGCGGCGGACCTTGCGCTTATTCCGCGCATCGACGCGAAAGAGGCGCCGGCGCCGGAACTTGAGGATTCGGTCAAGAAGTTTCTCGCCTTTATCAAGAACACGCTCGGCGACGCCGTGTCTGCAGTGCGCGCCTCGGATCGGCTTACCGATAGCGCGGTCTGTCTGGTCGCTCCGGATTCAGGTCCCGACCGGGCGCTGGAAAAACTCCTGGCCGGGGCCGGACGGCTGAACACGGTTTCCAAGCCGATCCTCGAGGTCAACCCGCGTCACCAGCTGGTCCTTGCACTTGCCGCACTCGGCGAAGACGAGCGCGCGTTCAAGGAGGACGCGGCGCATCTTCTGTTTGACGAAGCGCGGGTGCTCGAAGGCGACCGCCCGGCCGATGCACGCTCGTTCTCCGAGCGGCTTGCGCGCGTGCTGGGGAAATCGCTGGGTAGACCTGGCTGACGGTGCTCGTGTCATTGCGAGCGGAGCGAAGCAATCCGGTCCTTGCGGCGAATTCTTGGATGGCTTCGTTGTTTCACTCCTCGTAGTGACGTTGAGGGTAATCAGTGAAAGTCGCGGCTCTTGAGCGGGATCAAGGCGTCCTGCGGCGGCGGCGTACTGGAAAATTTGGGTGATGACGGCTCGCCGTCGCGCAGCGCCGACAGCTCGGCGGAAAGATCGATGAAGCTTTCCGCGACGACGTGAATTACGAGACCCGCACGCTGCAGGCGACCGCGTATGGCGAGAAAGCGTGCCGTCATCACCGTGCGGCGGTTTTTGGCAAAAGCCTTCGGCCAAACGATGATGTTGGCGATGTCGGTCTCATCCTCGAGCGTCATGAAGATCACGCCTTTTGCCGTGCCCGGCCGCTGCCGCACCAAGACGAGGCCGGCGACGGTGACCATCGCGTTCTGCCGCAAATCATCGCCGCGAAGCTCGGCGTTGCGCATGACGCCGAGCGCGGTAAGGCGGTCGCGGAAGAAGCGCACGGGATGCTCCTTCAGCGTCAGGCCGGTCGCCACGTAATCCTCCACGACGTGCTCGCAGAGCGCCATGGCGGGAAGCGCCACGTCGGGCTCCGGGAAAAGCTCGTCGCTTAAATGCGGCGCCAGCAGCGGCAGCGCTTCGTTCTTTTTGGCGGGAATTGCCCGGCGGGGTGGATGAATAGCAGCGGCGCTTGATGATGACTCTCTTCCGTCACCCTGAGGCGCGACCCCCGACTTGATCGGGGGGAGCCGCGAAGGGCGACGGCCCGGGCGTTCGGGCCGCATCCTTCGAGGCCCGCCTTCGGCGGGCACCTCAGGATGACGATCAAGTTTCAGAGCCGTTGGTCGAATGCCGATCACGTCGAGGCGGCGCGCCGCCCATAACGCGGCGCGCCGATCAAGCCCCAGCGAGCGGAATGCATCCGCCTCGGCTAGCCGTTCGATGGTGAAGCGGGAAATGCCGGCTATGGCTGCGAGCCGCTCGATCGAGGAGAAGCCGTTGCCGCGTACCGCGACGAGTTTTTTCAGTTCGTCTTCGTTGAGGCCGTGAACGAGGCGGAAGCCGAGGCGGACGGCATGGTTCCTTTGGTCCCCTTGGCCTTCTCCCATCCCTCCCGTGCTTGCGGGAGAGGGCAGGGTGGGGGCGCCCGGTTCCAGCGTGCAATCCCAGTCGCTGAAATTGACGTCCACGGCGCGGATCTCGACGCCGTGCGCCCGCGCATCGCGCACGAGCTGCGCCGGCTGATAAAAGCCCATCGGCTGGCTGTTGAGGATGGCGGCGCAGAACACGTCGGGATAGCGGCATTTCATCCAGGCCGAGGCATAGACCAGGAGCGCAAAACTCGCCGCGTGGCTTTCGGGAAAGCCATATTCGCCGAAACCTTCGATCTGGCTGAAGCAATGCTCGGCGAATTCGCGGTCGTAGCCGCGCGCGGTCATGCCGGCGATGAATTTGTCGCGGAACAGATGAACATTGCCGGTGTGGCGGAAGGTGGCCATGGCGCGCCGCAGTCCATCCGCCTCGTCGGGCGTGAATTTTGCCGCGGTGATGGCGATCTGCATCGCCTGCTCCTGAAAGAGCGGCACGCCGAGGGTGCGTTTGAGGACCTCCCGTAATTCGTCAGCCGACCCGTGCGCCGGATCGGGGGAGGGATAATGCTCCTTGTCGATGCCGTCGCGCCGGCGCAGATAGGGATGCACCATGTCGCCTTGGATCGGCCCCGGGCGCACGATCGCGACCTCGATGACGAGATCGTAGAAGCATCGCGGCTGCAACCGCGGCAGCATCGACATCTGCGCGCGGCTCTCGACCTGGAACACGCCGACGCTGTCGGCGCGCGACAGCATGTCGTAGACCGCTTCATCGTCCTGCGGCAGCGTGGCGAGCGAGTAATCGTGGCCGTAGTGCTGCCTGAGGAAATCGATCCCGCGCCGCAGGCAGCTCAGCATGCCGAGCGCGAGCACGTCGACTTTCATCAGGCCGAGCGTGTCGATGTCGTCCTTGTCCCACTCGATGAAAGTGCGCTCGTCCATGGCGGCATTGCCGATCGGCACCGTTTGGTCGAGCGGCTCGCGGGTGAGCACGAAGCCGCCGACATGCTGGGAGAGGTGGCGCGGGAAGCCGATCAGACCGTCGGCGAGTTCGACCGCCTGCCGGATCGCCGGATTGCAGGGATCGAGGCCGGCTTGGCGAATGTGATCGTCCGGCAAGCCGTCGCCATAGCCCCACACCGTCTTCGCCAGCGCGGCGGTCACATCCTCGGTCAGCCCCAGAACCTTGCCGACTTCGCGGATGGCGCGGCGGGAGCGGTAGTGCACGACGGTTGCGCAGATCGCCGCGCGGTCGCGGCCGTAGCGTTTGTAGATGTATTGGATCACCTCCTCGCGCCGCTCGTGCTCGAAATCGACGTCGATATCGGGCGGCTCGCCGCGGTTCTCGGAAATGAAGCGGGCGAAGAGGAGATTGCTCTTGTCCGGATCGACCGAGGTGATGCCGAGGCAATAGCACACCGCGCTGTTCGCCGCCGAGCCGCGGCCCTGGCAGAGAATTTCCTTGTCCTGCCGGCGGGCGAAGGCGACGACGTCATGGACGGTGAGGAAATAGCGCGCGTAGTCGAGCTTGGCGATCAGCGCCAATTCGTCGCGGAGCCGCTTTTTGACCTCTTCCGGGATGCCTTGCGGGCATTTGTCCTTCGGATAGCGATCCCGCGCCCCCGCCCAAGTGAGATCCTCGATATGCTGCTGGGCGGTTTTGCCTTCGGGCACCGGCTCGTCGGGATATTCGTATTTGAGTTCGCCGAGCGAGAAGCGGCAGGCCTTGGCGATGACGACGGTGCGGGCGATCGCCTCGGGAAAGTTTCGGAACAGCCGCGCCATCTCCGCCGCGGTTTTCAGATGGCGTTCGGCATTGACCGCCAGCCGCAAGCCCGCCTGGCGAAGCGTGCATTTCTCGCGGATGCAGGTGACGACGTCGGCGAGCGGCCGGCGCTCCGGGGCGTGATAGAGAACGTCATTGACGGCGACGAGCGGCGCATTCAGGCGCTCGCCGAGTTCGGCCAAGAGCCCAAGCCGGCGCGGCTCGTCGCCGCGATGATAATGGACGCCGGCAAGAAACGTGCGGCCGGGCGCGGCGCGGGCCAAGGCGGCGAGGCGGTCGGTGAATGAGTCATTTCCGTCGCCGGCGCCGCGCGCAGGCCCCTCAGGATGACGGCTAAAATCCAGCGGCGGTAACACGATCAGCATCTGCCCTTCGCTGGCGGCGAGAATCTCTTCGAAGGTCAGATGGCATTCGCCTTTCTTGGCCTTGAGATTGCCTTTGCTCAGAAGCCGGCAGAGCCGTCCATAAGCTTCGCGGTCCGTCGGATAGGCGAGCACTTCATAGCCATCGACGGTGACGAGACGCGTGCCGACGATGAGCTTGATGCTTTTTCTTTTTTTCCATTCTTCATAGGCGCGCACCGCGCCGGCAAAAGAGTTGCGGTCGGCGATGCCGATGGCGAAAAGGCCGAGATCATCGGCGGTCGCGACCATTTCCGCCGGATGCGAGGCCCCGCGCAGGAAGGAGAAATTGGTGGTGACGGCCAGTTCGGCGTAGGCGCTCATCTTGTCTTCCCCTCCAGGGAAGGGCGAGGTGACCTTGCCGCTCGCTTGACGAATCTCATTTCACGTTCTCAGGCGAACAGCCCATGCACGAACCAGCGGGCGGATGCTGTCTCGCGTCCGTAGAGGCCTTCGCGGTAAAGCCAGAAGCGGTGGCCGCCGGCCGCCTCGACGAGGTAATAATCGCGCGTCGGTTCCGGCCGGCGCCACCATTCGGCGCCGATGCGTTCCGGGCCCTGTGCGCCGGTCACTTCGTAGGTCACGCCGCGCCAGCAAAAACGCCGCGGCGGACCGTCGGGGACGAGCGCGGTGACCGCGGTCGGTTCCGCGCGGGGCAACAAGAGGAGCGGGCGCGGTTTTTGTTCCGGCGTCGGCCATGCGGAATCCTCGCCGTTGAGCGGAGGCAATATCTCGGCGCGCTCGGGAAGGTGACTGGCCATCGCCGCGAACCGCCGCGCGCTCTGCGGGCCGAGACGCTGGCGCAGCGCATCGATCAAGGCCGCGCCGCGCTCCGTGCGGTCGGTTTCGCCGGCATCCGCGGCAAGCGACGCAAGCTCCGTCTGCCGCGCGGGCATGGGCTCGGCATGGGTGACGGCAAGGCCGAGTGCCTCGAAGCCGAAGCCGGCATCTTCCGTCGCCGCCAGCGCATCGAGCCTCAGCGCGAGGAGGCGCGCCACATGGGGGACGCTGCGCGTCGGCTGCGTCAGCCCGGTATCGACCGTCTTGACCTCGCCATCGACGCGATAGAGCGAAAGCCTCAACGCGCGCGCTCCCACATCGTCGCGCGTGAGCACATGCGCAAGCGTCTGCATGAGGCGGCTGGCCAGCGCCACGACCGCCTCCTGCGTGAATATGGGTTCGATGAGATAACGCAGGCTGTGATAGACCGGCGGCGGAGCGACGGGGACGAGCGGTTCCTCGACGCGGCCGAGCGCCTGGTCGAGGCGCCGAAGAAGCTCGGCGGAAAACCGCGCGGCAAACGGCGCGCGCGGCTTGTCGAGGAGCGCGCCGATGGATTTGAAGCCGAGCCGGCGCAGCGTCGTACAGGTTTCCGAGGAAAGCCGCAATGCTTCGATGGGGAGCGGCGCCAGCGCCTCGGCCTCCTCGCCCGAAGGCAGAATGGGAGAACGCGCGGGGTGAAAGCGCGACAGCGCCCAGGCGGCGCCGGGCGTAGCAGCGACGGCAAGCCGCGCCGGCAGGCCGAAACTTTTTTCCAGCCGGAAAGCAAGATCGGCGATGAGCTTATCCTCGCCGCCGAAGAGATGCGCGGCGCCTTCGATGTCGAGGAAAAAACCATCCGCACCGTTCTCCTCGCCCCAAAAATCCCTGCACAAGGGCGAGGCGGTCGGCGTATAGCGCGTGGCCCATAATGCCAGGCGATTGAGCGCGGCATCGTCAGCAACGGTATCGACCGCGCGCACCTGTAAAAATCCCGCTTTCGCGCGCGCGTCGGCCAACGGCTCGCCGGGCGCAAGCCCCGCGGCCTCGGCCGCCGCGTTCAAGGCGGCGATGCGCGGCCCCCCGGCGGCGGCAATGGCAAGGACGAACGGCCGGTCAGGATCGACAGGCTTGTCTGACTTGTCTGAGGAGCGTTTCGCCTGCGCTGTGAGAAAGCGCAGGATCGGCCAGCGCGGCAGCCAGACTGAAACGATGCGCGACATGATCGTACTCCACTATCCATTCGCCCGTTCGTCCGTTGCGGCAGCGTTCAAGCTGGAGATGCCATCGCGGGCGCGCGAAGAGGCCGAAGCGATCGCGCGCGGCGGGAGCCGCGCCCACGCGCCAGCGCGTGGCTGCTGCGCTTGCTTCCAGCATCTGCGCCGGCCGCAGCAGGAAGAGCGGCAGGCGCGCATCGTTGGCGGCGAGTTGCAGCCTTTGGCTCAATCGCAGATCGAGCTTGTCGATCACGCCGACGGCGGCGGCAGGCGCGCGCGAATGCAACGCCTCCTCCAGGGCCCACAGGGTGTCTTTGCGGTGCGCGGTCTCGACCAGAATCAGACGGCCCGGATCGAGACCCAGCAGGCGCAGGCCGTGGCCATAGGGACGGCCATATTCGCGCAGCCCATAGGCCGGCATGACGAAGATGATCGGGTGCGCCCGCGGCATGAGGGCCAACAGCGCCGCGATGAAGCCGAAGGCGGCAGGCGTAGTGCCTTCTTCCGGTACGACCTCATGCAGAGCGCCGCAGGCGAGGCCGCCTTGCGGCAGGCAGCGATCGATGGCGGAAAGGCCGAAGGGCATGGCTTTCGCGGCCAGAAACCCCGCCATTTTCGGCAATAGGCGGCGCAATTCATCCGCCACCGCAGCGCGGTTACGCATCACGGAGAGGGCAGTCGGCTGGGCCATAAGGGCATTCTGTTCTTGCGCCCATACTTTAGAACAAAACATGAACAATGCCAAGGCCCGACGTGGTTCCCTTCGGTTTTCCCGCATGATCAGCCTCCAAACGGCTCCAAAGCAGGGTCGCCTTGCTGGCACGCCGATGATGGCGCATAGGTGCCGCTCGATCGCGCCACGCGGGGCGAGAGCGCTGACCAACGAGGAGCGCCATGCCGGAAGCCGACAGGGAAGGAGAGCGCTATTCGCCCGATCAGCCGCAGCAGGCGCCGGGCTTTTTCCTCAAGGGCTCCCACCAGCTCGATTGGGGGATGAAGAACCGTCTCGCCCGCGTTTTTTCTCCCGCCACCGGCCGCACCGTGATGCTGGCGATCGACCACGGCTATTTTCAGGGCCCGACCACCGGGCTCGAGCGCATCGATCTTTCCATCGTGCCGCTGCTGCCTTCTTGCGACGCGCTGTTCTGCACGCGCGGCATTCTGCGTTCGCTCATTCCGGCGGATTCGACGAAGCCGATGGTTCTGCGCGCCAGCGGCGGTCCGAGCATCCTGCGCGAGGAACTCTCCGACGAGCAGATTGCCATGGACATGGACGACGCGGTGCGATTGAACGCCGCCGGCGTCGGCATTCAGGTGTTCATCGGCGGCGAATTCGAGACGCGCTCGGTGCACAATATGACCAAGCTCGTCGATGCCGGCTTGCGCGCCGGTATTCCGGTCATGGGCATCACCGCCGTCGGCAAGACCATGGTGCGCGACGCCAAATATTTCCGCCTCGCCTGCCGCATCATCGCCGAGCTCGGCGCACAATACGTCAAGACCTATTATGTCGACGACGGCTTCGAGACCGTCACCGCCTCATGTCCGGTGCCGATCGTGATGGCGGGTGGAAAAAAACTCGCCGAGCTCGACGCCCTGACGATGGCTTACAACGCCGTGCAGCAGGGCGCGGCCGGCGTCGACATGGGGCGCAATATTTTCCAGTCCGCGGCGCCGCAGGCGATGATCGTGGCGGTCAACGCCGTGGTGCACAAGAACATGAAGCCCAAGGAAGCCTACGAGCTGTTCAGCGCGCTCAAGGCGAAAGGGTGATCGCGCTCGACGCGGCCGCTGCTCACGGGTAGCCGCGCAGCAACAGCCGGTCGCCGCGCACTTCCCAGCTGCGCAGCCGGTTGAGAAAGCTCATGCCGAGGAGGCTCGTTCTGAGCTGGCCGGGCTGCGCCACCAGCGCCTCGACCGAACGTTCGACGAGGCCGCCGACGGCGATGCGGTCGACCCGCACCGGCGCCGCGCGCGCCCGCCCGTTGGCGGTTTCGATGTTCACCGTATAGGCGAGCACTTCGAGCGGCAGGCCGGCGGCCTTGGCATCGTCGCGGGTGAGCACGACGGAGCTCGCGCCGGTGTCGAGCACCATGGCGACCGGCGCGCCGTTGACCTGGGCGGAAACGTCAAAATCCCCCGAGCCGGCCCGCGCCACTTCGACGGTGCGGCCGCGTGCGATGACATGGCCGGGCACGAGCTCCGCCATGACGCGGTCGGCGACGTCGTGCAGTTCGAAACGGTAGGAATAACCGACCACCAGAAACAGCGCGAAGCCGACCCAGATCAAGGCGGCGGTCAGCGTCTGGGCAAGACGTTCGCGAAACAGGGTCAGGGCCGCTCCGCCGAGAAAGGCCAGAAGCCCGATCTTGTAGGCGAGCGAGGAAAAATCCCCGCTCGACAATGGGCCGACGGTGCCCTCGCCGTGGCGCGCGACGAGGATGAGGAGCGCGATCAAGAGGCCGGCGAGCAGGAGCCACAACAGAGCACGGTGCACTTTGGTCATCCTTTTCGCGACGCTATCCGCACGCCATTCGCGCCACCAGCAAGGCGCGGGCTGGAATCACGCGGGCACCATAGAGAGCGTGCATGCGAAGGCAAAGCTCGTTCCGTTGGCGGCGAATCGATGGTGCTAGGCGCCAAACAGCGCCTTGCGCGCCCGGCTTGCCGCGCCTGCGGCGGACGACGAGCCCTCCGCTTGCGGCTGCAGCGGCGGGGCGCCTTCGGCAATCGGTGCGAGCGCCGCCATCACCCGCTCCGGCGGGAAGGTGACGATCACCTCGGTGCCGATGCGCAGCTTGGATTTGAGCGTGAAGGTGCCGCCGTGCAGGTCGATGAGATTCTTGGCGATCGGCAGTCCGAGCCCGGCGCCCTGTTCGGCCGATTTGATCGAATTCGAGCCCTGGCCGAACGAGGCGAGGACGACCGGGATTTCTTCCTCGGGGATGCCGGGCCCGGTGTCCTTGACGCTCATGTACTGGCCGCCGGAGGCGGTCCAGCCCGCCTTGAGCCAGATCTCGCCGCCCTGCGGCGTGAACTTGATGGCATTGGAGAGAAGGTTGAGGCAGATCTGGCGCACCGCTCGCTCGTCGGCCCACAGCCGCGGCATCTCCGGCTCGAACAGCTCGTGGATGGTAATGCCGCGATTGCCGGCGCGCAGCTTGAGCAGATGGTGGCAATCCTCGACCACCCGCGCGAGCGAGACCGCTTCTTCGTTGAGTTCGTAGCGGCCGGCTTCGATGCGCGACAGATCGAGGATTTCGTTGATCAGATTGAGAAGATGCACGCCGGAATCATGAATGTCCGCGGAATAGTCCTTGTAAGCGGGCACGGCGTGCGGCCCGAAAATCTCGCTCTTCATCACCTCCGAGAAGCCAAGGATGGCGTTGAGCGGCGTGCGCAGCTCGTGACTCATCTGCGCCAGGAAGCGTGACTTGGCGATGTTGGCGGCTTCGGCGCGGCGTCGCGCCTCGTCGGAGATCGACTTCGACTGCTCCAGTTCGCCGATCAGCGCGTCCTTCTCCGCGCGCGCCTCGAGCGTCGCCAGCGTCGTCGAGTAGAGGCGGTAAGCGAGCAGGGAGAAGTATCCTTCGGCGGTCAGCGCCATGACAGCGAGGATGTAATCGTGCAGCGTGGCTTTGAATGCGCAGTCGAGGGCAATCGCCATGGTGACCGGCAAGGTCAGGGCGAAGACCGCGACCGGCAGGCTCGAAGCCAGCATGCTCGATATCGCCACCACTAGCAGCATGACGAACAGCATGAAGGTGCCGGATTGTTCGTCGACGCCGATCGGATGGACGAGGATGAACGTCCACGCCATGCCGAAGAACAGGTCGAGCATGATGAAGCGCATCCGCCAGGCGCGCAGATTGGCGATGCCGGTCGCCTCGTCGAGAAATTTGCGGCATGCACGGATGATGATGAGATGGATGAGCAAGGCGCCGCCGGTCCACACTCCCGAGGTGAGCGCCCCGGTCCACAGGCTGGAGAGGAGCCCGATGGTGACGACCAGGAGCAGGATCACCGGCGAGGCCGAAAGGCGATTCTGGGCAAATTGACGCAGCAACTCCTGGTCGAACACCGGCCGTGTGCCGCTGGTGGAGGTCAGCCGGTCGCGCGCCTCGCGTACGTGCTGGGTGGCAAGGCGCCGCTTCGCCGGCGAGACGGCGCCGGGCGACGAAAGCTCGCGCGGTTCGCTGGTCGTGCTGGGCATCGCAATCCGGACGCGGTAATTTGCGACAAAGTGGCGCAAATTCCTTAAGACGAGGCTTAAGGCCGCGCCGCGGGCACGGGTAAGCGGGGAAGCTCCCGTTTACGTTTGGGCGGGCGGCAAACCCGGTTCGCCGCCGGCGCGGCGGGGACGGCGCGATCAGTGATCGACGCGGAGGAGAGGCCATCAGCTCCGGGATCACCGCTCCAGGAGCGCGATCAGACTCGATGTGTCCCAGCGGGCGCCGCCCATCGCCTGCACCTGCGCGTAGAACTGGTCGACCAAAGCGCTGAGCGGGAGCTTCGCGCCGTTCCTGCGCGCCTCGTCAAGGCAGATTTCGAGGTCCTTGCGCATCCAGTCGACGGCAAAACCGAAATCGAACTTTCCCGCGGTCATGGTTTTGTAGCGGTTCTCCATCTGCCAGGATTGCGCGGCGCCTTTGGAAATGGTGGCGATGAGTTTTTCGATATCGAGGCCGGAGCGCATGGCGAAGTGCAGCCCCTCGGCGAGTCCTTGCACGATGCCGGCGATGCAGATCTGGTTCACCATCTTGGCGAGCTGTCCCGAGCCGGAAGCACCCATGAGATTGCACGCCCGCGCGTAGGCTGAGATCACGCGTTCGGCGCGCGCGAACGGGCTTGCCTCGCCGCCGCACATCACCGTCAGCACGCCGTTCTCGGCCCCGGCCTGGCCGCCGGAGACCGGCGCATCGATAAAATCGAAGCCGCGCTTTTTCGCTTCGGCGTAAAGCTCGTGCGCGATCTTTGCCGACGCGGTGGTGTGATCGACCACGATCGCGCCTTGGCGCACGCCGGCGAACACGCCGTCTTCGCCCAGCATCACTTGCCGCAAGTCGTTGTCGTTGCCGACGCAGGTCATGACCAAATCCTGGCCTTGCGCGGCGGCTCGCGGCGTCGGCGCGCTCTTGCCGCCATATTGCGCGACCCATTTTTCCGCCTTGGCGGCGGTGCGGTTGAAAACCGTAACCTCGTGGCCGCCCTTATTCTTAAGATGCCCCGCCATCGGGTAGCCCATCACGCCAAGCCCGACAAAAGCGACCTTCGCCATCATGTCCTCCCATGCCTGCGGCCTGGATTGAGCGGAGCGAGGTCCGTGAGCGCAGGCCGAATGTAATGCAGCTTCCGGATCTCGTTTCGCTCGATCCGGGCTACATAGACGCGGCGCCTTCCGGCGGCAATTGAGCGATGTGCCGTGCTGTCCTATCTAGTCGGCATGACGCGTGCGGAGGTAGGCATGGCATCGCTTAAGGAGAAGGTTCTCGCCGAGCTCGCGCAGGTATCGAGCCCCGAGGGCACGCCGCTGACCGCGACCGGAAAGCTCTCCGAGATCGTGGCCAATGACGGCAAGGTATTTTTCTCCATTACCGTCGATGCCGCTCAGGTGAAGCAATGGGAGAGCGTGCGGGAGCGGGCGCAAGCCGCCATACGCGCGCTGCCGGGCGTTCAGTCGGTCATGGTGGCGCTCACTGCCGAACGGAGCGGCGCGGGCGCCGCCGGCACGGCCGCGCCGCGGCGGCCGCAAATGGCTCCGGGCGGGGCGACGCCCGCTGCCGCGGCGCGCGGTCCTGCCGGCATCCCCGGCGTCGCCGCGATCATCGCGGTTGCCTCCGGCAAGGGCGGCGTCGGCAAATCCACGGTCGCCGTCAATCTCGCGCTCGGACTGCGCGATCTCGGGCTGAAAGTCGGCATCCTCGATGCCGACATCTATGGGCCATCGCTGCCGAAACTTCTGGCCATCAGCGAGCGCCCAGAAACGATCGGCGGCACAAAACTAAAACCGATCGTGCGCCACGGCATGGCGGTGATGTCGATCGGCTTCCTGGTCGAGGAGGAGACGCCGATGATCTGGCGCGGGCCCATGGTCATGTCGGCGCTGACCCAGATGCTGCGCGAGGTGGAGTGGGGCGCGCTCGACGTCATGGTCGTCGACATGCCGCCGGGCACGGGCGACGCCCAGCTCACCATGGCGCAGCAGGTGCCGTTGAAGGGCGCCGTCATCGTGTCGACGCCGCAGGATCTCGCGCTCATCGATGCGCGGCGCGGCATTGCCATGTTCCGCCGCGTCAACGTTCCGGTACTCGGCATCGTCGAGAACATGTCGACCTTCATCTGTCCGCATTGCGGCACGCGCTCCGATATTTTCGGTCATGGCGGCGCGCGGCGCGAGGCCGAGCGGCTTAACGTGCCGTTCTTGGGCGAAGTGCCGCTGGCGATCGAGATCAGGGAAAGATCCGATGCGGGCGCGCCGGTGGTCGCAACCGAACCGGACGGCGCCCACGCCAAAATCTATCGCGATATCGCCGCGCGCGTGCGCGAGGGTTTGCAGGTCGCAAGCCGCCCGGCGCCGCGCATCATCGTCGAGGCGTGAGGTTTGACCGGGGTCGAAGATGCGGTGTGCGTAAAGCGAAACTCGACGGGATCGAATCGCTTGCGGGGAGCTGCGCACTGCCGGTCAATTGGAGGTTGAGTGCACCAAAATTCGAAAATACGCTAATTATATCATTATATCAGTGACTTATTAAATTTATGCGAACATATTGCGAAGGGGATATCAGACTTTGCGCACCCGTCGCGATATGTTTCCGGAAATCCGGGAAGCTGATTCGTCCTGCATCCGGTCCCTTAGCGGGCCATACAGCCTTTCCGGCGTGCGCTTGGAAGGAGAGAAATTAGTGCGCCTTGTTTTCATAGATGAGGCTGGGCTTTCGCACCCCCAGCAAGAGCCATTTGTCGTGGTCATTGGCGTGCTCGTGAACGGCGATAGCGCGCTAAACGCCGTTGAGAACCAACTACAAAGGATTAGAGGCCGACACCCGCAGTTGGGAAATGATTTTGTATTCCATGCCTTTGAACTGTTTGGGGGGTCAGGAAAGACTTTTGGCGACCGTTCAGCATGGCCGCTAGATAAAAGACTAGCTATCGCCGATGAGATTCTGTCGATCCCGAAAAAGTTTGCACTGCCTCTTGCCTTGGGGTTTGTGAAGAGAGCGGAATTTGCCAAAACCTTTGCTGCCAATGAATTTGGCACCAAGGACGAGACGGTCGCTGCTCATGTGCTCGCATTCGCTGAATGCTCCGTATTTGTAGAGCAATGGATGCGCTTGAACGCGAGCAACGAGAATTGTGTTCTAGTAGTCGAAAATAACGATAGAGCCAGATCGCTCATTCGCGACATTCATCAATTCCACCAAAGCGATCCAACCCGCGAACTGCTGAAAGATTTGGGCAAGGGCTTTTTCCCCTTTCGCAAAATCCGGCAAGATCCATTGTTTCAGGAAAAGCGGCCTTCAAGCGCCCTAATCGTTGCCGATTTTTGCGCCTACGTCTCAAAAAAATTCTCATGGGAGACGAAAGATACCGCGTTCGATTTAATATGTTTTGGTAATTGGCCACTTGACGTATGTAACCGGCCATGCTATATTTCCCCTAGGAATGGGAGATGGCTATGGCCAAGTGGCTGACGATCCAAGATTTCATGCGGATGTTCCCGGATGACGACGCATGTTTGGAGCATCTTTTTAGGCTCCGCTACGGAGCAAGCTTTCAGTGCCCCCGCTGCGGCGAAATCGGCAAGTTCAAAAAGCTGGCGAAGATGCCCGCCTATACGTGCCAATGCGGCGAGCACGTTCATCCGATGGTCGGAACGCCTTTCGGCCGAACGCATGTGCCGCTGCAAAAGTGGTTCTATGCAATGTATCTGTTCACCACGACTCGGCACGGCGTACCTGCAAAGGAATTGCAGCGCCAACTTAGCGTGAACTACAAAACGGCGTGGCGCATAGGCCACGAACTTCGCAAGTATCTCGCTTTTGTTGATGGTGACGATCAGCTTTCGGGCCACGTCGAGGCCGATGAAACGATGATTGGCGGGAAACGGCGTGGCGGAAAGCGTGGCCGTGGAGCACCCGGCAAAACTACCGTGTTCGGAATGTTGGAACGTGGCGGCGACGTGATGACGCGCGTTGTCGAAAATGTGCGCCGCGCTACCCTGGAGCCGCACATTCTCTCTAACGTCAAAAAGGGTGCGACTGTTTCGACCGATGAATTGAAATCGTATGCTAAGCTCGCGCGGCTTGGTTACAAGCATGGTGCGGTCAATCACGCGAAGGAAGAATGGGTAAATGGTATCCACCATACCCAAGGTATTGAGGGTTTTTGGTCGATCTTGAAACGATCCATTCGCGGAACGCATGTGCATGTATCGCGTAGGCATCTTCCTAAGTACCTTGCCGAGTTCGAGTTCCGTTGGAACCTGCGGACCGACCAGAACGCGATGTTTCCTCTTCTTCTAAAGCGCCTCGCGACATAGCGTCCAAAAGGCGCTCAAATCGCTCTTTATCCGTCTCGGACGGATGCTCTTTCGCAAAGCGATCAAGCATGCCGCTCTTACGCGCTTCTTCTAAACTAAGATGCTTCCCGCGAGACATGGGCTATTCAACGTAATTGCTGCCGTTGTGTTTCGGGCAAATTGCAATCGCAGTAGTTGGAAGGATGAACCAGCATTTTTCAGTCCAAATAAATTTGTTAGTAGGGATATCTTTGTCACGATATCGCATCATATACAGAATATAAAGAAGCGCTGAGCCATCGAGAATTTTGGCATAATTGGCCTTATCGGCCAATTCAGTTGGCGCAACGTAACTGAAATAGCTCTTTTCATCGCGAGCAAATACCGCTCCATTCGCTGCCTGCCGCAGATTTTTTTTAATTTGTTCAAATTGTCCATCCAAAACAAAGTCAGGAAGCAAGCCATTCGCCTTTATAAATTCGTTGTTTGAATGTGCGAAATAAGCTGCATCGGCACCGCCCTTATTCTGCATGACAATATGCACTGCTAAGGTATCAGTTTCACTTTGCGGCGGCTGTAATCGTATATCAATTACTCGAATATCGGCGTTCTTTGTCCCCAATTCATACGCAACATTACTCCGATGATAAAGAGCGTAAAAAATTCCACCAATGATCAAAACAATCAAAATTGCTTGGGTGACGTAAGGGCGGAAACTCAGTTGAGCTTCTTGAAGTGGCGATGGTGTGATCAGCTCTGGCGCTGCGGGATGGGGAGCCGTTGGAACAGCAGATGCAGCTTCTTGTTGCTTGCGACCGAGCCAAACCGCGCCGGCGGTTGCCGCAACAGCAATCCCAAATGGAATAATCAAACTAAGAACGGACGTAATCACGTCCGCCTCCCTGATGCCCAAGCGCATTTCAAGCGCCTGAACAACGGCATCCCACGCAAAGTTATCAAATGCCCATTTGGCGACGCCAAACCAAAGGAGTCGGAAAACCCACTTGAGGGTCTTTTGGACAAAGAGCGGCATGGTCGGTATCCTACCGCCAAATCGTCACATACGTCAAGTGGCCAATTACCAAAATCTTATTTATTTCGAGGATGCGCAGAACCCGTTTTTTGCGGAACAATTCGCCTAAACTTGACCTGAAAATCCTCCATGCTCTCGTTCACGCCGAGCTTTCGAGCGGTCGCGACGAACCGCTCGAATTGCTCTGGGTCACTTCTTCTCGGTCGCTTCTTTCGCTTTGCGACGGCTCTTGCCATAGGGATGCTCAGTGACGAGTCGTTCGATAGGTGAGGCGCTTGCCGACGATGTCCTTAACGGCGCGTGCGGCGCGCTCACCGTCCCCTACGCCTAGTTTCGCGCGGCGGAAACGAACTCCGCCAAATAGCTGTGCAAATGCTTTTCGCTGCCCGAGCTCGTGCGCAGAGGGCGTTTCACCACGCCGCGGAGCGAAATTCGACGGGATCGAATCACCGGCGGATGAGGTGCACTTGGTCCGCCCATTGGAGGTTGAGTGGATTTGCTTTTTCTATGAATTATATTGTTGCATCAGTAGCTTATTAAATTTATACGAACATATTGCGAACAGAGAACAAATCGTGTACACTGATTTTCGATCTTAGCAGGAGCGGGAGGAGCGGGACTGGCGGCGTCCGTTGTCGGTCCGCAGATTCCCCGCCATAAGGAGCACGGACCATGAGTGCAGCGCTTCGTCTCGTCGAAGGATCGTCCATGGACAAATCGAAAGCCCTTGATGCCGCGCTCTCGCAGATCGAGCGCAGCTTCGGCAAGGGCTCGATCATGCGACTCGGCAAAAATATGCAGTCGATGGACGTAGAGACGGTGTCCACCGGCTCGCTGGGGCTCGACATAGCGCTTGGTATTGGCGGGCTGCCGCGCGGCCGCGTCGTCGAAATCTACGGTCCGGAATCCTCCGGCAAGACCACGCTCGCGCTGCATTGCATCGCCGAGGCGCAGAAGAAGGGCGGCATCTGCGCCTTCATCGATGCCGAGCACGCGCTCGATCCGATCTATGCGCGAAAACTCGGCGTCAATGTCGACGACCTTCTGATCTCGCAGCCCGACGCCGGCGAGCAGGCGCTGGAAATCGCCGACACGCTGGTGCGCTCCGGCGCCGTCGATGTTCTGGTCATCGATTCGGTCGCCGCTCTGGTGCCGCGTGCCGAGCTCGAAGGTGAGATGGGCGACAGTCAGCCCGGCCTGCAGGCGCGGCTGATGAGCCAAGCGTTGCGCAAGCTCACCGCCTCGATCAACCGTTCCAACACGATGGTGATCTTCATCAACCAGATCCGCATGAAGATCGGCGTCATGTACGGCTCGCCGGAAACGACGACCGGCGGCCATGCGCTGAAGTTCTACGCCTCGGTGCGGCTCGACATTCGGCGCATCGGCGCCATCAAGGAGCGCGACGAGGTCGTGGGCAACCAGACCCGCGTGAAAGTGGTCAAGAACAAACTGGCGCCGCCGTTCAAGCAGGTCGAGTTCGACATCATGTATGGCGAAGGCGTGTCCAAGACCGGTGAATTGATCGATCTCGGCGTCAAAGCGGGCGTCGTGGAAAAATCCGGCGCCTGGTTCTCCTACGACAGCCAAAGGATCGGCCAGGGCCGCGAGAACGCCAAAACCTTCCTCAAGGCCAATCCCGATATTGCCGGAAAAATCGAGACGGCGATTCGGCAGAACGCCGGACTGATCGCCGAGAAGATTCTCGCCGGAGAAGAAGGGCAGGGCGACGAGGAAGCGGCGGAAGGATGAGCGAACTGCTGGAGCATGATCCGGAAAAGTGGAAACCCGGTTTTCCGAAAGATCATGCTCCACTGAGGGAAACTGGAGCGCAATCGATTCAACGTGAAGCGTTTGCGCTTTAGCGGGGTACGCTTGCAGTTACCCTTTTCCGCAAGGGGAGAGGGTAACCGCGAATCTCCTCCAGCCTATCCGACCTATAAGCTGCGCCGCTCGGCGGTCCAGGATCCGGCGCAGGAAGCCCCGGTCCACGAACCCGAGCCGACGCTGCCGGTCAGGCGGCCCGAGCCAGCAGCGCGCGTGTCGCCGTGGCTCACGGTCACCGTGACGGCGCCGCTCGGAGCGACCCTGCCGCTGACGTTAATCGCGAGATCGCCGCCGTTCGCCAGGATGCCGTTGGCGATGCGCATCGGATAGCGGTAACTGGCAATGCAGTCGCCCTTGGTGGTGACGATCGACACGCTCCACACGCCGTCATAGCGCGGCACCGCGAAGCTTGCCGTGGTGGTCAAGGCGGCCGATGCGGCGATCAGCGCGATCGCGGTCCACCTCGCATGGTTGCGCAAGCAAATCATTAACGTTGCCTCCGAGTTTTCGCGCGAATCGAACCCGCTCGCGTTGGCGACGAGGCACGAGGCTCTGCCTTCCTCCCCCGTCGGCCGCATTGCTATCAGGGAAAAGTTCAAATGGAGTTGATGGCGGTCACAAAATTGCTGCAAAAACGCCCGGCCTCTTACTCGCGATCCTTGTCGCTCGGAAACGGCTCGTCGTAGCCGTGGCGGCTCGAATAGAACAGGAGCGCCATCAGTCCGCATCCGATAATGAGCGAGAAGGCGATGCCGAGCGCCATGGCGATGTATCCCGTCGTCGGCATGGGCGGACCTTCGACCGACAGGAAGGCGCTTGCGGCAAACCATCCCGCGGCCGCCAGGATGACGACAAGCGGCACGACGAGCGCAATCGTTGCAAGCACGTTCGGTTTTCGCATGGCGGGAAGATAAGGCGCTAGCGTTTGCTTGCCAGCAGTGCCGGGGTCGCAGGCGCCGGGTCGCGGCGTCGCGCCCGCGGCGCGACATGTCAGCCGCCGCTGCGCAGAAAGACGTAATCTGCGGAATAAGGAACGCTGCGAAGGACGCCGGCTTGATCGCACGGTCGTGAGAGCGCGCCGCCACTGGTGTTGATCCGTTGTACGGTGGTCACCTCGGCAAGCGTTCCGCTGCCGCGCCGGCTGACGATCTCGAGCTTGAGCCAGGGAACGTCGCCCGCGGTCGCCCCTGGCGCGCTGCCCGCGGCCTTCCCGGTAATTGCGCTGCCGTCGAGATGCTCCCAATTCGGACCCGCGTAGTGGCGCCCGACCGTTCGCCCGTCGAGGATCAGGGTCGCAATCGGCTCGCGGAAAGCCCACGCCAGCTTGCCGTCACTTGCTACCTTGCATTCGTAGATCTGCGCGCCCTCGGCGTGAAGCGTCAGCGCCGGCGTCTGCCCCGGCGCGGCGACCGCCGCCGGCACCTGCGCGAACGCGCTGCCGGCGTCACTCGCGAGCGCCATGACCGCGAACGCCAGGAGCGTTCCGACGTGGCGCATCGCCGTCACGCGGCGCCGCCTGCCGACGAAGCCAAGGCCTGTCGCAAATTCTCGGCAACCTTGTCGAGGAAGGCAGAGGTCGAGAGCCATTTCTGCTCGGGGCCGATGAGCAGCGCCAGGTCCTTGGTCATGAAACCGGCCTCGACCGTACCGACCGTAACCTTTTCCAGCGTGGTGGCGAAGCGCGCCAGCGCCGGGTTGTTGTCGAGCTTGGCGCGGTGGGAAAGCCCGCGCGTCCAGGCGAAGATCGAGGCGATGGAATTGGTCGAGGTCTCGCGGCCCTTCTGGTGCTCGCGGTAATGCCGGGTGACGGTGCCGTGCGCTGCCTCGGCCTCGACGATCTTGCCGTCGGGCGTCGTCAACACCGAGGTCATCAGCCCGAGCGACCCGTAGCCCTGTGCCACCGTATCCGACTGCACGTCGCCGTCGTAGTTCTTGCAGGCCCAGACATAGCCGCCCGACCATTTGAGCGCCGCGGCCACCATGTCGTCGATCAGCCGGTGCTCGTAGGTGAGTTTCTTTTTCTCGAACGCGGCCTTGAACTCGTTGTCGTAAATCTCCTGAAAGAGATCCTTGAAGCGCCCGTCGTAGGCCTTGACGATGGTATTTTTGGTCGAGAGATAGAGCGGATAGCCGCGGTCGAGCGCGTAATTCATCGAGGCGCGGGCGAAGTCGCGAATCGAGGCGTCGAGATTGTACATCGCCATGGCGACGCCGCTGCCGGGGAACTGAAACACCTCGCGTTTGATTTCCTTGCCGTCGTCGCCGATGAAGGTGAGGTAAAGCTTGCCCGTGCCGGGCACCCTGAAGTCGGTGCAGCGGTACTGATCGCCATAGGCGTGGCGGCCGATGATGATCGGCTTGGTCCAGCCGGGAACGAGCCGCGGCACGTTCCTGCAGATGATCGGCTCGCGGAAGATGACGCCGCCCAAGATGTTGCGGATGGTGCCGTTCGGCGAACGGTACATCTCATGCAGGCCGAACTCCTTCACCCGCGCTTCGTCGGGCGTGATAGTGGCGCATTTCACCGCAACGCCGACCTTCTTGGTCGCTTCCGCGGCGTCGATGGTGATCTGATCTCGGGTCTCGTCGCGCTTCTGTATACCCAGATCGAAATACATCAGCTTGATGTCGAGGTTAGGAAGGATCAGCTTGTCCTTGATCTGTTGCCAGATGATCCGGGTCATCTCGTCGCCGTCCATTTCGACGACCGGATTGGCCACTTTGATTTTCGCCATCGGAGTTTAGACCTTTGCAGCGCGGATGGGATGGGAAGGAAGGCGGCAGCGGGGGGTCGGCCGGCGGCGCCGCTATAGCATTGGTTGGCGACCGGAGAAAGCCGGCAATACGCGCAGGGCGCTGCCTTTTTCCGCGCCTCTTCGTTATGACCTTCGCGGAGAAATCGTGATGCCCGGGGCCGGAACCGACAGGACCAAGGATTGGGCCGTTGCGACCGGCCCTGCGGTCGTCCTGGTCGAGCCGCAGCTCGGCGAGAATATCGGCGCGGCGGCGCGCGCCATGGCGAATTTCGGCTTGTCGCGGTTGCGCCTGGTCAAGCCGCAGCAAGGCTGGCCGAACGAAAAGGCGCGCGTCATGGCGGCCGGCGCCGACCGCGTGCTCGACGGCGCGGCGCTCTACGACAGTCTCGAAGCCGCGATCGCTGACTGCACCTTCGTGCTCGCGGCGACCGCGCGCGTCCACGATCAGGCTAAGCCGGTCGTCGGCGCGGCGCAGGCGGCGGCATTGATGGCGCCGCGCGTCGCGGCAGGCGAGCGCGTGGCCGTGCTCTTCGGCCGCGAGCGCAATGGGCTGCAGAACGAAGAGGTGGCGCTCGCCGACCGCATTCTGACGTTGCCGGTCAATCCGGCCTTCGCCTCGCTCAATTTGGCGCAGGCGGTGGTGATCGTCGCCTATGAATGGTTCAAATTTGTGAGCGAAGGCAAACTGCCGTTCGCGATGCCGGAGAAATCAGCGCCGGCGCCGAAGGAGCAACTGCTTGCCTTCTTCGCCTCGCTCGAATGCGAGCTGGAGAAGGTCGAGTTCTTCCGGCCGCCCGACAAGCGCGAGACCATGCAGATCAACCTGCGCAACATTTTTGCGCGCATGCAGCCGACGCGGCAGGACATCCAGACGCTTCACGGCGTGATCATGGCGATCGCCGAGGGGCGCAAGGGTCCCGCGCGTGGCGGCGTGCTCGACGGCGCGGAAGCCGAGATGCTGCGCGCGCTTCTCGCCGAGCACGGCGGCGGCCGCGTTCCGTCCGAGCGCGGGCCGGTGCGCGGGCTGGCGCGGCTCTTGCGCCGCAATCCGACCGATGCCGAGCGTATGCTGTGGCCGGCGCTCACCAACGACCGCCGCTTCGCCGGACGCGGCTTCAAGCGGCAGACGCCGATCGGCCCACACATCTGCGACTTCGTCTCGTTCCCGCTGCGTATGGTCATCGATCTTGTGCCCGGCGATGAGAGCGGCGTCGCCGCCAAGGCGCGCGCGCAAAAGCGCGCTTGGCTCGCCGAACGCGGCTATGCTGTGGTGGAGGTGAAGGCGGCGGCTGCCGAGACCGATCTGCCGGCGGTGCTCGACCGGCTGGCACAGGCCATTGCCGAAAAATAACGCCGGCTCAGCTGCTCTTGAGCACCTTCATCGCCGCCGCCATGCCGGCGCGCAGCATCATCAGGTCGCTCATCACCGCGAGGAAGCGAACGCCGCGTTCGGCGAGCGCGACGGCGCGTTCGGCCGAATGGCAATAGGCCCCCGGAATCTTTGCCGCCTTGCGCGCGGCGGCGACTATGCGGTCGAGTTCCCGTTCGACCTCGCTCGACAGCGGGTCGAGGTTCTTGCCCTGCGAAAGCGCGATCGACAGATCGGAGGGGCCAAGGAAAAGTCCATCGATGCCCGGCGTGCTGATGATCGCTTCAAGATTGTCGAGCGCGGTGCGGGTCTCGATCATGGCGAGCGTGATCACGTGGTCGTTGGCCTCGCGCAGATAGAGCGATTGATCGGCGAGACCGGCGAGCGTCATCGCGCGATGCGGCCCCCAGCTGCGCTCGCCGATCGGGGGATACTTGGCCGCCGCGGCGAAGGCGCGCGCGTCGGCGGCGGTATTGATCATCGGCGCGATGATGCCTTCGGCGCCGAAGTCGAGTACGCGGGAGACCATGGCGAAATCGCCGACCGGCACCCGTACCAGCGGAGCCGCGCCCGCCTGGCGCACCGCGGCAATGCCGGTCGGCATCGCGCTCATGTCCCAGAGCCCGTGCTGCGCCTCGATCGTCACCGCGACGAAACCGGCGCGGCCGAGAGTCTCGGCAACGATCGGGTAGGGCAGGGTGCACCAGCCGCTCAACACGGTTTCTCCCGCGCGCAACGCCCGGGAAAGCGTGAAGGCGGGAATGGCCATGATATCGCGCGACGACGATCGCTGCGCGCTATCTGCCCGCCTTGACGTCGGCGATCGCCCTCTCCATCAGCTCAGTCATGGTGCGGCTGATCTGGTGGTCGGACTGGACCACGCCTTTGGCGTCGAAATCCTTGCGGATCTTGCGCATCACGTCGTGCGTGCCCACATCTTCGAACTCGGTCATCACGACGGACTTGGCATAGCTCTCCGCTTCGGCGCCGGTTAGGCCGAGTTTTTCCGCCGCCCAGAGCCCGAGAAGCTTGTTGCGGCGCGCGGTGGCCTTGAACCTGAGTTCCTCGTCGTGCGCGAATTGCTGCTCGAAACCCTCTTCGCGCTTGTCGAATGTGGTCATGGCTTTCGCCCCGATGTTGCGTGGAAGTGTGCGAAGCGCATGGCGCCTTGCATATCGGGGGCGACGCGTCAAGGCAACGATGATGCACGGCGAACATCGTCATTGCAGTGGAGGCCGCGCGGGTCTATGTCGATTGTGCTCCGCGCCGCATTCAGCTAGCTTGCCGGTCGCGGAGGGGATGCAGCGTTGAGTCGCCGCCCACGCCGCCGCCGCGGACCTCGATAGCAGAACTGGAGCCACGGCATCCATGGATTTCACCAAGCCACGGTACACTCCGATGAGCCGCCGTCGCCGCATCTATGAAGGCAAGGCGAAGGTCCTCTATGAAGGACCCGAGCCGGGAACATTGATCCAGCACTTCAAGGACGACGCGACCGCCTTCAATGCGAAAAAGCATCAGGTGATCGAGGGAAAGGGCGTCCTCAACAACCGGATCTCCGAATATGTGTTTCAGCACTTGAACGATATCGGGGTTCCCACTCACTTCATTCGCCGGCTCAACATGCGCGAGCAACTCATCCGCGAGGTCGAGATCATTCCGCTCGAAGTCGTGGTGCGCAACGTCGCGGCCGGGTCATTGTCGCAGCGGCTCGGCATCGAGGAGGGCACGCAGCTGCCGCGCTCGATCATCGAGTTCTATTACAAGAACGACCAGCTCAACGACCCGATGGTGTCGGAGGAGCACATCACTGCCTTCGGCTGGGCGACGCCGCAGGAGATCGACGACATCATGTCGCTCGCCATCCGCGTCAACGACTTCCTCTCGGGGCTGTTCCTCGGCGTCGGCATTCGGCTGATCGATTTCAAGATAGAGACCGGCCGGCTGTGGGAGAACGACATGATGCGAATCGTCGTCGCCGACGAGATCTCGCCCGATTCCTGCCGGCTGTGGGACATCAGGTCGAACGAGAAGCTCGACAAGGACCGCTTCCGCCGCGATCTCGGCGGGTTGCTCGAGGCCTACACCGAGGTCGCCAAGCGCCTCGGGATCATGAGCGAGGGCGAGCGGCCGCAGGGTGCTGGCCCGATCCTGGTCAAGGGCTAAAGGATTCCGCTTGCGTTTCGCCCGCGCCACGTGAAGCGCGCTCAATGAAGGGCGTCATGAAGGCCCGCGTCACCGTCACGCTGAAATCCGGCATTCTCGACCCGCAGGGCAAGGCGATCGAAGGCGCGCTGAAATCGCTCGGCTTTGCCGGCATCGCCAGCGTGCGGCAAGGCAAGGTCTTCGACATCGAGATCGAGGGCGCCGACCGCGTCGGCGCCGAGGCAGCGCTCAGGAACGCGGCGGAAAAACTGCTCGCCAACACCGTGATCGAGAATTACCGGATCGAGGTCGCCGGATGAAGGCGGCTGGATTGGGATGGCGATGAAATCGGCCGTGCTGGTCTTTCCCGGTCTCAATCGCGAGCGCGACATGGCGCGGGCGCTGCGGCTGATTTCCGGGCGCGAGCCGGCGATGGTCTGGCATGCCGACAGCGGCCTGCCCGCGGGCACCGATCTCGTCGTCATCCCGGGCGGCTTTTCCTACGGCGACTATCTGCGCTGCGGCGCCATTGCGGCGCGCGCGCCGATCATGGAGGCGGTGCGCGCCTTCGCGCGGAAGGGCGGGTTGGTGCTCGGCGTGTGCAACGGTTTCCAGATTCTCTGCGAAGCCGGCCTGCTGCCCGGCGTGCTCATGCGCAACGCGCGGCTTCGCTTCATCTGCCGCGACGTTTTTCTGCGCGTGGAGCGCTCCGACACGCCGTTCACCCGCGGCTACAATGCCGGCCAGGTGATCCGCGTCCCGGTCGCACACGGCGAAGGCAATTACATCGCCGACGGCGAGACCATCGCGCGGCTCGAAGGCGAGGGCAGGGTGGTGTTTCGCTACTCCTCGCCGGACGGCATGATCGATCCGAACTGGAACCACAACGGTGCCATGAACGCCATTGCCGGCATTTTGAACGAAGGCGGCAATGTGCTCGGCCTGATGCCACATCCGGAAGACCATGTCGAAGCGTCGATGGGCTGCACGGATGGCCGCGGCCTGTTCGCAGGATTGGTGGATTATTTCAGACAGGCGGCGTGACATCCCTCTCCCCTTGTGGGAGAGGGTGGCGACGAGCGAAGTTGCGAGCCGGTTGAGGCGGTTCTATCTCACTCAGGGATTGACCTCTCACCCCGGTCCTCGCTTCGCTCGGACCACCTCTCCATAGGAGAGGGACAGGGCCTGACGCCGCACGTGATTTCCAACGAGCCCCCTATCACGCCTGAGCTAATCGCCCAGCACGGCCTCAAGCCGGATGAGTACGAGCGCATTTTGAAGCTCATCGGCCGCGTGCCCAGCTTCACCGAGCTTGGCATCTTCTCGGCCATGTGGAACGAGCACTGCTCGTACAAATCCTCGAAAATCCATTTACGCACGCTGCCGACCAAGGCGCCTTGGGTGATCCAGGGGCCGGGCGAGAACGCCGGCGTGATCGATATCGGCGATGGGCTGGCTGTCGTCTTCAAGATGGAGAGCCACAATCACCCGAGCTACATCGAGCCCTATCAGGGCGCGGCAACCGGCGTCGGCGGAATTTTGCGCGACGTGTTCACCATGGGCGCGCGGCCGATTGCCTGCCTCAATGCGCTGTCTTTCGGCAATCCGAAACACCCGCGAACGCGTAGGCTCGTCGCCGGCGTCGTCGCCGGCATCGGCGGCTACGGCAATTCCTTCGGCGTGCCGACGGTCGGCGGCGAGGTGCGGTTCGATCGCCGCTACGACGGCAATTGCCTGGTCAACGCCATGGCGGTCGGCATCGCTGAAGCCGACAGGATTTTCTATTCGGCGGCCTCCGGCGTCGGCATGCCCATCGTCTATCTCGGCTCGAAAACCGGCCGCGACGGCATCCATGGAGCGACCATGGCGTCGGCCGAATTCGGCGCCGATGCCGAAGAGAAGCGCCCGACCGTGCAGGTCGGCGATCCGTTCTCGGAAAAGCTCCTTCTTGAAGCCTGCCTCGAGATCATGGCCAAGGGCTGCGTCATCGCCATCCAGGACATGGGCGCGGCGGGCTTGACCTGCTCGGCGGTCGAGATGGGGGCCAAGGGCGATCTCGGCATCACCCTTGATCTCGACAGGGTGCCGTGCCGCGAGACCGGCATGAGCGCCTACGAGATGATGCTCTCGGAGAGCCAGGAGCGCATGCTCATGGTGCTCAAGCCCGAAAAGGGGAAGGAAGCCGAGGCGATTTTCCGCAAATGGGGCTTGGATTTTGCCGTTGTCGGCGAAACCACGCCGACGAAGCGATTTCTGGTTCGCCATGGCGGCGCGGTGATGGCCGACCTGCCGATCAAGGAGCTCGGCGACGAGGCGCCGGTCTACGATCGGCCGTTCGTCGAACAGTCAAAGCCGCAGGCGATCGCGGCGGCTTCGATCGTGCCGCCGATGAGCGTCGCCGATGCGCTGGAAAAGCTGGTCGGCTCGCCGGACCTCTGCTCCAAGCGCTGGGTCTTCCAGCAATATGACCACGTCATTCTCGGCAACACGGTGCAGCGGCCCGGCGGCGATGCCGCCGTGGTGCGCGTCAATGAGGGCCCTAAAGCGCTTGCGCTCACGTCCGATGTCACGCCGCGTTATTGCGAGGCCGATCCGTTCGAAGGCGGCAAGCAGGCGGTCGCCGAAGCCTACCGCAACCTCACGGCTGTCGGCGCGACGCCGCTTGCTTTGACCGACAACCTCAATTTCGGCAATCCCGAGCGTCCCGAGATCATGGGTCAATTGGTGGGCTGCATCCGCGGCATTGCCGCAGCCTGCCGCGCATTCGATTTCCCGGTCGTCTCCGGCAACGTGTCGCTCTACAACGAGACCAATGGCCGGGCGATTCTGCCGACGCCAACCATCGGCGGCGTCGGTCTGATCGAGGATTTCACCAAATCGATGACGCTCGCCTTCAAGGCAGAAGGCGAGGCCATTTTGCTCGTCGGCGAAACGCAAGGCTGGCTCGGCCAGTCGCTCTATCTCCGCGACATCTGCGGCCGCGAGGAGGGCGCGCCGCCGCCGGTTGACCTCGCCGCCGAACGCCGCCATGGCAACTTCGTCCGCGCCCTGATCCATGGCGGCCTGGTCACGGCGGCGCACGATCTTTCCGACGGCGGCCTTCTGGTCGCGCTCGCCGAAATGGCGATGGCCTCCTCTTTCGGCGCCGTGCTGCAAGCCCCGTCGGAAGTTCCCCCTCATGCCTTCTGGTTCGGGGAGGACCAGGCCCGCTACGCGGTCACCGTCCGTCCCGATCTTGTCGCCGAAGTCTTACGCGCTGCCGGGGTTGCTTGCGTTCCGGTTCACCGGCTTGGCGCGACGGGCGGCGAGGTCATTGCCGTCGACGGCGAGCGCCCGCTGCGGCGCGGCGATCTCCTGGCACGCTTCGAAGCCTGGCTGCCGGCCTATATGAGCGGCGCGGTCTGACCGGCGCGACGCATTGACGCCCGGATACGAGCGCCGCATTGTTGTCGCGACACTGGGCAAGTTTCGGGATTGTCGGCTTGATGCCGGCTGAAGTTGACGGGTGAAGCGCGCCATGGCGATGGCTGCGAGCGATATCGAACGGCTGATCCGGGCCCGCATTCCGGACGCCACAGTCACGATCCGCGATCTTGCCGGCGACGGTGACCATTACGCGGCGACCGTCATAGCCGAGTCGTTTCGCGGCAAGTCGCGCGTGCAGCAGCACCAGATCGTCTACGAGGCGCTGAGCGCCGAGATCGGTGGCAAGCTGCACGCGCTGGCGCTCCAGACCGGTACGCCCGAACGCTGAGGCCGATCGACTCGATCGAGGTCAAAACCTTAGGCTGCCCACGCGGAACTCCGTCTTTGTGGAGCCTGCGACGCTTGAACCTTGGCGAATTCCAGGAAATTTCAGGCCATGTGGCCGCGGATAGGCTTTGCACCGGTTTTGCGGTACATATATTCCAATTCGGCGAGGTCGGCGCCGCAGAGGCGGGCCGCGGCGCGAATAGGGCAAGTAGGGAAGGTCACGATGTCCATCGAACAGTTCATCGACAACGAAGTGAAGGCAAACGACGTCGTCTTGTTCATGAAGGGCACGCCGCAATTCCCGATGTGCGGCTTTTCCGGCCAAGTGGTACAGATTCTCGATTACCTGGGCGTCGCCTATAAGGGGCTTAACGTCCTCGAAAACGAGGATCTGCGCGGCGGCATCAAGACCTATTCCAACTGGCCGACCATTCCGCAGCTGTACGTCAAGGGCGAATTCGTCGGCGGCTGCGATATCATCCGCGAGATGTTCCAGGCCGGCGAACTGCAGTCGCTGTTGAAGGAGAAGGGCATCGCGGTGAAGGAGGCTGCGCAGGCTTGACGCCGCGCTTCATCCGCGCTGGCGCGATAGCCGATTCGCCTAGACAAAAGCGGTAAGACGGCGCGGCGCAGTTTCAGCGCGAGTAATATTCGACCACCAGGTGCGGCTCCATCAGCACCGGGTAGGGTATGTCGCCGAGCGTTGGCACGCGGGTGAGCTTCGCCGTCATCTTGGTGTGGTCGACATCGATATAGTCCGGCACGTCGCGCTCGGCGAGCGCGACGGCTTCCAGCACCAACGCCATCTGCTTCGACTTCTCCTTGACCTCGATCAGGTCGCCGACCTTGACCCGGAAGCTCGGAACGGTCACCCGCCGGCCGTTGACCTTGACGTGGCCGTGATTGACGAACTGGCGCGCGGCGAACACAGTCGGGACGAATTTCGCCCGATAGATCACCGTATCCAGCCGGCTTTCCAGGAGCCCAATCATGTGGGCGCCGGTATCGCCTTTGCGCCGCCTCGCCTCGTCGTAAATTCCGCGAAAATGCCGCTCCGACATATTGGCGTAATAGCCCTTAAGCTTTTGCTTGGCGCGCAATTGCACGCCGTAGTCGGAGAGCTTGCCCTTACGGCGCTGGCCATGTTGGCCGGGGCCATATTCTCGCTTGTTGATCGGACTTTTCGGGCGGCCCCAGATGTTCTGGCCCATCCGGCGGTCGATCTTGTACTTCGCCTCGTGGCGCTTGGTCATTCGCGTCCTCGCTGACTTGTCTTGGCATGATCCCATTCGAAAGCAGGGTGCCGCTTCTCAGGATCTTGCGCTGATGGCTGAGGATCGCGCCCTCCTCTGTCCCAGTTTCCCACACCGTCATCCTCCGCATGTGGGAAGGGAAGGGCGGGGCGGAACCGACAGGTCGTCGCCGAAGCGCCGGCGCAAACCGCGGGTCGCGAAACACCGCGCGGGCCACTCGGGCCCGCGAAGTGCGCGGTTTCTAGGAGGAAACGCGCCCTGTGTCAAACCGACGGGACGAATGGGCTGTCGGCGCCATCATCCGCCGGCGAAGTGCCTGCGCCGCATCCTCCGCAGGAGGGTGATCGCGAGCAGCGCAGTCGTCGCGTCGAGCAAAGCGACGACGAAGAACACAGCGGTCCAGCTTCCGGTCGCCTGTTTGAGGAAGGCCGCCGCCGGCCCGCCCAGAATCGAGCCGACGCCCTGCGCGATATAGAGGAAGCCGTAGTTCGTCGCCGCGAATTTCGGCCCGAAGGTGTCGGTCAGCGTCGAGGGAAACAGCGAGAAGATTTCGCCCCAGCCGAAGAAGACGAGCCCGGTCAGCACGACGAAGAGCGCCGGCCGGTCGATGAAGGCGAACAGGATGAGGATGGCGACTGCCTCCAGGGTAAAGGCGAGCGCCATCGTGGTCTCGCGGCCGATATGGTCGGAGACCCAGCCGAAGAACGGCCGGGTGAGACCGTTGGTGACGCGAGAGAGCGTCAGCGACAGCGGCAGCGCCGCCATGCCCAAGACCAGCATATCGGCGACGCCGAACTCCTTGGCGAACGGCGCGACATTGGAGGTGACCATGAGCCCCGAGGTCGACATCATGCTCATCATGACGAACAGCAGATAGAAGATCGGATTCTTCAGCATCTCGCGCGGCGCGTAGCTGCGTCGGCTTTGCTGCAAGGCGATCGCCGCCGCCGGCGCGGCGTTCGCCGGCTGGTGGTTCTCCGGCGGCATACGCAGCCATTGCGCCGCCAAGATGCCGATCGCGCCCTGGATGATGCCCCACACGACGAGCGTATGCGCATAACCGGAACTCTTGATCATGCCGTCGATGGGGAAGCTGGTGAAGAAGGCACCGAAGCCGTACCCGGCGGCGGCGAGCCCAGTCGCGAGGCCGCGCCGGTCGGGAAACCATCGCACCATCAGTCCGATGACGCCGACATAGATGATGCCGGTGCCGAATCCGCCGAGAACGCCGTAGGTGAAGTAGAGCACCCACAATTTGTCTACATAGGCGGAGAGAATCCAGCTGCCCCCGGACAAGAGCGCACCGATCGAGATGAGCGCGCGCGGGCCAAAGCGGTCGACCAGATAGGCCTGGAACGGCGAGAACCAAGTCTGCAGGATGATCAGCAGTGAAAAGGTCCACTGCAGCTGTGCAAGCGTCGTGCCGAGCTTCTGATTGAGCGGCCCGGTGAATAACGTCCATACATATTGCGGGCTCGAGATCGCCATCATGGCGATCAAGCCAAGGATCAGCTGGTTCCAGCGATTGAAATACCAAGCCCTCGGGGCTGATGCGACGGCGGTGGTCATTGTCGATGCCTCCGACCTTGTGTCGTTGCCGCGTGCAAAAAGCGTACCGGCAGGGAATTGCAGCGAAAGGTTTCGGGGCAGCCGGCCTGCCTTGATGAGGCACCTTCAGCGGGCGTTCGTCGCGATCGATTCTCCCGAACGCATGCCGAAGCGCGCGAGCGCCGCCGCCAACGGCGCCGGGGCGCGGCCGGAGGTGAAAATCAGGCGCGCGGCGCCTCTGTGGCCCGACGTCGGGGCGGCCCCGAGCAGATCGACGACACGGCGCGCGATCGCCGGCGCCGGATCGAGAAAGTTTACCGGCCACGGGGAAAGCTGCCGCAAACGATCGATCAGCAACGGATAATGGGTGCAGGCGAGGACGACGGTGTCGGTGCGCGCGCCGTCATCGCGAAAGCATGGCGCGATTTCCGCGCGCAGCGCCTCGTCACTGACCGGCGTTCCGGAAAGCTCCGCTTCGGCATAACCGGCCAGCTCCTTCGACCCGATCAGCGTCACGCGGCAGCCCTGCGCGTAATCACGTATCAAGGCGCGGGTGTATTCGCGCGCCACGGTCGCCTCGGTCCCGAGCACGGAAACGCGCCGCGTGACGGAACTTGAGCAGGCTGGCTTGATCGCCGGGACCGTACCGACAAACGGAAAGGCGAAGCGCCGGCGCAAATCCGGCAGCACGATCGTCGAAGCGGTGTTGCAGGCGATGACAATGAGGTCAGGCCGGTGCGTCTCGTTCAGTTCGCCGATGAGCCCGACGACCCGCGCGACCAACGCCTCTTCTTCCATGGCTCCATAGGGGAAGGCCGCGTCGTCGGCGACATAGACGAAATCGGCATGCGGCCGGGCCGCCGCCACCTCGCGATAGACGGTGAGCCCGCCGAGCCCCGAATCGAAGAGCAGAATGGTTTCGCGCGTGGCCATCCGGCGAGAGAAGACACGAGGAATCGGGCGCCGGCAATGCTCCGGGCTTCGCCCGGCTACCCGGCGCGTCGTTTCGCGGTCGTTAGGCTGGCAAAGGATCGCGGCGGCTTTCCGCCTCAGGCGGTCAGCGCCTCGACCAGGCGCGGCCCTTCCTTGGGGACGGATTCCTGCCCCTTGCGGCGCTTGGGCCTGCGCGCGCGCGGCGAAATGAGGCCGCTGACCACCGCGTCGCCCTCCTCGCGCACATACCAGCAGAACAGTGGCGTCAGAATGAGCGCCAGGACCAAAGCGCCGGCGGCGATGCCGGTAACGGGGAAGCCGGCCATGACGGCGTTCTTGCCGCCGGTCTTCATCGCCTGATCGAGGATGGCATTGATCACCATGGAGAACGCCGATCACCTCGGCCGGAACGTACTTCGCCATCCGCTCGAGATAATTGTCGCCGGCCTGGGCGCCCGCCATCTGCATGCCGTCGATGCCCGGCTGCAGGACTCCTTCGAGCCCGGCGATCTGCGGATCGAGGTCGGGCACGCGCGGCTGGCGTACCAATCGTCCGATGATTCTCTCCCCCGAAGCGGGCGACGGTATGTCAGGGAGGCGGGTCTAGCAAACCGACAAGGCGATCGCCTTGGATGAGTGGTGGAAAGTCTGCACGGCGACCGCCCCGCAACGCCGGTCACGCGCGCCCGAAGACGCGGCGAAAAATCGTGTCGACCTGGGCGAAATGAAAGTCGAGGTCGAAATTGGCGGCAAGTTCCTTCTCGCTCAGGTATTTGCGCAGCGTGCCGTCGGCCTTGAGCAAGGCCAGGAAATCGCCTTCCCCGCGCCAAGCGCGCATCGCGTTGCGTTGGACCAAGCGGTAAGCGTCGTCGCGCGTCACGCCCTTCTGCGTGAGCGCGAGCAGCACGCGCTGGGAGTGAATAAGGCCGCCGAGGCGATCGAGATTTTTTCGCATGTTTTCCGGATAGACGGTCAGCCGGTCGATGATTCCGGCAAGCCGGGCGAGCGCGAAATCGAGCGTCACGGTGGCGTCGGGCGCGATGATGCGCTCGACCGAGGAATGCGAAATGTCGCGCTCGTGCCAGAGCGCAACGTTCTCCAAGGCCGGCGTCACATAGGCGCGCACCATGCGGGCGAGCCCGACCAGGTTTTCCGACAGCACCGGATTGCGCTTGTGCGGCATGGCGGAGGAGCCTTTCTGCCCTTGCGAAAAATATTCCTCCGCTTCCAGGACTTCGGTGCGCTGCAGGTGGCGGATTTCGGTTGCCAGGCGCTCGATCGAGGCGGCGACGACGCCCAGAGTCGCGAAGTACATGGCGTGGCGGTCGCGCGGAATGACCTGGGTCGAGATTGGCTCGACGGCGAGCCCCATCTTCTTCGCCACATGGGCTTCGACGCGGGGGTCGATCTGCGCGAAAGTGCCGACGGCGCCGGAGATCGCGCAGGTCGCGACTTCGCCGCGCGCCGCCTTGAGCCGCAATTTGGCGCGGGCGAACTCGGCATAGGCATAGGCGAGCTTGAGGCCGAACGTGGTCGGCTCGGCGTGGATGCCGTGCGAGCGGCCGATCGTCGGCGTGAATTTGTACTCGCGGGCGCGGCGTTCGAGTGCGGCGTTGAGTTTGTCCACGTCGGCGATGAGGAGGTCGGCGGCGCGCACGAGCTGCACGTTGAGGCAGGTGTCGAGCACGTCGGACGACGTCATCCCCTGATGTACGAAACGCGCCTCCGGGCCCACGATCTCGGCGAGATGGGTGAGGAAGGCGACGACGTCGTGCTTGACTTCGCGCTCGATCGCCTCGATGCGCGCGGCATCGAACTTGGCCTTCTTGCCCTTGGCCCAGATTTTCGCCGCCGCCTGCTTGGGAATGATCCCCAGCTCGGCCATGGCGTCGGCGGCGTGCGCCTCGATCTCGAACCAGATGCGAAAACGCGTTTCCGGCGACCAGATCGCCGCCATTTCCGGCCTGGTGTAACGCGGTATCATTGCCGCCTCGCGGAAAGCCGCACGCAGCCGGCATTGAGCGGAGCGAATGCGGAAACGATCGACCGGCCCGAACGCTGTCCCCGGATTTTGCTCAAGCGCAATCCGGGCTGCTGCTGGGCTGCGCTGTAGCAGATCGGGCGAAGCTCAACAATTGCGCCGCGCTATGCGATGCTGGCGAATCGGCAGCGAATCAGGGGACAGCCATGAAATTGCTTGAGATCGTGCCGCGCGACCACACCCGCCTCTATGGGGCCATGATCAAAAAGCAGGTCGACATCCGCAAGGGTGGGCGGGGGACTTTTTCCCGGGCCGGGGCGAGAAAGCGCAACGCCGCACGGTGGACGCATGTGCGCTACAAAGGATCGATCAATCTCGAACCCGGCTTGGCGGACGCGGTGAGAGTCGAGATCAAATCGCCGGAACGGGGCGACGAGACGCGGCTGCTGTCGTCATTTCTCGGCTGGCTCGATCGTCATTTCGGCGACGAAGTATCCTCCGTCAATATCCAGTACCAGCACGCCATCGCCCGCCGCGGCAACCGCCGGCACTGAGATCAAAGAACGCCGCCGCGCCGCGTTTCGTTTTGGCTACGCCGCGAGGCGCTCGCGATCGTGCGGCGCCCGGTAATCGACCGGCGTTCCCTTGGGAATGATGCCGGTCGGATTGAGCGCGCGATCGAATAATAGGTCATCACATAGTAGCGCGGCTTGACGGTTTCGGACGTCGTTGAGCTTCTTGAGTGAACGATAGATCAGCGTTCGACGCGCCCAATGGACGGCCATGGGCGACGTAGGGGTGGTAGCGGCCGGCTTCGGCCTTGAAGCCGGACGTACCGTCGGCCGTGATGCGGTCGCGGAACGCGCTGTCCATCCGCTGAAATTCGCCGGCCTTGCCGGTCTCGGCGATCGGGTCGGTGTCGCGCCACTCGTCCTCGACGAGCATGCCCATCACGCGGCCTCCCCGCGGGCCAGCGCGGCCGCCCGGCGGATCGCCGCAATATTCGCGCGGTAGGATTGCGCGCTGCGGTCCTTGAACACGGCGGAGCCGGCAACGAAGGCATTGGCGCCGGCGCGCGCTGCCTCAGGCGCAACCTCCGGCGTGATGCCGCCATCGATCTCGATGTCGATCGGCCGTCCGGCGACGAGCGAACGCAGCTGGTGCAGCTTTTCCACCGCGCCGGGAATGAATTTTTGGCCGCCGAAGCCGGGATTGACCGACATGACGAGGATGAGGTCGACGAGGTCGATGACCGGCTCGACGGTCGCCGCCGGCGTGCCCGGATTCATGGTCACGCCGGCCTTCTTGCCGAGCGCGCGGATCGCCTGCAGCGACCGGTGAATATGCGGACCGGCTTCGACATGCACGGTGATGATATCGGCGCCGGCCTTGGCGAAAGCTTCGAGATAGGGGTCGCAGGGCGCGATCATCAGATGCACGTCGAGCACCTTTTTGGTGTGCGCGCGCAGCGCCTGCACCACGTCCGGACCGATCGAAATATTGGGCACGAAATGGCCGTCCATGACGTCGACATGAATCCAATCGGCGCCGGCTTGATCGACGGCGCGAACCTCCTCGCCGAGCTTGGCAAAATCGGCGGCGAGGATCGACGGGGCGATGACGAGCGGCCGCTGCACTAGGTTCTCCAAAAACAAAATTCGTCGTTCGCCTAACACGGCGATCCCGGGCGGGCAAACGCCGTGCCCGGGCGCCGGGCAAGATTTGCCGCCTGGCCCGCGCGAGTGGCAGATCTTTTCACCGTCCGAAGCCCGGCACTCCCGGAAGATCGTTATTTTCTCGGTATTTGGCCGCCGGCCCCGCTCTTGCATCGCCGGTCACGGCGAAGCGTGACCGTCGGCCTGGCCGGCGGCGTCGAGGAGTGTGCCATGTCCACGTCCGTCGGTGCAGCGAGCAACAACAATCCCTATGCCTATCTTCAGGCGTTGTGGCAGCAGGAGCAATCGAACGGCGCGACCGCGCAGTCCGATCCGCTGTCGCAATTATTCGCGGCTTTCGGCCAACAGGGCACCGGCGCGACATCCTCGCCCGGTACGGGTTCGTCGACCGGTGCGGCGTCCGCCTCCGGCAACACGCTTCCGCAATTCAGCCCGCAGACCTTGCAGGCGCTGCTCGCCATGCAGTCATCGGGCAACGGTTCGTCCTCGCAATCGCTGTTGTCCCAGTTCAATGCCGGCGGTTCGGCCGGCACGGGCGATACGACATCAGGACAGCAGGCCCATCATGGCCATCACCGCCATCATCACATGCAGAACGCGGGCGGCTTGGGCGGCCAAAGCCCGCTCGATCTGTTGAATTCTGCCGAGGCCGGCGCCACCAGCCAGACCACCGCTAACGCCAACGGCTCGACGACGACCTCCATCACCTATGCCGATGGCTCGAGCGTGAGCCTGACTACGGCCGCGCCAGCCGCCGGCTCGAACTCGCCCGGCGGCTCTGGTTCATCGAGCGGCGGTGCGAACGTGGCCGGCAACAATTTCATCGAGCAGCTGATCCAGCTGCAGGCCCAGCTGACCACCGCCGCGCCGGCACAAGCCATCGCGACCGTTTAAACGAAAGATCTCCACTCCTCCCGCAAACGAAGTGGGGGGAGAGCGACGCGCTCGTCTTGCGCGCCGCGTTGTGCAGGCCTGGCCGCTTCAATACATAGTCGTCATTCGCGGTGGAGGTTTGCCTGGCGCATACCGATATCATCGTGCTCGGAGCCGGGATCGTCGGCACCTCGATTGCGCTCCAGCTCGTCAAGCGGGGCCTCTCGGTTGCGCTCGTCGACCGCGGTGGGCCCGGCGAGGCCACCTCTTACGGCAACACCGGCATTATCGAAGGCAACACGCTCTTTCCGCCGGCCTTTCCTGCGGACTGGGTGGAGCTTTTGCGCGTTGCGCTCAAACGCTCGCCGCAGGCGAATTATCACGTTACGTTTCTGCCGCGGATCGCGCCCTGGCTGGCGGCCTTCCGGGCTGCGTCCAAGCCCGAGCGTTTGATCGAGACCGCGCGGCTGATGCGCCCGTTGTTTGCGCGCGCCATCGCCGAGCACGAGGCGCTCATCGCCGAAGCCGGCGCCGAGCGCTATCTCAACCGCCGCGGTTGGCTGAAGCTCTACCGCAGCAACGGCGCGTTCGCGGCGCAGGCGCGCGAACTCGAACTTGCGGCGCGCCTGGGCATCGTCAATGTGCCGCTCGATGGCGAGGGGGCGCGGGCGCTCGAGCCGGCGCTGACGGGCGCCTTCCGCCATGCCGTGCATTGGACCGGCGCGGTGAGCGTGAACAATCCGCTGGCCCTGACGCGCGCTTACGCCGCGCGCTTTGCCGCGCGCGGCGGCCTGATCTTCACCGGCGACGCGCGCACGCTGCATCGCGCCAGCCCCTACTGGCGCGTCGATAGCGCGGTTGGACCGCTCGACGGCAGCGAGGTGGTGATCGCGCTCGGCCCGTGGGCGGACGATGTGCTCGGCCCTCTCGGAATCAAGCTGCCGCTCGCCGTCAAGCGCGGCTATCACCGGCATTTTCGCCCGCAGGGAAATATTGCTCTCGGCCGTCCGCTTCTCGACGCCGAAAACGGCTATTGCCTGGCGCCCATGGAGCAGGGCATTCGTCTCACCACCGGCGTCGAGTTCGCGGCCCGCGACGCGCCGCCGACGCCGGTGCAGCTCGAGCGCGTACTGCCGGCGGCGCGCGAATTATTCGCGCTCGGCGCGCCGGTCGAAGCGGAGCCCTGGCTCGGCGCGCGGCCGTGTTTTCCCGATTCTCGGCCGGTGCTCTCCCGCGCGCCGCGCCAGCGCGGCCTCTGGCTCGCGCTCGGCCACGCCCATTGGGGCTTGACGCTGGGGCCGGCCACCGGCCGGCTTATCGCCGAGATGATGACCAGCGCAACGCCGTTCTGCGATCCGAAGCCTTATGCGGCGGAGCGGTTCAACTGAAGCGCAATCGCTTCAGATCGAATCGATTGCACTCCAGTTTTGCTTAGTGGAGCAGGATCTTTTCGGAAAACCGCGTTTCCACTTTTCCGGATCAGACCCTAGTCGCGATTTGCGGACGCCGGAGCGGGCGCGCCGACGTACTCGCCGATCGTGTGGAACACGCTGCCCTGCGGCCGGGTGTTGTTCGCCGAAAGCTTGTCCTGCTGCGCGACCATTTCGTCATATTTCGGCAGCGTGGTCACCGGCGCGTGCGGCACCACGTGCACGACCTTGTAGCCCGCGGCCTTGAGGCGGTGCAGCAGCTCGGGCAGCGCTTCCGCGGTGGCGCGCTGGAAATCGTGCATCAAGATGATGCCCTTGCCGTGCTTCTGCAGTTTGCTTATCACCGAATCGATCACCTGCTCCGGCTTACGCATCTTGAAGTCGAAGGAATCGATATCGGTGGAGAAGCTGGCGATGTTGCGCTCGGCGAGATAGCTCAGAAGCGCAGGCGGGTGCTGGAGATTGGGGAAGCGGAAGAACGGCGCAATCGGTGCGGCGACCGCCGCATGCACGGCGCTCACCCCCATCTCGATCTCCTGCTTGGCCAGCTCGATATCGGAAGCGTATGGATTCCTCGCCAGATCCTTGTGCGACCAGGTGTGGCTGCCGATCGTGTGGCCGGCGGCGGCCACTTCCTTGGCGATTTCCGGATGCCACATCGCATGCTGGCCGATCTCAAAGAACGTCGCCTTGAGGCAATTGTCGGCGAGCGCCTTGAGGACGGCCGGTGTGTTCTCCGGCCAGGGGCCATCGTCGAAAGTCAGAACGATTTCGTTCATGCGCAGGAAATCGTACTGCTTGAAATGCTCGAAGCCGAAACCCGGCCCGCCGGTGGTGTCGATCTCGACGATGCGCGAGAGTCCCATGCCGCCCGGCTTGTCGCAGGCGGCGATGCTGGCCGGCGTGCCCGCGGTACCAGCCGCCGTCCCTCCGGGTGCGGCCGGGATGGCGGGAGCGGCCGGGGTCGCGGCTACGACCGCCGCACTGGCCGTATTCTGGGCAACGCGTTGCGGCGCAACCGCAACCGGTTCGGCCGGGACCGGAGATGACGCGATGATCGGCGATCTGGAGGCGTCGGCAACACGGACCGGCGCGGTACGCGCCGCCGGGGCGTTCGGGCCCTGATCGCGCGATGTCACCCGCGCAATGAGTTCGGCGGCCGAGGATGAAAGCGTTGCCTTTTGCGCTGCAACCACGCCGAATGCCGCGAGACCCAAGGTCATCAAGGCGGCGATAACGACGACCACGACGCGCATCACATCCTCCAGCAACTGAACCGACCGCACAGGCCTGAAGTCAAGGCGCAATCGGCGACCGAGTCAACGGCTGCGACGTGCCGCCGCGAGAAAGACGGGGATTGTGGTTTCCGTGGCACGCAACGGGCGGCGCCCGGGAGAGGTTCCGTCAACGGCCGAAACGGTCCCGCCAACTCGCCATCGCGCCGGGGAAGCGAAGCGCCGAGGCCGCGAAGACGCCGCGCGCGATCGCGCGCGCCACGACATTGCCGGCGAGCGCGCCCAGCTTGGTTAATCCGATCAGCGGATCGGCGAGCGGCCGGCGGCTGGTCGAGGCCGCAAACACCACATCGCCATCGAGCGGCGTATGGACAGGATAGATGGCGCGGGCGAATCCGGTTTGCGCCATGACGGCGAGACGCTTCGCCTGCGCCTTGGTCAAAATAGCGTCGGTCGCTACGACGACGAGCGTGGTGCTCTCGCGCGCATCGCCCTTGGTGAAGGGTTCGAATGCCCCCGGCGGAAATGTCGGCGGATGCCCGCGTCCGCCGAACTCGCCGTCACGCTCGAAGGGCGCCGCCCAGAACCACGGACCGTGGCCGACGAGCACGCTGCCGGCGGCGTTCACGACCGCGAGGGCACCGACGACAGCGCCGTCCGCGCTCTCCGCCGAGGCGGAGCCGATTCCCCCCTTGCAATCGACCGTCGTCGCGCCGGTTCCGGCGCCGACGCTGCCGAGCGCGAAGTCGGCAGCCGCCGCTTCGGCCGCCGCATAGCCGAGTTCGCGATAGGGCGGGAAACGGCCCCACTCCTTGTCGCCACCGCTGAGAAGATCAAAGATGATGGCCGCCGGCACGATCGGGACCCGGGCCGAGCGCACCACAAAGCCGCGGTTGTGCTCTTTGAGCCAAGCCTGCACGCCGGAAGCGGCATCGAGGCCGAAGGCCGAGCCGCCGGCGAGCGTGATGGCGTCGATGCCCTGCACCGTCTGCGCCGGATCGAGCAACGCGGTTTCGCGCGTGCCCGGCCCGCCGCCGCGCACGTCGATCGAAGCAACCACCGGCTCCTCGAAAACCACGGCGGTCGCGCCCGAGGCGAGCCGATGGTCCTCGGCATGGCCGACCCGCAGGCCGGCGACGTCGGTGATGAGGTTGCGCAAAACGGCCCCCCGCAAGGGCTGCCAACGGAGACGATTTTGTCGCAGCCGTCAATCGCGCCGCCGCCTCGCTCCGGTCCCTGCTTTTCAGTGACGGAATGACGGTAAGGGCCGATCACATCCTCGCGCGAGAGGCGCGGACGCGCTTGCGCCGTCGGAAGCGGCCGGGCATGAGTGCGTCATGCCGAATGTCACCATCCTTGCCGCGCTCGTCGCCGGCATGTTGAGTTTTCTTTCGCCCTGCGTCCTACCCCTGGTGCCGCCCTATCTCGTCTATCTCACCGGGACTTCGCTCGAACGCTTCGCCGACAAGGAATCGGAGCCGCAGGTACGGTGGGAGACCGTCACCGCGGCGTGCTTCTTCGTGCTCGGGTTCTCCAGCATTTTCGTGGCGCTCGGTGCCGCAGCGACTTGGATCGGACAGATTCAATCGGGCCTGCTCGAAGCTGTCGCGAAGCTGAAGGACTTCACCGGTCTACCGCTGCCGACAAATTTCAGTCCGCTGACGGTTCTTGCGGGGTTGGCAATTATTTTGATGGGAATGCATTTCCTGGGAGCGCTGCAGATTCCTTTGCTGATGCGGCACAAACGGTTGGAAATCGCCAAGCCCGTCGGCTTGTGGGGCGCATATCTGATGGGGCTTGCCTTTGCCTTCGGATGGACACCGTGCATCGGGCCGATCCTCGCCGCGATCCTGGCGATCGCTGCGTCAGAACAGACCGTGGCTAGGGGCGCCGGGATGCTCGCCGTCTACTCGCTCGGCCTCGGCGTTCCGTTCGTTCTCGCGGCATTCGCCGTCGAATCCTTCGCCGCCTTTCTCGCGCGCTTCCGCGCACATTTGGGCCTCGTCGAAAAGGCGATGGGCGGCTTCCTGGTGTTCACCGGGATTGTTTTCATGACCCCCTATGTCGGGGAAGCCAGTTCGTGGCTGTTGGAAAGATTCCCGGTGCTCGGAAAGATCGGATGATTCAGCGACGCCCTCATCAGCTGCGCGAGGAGTCGACGATCTCGTCATAGCCGCCCTTGCTGTTCCAGCGGTAGAACACATAGTCCAGCGTGGTGATGTCGCCTTTGGCGTCGTAGCTGATCGGTCCGAGCACGGTGTCCCAGCTGCCGCCATGGATGGTCTGCGCGACCTTCTTGGGATCGATCGTCTTCGCTTGGGCGGCCGCCGCCGCCCAGATCTGAAAGGCGGCATAGGTGTAGAGCGTGTAGCCCTCCGGATCGATGCCCTTGTCCTTGAACTTCTTCACGATGGCGGCGGCGTTGGGCCGCTTGCGCGGGTCGGCGCCGAAGGTGAACATCATGCCCTCGCCAGCGGCGCCGGTAATCGACCAGAATTCATTGGTGGCGATGGCGTCGCCGGAGACCATCTGGCTCGGCATGCCCTGCGCCCGCATCTGCCGCAGGATCAGCCCCGCCTCTGTGTGGTAGCCGCCGACGTAGATCACGTCGATGGCGTTCGCCTTCATCTTCGAAACCAGCGCGTTGAAGTCCTTGTCGCCCTGCGTATAGGCCTCGTACATCTTTTCCTTGACGCCGGCCTTGTTGAGCGCCTTCTTCATCTCGTCGGCCAAGCCTTTGCCATAGGTCGACTTGTCCTGCACGATGGCGACGTTCTTGCCCTTGAACGTTCTGGCGATGTAGTTGCCGGCGATCGTGCCTTGCTGGTCGTCACGGCCGCAGACGCGGAACACGTTCCACATCCCGCGCTCGGTGAATTGCGGATTGGTCGAGGCCGGCGTGATCTGAAGAACGCCGCCGTCAAGATAAGCGTCGGAGGCGGGGATCGAAGACGAGGAGCAATAATGGCCGACCACCACCGCCACCTGCATCCCGGAGAGTTTCTCCGCGATCGCGCGCGCCTGTTTGGGATCGCAGGCGTCGTCGGCGACTTCGAGCCTGAGCTTGCGCCCGAGCACGCCGCCGGCCGCATTGATGTCGGCCACGGCCTGCTCGGCCCCGGTCCGCAATTGCATGCCGAAGCTGGCGTATTGGCCAGTCGTCGGCGCGGCAATCGCAACGGGTAGCTCCTGCGCCATCGCCGGGCCGGCGCAGAGACCGAAGCAGAGGACGAAGGCACCGAGTCGGAATTGATTCATGCCGGTCTCCTTGTCTGTTGCCGAGCGGTGAAGCTTTTTGCGGGAGGCGAATGTTAGCACCGCCCTCGTTCGTTTTCTTGCACGATTTCTCGCCAGCTGAGCGGGCCGGAACGAGCGTAGAGCCACGGATATTGCCGCACCATCTGGCTCGCGCGTGTCGTCCGCCAGGCGAGGAGACCGACAATGAGGAAGATCAGCGCGTCGCAGCCATAGGATGCCACGGAAAGCAACTCCCCCTGGAACAGGGCAAAGTGAATGAAGCGTGCGGCGGCGCCGAGGAGAAGCGTGGCCACGGCGACCTGCCATGGCGGCCGCCAGGCCCGGGCGATGGCGCGGCCCGAGAGCCACGCGGCGCCGCCGCCGAGGACGCCGGTCACGAAGATGATGGGCAGGATGCTTTCCCCGGCAAAGAGCCTTTCCATACCGCTTCCCCTTAGAGCGCGCCGCCTTCGAGGTAAGCGGCGCGGATCTCCGGCCGCTGCAATAATTCGCGCCCGCCGCCGGCGAGCGTGATCTCGCCATTGACCATGACGTAGGCGCGCTGCGCCAGCTTGAGCGCGTGATAGGCGTTCTGTTCGACCAGAAACACGGTGAGCTTGTCGCGCTCGTTGAGCGCGCGAATGGCGGCAAAGATTTGCTGAACGAGAACCGGCGCCAAGCCGAGCGACGGCTCGTCGAGCAGGATGAGCCGCGGCCGGCTCATCAGCGCTCGGCCGATCGCCAGCATCTGCTGCTCGCCGCCCGAAAGCGTACCCCCGCGCTGGTTCTGGCGTTCGCGAAGCCGCGGAAACAGCGCGAAGACGCGCTCGAGGTCGGAAGCAAAATGGCCGGCGTCGGTCACCGTGGCGCCGACCTGCAGGTTCTCCATCACCGTCATGCGCGAGAAAATGCGCCGGCCTTCCGGTGATTGCGCTATGCGCAGCCTGGCGACTGCGTGCGTCGGCAGGGCGGTGATGTCGCGGCCGGCGAAGCGGATCTCGCCTTCGCGGGCGCGCGGATTGCCGAAAACCGTCATCATCAGCGTCGATTTGCCGGCACCGTTGGCGCCGATCAGAGCGACGATCTCGCCCTCATTCACCTCGACGTCGACACCTTTGAGCGCCATGACGCTGCCGTAATAGGCCTTGACGCCGCGCAGCGACAGCAGAGGTTCCGCGGTCGCGCTCACGGCGCCGCCCCCGCTTCGGCCTGAGCCAAATCCTCGTCGGCGACGCCAAGGTACGCGGCGATCACTTTGGCGTCGTTGCGCACGTCGCCCGGAGCGCCGTCGGCGATCTTCACGCCGTAATCCAGCACGACGATGTGGTCGGATATCTCCATCACCACGCCCATGTCGTGCTCGATCAAGAGGATCGAGATGCCGTGCTCGTCGCGGAGGGCGCGCAGAAACGCGTTGAGCTCGGTGCTTTCGCGATTGTTAAGGCCGGCGGCCGGCTCATCGAGACACAGGAGCAGCGGATCGGTGCACATGGCGCGGGCGATTTCGAGCCGGCGTTGCGCCCCATAGGGCAGCGCCGCGGCTGGATCGTCAGCCCGCCCGGCAAGGCCGACGCGATCGAGCCAGTATCGCGCCTTGTCGATGGCACGGCTTTGCGCGCGCGCATAGGCGCGCGAGCCGAAGAGGCCGAGCACGGTGAAGCCTGAAGCCACCATCAGGATGTTGTGTTGAGCGACCAAGAGATTTTCCAGAAGCGTCATGCCGGCGAACAGACGCACGTTTTGAAAGGTGCGCGCGACCCGCGCTTCCCGCGCAATGCGGAACTCCGGCATGCGCTCGAGCAGGAACGAGGCGCCGTTCGGGTGGCAGAGCCGCAATCTGCCGACGCTCGGCTTGTAGAAGCCGGTGACGCAATTGAACAGCGTGGTCTTGCCGGCGCCGTTCGGTCCGATCAGCGCCGTAATCGCCTTTTCGCGGGCGCAGAAGGACAGATCGTTGACGGCGGTCAAGCCGCCGAACCGCATGGTCAGGTGCTCGACCTCGAGGATTTGCGCGCCACTCACGTCGGGATCTCCGTGCCCGCGCGCGCCTCCTGCACGATTGCGGCCGGCACGGGCTTGCGTTCGTGCAGGAACACCGACGGCGTACGCGTCGATACCAAGCCGCGCGGCCGGTAGATCATGACCGCGACCATGGCGGCGCCGAACACGAGCATCCGGTATTGCTCGAATTCGCGAAACAGCTCGAAGCCGCCGAGCATGACGGTCGCGGCGACGGCGACGCCGAGCTGCGAGCCCATGCCACCAAGGACGACGATTGCCAGCACGAACGCCGATTCGCTGAATGTGAACGATTCCGGCGTGATGAAGCCCAGCCGCGTGGCGAAAAAGGCACCGGCAAAACCGCCGAACATCGCGCCCATGGCGAAGGCGGTGAGCTTTGTCGTCGTGGTGTTGATGCCGAGCGCGCGGCAGGCGATCTCGTCCTCGCGCAGCGCCTCCCAGGCGCGGCCGATCGGCAGCCGCCGCAACCGCAGCGTGACCCAGTTGGTGAGAAGCGCGAGCGCGAGAATGAGATAATAGAGAAAGACGGTGCGCTGCGCCGGAGCGTAGGTGAGCCCAAAAGTGGCGGCAAAGCCGTTGTCCGCCGCGGTGAACGGCAACCCGAAGAACGTCGGATACGGGGTAAACACGCCGTTCGGGCCTCCAGTAAAATCCTGCCAGTTGAGCAGAATGAGCCGGATGATTTCACCGAAGCCGAGCGTGACAATGGCCAGATAATCTCCGCGCAGCCGCAGTACCGGAAAGCCGAGAAGGATGCCGGCGAAGGCGGCGAGGATGCCGGCGAGCGGAAGACAGCTCCAAAACGACAAGCCGAAATAATGCGCGAGCAGCGCGTAGGAGTAGGCGCCGACCGCGTAGAAGGCGACGTAGCCGAGGTCGAGGAGGCCGGCGAGGCCGACCACGATGTTGAGTCCGAAGCCGAGCATCGTATAGGTGGCAATGAGGGTGGCGAGACCGAGCGCATAGCCGCTGCTGTAGAACAGGATCGGGAAGAGGACCGCGAAGGCGATCAATCCGGGCGCAAGGTAAGGGGAGATGCGAGCGGCGAGCGCTCCGGCGGAGGAAGGGAGCAAGCGCGCCAAGGCCGCCGCGGCGCGCGGCCAAAGCAGGCTGCGGAGCAGGCTCGCGACGAAGACTGCGGCCACGATTTCGCCGAGCAGACCGAAGCGCGTCGTGAGCACCAGCGCGCCGGCCGGTCCTTGCTCCGTGCGGATGCCGATCAGCAGCACGAAGAGACCGAAGGCGACGAGCGCGGTCAGCGTGGCTTGCCTCGCCGCAGCGAAAACATTCGACCGCTTGCTGGGCTCGCTCTGGCGCGGCACGCGGCCCCCGCTTCCTCACACCTTCTCGACTTCCGGCCGGCCCAAAATGCCGGTCGGCAGGAATATGAGCACGAGGATGAGGATGGCGAATGCGGCGACGTCCTTGTACTCGATCGAGAAATAAGCGGACCACATCGTCTCGATCAGCCCGATCAGGAGCCCTCCGATCATTGCGCCCGGCAGCGAGCCGATGCCGCCGAGCACGGCCGCGGTGAACGCCTTCACCCCGGCGAGAAAACCGATAAAGAAATCGACGACGCCGTAATACAAGAGGAACATCAGTCCGGCGACCGCCGCCAGCGCCGCGCCGATGACGAAGGTCAGCGAGATCGTGCGGTCAACGTCGATGCCGACGAGCGCCGCCATCTTGAGGTCCTGCTCGCAGGCGCGCATGTTGCGACCGAGCCGCGTGCGCGCGACCAGGAAGGAGAAACTGGCCATCAGGGCAAACGTAGCGACGACCACGATGATCTGAATGTTGGACAGCCGCACGGCGAAATCATTGCCTTCGAACAGCGTGTAGCCGCCTTGGATCAGCGGCGGCAGCGGCTTTACCCGCGCGCCTTGGGCAACCTGTACGTAGTTCTGCAGCACGATCGACATGCCGATCGCCGAAATGAGCGGCGCTAGCCGGAACGAGTGGCGCAGCGGCCGGTAGGCGATGCGCTCGACGGTCCAGCCGTAGAGCGCGGTGAGCGCCATGGACACGAGCAGCACGATGAAGAGCGCGAGCGGCAAAGTGCTGACCCCGACTGCGACCAACACGAGGAAGACGATCAGCGCGATGAATGCGCCAACCATGAATATGTCGCCGTGCGCAAAATTGATCATGCCGATGATGCCGTAAACCATCGTATAGCCGATGGCGATCAGGCCGTAGATCGAACCGAGGGTGATGCCGTTGATGAGCTGCTGGACGAAGTATTCCATGCATCGGCCGTCTTTTCTTCCGACGAAGTCTTAACAGGCCATCCCCAAGTGTCGCTATTGCGAAGTTCGAAAGCGCTTGCGGTCGCTCCCTCGCACGCAGACTTCGGAATCAATGGACCGCAATGACTCTATCATCGTCGTGCGCTTTTGGATTTGAACTTGCGATCCGCGTTACGGCTGCGTCGAGGAACGCGAAATCCGCCGCGCGGCCGGTATCGCCGCCGCTCGTCAGTTTCTCGAAATATTGCAAGGTCTTGCGAGAGGTTATTGCCGTAAAATCGAAGCGAAAACGGCTTCGCCAGTGCGCTCATGCCGGGGCGCCTGGAAGCGCTGAAAACGTCTCATGCGAGCGAGCAGCAGAGTAATCCGCGGCAGCGACCAACGGCGGCACCGCAAGAGCGCTGACATTTCACGTTGCAACGCGGCAGCCCGCCATGGCCGGCTGCCGCCATTTTTTGTGCACAGCCGCCGCTGCGCGCTTGCGCCGGCTTTTTCTTCGGCGCGATCGGCCTATGCTTCGGCCATGGCCACGCTGCCGTTGTTCCATCTCTATGGGGAGCCACCGGACGACCAGGCGTTCGACTTCATTCATGTCGAGACCATCGCGTCGCGCTCCTCAATCCACGACTGGACCATTCGCGCGCACCGGCATCGCAATCTGTTTCAGATTTTGCTGATCGAGCGGGGCGGCGGCGAGATGATGTTCGAAGCGGCGAGATTGTCCTTCACCGCCCCAGTCGCCATCCTCGTTCCCGCCGCCGTAGCCCACGGCTTTCGCTTTGCGGCCAAGGTCACCGATGGCTGGGTCGTCAGCTTTACCGAAGATGCCGCCGGCCTGTTCATCGACCGCGCGAGCGATGCGCTGTCGCGCTTGCGCGCGCTTGCGGCGCAGCCGATCGTTCCGATTGCCGACGAGACCGAGGGCGCGCGCCTCTCGGCGCTGTGTGCTGAGCTTTTCGAAGAGGGGAGCCTCGCGCGCGAGGGCTTCCGGCTGGCGATGCGCGGCCTGCTGGCGCTGATCGCCATCGGCGTGGCGCGGTTGGCCGCGAGCCGCGCGCGCACCGGCAGCGTGACCTTGCGGCCGGCCGACGCCAGCGTCGCGCAGCTGCGGGCGCTGGTCGATGAATTCTTTCGCCAGGAGCGGCAACTGAGCTTCTATGCGGAAAAGCTCGCCATGACGGTCGATCGGCTCAACGACCACGTCAAGCGCGCGACCGGCGTGACCGCCGGCCACCTCGTGCGCCAGCGGGTGCTCACCGAAGCCAAGCGCCAGCTCGTTTTTACCAGCCAGCCGATCCAGGACATCGCCCAAGAGCTTGCGTTTTCCGATCCTTCGCACTTCGCCCGGTTTTTCCGCAAGCACACCGGAACTACGCCGCATGAGTTCCGCGCGCATCGCGGCGGATGAGCAGCCTAGGAAAGCAAGAATCCCAGCACCGCGTCGGCATAGGCCTGCGGCTGTTCCACGTTGGCAATGTGGGCCGCCTCGAGCACGGTGAGCTTTGCTCCGGGGATGTGGGCGCGGATGAATTCATTGCCCGCGAGCGGGGTCGCCGGGTCGTGGCGACCGGCAATGACCAGCGTCGGCGCTTTGATCTTGGGCAACAGCGGCCGGTGATCCATGTCGCGGATCGCTTCCAGGCAGCCGATATAGCCCTCGCGGTCGGTCTTGAGGAAGATCTCGCTCATGCGCGCAATCGCCGCCGGCGCGCGCTCGCGGAAATCCTCGGTGAACCACCTCTCCATCGTCGGACCGACCAAGGCAGGCATGCCATTCGCGCGCACGGAATTGAGGCGGTCGGCCCAGAAACTCTTGTCCGGATAGTAGCAGGCGGTGTTGGAGAGGATGAGCTTGTCGATGCGGTGCGCGGCATTGGCGCCGAGCCACTGCCCCACCATGCCGCCCATCGACAGCCCGCACCAATTGATCCTCTCGATGCCAAGCCCGTCGAGCACCGCAAGCACGTCGCGGCCGAGCCGCTCCATCGAATAGGGGCCCTTGGGCACGCCCGACTTGCCGTGGCCGCGCCGGTCATAGCGCACCAGGCGAAAGTGGCGCGCGAGCGGCGCAACCTGCTCATCCCACATGTGCAAATCGGTGCCGAGCGAATTCGACAGCATCAGCACTGGAGCGCGCTCCGGTCCCTCAACCTCGAAATGGATGGCGCAGCCGTCGGCGTCGATGTCCGGCATGACGTTTCTCCCTCGCATCCCGTCAGAAAGTCCGTGGCCGGGAAGCGCCCGCGGCCCGACCCTTAGCGCGCCGGCTTGCGCTGCGCCATTCCCAGGGGGCGCCGGGAAAGCGAAACATGGCCTTCCCAGCCGCCTGCTGAGGCGCTAAGCGGGTGTTTGGCGCGAGGCGAGCGACCGGTGAACAGGAGTGACCGGCCATGGCCCTGACAATGAGCGGCGAGTACCAGTTGGCGGTCCCGCGAGAGACCGTCTGGGCGAAGCTGAACGACCCCGAGACGCTCAAGGCCAGCATCCCCGGCTGTGAGCAGCTCGACAAATTGTCGGATACCGAGTTCCAGGCGGTGGCCACGACCAAGATCGGGCCGGTGAAGGCGAAGTTCAAAGGCAAGGTGACGCTGTCCGATCTCGACCCGCCGAACGGCTACAAGATCTCCGGCCAAGGCGACGGCGGGGTTGCGGGTTTTGCCAAGGGCGGCGCGACCGTAACGCTGGTGCCCAAGGACGGCGGCACGCTGCTCAGCTATACGGTCGAGGCGCAGATCGGCGGCAAAATCGCGCAGCTCGGCCAGCGGCTGGTCAACGGCGCGGCGAAGAAGATGGCCGACGACTTTTTCCAAAAATTCGTGGCTTCGGTCAGTCCGCAGAGCGCCTGAGCGGCAACCCGCCCGCGCTCACCCGCGCCGCCGGGCACGGCCATTGCGCGTATTTGCGCGTGAATACTCCCTTGACCCGCGCCCAGGCCGCGGTTCAGACTAATTCTTGTTCCAGGGTCGCAAACCGGCAAAATCGTCGCGTTTTCACCCTTGAAGCCAGCGAATGGCCGCGAGCCGTGCTGCAAAGAAGACGTTTCAGGGGAACCCAAGGAGGCGCTTATGGCAGCCGTTTCCCTCACTGTGAACGGCAAACCCGTCACCGCCGATGTCGATCCGCGCACGCTCTTGGTGCAATTGCTGCGCGAGAATTTGCGGCTCACCGGCACCCATGTCGGCTGCGACACCTCGCAGTGCGGAGCCTGCGTCGTGCTGGTCGGCGGCAAGGCCGTCAAATCGTGCACGGTGCTCGCTTTGCAGCTTGAGGGCGCCGACGTGCTCACGATCGAGGGATTGGCGGCGCCGGACGGGCCGTTGCACCCGATGCAGGAGGCCTTCCGCGAAAATCATGGCCTGCAATGCGGCTATTGCACGCCCGGCATGATCATGACCGCGGTCGATATCGTACGCCGCAAGGGTCACGAACTCGAAGACCGTACCATCCGCGAGGAGCTGGAAGGCAACATCTGCCGTTGCACCGGCTATCACAACATCGTCAAGGCGATCGCCGCCGGCGCTCGCGCCATGCGCGGCACCGCTACTGCAACGAAAGCCGCCGAATAGGAAAATCGCCGATAGCGAGGAAAGCTCGAGACTAAAACGACAATAAAAACCGCCGGAGGAAAATCATGACTGCCACCGGGATTGGCGCCGCGGTGCGCCGCAAGGAAGATCACCGCTTCATCACCGGCAAAGGCCATTTCACCGACGACATCAACCGGCCCGGCCAGGCTTATGCCTATTTCGTGCGCTCGCCGCACGCCCATGCCACGATTAAATCGGTCGACGCCAAGGCGGCCTCGAAGATGCCGGGGGTTGTTGCGATCTTCACCGGCGCGGAGGTCGCGGCCGATAAGATCAGCGGCCACATTTGCGGCTGGACGGTCCACTCCAAGGATGGATCGCCGATGAAGGCCGGACCGCATCCAGCACTGGCTCACGGCAAGGTGCGCTACGTCGGCGACGAGGTTGCCGTCGTCATCGCCGACAGCTACGCGCAGGCCAAAGACGCCGCTGAGAAGGTCGTCGTCAACTACGGCGTTCTGCCGGCGGTCGTCGATCCCAAGGCGGCGGCGAAGCCAGGTGCGCCACAGCTGCACGACATCGCGCCGAACAACACAGTCTTCAACTGGCATCTCGGCGACAAGGCCGCGACCGATGCCGCTTTCGCCTCAGCCGCCCACGTCACCAAGCTCGATCTCGTCAACAACCGTGTCGTCCCCAGTGCGATCGAGCCGCGGGCCGCGATCGGGGAGTATGATTCCGGCACGGACTCCTTCACGCTCTACACCACCAGCCAGAATCCGCACGCCGCGCGGCTGGTTCTCTCCGCCTTCGCCGGAGTCGCGCCCGAGAACAAGTTGCGTGTCATCGCGCCGGACATTGGCGGCGGCTTCGGTTCGAAAATCTTCATCTACGCCGAGGAGACGGTTTGCCTTTGGGCCGCGAAAAAGGTTGGCAGGCCGCTGAAATGGACCGCCGAACGCAGCGAGTCCTTCCTCGTCGACGCCCACGGCCGCGACCACGTCACCCACGCGGAGCTTGCGCTTGACGCGAGCGGCAAGATCACAGGCTTGCGCGTCCACACGATTGCTAATCTTGGCGCATATCCTTCGCTGTTCTGGTCGTCCGTGCCGACCTACCTTTATGGTCCGCTAATGTCGGGGCAGTACGACATCCCGAGCATTTATGTCGAAGTCGACGCGGTCTACACCAATACCGCGCCGGTCGACGCCGTTCGCGGCGCCGGACGCCCGGAAGCAACCTTCGTCGTCGAGCGCCTCGTCGAACTCGCCGCTCGTGAGACTGGCCGGGATCCGGCGGCGTTCCGCCGCGCTAATTTCATCACCACGTTTCCGCATCAAACGCCGGTCCTGTTCTGCTATGACGCCGGCGATTACGGCGCGAGCCTCGACAAAGCGCTGGCGCTCGCCGACTACAAGGGTTTTGCCAAGCGCAAGCGCGAGTCGGCGCATCACGGCAAACTGCGCGGCATTGGGTTCTCGACCTATATTGAAGCCTGCGGCCTGGCACCTTCGCAGGCGGTGGGCTCGCTCGGCGCCGGCGTCGGCCTATGGGAATCCGCCGAGGTGCGGGTCAATCCCACCGGCTCCGTCGAAGTCCTGACCGGCTCCAACACACACGGCCAAGGCCACGAGACGACCTTCGCCCAGCTCGTCTCGCAACGGCTCGGCATTCCGATCGAGACTGTTTCAATCGTGCATGGCGACACCGACAAGGTGCAATTCGGCATGGGCACCTACGGCTCGCGCTCAGGCGCGGTCGGCATGTCGGCAATCGTCAAGGCGCTCGACAAGATCGAAGCCAAGGCGAAAAAGGTCGCGGCGCATCTGCTTGAGGCGGCCGAAGGCGACATCGAGTTTAAGGATGGAAAATTCGGCGTCGCCGGCACTGACAAATCGGTTGCCTGGGGTGACGTCACGCTCAATGCCTACATTGCGCACAAATTCTCCGGCCAGGAGCTTGAGCCCGGGTTGAAGGAAGGCGCGTTCTGGGACCCGACCAATTTCACATTCCCCGCCGGCTGCCATATCTGCGAGGTCGAGGTTGATCCAGAGACCGGCAACACCGAAATCGTAGCCTGGACCGCGGTCGATGATTTCGGCGTCGTGGTTAATCCGATGATCGTCGAGGGGCAGGTCCATGGCGGAATCGCGCATGGTGTCGGCCAGGCGCTATGTGAGCGTGCGGTCTACGACAAGGATGGCGAGCTCGTCACCGGTTCGCTCATGGATTATTGCATGCCGCGCGCCGATCACCTCCCGGCCCTGAAAGTCGAGACGACGGTCACGAAATGCCCGTCCAATCCGCTCGGCATCAAAGGTTGCGGCGAAGCCGGCGCCATCGCTGCACCGGCCGCGGTCATCAACGCCGTCACCGACGCGATCGGAACCGAAGCCATTGCCATGCCGGCGACGCCTGCGGCGGTGTGGGCGGCGCTCAAGAAGTCGGGCCGATCGGTGCCGCACGCGGCGTGACGAACGAGATCAACGGAGGAGTGCGATGTACAGCTTCACCTTCCATCGTCCGCAGACGCTGCGACAGGCGGCGAGCTTCCTCGGCAAGAACGCGGACGCCAAGCTTCTGGCCGGCGGCCACACGCTGCTGCCGACCATGAAGCTGCGCTTGGCGAGCCCGCCGCAACTGATCGACCTGTCGCGCGTCGAGGGCCTAGACGGCATCGAGCTGCGCGGCCGCTCGCTCAGCATCGGGGCGATGACGCGCCATGCCGACGTGCACGCCTCGCCGGTGGTGCAGCAGGCCATTCCGGTCCTCGCCAAGCTCGCCGGCATGATCGGCGATCCGGCGGTCCGCCATATGGGCACGCTCGGCGGCTCGATCGCCAACAACGATCCCAACGCCGACTATCCGGCCGCGTGTCTCGGCCTCAGCGCGACCATCATCACCAACAAGCGCCGCATCAAGGCCGACGATTTCTTCACCGGCATGTTCTCGACCGCACTGGAGCCGGCGGAGATCATCACCAAGGTGAGCTTCCCCATCCCGAAGAAGGCGGGCTACGAAAAATTCCGCAATCAGGCCTCGCGCTACGCGCTCGTCGGCGTGTTTGTGTCGAAGCGCGGTGGCGACATCCGCGTTGCCGTCACCGGCGCGGGCGCCAACGGCGTATTCCGCGTCAAGTCGTTCGAGGAGGCGTTGAAGAAGCGGTTCTCGCCAAAGTCGCTCGAAGGCATGACCGTGCCGGCTGACGGCATGAACAGCGACATTCATGGCAGCACCGAATACCGCGCGCACCTCGTCGGCGTGCTCGCGCGCCGCGCGGTCGCCGAGGCGATAGCCAAGTAGGCCGCTCCGCAGTGCGGGATTATCCGCAGCAATTTACCAATCAGCATGCCCGGCCTTGTGCCGGGCATGCCCGTCTTTACATGCAGGACAGGACGTGGATCGCCGGGACAAACCGGCTAATGACGGGTTAGATTGAGCCGCATGAATAAGCTGTCGCCCCGGCCGCTGCCGGTTTCGATCGATGCCACCGTCGCGCTGCTCGCCGCGGCCGATTATCTTGCCGACCGCTCGCTCGGCACGGTGCTTTATCTCGCGCTCAAGATGGGCCGGCCGATTTTTCTCGAGGGCGAGGCCGGCGTCGGCAAGACCGAGATCGCCAAGGTGCTTTCCCGGACGCTGGGCCGTCGCCTGATCCGGCTGCAATGCTACGAAGGCCTCGACATCACGGCCGCCGTCTATGAGTGGAACTATGCCGCGCAGATGATCGCCATCCGCGTCGCCGAGGCCGAGGGCGAGCGTGACCGCGACCGGCTCGAGCGCGACGTGTTCTCCGAGCGCTTCTTGATCAAGCGGCCGCTTCTGCAGGCGCTCGAGGCCGACACCGCCGGCGCCCCGGTCCTTTTGATCGACGAGATCGATCGCACCGACGAAGCGTTCGAGGCGTTTCTGCTTGAAGTGTTGGGGGATTTCCAGATCACCATCCCGGAAATGGGTACGGTGAAGGCCGCGCATCCGCCGGTCGTGGTCATCACCTCGAACCGCACGCGCGAGGTGCACGATGCGCTCAAGCGCCGCTGCCTCTACCACTGGCTCGGTTATCCGAGCGCGGAGCGCGAATTGGCAATCGTGCGCCGCAAGGTGCCGGGCGTCGGCAAGAAGCTCTCCGAGCAGGTGGTGGCGTTCGTGCAGGCCTTGCGCAAGCAGGACCTGTTCAAATCGCCGGGCGTCGCCGAGACGCTCGATTGGGCGGCCGCGCTCTCCGAGCTCGATGTGGTCGCGCTCGATCCGGCGACCGTCTCCGACACGCTCGGCGTGCTGCTCAAATACCAGGACGACATCGCCAAACTTGAAGGCTCAAAGGTCAAGGAGCTGCTGGACGAGGTGAAATCGGAGCTGCGCGCGGCAGAGTAATCGATGAACGATCAGCGCTGGTATTTTGTTTTCGTCATGCCCGGGCTTGACCCGGGCATCCATGCAGCGTCTTGGCCCTATGGATTGCCGGGTCAAGCCCGGCAATGACGATCGAAGAAAGGCCGACGATGCAGGAG
>DATHCD010000071.1:0-43116 GCA_035319735.1 Xanthobacteraceae bacterium | reverse complement strand
CAGGCTCGCTTGACTATTCTGTATTGCTCGACGGACCGCCTCAGTCGTTGTGGCGCTGCCGTGAAGAATTTGCCCCATAGCTCGTCCCTCCGGAGATCGTGATACAATGCACCACGATTCCTCGGGACTAAACACCTAGCTTGTTCGTGAATACCATTTGCAAGATCATTGACATTGAGTGTCGAAAAGTTGGAGTGCGCTCGTAAAAGGAATTCGGACAGATCACGATAAAGACATCAAGGGCACAAAAGGTCCCTCGGACGACTCCGCCGTTTAGTTGCTAGAGAGGAATCGCATCATCAAAGCCTATGCAGGCGCCGCGCCTCCTCGATGGCGCGCCACACCCGCTCCGGCGTCGCCGGCATGTCGAGATGCGAAATCCGCAGCGCCCGCCAAAGCGCGTCGACGATGGCGTTCATCACCGCCGGCGTGGAGCCGATGGCGCCGGCCTCGCCGGCGCCCTTCACGCCCAGCGGATTGTGCCGGCAACGCACATTGTGCGTCGCGAAGGCGATCGCCGGCACCTGGTCGGCGCGAGGCACGGCGTAATCCAAGAGGCTCGCGGTCACCAGCTGGCCGGAATCGGCATCGTAGACGGTCTCTTCCATGAGCGCCTGGCCGATCCCCTGCACCGTGCCGCCGTGAACTTGGCCGGCGAGCAGCCGCGGATTGAGCGTGGCGCCGAAATCATCGACCACCACATAATTGACGATGTCGGTCGCACCGGTCGCCGGATCGATCTCGACCTCCGCCACATGGGTGCCGTTCGGATAGGTCGGCTGCGGCGGCGTGAACGCGTCAGCGGCGGTGAGATGTTCTCTCGCGTCCGGGCGCTGCGCCAGCGCCGCAAAGGAAATCGCCCGGTCGGTGCCGGCGACACGCACCGCCCCGCCGGCGATTTCGAGATCGTCAACGCCCGCTTCGAGAGCTTCGCTCGCCAGCGCCTTGAGATTGTCCGCAAGCTTCCTGGCCGCGCCATCAAGCGAGGCGCCGCCGCACGGGATCGAGCTCGAGCCGCCGGTGCCGAGCCCGCTGGCAACGCGCGCGGTGTCGCCCTGCACCACGGTGACGCGCTCCGGCGGCAAATCCAGATGCTCGGCGACGAGCTGCGCGTAGGCGGTCGCATGGCCCTGCCCGGTCGATTGCGTACCGATCAGCACGGTGACCGAGCCGTCGCGTTCGAGTTCGACGGTCACGGTCTGCGGGCCCATGCTGCCGCAGGCCTCGATATAGGTTGCAAGCCCGATGCCGCGCAGCCTGCTCGCCTTCTTCGATCGCGCCAGCCGGGCGCGGAAACCGTCCCAGTCGGCAATCTCCTTCGCGCGCGAAAGATGCGCGGCGAAGTCGCCGGAATCGTAGTTCTTGCCGGTCGCGGTCTGATAGGGCATTGCCGCCGGCTTGATGAAGTTCCGCCGCCGCAACTCGTCGGGTGCGATCCCGGTCTCGCGCGCCGCCGCGTCGACCAGCCGCTCGATGACGTAAGCCGCCTCCGGCCGTCCGGCGCCGCGATAGGCGTCGACCGGGACAGTATTGGTGTAGACGCCGCGCACGCGCACGTGGCAGGAGGCGATATCGTAGAGGCCCGGCGACATGGAGGCGCCGAGATAGGGAATGTAAGGCGCGTATTGCGACAGATAGGCGCCCATGTCGGCGAGGAGATCGATCTCGAGCGCGAGGAAGCGATGGCGCCCGTCGAGCGCAAGCCGCGCCGTGGTGAGATTGTCGCGGCCCTGGGCGTCGCCGAGAAAATGCTCGGAGCGTTCCGCGATCCAGGTCACCGGCTGCCGCAGGCGCTTGGCGGCGAACGCCGCCAGCGCATATTCGCGGTACGGAAAGAGCTTCGTGCCGAACCCGCCGCCGACATCCGGCGTCACCACGCGCAGCTCTTCCGCCGGAACGTGCAGGATCTCGGCGAGCACGTCGCGGATGGCGTGCGGCCCCTGGCTCGACAAGGTCAGCGTGAGGTGCCCTTGCGCATCGTCACATTCGGCGACGACGCCGCGCGTATCGAGATAATTGGTGACCAGGCGCTGATTGACGAGCGTAAGCGAGACGATCTTCGCCGCGTCGGCAAAAGCGCGCGCGGTTGCCGCGGCGTCGCCGAGCGTAACGTCGAAGGCGATATTGCCGCGGCGCTGCGGCCAGACCAGCGGCGCGCTGGGCTTGACCGCCGCCGCGGCGCCGATCACATGCGGCAGCTCTTCCCAGGCGACCGCGATCGCCTCGGCAGCGTCCTTGGCCTGCGCCAGCGTATCGGCGACCACGAAGGCGACCGCGTCGCCGACGTGGCGCGCCTCCTCGCGGGCGAGGATTGGATAGAACGGCACCTCGAGCGCGGCGCCGGGAAGCTCGACCGGACACGGCAGCGGCCCGAGACCGGCGGTCTCGGCGCCGGTGAGGACGAGGCGCACGCCCGCCATCGTTCGCGCCTTGCCCGCATCGATACGCACGCGCGCATGCGCATGCGGCGAGCGCAGCACCACCGCATGCAGCGTTCCCGCAGGCGCTGCGTCGGCGACATAGCGGCCCGCACCGCGCAGCAGCGGGTCGTCCTCCTTACGGGTGACCGATTGACCGACGCCGAATTTTTTCGCCTGCATCGCGGCTGCTCCGGACTTAATAACGCAAACAAAACGCCACCGCCCTCGAGACCGGCTCCCCGGCCATGCATCATAATGGCGATTGCGCGAAGCTGCGGGTCAAAAGTCCGGCAAATGCACGGTCAGCGCAAGGAATTATGGTTTCGGGTCGCCGGAGTGCGTTCCCGATTGAGCTACAGCGGGCGCAGAGCGGCTCAGGCGGGCTCGACCGCCCTCGCCGCATCGAACTGCTGCAGCGCTGCGAAGGCATGGCTCGCATACATCGCCGAGGGGCCGGCGCCCATGTAGATCGCCATACCCAGCGTCTCGATGATCTCCTCGCGCGTGGCGCCTTGTTGCAGCGCCGCCTTGACGTGGAAGGCAATGCAGTCGTCGCAGTGGACGGCGATGCCGATGCCAAGCGCGATCAACTCTTTGGTTTTCGTATCGAGCGCCTTCGACGTCAGCGCCGTCTGTGCAATCGCTGAAAACGCCTTCATGACCTCCGGCGCGCCGCCGCGCAGATTGCGCAATTGCGCGCTGAGCATCTTCGTCGCCTCCGGCCAATCATCGTACATGGATATCTCCATCGCGTAACAGTTAAAGCTTACCGCACGCCGACGGACGGCTCCTTGAGACAGATCAATGCAATTTGGCTGCGGGAACCGCGCAAGCGCCGCTTATGGCGGAATGAAGCTTGATCCTCCCGCCGCGGCCTCGCGCGCCGCGGCCCTATCGCGCAGCTCGGCATTCGTCGTGTCGTTGCCAAAGCGCACGCGATAGACCGCAAGATTCTCCATGACGCGCTGCACGTAGTTGCGCGTCTCCGCCAGCGGGATGCGCTCGACCCAGTCGACCGGATCGACCTTGGGGTCACGCGGATCGCCGTGCTGCTTGATCCATTCACCGACGCGGCCGCGCCCGGCATTGTAGCCGGCGAAGGTCATCATGTAGGAACCCTGATAATCCCGCAGCAGTCCGGCGAGCTCGGCCGCCCCCATCTGCGTATTGTAGACCGGGTCGCACACCAGCCGCTGCCAATCATAGCTGACCTTGAACCTGCCGGCCGTGTCGCGGCCGGCTTCGGGCGTGACCTGCATCAGGCCGACGGCTTGCGCCGGCGATTTATCCTGCGGATCGAAGGCGCTCTCGGTGCGTACCACCGAATAGGCGACGCTCGGACCGATGTCGGGAGCGATCGGCTGGTAGGGCGGCAGGCCGAAATTCGGAAAGGCGTAGAAGTCGAACGCAAACCCGCGCGCCAGCGCGGTCTTGCCGATGATCAGCGTCGCCCGCGCATCTTCGTGACTTGCCGCGAGTTCGGCGAGCGCCGCGAGGGTCGCGACATCGACGCTGCGCTCGGCGAGATCGGCGACGAATGGAATCACCAGCTCGCGCTCGCCGCTCGCATAAAGAAGCTCGGCGGCGTGCAGCAGGTCGGACCAAAAAATGGCGACACGCCGGGCTGGATCGGGTTCCGGCGGCGGGCGCAACACCATCTCGCCGAGCCCGAGCTTGGCGCGCGCCAGCTGACCGTAATAGGCGGTGGAATGACGGGCGGCGGCCTCGTAATAGGCCCGCGCCTCGAGCTTGCGGCCGGCCGCCTCGGCGGCGCGGCCGCGCCAATAGCCGGCGCGCGCCCGCACGATCGGATTGGCGGAATCATCGTCGACCTGCGCGAAATGGGCGAGCGCCGCCGCCGGATCCTCGAGAAAGCGCAGCTTGATCCAGCCGGCCATGAAACGGAATTCGGCGCGATAGTTCGCGTTGGTCGGCGGCGCGGCCTCGCGGATGACCTCATAGGCGGTCTTGGCGTCTCCGATATCGAGGAGCCTGCGGGCGAGCACCCGGCGCTCGCGCCACCATTCGTCGGCGTCCTGGGCTCGCATGTCCTCGCGCGGGCTCGCCAGCACCAGCCGCGCCGCTTCGACAATTTCGTCGTGGCCGATGAGCCAGTGAACGCGGCAGAGCGTGTAGCCCAAATCGCGGCGCGCGTCGTCGCCAACGGCGTCGAGCAGCGCGTGCGCCTTGCCGGACTTCTCCGCCACGGCCTCGCATGCTTTGACGATCGCCTTCTCGTCAGCACCCAGACGATTCGCCGCGCGCATCGCCGCCGTGAAATCCTTCGCGGCGAGGCGCCGATCCATGCGCGTTCTGTGATCGGCGGGCATCAGAAGTGCGCCGAAAGCCTCGATCGTCTGCGCTTCGAGCGCCTCGGACAGTTCTTCGCTCCACCACGCCTCGCGGACGGCCTGTTCGGCCGCGCCGAGTTCGCCTTCGGCAAGCAGCACGCGGGCGAGCGCAAACCGGCCCTTGGCGCTGATGGGGTTCCCGCCGAGGAAGCGGCGCACGGTCGCGGCGTCGCGCCGCTCCTGCCACAGTGCTGCCTCGGCGCGGCGGCGGAACAAGGGAATGCTCGGCCAGTCGGGATTGACGCGGATGAAGCGTGCGTAGCGGGCGAAATCGGCGTCGACATCGTCGGAGCGCAGAAACACCCACTCGACCAGCTTTTGCGCTGCCGGATCGCGGATCGATTTTGCAATCTCGGCGGCCTCGCCGAGCTTGTGCTTGCGCACCAAATCAATCGCCTGCTTGACCGCCGCGACATCCGGCGATGGCGGGTAGGTCTCCCCGGCGAACGGCGCGGCCACCAGCGCGGCGCTCGCGCATGACTCAGCCTTCGCCGGCTCGGCGCCGCGGCCGTGCTTGTGGTGCTTGGCATGCGCGTCCGCCGCTTCCCGCGCGCCATGGCCATGCTTGTCGTGCCTAGCATGCGCGTCCGCCGGTTCCCGCGCGGCGCGCACATGCTTTTCGTGTTTGGCGAGCGCATCCGCCGCAGTCAGCGCGATGACGGCGGCAGCGGCCAATAAAGCGAGCGGGCGCGCAATGTTGTTCACGTCAGCGCTTCCACCTCATTTGGCCCGACGCGACCGCGAGATCGGCGGGTCGAAAAGCGGCGGACGCATCCCAGCCGCGCCCGTCCCCAGGCGTCGGGAACCACCGCTCACGCGCCGCGAATATACCGGGTCGCGAGGATACCAGCGAATCATGCGCCCTTCCGGTGAATGACGTCCTTCCCCATCGAATTTTTGCCCGGTGTTGCAGCCTGGAGCCGTTTGATCCGGTTGGATGATTCGGCGGGGAAATTGGATTGTCGATTGCTGTGCACTGCGATTTTTGCTTCATCCTCGGCATCGCTGGATTGGGCGCGGCGCGCGAATCTATCAACGTCAACATGACAAATTCTTGACGCAGTGACGGGCCCGGCATGACTTCGGCCGTGTCGAAGCGTACGCGCTATTCCGCCGGCTGCGTTTCGGCGCGTTGCTCGCTGCCGCGCCGCCCGCCGAGTTGCGCGATCCATTGCGCGATCACGTAAAACACCGGCGTGAAGATGAGGCCGAACGCCGTCACTCCGATCATGCCGGCGAACACCGCGGTGCCGAGCGTCTGCCGCAGCTCGGCGCCGGCGCCGACCGCCCAGACCAGCGGCGTGACGCCGAAGATGAAGGCGAACGACGTCATCAGGATCGGCCGCAGCCGCAGCCGCGTCGCCTCGACCGCCGCGTCCCAGCGGTTGCGGCCCTGATCCTCCAACTGGCGGGCGAATTCAACGATCAGGATGGCATTCTTCGCGGCGAGCCCGATCAGCACCACGAAGCCGACCTGGGTGAGGATGTTGTTGTCCTGGCCGCGCAGGATGACGCCGGTGATCGCGGCGACGAGGCACATCGGCACGATCAGGATCACCGCGAGCGGCAGGGTGAGGCTTTCGTACTGCGCGGCAAGGACGAGGAAGACGAACACGACAGCGAGCACGAAAGCGAACATCGCGGTGTTGCCGGCCCTGATCTGCTGGAAGGCGAGCGTCGTCCACTCGCCGACAAAGCCGTCCGGCAGCGTCTCGGCGGCGAGCTTTTCCATGATGTTGATCGCCTGGCCTTGCGAGAAGCCGGCGGCGGCGGTGCCGTCGAGCTCGGCGGCGGGATAGAGATTGTAGCGCGGCACCCGGTAGGGGCCGGAAATGTCGCGCACGGTGGTGAAGGAGCCGAGCGGCACCGTGTCGCCATTGGCGTTGCGCACACGGATCTTAAGCACGTCGGCGGTCCCCATGCGATCCTCGTCGCGCGCCTGCGCGGTGACGCGGAAGGTGCGTCCGAACAGATTGAAGTCGTTGACATAGGCCGAGCCGAGATAGACCTGCAGCGCGTTGAACACGTCCTGCACGTTGATGCCGAGGAGTTGCGCCTTGGTGCGGTCGATGTCGAGATAGACCTGCGGCGTCGAATTCTCGAACAGCGTGAACACCTGCGACACGCCTGGTGTGCCGGCGGCGCGCGCCATGATCGCCACCGCCGCCTGCTGCAGCGCCGGCGATCCGCGGCCGCCGCGGTCCTCGATCATCATGCGGAAGCCGCCGGCAGTGCCGATGCCGCGGACCGGCGGCGGCAGCGCCGCGACGATGAAGGCGTCCTGGATCGTCGACATCCGCCGATTGAGCTCGGCTTGGATCGCCGGCGCCGACTCGCGCCGATCCCTGGCGCGCTTCTCGAACGGGTCGAGCACCAGAAAGACCGCGCCGGAATTGGGCGCGCTGGTAAATGTCGCGCCGGAAAAGCCGACGATGTTGACGCCGTGGGCGATGCCGGGAACGCCGAGCGCGATGTCGAGCGCGCGCTGCTGCACCTCGTCGGTGCGCGCCAGCGAGGCGCCGGGCGGCAGCTGAACCACGAGGATGATGTAGCCGCCATCGACCTGCGGGATGAAGCCGAGCGGCGTCTTGCGGAACTGGTTGAGCCCGAAGCCGAGCACGACCAGATAGATGAGAAACATCATCGCGGCGCGGCGCACGGTGCGCGTGGCGAGCCAGGAAATGCCGGCGGCGACGCCGCCGAACGCCCGGTTGAAAACGGCGAAGAAGCGGTGGATCGGCCGCTCCCACCAGTTGTCGCGGTGCGTCGGATCATGCGGCTTGAGCAAGAGCGCGCACATCGCCGGCGACAGCGTCAGCGAGACGATGAGCGAGATGATCGTGGCGCCGGCGATCGCCAGCGCGAACTGCCGGTAAAACTGGCCGGATATGCCGGTGATGAAAACCGAGGGCACGAACACGGCACAGAGCACCAGGGCGATGGCAATGAGGGCGGAGCCGACCTCATCCATGCTCTTGATCGCCGCCTCGCGCGGCTTGAGGCCGGCGGCGATGTTGCGCTCGACGTTCTCGACGACGACGATGGCGTCGTCGACCACGATGCCGATCGCCAGCACCAGTCCGAACAGCGACAGATTGTTGAGCGTGAAGCCGAACGCCGCCATGAAGAAGAAGGTGCCGACGAGCGACACCGGTATGGCGACCAGCGGAATGATCGCCGCGCGCCAGGTCTGCAGGAACACGATCACCACCAGCACGACCAGGACGATCGCTTCGAAGATCGTCTCGACCACGGCGTCGACCGACTGCTCGATGAACTGCGTCGGGTTGTAGACGATGGCGTATTTGACGCCGGGCGGGAAGCGCTTCGCCAGCTCGGCCATCAGACCGCTGACGCCGAGCGCGGTCGCCAGCGCGTTCGAGCCCGGACGCTGGAAGATGGCGAGCGCGACCGCCGGGTCGTGATCGAGGTAGGAGTTCGACGAATAGTCGAGCGCGGCGAGCTCGACCCTGGCGACGTCCTTGACGCGCACTACGGCGCCCGGCGTCTGTTTCACCACGATCGAGGCGAACTCCTCGGGATCGGCCAGCCGGCCGAGCGTCTGCACCGCGATCTGGAAGGCGCCGGGACGGGCGACCGGCGGCTGATCGAGTACGCCGGAGGCCACCTGGATGTTCTGCGCCTGCAGCGCATTGGTGACGTCGGTTGCCGTCAGCCCGAGCGACTGCAGGCGATCGGGATCGAGCCAGACCCGCATGGAATAGTCGCGGCTGCCGAACACGGTGATCGAACCGACGCCGTCGACGCGGCTGACCGCGTCGGTCAATTCGAGCGTGGCGTAGTTGGAGATGAACAGCGAGTCGCGCGATTTGTCGGGCGAATAGAGGTGCACGACCATCATCAGGTCGGGCGAGCTTTTGGTCACCGTCACGCCGATATTGCGCACGTCGGCGGGCAGCCGCGGCTGCGCGATGGCGACGCGGTTCTGCACCTGCACCTGGGCGATGTCGAGATTGGTGCCGAGGTCGAAGCTGACCTGGATCGAGAAGCGCCCGTCGGCCGTCGAGTTCGAGTACATGTACAGCATGTTCTCGACGCCGTTGATCTGCTGCTCGATCGGCGTGACCACGGTGGAGGCCACGACCTCGGCGCTGGCGCCGGGATATTGGCCGGAGACGTTGATGATCGGCGGCGCGATCTCGGGATATTGCGCGACCGGCAGGCGCGCGAACGCCACGCCGCCGAGAATGACGAACACGATCGAGACCACGGAGGCAAAGATCGGCCGGTCGATGAAGAAGTGCGAAACGCGCATTTAAAGCCTCAACCGGCTTTTGCTTCGTCGGCGCCCTTGCGCGGCGGCGGCGCCGGCGCGCCCTCCTCCTGCGTCGTGACCTTCTGTCCGGCGCGCGCGCGCATGAGCCCCTTGACGATCACGCGGTCGGCGGCGGCAAGGCCGTCCTTGATGACGCGCAGGCCGTCGTCGAGCTGGCCGAGCGTGACGTATTTCACCCGAGCGACGCCGCCGTCATCGACCACGAGCACGAATTTGCGCGATTGCTCGGTGCCGATCGCCGCATCGGGGATGAGCAGCGCGGTGTAGGGCGGCGAACCGGGAACACGGATGCGGCCGAACATGCCGGGCGTGAATATGCCCTCCGGATTGGCGAAAACCGCGCGGCCGCGGATCGTGCCGGAGGAACGGTCGATGACGTTGTCGACGAAGTCCATGCGGCCCGCGTGCTGGAACTCCGCCTCGTCGATGAGCTTGAGCGCGACCGGCACGCCGCCTTGACTGTCCGCCATTTTCGCGCTGGCGCCGGCGAAGCGCTGGTAGCGCAGATACGAGGCCTCGTCGAAGGTGAATTCGAAACGGATCGGATCGACCGAGACGATGGTGGCGAGCAGCGTCGTGGTGCCGGCGACGCTGCCGGACACCAGATTGCCGATCGAGACGCGGCGGTCGCCGATGCGTCCGTCGATTGGCGCGCGCAGCTCGGAGAATTCGTTGAGGTCGAGCTCGGCCGAACGCACCATCGCCTCCTGCGCGGCGACCGAGGCCGCCGCCACGCTCTTGGCCTGCAGGCGCTGGTCGTAGGTCTGCTCGGTGATGGTCTTGTTGTGCAGGAGTTCGTGGCCGCGCGCCAGATCGGCTTCGGTGAAGGCGAGGTTGGCGCGCGCCTGCGCCAGATTGGCGCGCATCTGCTCGAGCACGATGGCAAACGGCCGCCGATCGATGGTGAACAAAAGATCGCCCTTCTTCACCATCTGCCCGTCGGTGAAATGGATCTCGGAGAGGTAGCCGGACACGCGCGCCCGCACCTCGACCGAATCGACGGCGACGAAACGGCCGACATATTCGTCGCGATCGACCACGGTGCGTTGCACCGGGTTCGCCACGGTCACGGTCGGAGGCGGCGGCCCCGCCTGCTGCTGCTGACCCCGGCCGCAGCCGGCGAGCGGCGCAAGCGCGGCGAGCGCGGCAAAGAGTGGCAGGGCGGCGGCAAGGCGCGCCGCATTGGCGATGGCCATGAGGTCCCCTTCGCGGATCTTCGTCCGCACCATAAGTGGCCGCTGCTGTCAACCGCACGAGCCGCCGCGAGCGCAAGGCGGCTCCTCTTTTGCTGCGCCGCCTCGCTTCCCATATCTGCGCTCGGTCGACAGGACCAGGCTGCCGGCTATGTGCCGGACAAACATGGCGATTTTCCGTGAGAATCATGCCCTTGATTGCTGGTTTGGGCGGGCGTCGGCCCAGCGCGGCTGAACCGCCCGCCATCCCGCCCGAGGACCAGGCGCTGCTCGACGCCTATTCGCGGGCCGTCATTGACGTGGTTGATCGCGTCGGTCCGGCCGTGGTCGGGCTCGCCGCCCGCGGCGCGCAGGCCGGGGGACGCGCGCGCGCCGGGTCGGGCTCCGGAGTCGTCGTGGCGCCCGACGGGCTCATCCTCACCAACAGCCACGTCGCCGAGATTGCCGGCGCGGGCTCGCGCATCGAGGTGACGACCGCGGACGGGCAAGACCTGACCGCGCGGGTCGTCGGCGACGACCCGGATACCGATCTCGCTTTGCTGCGGGTCGATGAAGCGGTGACGCTGACCGCGGCGCCGCTCGGCGATTCCAAGCGGCTGAAACGCGGCCAGCTGGTGATCGCCATCGGCAATCCGCTCGGCTTTGAATCGACGGTGACCACCGGCGTCGTGTCCGCGCTCGGCCGCTCGCTGCGCTCGCGCACCGGCCGCCTGATCGACGACCTCATTCAGACCGACGCCGCGCTCAATCCCGGCAATTCCGGCGGCCCGCTCGTCTCCTCCCATGGCGAGGTCGTGGGCATCAATACCGCGGTGATCATGGGCGCGCAGGGCATCTGCTTTGCGGTCGCCGCCAACACCGCGAGCTTCGTGCTCGGCGAGTTAGTGCGGCACGGCCGCGTGCGCCGCGCCTTTATCGGCATCGCCGCGCAGCAGACCGCAATCCCGCGCCGGCTGCGCCACGCCGCCGACCTCAAGCAGGAGAGCGCGGTAATGGTCTCCTCGGTCGAGCCGGGAAGCGCCGCCGATCGTGCCGGGCTGAGGCCGGGCGACATCATCTTCGGCCTCGACGGCCTCACCATCACCGGCGCCGACGATCTCATCCGCGCGCTTAGCGGCGAGAAGATCGGCAGCGAAGTCGCGCTCGGCGTGCTGCGCGGGACAGAGCGGCTCGCCTTGTCGCTGGTGCCGGAGGAGCGCCGGCGGGCGGCGTGAGCGCCTCGGACAATGCTCCTGTGCTGTGATGGCCGCACGCCAAGAAGGCGGCGAAGATCGCCTACCATGCCCAGGACAACGACCTCACGCTGAAGGACGCCGCGTTGAAGCTCGGCTTTGTCACCGAGGCCGAATTCGATCGCCTCGTCGATGCAAAGAAGATGGTGCGGCCAAATGTGGCGGCGTCAATTGCAAGCGCGACCCAGAGGCGCAATCGCTTCACGTTGAATCGATTGCGCCCTGGGTTTCTTTAGTGGAGCATGATCTTTTCGGAAAACCGGTTTCCACTTCTCCGGATCATGCTCTGGATTTGCCGCGGCCGGCGCAGCGTTCAATTGGTGCGCAGTCCGGGTTGATCGCACTGCAATGCGAACAGGATGTCGGCATTGACGCAGAAATGCGGCGCAAAGTTTACCCTCGCCGGGGCGCAGTCGAGCCAGTCCTGGCAGGCCTTCTCGCAGCAGCAAGTTTCGCAGCGGTGCAGGGCTGTTGAATAGGGCAGGCTCAGCTGCGGCAAAACGCCGGCGCTTGGCTCGATGCCGAGCCGCGCCATCATTTCGTAGACATGAACCGGATGATCGAGTGTCGCCGATGTCATGATCGCCCCCACTCAATAAGGTCATGCTATAAATGAGCAACGGCCTTGTCCGCTTGATCCAAATCAAAACGCCGCTGCTTTCCCCATTTCTTGGACGATGCCGCGCCTGACGCCGTTGTCGCCGTTCTGTCGATATGGGCTGATTGTTTATTGTGCAGGCCGGCAGAAAAACTAGGCGCCTGCCTATCTTCAATTCAATGATCGTTCATGACATGGTGCAGCCTCGAAAAAGGGCACATACCGCTGACGGTCCTTTAGGAAGCAGACTCGTGTCAGTCATCGTCACGCTGCATCACCTCACCTCCTACAAATACGATCGGCTGGTGATGCTCGGCCCGCAGGTCGTCAGGCTGCGGCCGTCGCCGCACAGCCGAACCTCGATACTGAGCTATTCGCTGAAGGTTGCGCCGGCGCGACACTTCATCAATTGGCAGCAAGACCCGCATGGCAACTGGCTGGCGCGCTTCGTCTTTCCCGAGCGCACCGACGAATTCCGTGTCGAGGTCGACCTCACCGCCAACATGTCGGTAATCAATCCGTTTGACTTTTTTGTCGAGCCCTATGCCGAGGAATTTCCCTTCGCCTATGCGGACGATTTGCGCGGCGACCTTGCCGCCTACACGGTGCCGGAGCCGGTGGGGCCGCTGCTCGGCGATTTCGTGGCGCCGCTCGCCAGGACCCGCCAGCGCACGGTTCAATTTCTCGTCGCGCTCAACGCCCAGGTGCAGAAAAGGGTCCGCTATGTGATCCGCAACGAGCCGGGCGTGCAGTCGCCCGAGGACACGCTGGCGCTCGCGTCCGGCTCGTGCCGCGACACGGCGTGGCTCATGGTTCAGATCGCGCGCAGTCTCGGTCTCGCGGCGCGGTTCGTCTCCGGCTACCTCATTCAGCTCAAGGCCGATGTCGATCCGCTCGAAGGCCCGAAGGGCACCGACAAGGATTTTTGCGACCTGCACGCCTGGGCGGAAATCTACATTCCCGGCGCCGGCTGGATCGGCTTCGACGCCACCTCCGGGCTGCTCTGCGGCGAGGGCCATATTCCGCTGGCGGCAACCCCGCATCATCGTTCCGCCGCGCCCATCGCCGGGACGGTCGATCCGGCCAATTGTCAGTTTTCCTTCGCCATGCGGGTGGCCCGCATTCACGAGACGCCGCGCGTTACCAAGCCGTTTTCCGACGAGACCTGGGCGAGGCTCGACAGCCTCGGCGACGCCGTCGACCGCGACCTCATCGCCCAGGACGTCCGACTCACCATGGGCGGAGAGCCGACCTTTGTCTCGATCGACGACTTCGAATCCGCCGAATGGAATACCGCCGCGGTCGGACCGACCAAGCGCGCTCTTGCCGATGATCTGATCCGCAGGCTGCGCGCTCGTTTCGCGCCGAACGGTTTTCTCCATTACGGCCAGGGCAAATGGTATCCCGGCGAGAGCCTTCCACGCTGGGCGTTCGCCTTGTACTGGCGCAAGGACGGCGAGCCGAACTGGAGCGATCCGGCGCTGATCGCCAGGGAATCCGGCCCGCGCGAGGCGTCGATCGAACAAGCCGGACGCTTCACCACCGAAGTCGCCCATCGCCTCGGCATCGACGCGGAATTTGCGCTGCCGGCATTCGAGGATCAGGCCTATTGGGTCCTGAAAGAGTCCGAACTGCCGCCCAACGTCGACCCGTTCGATCCGAAGATCGAAGACGCCGAAACGCGCGCCCGCATGGTGCGCACCTTCGAGCGCGGATTGTCGAGGCCGGCCGGCTTTGTGCTGCCGATCCAGCGCTGGAACGCGCAGGCGAGCGACCACCGCTGGATCAGCGAAAAGTGGCAGCTGCGGCGCGGCAAGCTTTTTCTGGTTCCCGGCGATTCGCCGGTCGGATTTAGGCTGCCGCTCGGCGCCCTGCCCTGGGTGCCGCGCGCGGATTATCCGTTCGTCCATCCGCAGGACCCCACCGAGCCGCGCCCGCCGCTGCCGAGTCACGAGCGGCTGTCGCAATTCTACAATGTCGGCGGCGGCTCGGAGGAAGCCGCCGCCAACCGCCAGACCCGCATCGAGCAGGTCGCCGTCGCCGGCGCGGTGCGCACTGCGATCGCGATCGAGCCGCGCGACGGCGTGCTCTGCGTGTTCATGCCGCCGGTCGAGAAACTGGAGGACTATCTCGAACTGCTTGCCGCCATCGAGCTGGCGGCACGGGCCGTCGGATGTCCAGTGCACATCGAGGGCTATCCGCCGCCGCCGGATCCGCGCCTCAACGTCATCAAGGTGACCCCCGACCCCGGCGTCATCGAAGTCAACGTGCATCCCGCCGTCGACTGGCGTCACGCGGTGGAAACGACCATGGCGCTTTATCAAGAGGCCCGGCAGTCGCGACTCGGCACCGACAAGTTCATGATCGACGGCCGTCACGTCGGCACCGGCGGTGGCAATCACGTCGTCGTTGGCGGCCCGACGCCCGCGGATTCGCCGTTTCTCCGCCGCCCCGACCTGCTGGCAAGCCTGGCGGTCTATTGGCAGCGCCATCCGTCGCTCTCTTATTTGTTCTCGGGACTGTTCGTCGGGCCGACGAGCCAGGCGCCGCGGATCGACGAGGCCCGCCACGAAGGGCTCTATGAGCTCGAGATCGCCATCGATCTGCTGCCGAAGTCGCAGGCGGGCGGCGTGCCGCCCTGGCTGGTCGATCGCCTGTTCCGCAATATTCTGGCCGACGTCGCCGGCAATACCCATCGCGCGGAGATTTGCATCGATAAATTGTATTCCCCCGACGGCCCGAACGGCCGGCTCGGCTTGATCGAGCTTCGCTCTTTTGAAATGCCGCCCGATCCGCGCATGAGTCTCGCGCAGCAGCTGCTCATTCGTGCGCTGGTGGCCTGGTTTTGGCGCGAACCGCAATACGGCAAGCTGATCCGCTGGGGCACCGCGCTGCACGACCGTTTCATGCTCCCGCATTTCGTCTGGCAGGATTTCCTCGGCGTGCTCGACGATCTGGCGCGGGCCGGATACCGGTTCGACCCTGAGTGGTTCAAAGCGCAGCACGAATTCCGCTTCCCGTTCTGCGGCGCCGTCGAATATGCCGGCGTGAGGGTGGAGCTGCGTCAGGCGCTCGAGCCCTGGCACGTGCTTGCCGAAGAGAGCGCGGCCGGCGGAACGGTTCGCTTCGTCGACTCTTCGGTCGAACGTCTGCAGGTCAAGACGCAGGGTCTCGTCGCCGGCCGTCATTTGCTCACCTGCAACGGCCGCCGGCTGCCGATGACGTCGACCGGCGAGTCGGAAGAGGCCGTCGCCGGCGTTCGCTTCAAGGCGTGGCAGCCCGGTTCGGGCCTGCATCCCACCATACCGGTGCATGCCCCGCTGACTTTCGATCTCGTCGATCTGTGGAATAGACGCTCGCTCGGCGGCTGCGTGTATCACGTCGCCCATCCCGGCGGGCGCAACTACGACACGTTTCCGGTCAATTCCTACGAAGCAGAAGCGCGGCGGCTGGCGCGATTCCAGAATCACGGCCATACTGGCGGAATTGTCGAGCCGCCGCCGGAGGAGGCATCGGGAGAGTTTCCGCTGACGCTCGACCTGCGCAGGAGCGGCGGCCGGCGATCGAATTGACCGTCTGGAGAGATGATGAGCCCGCCGGTGCCGGCTTCCAGGACGCCCAGCTTCTGGTCTGCAGACTACGCGCCATTGCCCGGCATTCCCGACGAATCGATCGGCGCCGACGGCAAGCCGCGCCCGTCATGGCGAAGCTTCCTGGAGCTGCTCGCCCCGGCCGACAGCGAGCGATCGCTGGCCGTCGCCGAACGCCGCATCCGCGATATCGGGATTTCCTACCGCGTTCACGGCGAGACGCGAGAGCGCTCCTGGCCGATGAGCCGATTGCCGCTGCTCATCGAGGAGGACGACTGGAAAGAGATCGTCGCCGGCGTCACGCAACGCGCTTCGCTGATCGAGGCGTTGCTCGCGGACGTCTACGGCGCCGGCCGCCTGGTCGCCGACGGCATTCTGCCGGCCGCCGTCGTCGCCGGAAGCCGCGAGTATCTACGCCCGCTCGTCGGCATCGCGCCGCCCGGCGGGCGCTGGATGCACGTCTACGCGGCCGATCTCGGTCGCGGGCCCGACGGCCGCTGGTGGGTGCTCGGCGACCGCACGCAGGCGCCCTCCGGCGCCGGATATGCGCTCGAGAACCGGCTGGTCACCTCGCGCGCCTGGCCGGAAGAGTATCGCAGCATGAACGTCGAGCGCGTTGCTCCGTTCTTCCGCGCCTTGCGCTCGTCGCTGGCGGAGGCGGCGGAACGATCGCAGCCGCGCATCTGCCTGCTCACCCCCGGCCCTTACAGCGAGACCTATTTCGAACAGGCCTATCTCGCGCGCTATCTCGGTTTTCTTCTGGTCGAGGGCGACGATCTGGTCGTCCACCAGGGTCTCACGCATGTCCGCACCATCGCCGGGCTCAAGCGCGCCGACGTGATCTGGCGGCGCGTGGATTCCGATTTCATCGATCCGCTCGAACTCAACGGACAGTCGCGCCTTGGCGTGCCGGGTCTGATCTCGGCGATCCGCAACGGCCATACCGTCATCTGCAATGTCCCCGGTTCCGGCTTTGCCGAATCCCGGGCGTTGATGAGCTTCATGCCTTCGATCGCCCACCATCTGCTCGGCCAAGATCTGCTGATGCCGAACATCGCCACCTGGTGGTGCGGGGATCGCGAGGCCCGGCGCCACGCGCTTGACAATTTCGATGCGATGGCGATCGCCGGCGCGTTTGCGGAAAACGTCCCCGGTTTCGAGGCCGATCGGCAAATCCTCCCGGCCAACCTCTCCGCCGCCGAGCGGGCGCGCTTGTCGGAGGCGATCGAGGCCCGCGGCATCGACTATGTCGGCCAGGAAATCGTGCGGCTGTCGACCACGCCAGTCTGGGATGACGGCCATCTGGTTCCGCGGCCCTTCGTCCTGCGCGTTTTCGCCACGGCGATCGCGGGCGGCTGGCAGGTGATGTCCGGCGGATTTTGCCGGATCTCCGCGCGCGCCGACGCCCGCGCCGTCACCATGGGCGAAGGCGCCCAGTCTGCCGACGTCTGGGTCCTGTCGTCCGGGCCGGTGGTCATGGAAACGCTGCTGCCGGCGACCGACGACGTCAAGATCCGAAGAATACTCGGCAACCTTCCGAGCCGCGCCGCCGACAATCTGTTCTGGTACGGCCGCTATCTGGAGCGCGCGGAGGCGATCTTCCGCATCGTGCGCTGCCTGTGCGAGCGCAGCCTGGCGATGGACCTCTCTTCCGGCGATCTATCCAACTCGCTGGGCCGTCTCGCTCATCAGCTCGTCAGCTGGGGCGCGGCTTCCCTGGAAAATGAAAATAGGCAGACTTTGACCATCGCCCGGCAGGCGCTGTGCGACGAAGCCGCCTACGGCTCCGGCCTTTCCGGCGTCCGTTTGGCGCGCAACGCCGGCTCGATCATTCGCGAGCGCATCTCGGTGGATGCCTCAAAACTCCTGAATCTCCTCGAGGCGCAGCTTTCAGCATTGGGCGAGCTGCAGAGCGAAAGCGACGTGCTTGAGGCGGCCGACCGCGCGCTGCAGACAATGGCGGCCTTGGCCGGTCTCGAACAGGAAAACATGAACAGAAGCGCGGGCTGGCGGTTCCTCGACATGGGACGGCGCACCGAGCGCGCCATCAATACCTGCCGCTTGGCGCGAAATTTCGCCTCGGAAGAAGCAACGGCGGACGATCTCGACCTCCTCCTCGATCTTATCGACTCGCAGATCACCTACCGCTCCCGCTATCTGATCGGTCCGGCCCTGGTGCCGGTGCGCGACATGGCGCTGTTGGACCCCTTCAATCCCCGTTCGGTCGGCTTTCAGATCGAGATGATCGATCAGCACATCGCCACCCTGCCGACCTTGCAGCAGGACGGCCTGCTCGAAGAGCCGCGGCGGATTATCGAGCGACTGGCAACCGAGATTTCCACGTCGGTGGCGGCGCGGCTCGAGACATCGACGATCCTGGCGCTTGAACAGAAAATCTCGGGATTTTCCGACGCGGTCGCCACGCGCTATTTCCTGCAGCGCCCGGATATCTCGGTCGCCAGCGGCGCGAGCGGACTGGCGTGATCTATAACGTTCGACATCTGACCGCATATCATTACGATTTGCCGGTCGGCGCCGCCCGCTTGGCATTGCGGATCACCCCGCGCGACGAAGACGGGCAGCATTGCAGCAGGCAGGATCTGCGCATCGCGCCGTTGCCCGAATCCGTCACCGCGGAGCATGATTTCTATGGCAATGTCGTGAACATCGTCACGATTGAAACGCCGCACACCGAGCTCAGCATCGAGTCGACTGCACGGGTCGAGGTCAGCCGCGAGGCGTGCGGAACGCCCGGTCCACAGTGGCAGAGCGTTGCGGAGGCGGCATTGGCGGACCGCGATCTCTCCCGCTCCGCTCCGGTCCATTTTTTGTTTCCGAGCCCGCGCATTGAATTGTCGGCGGATGTCACGCGATACACGCGCGACAGTTTTCCGCCCGGCCGCGGGATAGTGGACGCCTGCCGCGAGCTGATTCGGCGAATTCGCGGCGATTTCGTCTATGAGGCCGAGGCGACCGGCATCGCGACGCCGCTGACGCAGGCTTTTGCGCAACGGCGGGGCGTGTGTCAGGATTTCGCGCACATCATGATTGCGGGCTTGCGCGGATTGGGACTGCCGGCCGCCTATGTGAGCGGTTATATCCGCACCATTCCGCCGCCCGGCGAAAAACGCCTCGAAGGAGCGGATGCGACCCACGCCTGGGTCTCGGTCTGGTGCGGGCCGCAGGCGGGATGGTTTGGGTTCGATCCGACCAACGCCATCGAAGCGTTGAACGACCATATCGCGCTTGCCGTCGGACGGGACTTTTCCGACGTTTCGCCGGTCTACGGCGTTTTTGTCGGCTCAGGCGCCAACGAACTCGACGTCGAGGTCGACGTTATTCCGGTCAAAGCGCCATAGGTGACGCGCGCAGCGCGCCCGCGCTCCGCATTCGCGCGTCAGGCGGCCACGACCCGGTCGATGCCGTCCGCCGTGGCGGCCGGCTGCAACTTGCCCTGCCGCAGCATGTAGTTGACATGCGCCAGCACCTCGCTGAACGCAAAGCCCATCTGATGCGGATCGAGCTTGCGGGCGAACACGAACGGTATCAGCTCGGCCGCCGATCGCGGCGCCGCGCGGCAGGCGCGCAAGATGCGCTCGCAGCGCGCCCGGTGATGTTCGTTCAGTTCGTCGATGCGCCGGTGCAACCCGTAGAACGGCAGATTGTGCCCGGGAAGCACCAGCACGTCTTCGCCGACCTCGCGTCTCAGCGCGTTGAGCGATCGCAGGTAATGCCCGAGCGGATCGCCGTCCGGATCGACCGCGACGACGCTGACATTGGGAGAAATCTTCGCCAGCACCTGATCGGCGGCGAGGAACAGTTTTTCGTCGCGGCACAGCAGCATCACCTGCTCGGGCGAATGCCCGCCGCCGGTGAGCACATCGAAATCGCGGTTGCCGACGCGCAGCACGTCGCCGGCGACGATGCGATGGAAGGTCGGCGGCAGCCCCGACGTCCGCTTCAAATAGGCGTGGCCGCCAGTGACCACGCGCCCGGTCGTTTCCGCATCGAGGCCATGATCGAGATAGAAGCGCCGGTAGTGCTCGGCTTCGAGCGCGCCGGGATTAAGGTGGATGGTCAGGCTCTGCAGATATTCGGTGGCCGACATGTAAAGCGGCACGTCGAAACGCCGCAGCAGGAAGCCCGCACAGCCAACATGATCGGGATGAAAATGCGTGACGATGATCCGCTTGAGCGGGCGCTCGCGCAACAATCCGTCGAACATCAGCTGCCAAGCCTGTTGCGTCGCCGTGTTGCCGAGGCCGGTATCGATGAGCGTCCAGCCGTCGCCGTCATCGATGAAGTAGATGTTGACGTGGTCGAGGAGGAACGGCAGAGCCAGCCGAAGCCATAAGATGCCGGGAGCGACCTCGATCGTGGCACCGGGCGCCGGAGGCACCGGATGCGGAAAGATGAGCTGTGCGGGGGAAACGGGCTGAAGGCTTGGCTTGGTGTGCATCGTGCGGGTGATGGCCCACGCTCCGCCAATTGTCAATTTTCCGAGGCGGTGCCGGTCACCCGGCCGCGCGCCCTGAATCAGCGCGCGATTGCTTGACGTTGAATCGTTTTGCGCTGCGGTTTGCTTCCGTGAAGCATGATCTTTACCGGAAATCCGGCTTGTTCACTTTTCCGGATGTGTGGCGCCATTTGACGATCTCATTCAACAAGCGAACGGATTTCGCAAACATGCTGGCGCTGTGGCGCCCAAGACTCGGCCTTCACACGCGGCCGAAGCCGAGGATCAGCGTGATGATCCTGCGTTTCGCATCGTCTTTAGACTTCGAGCCAGGCCTGGCGAATCTCGGTGGCGGCGGCAAGTTCCGACGGGGTGCCCTCGAACACCATCCGGCCGTGGCCCATCACGTAGACCCGATGCGATATGCGCATGGCGATGGTGAGCTTCTGCTCCACCAAAAGGATGGAGATCTTGCGTTCGGCGATGCTCTGCAAGAGCTCGGCGATGCGTTCGACCATTTGCGGCGCCAGCCCCTCGGTCGGCTCGTCGACCATGATGAGATCGGGGTCGCCCATCAGGGTCCGGCAGATCGTCAGCATTTGCTGCTCGCCGCCGGAGATGACGCCGGCCGGCGTCCGAGCGCATTCCCTGAGCCGCGGAAACAGCCGAAAGGCGTCGGCGATGCCCCATCGCGCCTCCTTCTTTCCCGCCTTGACGCCGAGGATCAGGTTCTGCTCGACGGTCAGCGTCGGAAAGATGGCGCGATCCTCGGGAACATAGCCGATGCCGCGATGCGCGATCTCGTAAGGCTTGAGGCCGGCGATGGCTTCGTCCTTGAAGGTGATCGCGCCGTGCGGCGGCACGTCGCCCATGATCGCCTTCAGCGTGGTCGAGCGGCCGACGCCGTTGCGGCCGAGAATGCTGACGATTTCGCCGGCGCCGACGCGCAGCGAGACGCCCTGCAGGATGTGGCTCTTGCCGTAATAGGCATGCAGATCGCGCACGTCGAGCATCATGCCGCGGTTCCCAGATAAGCGGTCTGCACGGCGCGGTCCTGTTTGATCTGCACCGGCACGTCGCTGGCAATGATCTCGCCATACACCAGCACAGAGATGCGGTCGGCGAGGTCGAAGACGACGCCCATGTCGTGCTCGATCATGATCAGGGTGCGGCCCTCGCTGACCTTGCGGATGAGCGCGACCGCGCGCGCAGCTTCGGCCACGCTCATCCCCGCGGTCGGCTCGTCGAGCAGGATGATCCCGGCGCCGCCGGCGATGGTGATGCCGATTTCGAGCGCGCGCTGCTCGGCATAGGTGAGCACGCCGGCCTGGACGCGGCGGCGGTCGATGAGGTCGATCGCTTCGAGGATGCTTTCGGTGCGCTCGCGGGCGTCGGCCAGCCCCTCGATGCCGCGCCAGAACGCATATTTGTAGCCGAGCGACCAGAGCACGGCGCAGCGGACGTTTTCCCACACCGAGAGCCGCGGAAAGATGTTCGTGACCTGAAAGCTGCGCGACAGGCCGCGCCGGTTGATCTCGTGCGGCGCCAGCCCGGTCACGTCCTCGCCGTTGAGCCGCACCGCGCCGGCGGTCGGGGTGAGGCGGCCGCTGATCAGATTGAACAGCGTCGATTTTCCGGCGCCGTTCGGCCCGATGATGGCGTGGCGTTCGCCGGCCGGCACGCTCAGGCTGACGCCGCGAATGATCCGGGTGGCGCCGAAATCCTTGTAGAGGTCGATGAGCTCGATCGCCGGCGCGGTCATTTCGCTCTCCCGGCGCCGTGCGCCTGCATGAGCGCCTCGTGCCAAGCGGCGCCGACCAACGGCCGGGCCAGGCGGAACAGCACCAAGCCGCCGCCGATCAGCACCGCCGCCGCCACCCAGGGCGTCGCGCTGGCGCTGTCGAGCGCAACGTGGAAGAGCGAGAAGGTCGTCGGCTGGAAGGCCCTGATGCTGAGACGATAGGTCGTCTCGATGATGAGAACCAGCCCGGCGAGCACCACCAGCGCCGGCACCAGGGCGAGCAGATAGGCGAGCGCCAGTCGCAACATCGGCCCGTAGACCCGCGCCTGCCAGAGCGGCGCGTGCATCATGATCACTCCGGCGATGCCGTGGGGCGCGAACATCACCATGCCGATGAACAACAGGCCGAAATAAAGCTGCCACACGTCGGTCAGGTCACTGAGCATCACCTCGAGCCAGGTGACGAGAACCGCGCCGATCACCGGCCCGATGAAGTTTCCGATGCCGCCGACATAGGCGGCGAGCAGCACCAGGCCGGACTGTTCGGCGCCGACCGCCGCGGAATTGACCAGCTCGAAATTGATCGCCCCGAGCCCGCCGGCGATGCCGGCGAACAGCCCGGCGAGCGAGAAGGCGAGGAAGCGCACCATGCGCGGATTGTAGCCGACGAACTGCGCGCGTTCCGGGTTCTCGCGCACCGCGTTGCATATGCGGCCGAACGGCGTGCGCGTGAGCGCATACATCGCCAGCATGCACACCAGGCACCACGCGGCGATCAGATAGTAGACCTCGATCTGCGGGCCGAAATTGAGGCCGAACACGCGCAACAGCTTGGTGCGGTTGGTGCTCACCCCTTCCTCGCCGCCGAAGAAGCCGCGCAGAATGAGCGAGCTCGAGGCAACGAGCTCGCCGAGGCCGAGCGAGATCATGGCGAACGCGGTGCCGGCGCGCCGCGTCGATACCGAGCCGAAGATGATGCCGAAGAGGAGGCCGCTGAAGCCGCCGACCAGCGGGATCAGCGGCAGCGGCACCGGCAGCCGATCATGGATCACGGTGTTCATCGCATGCACGGCGAGGAAGCCGCCGAGACCGTAGTAGACGGCGTGCCCGAACGACAGCAGGCCGGTCTCGCCGAGCAGCATGTTGTAGGAAAGCGCGAACACGATCATGATGCCCATCAGGCTGAGCATCGTCAGCGCGGTCCCCGAGGTGAAAATCGCCGGCAGGATCGCGAACGCGATCGCCAGCGCGATCCAAGGCGCGGCAAGGCGGCCGGCCGCCATCACGGCCGCCGGATTGAGGCCGCCGCGCCGCGCCGGCGCGCTCGCCACCACCTCACTCACCACGTCGCTCACTGTTCGCGCGTTCCCAAAAGACCGGTCGGCCGGAAGATCAGGATCAGCACCAGCAGCAGATAGGGAATGATCGGGGCAATCTGCGCCACCGTCACGTTCCAGATGTCCAACAGGATGCCGCCGGCGGGCGGCGCGACGCCGACACCGCCGAGCACGTCCGCGACCGAGAGGTTGACGGAGACCGCAAAGGTCTGCACCAGCCCGATCAGCAGCGAGGCGACGAAGGCGCCGGCAAGCGAGCCCAGGCCGCCGACCACAACGACGACGAACAGGATCGGGCCGAGAATCCCCGCCATGTTCGATTGCGTCACCAGCGCCGGCCCGGCGATCACGCCGGCGATCGCCGCCAGCGCGGTGCCGACGCCGAACACCAGCATGAACACCCGCGGCACGTTGTGGCCGAGCATTGCCACCATGTCGGCGTGGGTCAGCGCGGCCTGGATGATGAGCCCGATGCGCGTGCGGGTAAGCACGGCGAACAGCACCACGAAGATCGCGACCGCGGTGAGCAGCTCGAACATCTTGTAGGCCGGATAGTTGGTCGAGAACACCGTGAAGGCGCTGAAATCGAGCGAAGCCGGAACGCGATAATCCGCCGGTCCCTTGCCCCAGATCATCTGCACGACTTCCTCGATGACGAAGGCCAACCCGAACGTGAACAACAGCTCGGCGACCGGGCCGTGCCGGTGCACGTGGCGCAGCCCGTAGCGCTCGACCAACGCGCCGATGCCGCCGACCAGCACCGGTGCGACCACGAAGGCTGGCCAGAAGCCGACCAACTGGCTGATCTGGAAGCCGAAGAACGCGCCCAGCATGTAGAAGCTCGCATGGGCGAAGTTCAGCACCCCCATCATGCTGAAGATCAGGGTGAGGCCGCTCGCCATCAGGAACAACAGCATGCCGTAGAGCACGCCGTTCAGGGTCGATATGGTGACGAGCTCCAGCACCCCCGGCCGGCTTTGCTGGATCAGCTCGGCCGGTTCATCTTGCAGCTGGTGGGAAGGACGGTGTCTTGCGCGCTCACCGTGCCTTGCACCTTCCAGCCCCAGCCGGTGCCCTCCTCCTCGAACGGTTGATCCTTGCCGAGCGGACCGAGATCGGCGATGTACATCGGCTGGAAGAACTGATGATCGTCGGCGCGCATGAAGGCGTCGCCGCCGTTATAGGCAGTCACCTTCATGCCATCGAGCTTGGCCGCGACCTTGACCGGATCGACGGATTTCGCCTCTTCCGCGGCTTGGACGAACATGCGGATCTCGTTGACGGCCCGCGGATAGAACAGCGTGAGGCCGTTGAGCTTGGCGCGGAACGCCTTCTCGAACTCCTGCGCCGGCGCATAGGGCGCGTTGGCCACGCCCTCGAGGATCGCGAACACGCGATCCGGCACGTTCGCCTGCTTAATCGCCGTCGGGCCGCCGGTGCCGCCGGCGTAGTAGGTATACCAATCAACCTGCAAGCCGGCGTCCGCCGAGGCCTTAATCAGCAGGGCGATGTCCTGGCCCCAATTGCCGGTGATGACGCTGTCGGCGCCGGAGGCCTTGATCTTGGCAACGTAGGGCGAGAAGTCGGTGACCTTGAGCAAGGGATGCACCTCGTCGCCGACGATCTCGATGTCCGGCCGTTTGGCGTTGAGCATCTTGCGCGCCTCGGCGCGCACCGATTGGCCGAACGAATAGTCCTGGTTGATCAGATAGACCTTCTTGATGCTCGGACGCGTCTGTATGTAGTTGGTGAGCGCGGTCATCTTGATGTCCGAATTGGCGTCCCAGCGGAAATGCCAATAGCTGCATTTATCGTTGGTCAGCACCGGATCGACCGCCGCATAGTTGAAGAACAGCACTTCCTTGCCCGGGTTGCGTTCGTTGTATTTCTGCACGAAGTCCTCGATCGCGGCGGCAAAGGCCGAGCCGTTGCCCTGGGTGATGAAGCGAATTCCACCATCGATCGCCTTCTGCAGCTGGACCAGCGTCTCCTGGGCATTGAGCTTGTTGTCATAGGCGACGACCTCGAGCTTGCGGCCGACGATCCCGCCATGCGCATTGGTCCAGTCGGCCAGATACTGGAAGGTCTTCAGGCCCACTTCGCCGATGCTCGCGCCGCCGCCGGAGAGCGGATCGATATAGGCGATCTTCACCGTGTCCTCGGCCGCCGCCGCGGGCAACGAAGCGGCCACCGCGGCCGCGGTGGCGAACAGCATGGTTCTCAGGCGCGATGTCATGGACGTTCTCCCGAGTGTGTAATCCTTGCGGAACAAGGGGGCTGGCCCATAGATTCCCCGGCCGGCCGCTGTTCGTCAAGAACTCCTGGGCCCGCGCCGGCCGAGCCATTCCGACCCGCGGAAAACGAGGCTCGATCACGCGGTGCTCAGGCCCGCGAGCGTCACAGCGGCACACGATGCCCGCCGGAGCGAGAGAAAACAGCCAGAGCGAAGAAAATGAGCGAGATTTTGCGGACACCGCCGGAGCGTTTTGCCGATCTGCCGGGCTTTCCCTGGCCGGCGCATCGCCGCGACGACCTGCCGGGCTTTGCCGGTCTGACGATGGCCTATGTCGACGAGGGGCCGAAAACGGCGCCGGTCTTTCTCTGCCTGCACGGTCAGCCGACCTGGAGCTATCTCTACCGCCGCATGATCCCGCACTTCCTCGCCACTGGAAGCCGCGTCGTCGCGCCCGACTTCTACGGCTTCGGGCGCTCGGACAAGCCCGCCGACGATGCGGCCTACAGTTTCGACTTTCACCGCAACAGTCTCCTTGCTTTGGTCCGCGCGCTCGGCCTCACCGACATCACGTTGGTGGTGCAGGACTGGGGCGGCCTCCTCGGCCTGACGCTGCCGATGGAGAGCCCCGAGCGCTTCAGCCGGCTGATTGTAATGAACACCGCCTTGCCGACCGGCGACGTGCCGCTGCCCAAGGGATTTTTGGATTGGCGCGCCTATTCAAACAGCCAGCCGGACATGGCGGTCGGCAGACTACTCGCGCGCGCGTGCCCGCAGCTCTCCGCCGTGGAGGCCGCCGCCTACGACGCGCCCTATCCCGACATTCGCTACAAGGCCGGCGTCCGCCGCTTTCCCAATCTGGTGCCGGAATTCGCCGAAAGTCCCGGCGCCACCATCGGCCGCGCCGCCCGCGAATTCTGGCGCAACGAATGGCGCGGGCGCAGCGTGATGGCGATCGGCATGACCGATCCGGTGCTCGGCCCGCCGGTCATGCGCGCGCTCCATCGCGACATTCGCTTCTGCCCGCCGCCGCTCGAATTCGCCGAGGCTGGACACTTCGTGCAGGAATGGGGCGACGCGGTCGCGCCGGCCGCGATCGCGGCGCTGCAAGCTTAAGAGCATGATCCGGAACAGCGCGCCGGCGCTCAGCGCGCGTTGTGCCAAGGATCGAACGGCTTGTCCGGCAAGCTCTTGAGCGCGGCGTTGTAAGCCTTGTCGTCGACCTTCGGCTTTTTCGCGTCGGGCTCGCTCGCCTTCTGTTGATGCTGCCTGCGTCCGCCGCCGGGGCCGCCGCCCAGCCCCTGAGCGTGAACGCTCTCGATCATCAGCGCGGCCGCCAATGCCGCAACGATGAAGCGTGCGATGACGAATCTCATGGGCTCACCCGCTTGCACAGAATTTTGACGATGACGTGGCGCGACCCGATATTGTCGCAGGCACGATCCGGTCGCCCCATCGAGCAGCAAAGGAGGCCGCAATGGCAAAGGTGATCTACGAGAAGGATGGGAGAATCGGGCGCATCACGCTCAACCGCCCGGAGGTGATGAACGCCATCGACGACGACGTGCCGCAGGAGCTCGCCGACTGCGTCGCCCGCGCGAATGCCGATGCCGGCGTCCACGTCATCGTGCTCGCGGGCGCCGGCGCCGCCTTCTGCGCCGGCTACGACCTCGCCTATTACGCGCAAGGCAGCGGCGGCAAGGGCGTGACGCAGGACATGCCCTGGGACCCGATGAAGGATTACGCCTTCATGATGCGCAACACCGAGCTGTTCATGAGCCTGTGGCGCTCCTACCGGCCGGTGATCTGCAAGGTGCACGGCTACGCGGTCGCCGGCGGCTCCGATATCGCGCTCTGTGCCGATCTCATCGTCATGAGCACCGACGCGCAGATCGGCTACATGCCGACGCGGGTGTGGGGCTGCCCGACCACGGCGATGTGGGTCTACCGGCTCGGCCCGGAGCGGGCCAAGCGCATGTTGTTCACCGGCGACAAGATCACGGGCAGCGAAGCCGAGAAGCTCGGGCTCGTGCTCAAGGCGGTGCCGGCCGAGCATCTCGACGCCGAGGTCGAGGCGCTCGCCAACCGCATGGCGAGCGTGCCGGTCAATCAGCTGATGATGCAGAAGCTCGTCGTCAACCAGGCGATCGAGGCGATGGGGCTGAAGACGACGCAGCTCATCGCCACGGTCTTCGACGGCATCACCCGCCACTCGCCCGAAGGTTTGAACTTCAAGAAGCGGGCGGAGACGGTCGGCTGGAAGCAGGCGGTCCGCGAGCGCGACGACGGCACCTGGGATTGGACCGAAAACCGCGCCATGGCCTGAACCGGAAACCCGGCAGGTTGTGGTGATCCAAGACCCGGAGCGAACCTCGGGCCATGGAACACTTCCACGATTGCAACTCCGATGACCCCGCTGATTTCTCTTTCATCGCCGCTGGACTTCACAGGCAGAAGCCGAAGGTTCCCGATATAATTAGGTGGTAGCATTCATCGGAGCGCTTAGCCGGAGCCATGGAACGGCGAAGTTCGATCGCTTCTCAGTTGCAGGGTAGAGAGTCGCGGCGGTCGTTCGCGGGACAAATTCTCTGCATCCTTATACCCGCGAGCATCTGGCTCATTCCATCGCATCTGCCAGCGGTAACACAACTCAGCTTGGCAATTGCCGCATTTATGATCGCGGCGTGGATCACCGAGGCCATGGACCGCGCATTGGCCGGTTTCGTCGGTTGTTTCCTGTTTTGGGGATTGGGCGTCGCCAAATTCAATGAGGCGTTTAGCGGTTTCGCCAGCGATACAGCCTGGTTCCTGTTCGGGGCGCTGCTGCTTGGCGCTGTCGCCACCAAAACGAGTGTTGCCAGGCGACTCGCATATGGCGTGATGCGGTGTGTCGGTGTGACCTACCCGCGCATCCTACTGGGCTTGATCGTCACTAATTTCCTGCTGACCTTCATCGTGCCCTCGGGTCTCGCTCGAGTTGCGATCATGGCGCCGATCGCCATGGGCATCATCGAAGCATTTTCGCTGAAACCCGGCAGCAATATCGGACGAGGCCTATTCCTGGTGATCACCTACTCGAGTGGTCTCTTCGACAAAATGGTCATCGCCGGCGCGGCATCCATTACCGCTCGCGGTCTGATCGAGCAGACTGGCCAGGTCCAAGTCCTGTGGAGCCAATGGTTCCTGGCCTATCTACCGTGCGATCTAATCACGATACTGATTGTCTGGAAGCTGGTCCTCTGGTTATTCCCGCCGGAAAAAATCGCACTAGCAGGCGGTTCGAACTATCCAAAGGAGCAACTGAGCAGGCTAGCATCTTGGACGCCCATGGAGAAAAAGTCGGCAATCATTATGATTGCCGCGGGCACGCTATGGGTCACGGATTTCCTGCATCACATTCCTCCTTCCGAGATCGCGCTCGGCATCGGCTTATTCGCGCTTCTGCCGCGGGTGGGCGTCCTCGGTTCTGATGACTTGAGGCAAACAAATTTCCTTCTTGTTTTTTTTGCTGCTGCCGCCATTAGCATGGGCGAAATTCTAGCCAAGACCGGTGGGCTTAATATGCTCACCGAAGTTATGTTCGGATGGATGGCGTCGCTTTTGAACAAAACCTACAGCTCGACGGCGGCGCTATACGTGACCGCGTTCGTTTATCACATTCTCCTCGCCAGCGAAGTCTCCATGCTGGCTACGTCGATCCCGCCGCTGATGCAATTCGGCAAATCCTACGCGATGAATCCGTTGGCGCTCGGAATGATTTGGACCTTCGCCGCTTCGGGCAAGATCTTCGTATATCAATCGCCCGTTTTGATCGCGGGATATTCATACGGATATTTCACTGGGCGCGACCTGTTGCGGGTCGGCTCATGCCTCACGGTCGCCGAGGGCCTTATTGTCGTCGCGCTCGTTCCCTCGTATTGGCCGCTGATCGGAATTTTCCGCTAGACAGTTTCGATCCGAGCTACTGCTCAGACAGAGGATTCGGTCGGACCATTTTCCGGCAGTTTCACTCGTGTCTTTCGCATCGGATCATCGCTCGCCCAAAGCTTGGTTGCGCCAGCGTCTGCAGAATTGCGAGCCGATGGTCAAGCGGAGAAATTTACTGCCTGAGGCCTGCTCCCTGCCATCTCCTCGATTAGCACACGCGTCCGTTCCGCCCCATCTAACGCGATATCATGTTTCGGCGGCGGGGGCGCCAAACATTTCAATATCGCAGCGGCCAGCTTCGCGGCAGTCAGTCCGGCAGGTGGAACTACAACCGCCACTTGTCGCGCCGCCAGCAGCGAGGCCCGGCTGGATTGGTCTGACATTTCCGGATCAGGCACGAGCACGGCGCGGCAACGAGTTTCCAAAATGTTGGCGCAAGTGTTGTAACCGGCGCAACTGACAGATAGAGCGGCAACCTGCAGCAAAGGTAGGAAGTCTGTGCCGAAAGGTCGAAGCACGACCGCTTCACCGTGCCTCCGCACTTGATCGACCAAGTCCGAGTCAAACTCACCTAATCCGTGACACAGCAGCAGCTTCCATTCCGCGAACCCGCTTGTTTCCTTCAGCCGCTGCCAGGCCTTTAAGACATGCCGCAGCAAGTCCGCACGGTCGCTGCCGCCGCCAACGCTCGCCAGAATGAAAGAGGGCTGAACTGCCGCTTTGATCCAGTCAGGATTCGTCGCCGCCGGCCTTTCTGAAACAATGCCGGTGTACGCCAAGCATAATCCGGCAGCAGCGAGGAACGGAAGCTCCGTCTCCAGCCGAGCAAACAACGGGTCTCCGTGCACAATGATTCCGTCGAAATGCGCGCGCAAACGGCTTGTCACCTCCCGGGCGTAGTCTTCGTCCGAGCAAGCCTCATGGCGGCTTCGTGGCTGAATGTCCCGCACCGAACAAATAATCTTCACCGCAGAATTCGCTGCACGCGATTCCGCGACCATGCTCGCGATCTCATCTCCTAATACCCATTTGCTGAACGGGTAATGCTCCACGAGCAAGACATCGGGACGGAAACTTCTGATCGTTTCCCGCAAGCATTGATGGCGCGCCTGCATGACGGCAGCGATCTCCGACTCGCCGTGAAATGCAGCGAGTCTCGACCCCTGCCGGCGGACGCGCGGCAGCGGCAGCATGGCCACCCGTTCCATGCCGGTGCGCGGTACGGGCTGACCGCCGTCTGTGAGCATGACGTCATGCCGCTGCGCGAGCGCCTTGGCGATTTCGCTGGTGCGTACATAAGGTCCAACGCCTGTGAGATGCTGAACGTAAAGCAGGATGCGGAGGCGACGGCTCATAGCTGATCGTCAAGAGTGCTCCAGCAGCTGAACAATGCGTTCCTTGATGGGGCTGTAGCGGACGTGACTCATTTCGATCGCCTCGCGCAGGAAGGCAGCGCCGGCCCGGAACTTGTTATGCTCCTGGGAGAATTCAATGATGGTGTTTTCTAGCGGATCGCGGATGACGCCGATCGGGTCTTCCCCCCTGGCGGCTTTTCGAGCCTGTTCCATCAGCAGCCTGCGGTATAGGACGATGCCGCTGTCGGAGCTCGCTAACGTTTCCCGAGTGCGATCGGCAATGGGTCCTTGGGTCACCCAAGCCATGATGTCGCCGCCATCAACAAAATCGACGATGAAGTTGCCATCGTTATCCCGCCACGGCACCTCATAAACCGGGACATCAGTTTGCACCGGCGTGACGGCGCCCACTTTCGGCCGATAACAGGAATACCAGTAATGCATGGTGTGAGTGTCGTCGATAGGCACCCGAATCTGGAAACGGTGCTGCTCCTGTGTGCCGACCCGCAGCATACAAGGAAAAATCAAGGGGTGGCCGATCTCCCAATCGTCATCATGTTCGGTCGCGCCCTCAACCACGCGTCGCTTGACGATACCATAGCGAAATAGATCGAAGCCGATCTTCACATGATGCTTAGCGTAGTGGGTGGGTACGGCTTTGCCCGCATGCCGTCTGATGCCCGCGAGATGATGGCCGTGCAACCATTCAACATGAGTCGGATCGACGCTGTTCTCCATGATCTGCAGCCAGTTGCACGGAATAAGTGCGCGTCCGATGTCGCGCAGCACGCCGTTCCAGACAAACAAATCGTAACGGGGCAGCAGGGGAGCGGGCGCTGGACCAAGATAAGCGAAGATCAAGCCGCCCAGTTCCTGCACCGGATAACCGCGAGTGCGCGCCTTTTCCAGCAGCTTAGGAACTTCGCGTTCAGTCGGGATGGAAAGGCAGCGCCCTTCCGGGCTGAATTTCCGGCCGTGGTATGGACAGATAATGCCTTCATCGTCAACGTGACCATAGCGAAGCGAGCTGCCGCGATGAGTGCACAATTCATCGAGCAGGCCGAGGGTGCCGTCCGTCGTGCGGAACAGCACCAGAGCCTGATCGAGCAGACGCACGCCCTGGGCACCGCCACTTCCCAGTTCGCTGCTCACTGCCACCGGGAACCAATAGCGTCGCAGCAACTCACCCATGGCTGTGCCGGGACCAATCCGAGTCAGCCTGTCCTGTTGCTGCCGGTTCACGATTTCCCATTCCTTCGTGAAAAGCCGAGCATTCTCCCCATTCCATCAACAAAAATTTCTGTTGGCAATACGGTACCGAAGCCCGGTGTCGTCGTGAATTCCCGCATGCAAAGGTCGCCCGGTCACGTAAGCAGACGTTCTCTGAAAACCCTATGCAACCGAGCTGGAGAAAAATAGACGCTTGGGATTGCCCGACCAATCTATCTCGGCGACCGGCCTGATGTTGATTTTGAATGCTGGATCGGTGGCTTTGATCACCAGGTCGATAAGCCTCTTTTTCTCGTCTGCGGTAATTTCTTCCCGGCCACCCAGTTCAATCGTAATCGTGTCGACCTCGGCTTGGCTGATGCGGCACTCTTTGAAATCCGCGGCCTGCAGCAGTGTTCGTGTCGATAGGTAGAATGGCAGCAGCTTGCCGTTCGGATGCCGGAGAAAGTGCTTACCCCTTCCGTAGATATTGGAAAGCGTCGGCCCATCATGACCGCATGGGCAGCGCTGCTCGAGCTGACCGAAATCGCCAATATCATAGCGAATGATCGGCGTTGCATAGGAATGCAAGTGGGTGATCAGCAATCGTCCGACCGATGCGCCATTAAACGATGCGGTCAGCTGATCGTCGCATTCCACGATGACGTTGGTGTGCGCCACGTGGAAATATCCCTGGCGTTTCGTGCATTCGAAGGCAATCGGCCCGACTTCTCCGGCGGAATAGTTCGATAACGAGGGAATGCCGATGTCGCTGAGCGTTTTCAGGATTTCCGGATCGCGGTAATCTTGGCGATGCATCCATAATCTTATGCCCAATCTCTTTACGAGATCGATGCCGCCGCTGTTCATCAAGACAACGATGTATCGATTGGCACAAACCAGATAGCCAACCCGGTCCTTCAGCAATTCGTCGATCAGCGCCTTATCATCATATTTGTGGACTATCGTCTTGGCGGGACCATTACGGAAGATTTTGCTTAAAGCGCCGGCCCAGGAATCGGTCGTCGTAACGGCTGCCGACTCTTTTTCCAGCTTTTCCAAGCTCGACGCTGGGGTAATGGAAACGCGGTTTTCGTCAAGACTTAAGCCATTGATGAAATACTGAGCTAGGCTGCGGATCGAGGTGTAGTAACCGTTCTCCGGGCAGACGTAGACCTTGACCGGCGTGCCGGTCGATCCGGTGGATGCGTAACTTGAAACGGGCGCCTTCCCGTCCCGGGCGGCGAGAGAGCCTTCGAGCCTCGCCTGCGTGGCGATATCGGCGCGGCTTTGCATCGGAATATATTTCAAGATGCCGTGGCCGATCATGCGGGACGGCATTCTCTGGCGCCAAAATTTCGAGCGGGTCTGCGCGTGCCGCAGGAGATTCGTCAGCTGCCGGTTTTGCCAGTTCTCGCGGGCTGTCCGATCGCCATTCTCGATGAGATCGATCTCTGCAATGTTGGCAAGATCATTCCGGGCATCTTGATCGATGAACGTGAATGGACGAGTGCTATAGGCGGCGGAATGTAACGGTCTCGCGGTCAATTCAGCGAACATTCACAGCACCCGAAGCCGGCCGTCAGTCGTTCACTCTTATAATACTCGATCGGGTCGCCGGACAATTCGGCGCGCCCGTGTCGGGTCTCTAAAAGGGGGCGCAGCTACCCGTCTTCGGCCCTGCTGTCAAAATAGCTCGTCATCAGTTGCTCAAGATCGGGGCGCGATCTCGCCCATTGCCAAGCGCCATTGGCGCCGATCGTGAGATCGGCATCGGGTGCGAAGTCGAAGCCGGCAAGCATATGGTGACGTTCGAGGATTTTGCGGTTTGCGCGGTCGCCGTGCCAAAGGTGATAAATCCTTCCGGGAACATGGCCGACACGATCGCCAACCGCTTCGTAATAGGGGCGAGCCCACTTTAGGTAGTGCGCCTGGCGGGCGCTATTGAGTTCAAACACCTCGATGATCTTCTGAAATTGACCATAAAGGGTGCCTATCAGCGCTCGGGTGCCGCCCCCTATGATCATCGCATCATATAAGCCGTGACCTTCGAGAACTTTCCTCCTGGCTGCCCAAGCAATGCCCATACTGAAGCCCGTAGCGTCGCGCTGTCCTCCTTGCAGCAACGGCCCAACGTCCGAATGTCTAATTTTTCTGTCGTTGATTAAGCTAACGAGCCCGCTAAGGCGGCGAACAGGATCACGGTAATCGACATCGTTTTTACCATACTCCGACTTTAGGTCGACGAGCTCGGAAAACAGCTGGACAACTTCAAAATTGTCGAGCTGTGCCTCAGCCTCATCCGGCCAGTCGGATCTTTCGAATATGACATCACAGTCAATCCACGCAATATTATCTACATCGCTCGGCACTGATCTTATGGCAAGATTGAGCAGTCGCTCCTTTTGCCAGACGATAGCTCCCCCGGATATCTGGATCAGTATATCCGCGTCGCCATCCTTAAGTTCAAAGTTTCCGTCGAAGGAAAGCTCCATGGTTACGAGCGGCGCCGCCAGTTTTGTGCGGAACGTCCGATAATTTTGCAGGCGGCGTTTGTACCGCGCCGGATTGAAATAGGACGTGATCGCCCACATGTCGCAAGCCTTTACAATTTTGTATGGCGATTTTGCACCAAGCGAGCAAGGGTCCATATTATCAGAGACGGCGCACCTACCCGTCTTCAGCCCTGCTGTCAAAATAACTTGTCATCAGTTGTTCAAGATCGGGTCTCGATCTGGCCCATTGCCAGGCGCCATTGGCGCCGATCATAAGATCGACATCGGGACCGAAATCAAAGCCAGCAAGCCAACGATGCCTTTCCAGCGCTTTGCGGTCGGCAAAGTCGCCGTGCCAGAGGTGATATATCCGTCCGGGCACGTGGCCGACGCGATCGTCCACTGCTCGGTAAAAATCGCGAGCCCACCCAAGATAGTGCTCTCTGCGCGCGCTGTTGAGGTCGAACACTTCGCTCATCTTCTGGAATTGACCGTACAGGGTGCCAACCATCAATCGATCGCCGCTCCCTATGATCATCGCGTCATATAACCCATGACGTTCGACAATCTCCCGCCGTGCCGCCCAGGCCAGGCCCATGCTCTTGCCGCCGGCGCCGCGTCCCGCTTCCAGCAACGGTCCGACCTGCGCGGGTTTGAGGTTGTCCTGCTCGATGAAGCTTATGATCCCTTGTCGCCGCCGAGCCGCATCAGGATGGTCGCGTTGATCATGCTCTGGGCTCAGATCGACGAGATCGGAGTAGAGTTGGACGACATTGAGCGTATCGAGTTTCGCCTTGGCCGCATTCCACCAGTCGGATCTGTCGAAGATGACGTCGCAGTCGATCCACGCAATACGATCGACATCGCTCGGTACTGATTTTATGGCAAGATTGAGCAGTCGCTCCTTTTGCCAGACGACTGCGCCCCCTGAGATCTGTATCAATATATCCGCGTCGCCATCCTTAAGCTCAAAGTCTCCATCGAAGGAAAGCTCCACGGTGACAAGGGGCGCCGCTAGCTTTTTGCGGAACGTCCGATAATTTTGCAGACGGCGTTTGTATCGCGCTGGATTGAAGTAGGACGTGACCGCCCACATGTCGCAACCCTTTACAGCTTTGTGCGGCGATTATGCGCCAAGCGAACAGGGGGCCACATTAGCAGCCAGGGCACGTACAAGCTTACGAGCCGACAGGACTCCGGTCAGGCACGGCGGTTCGGCGTCCGATGAGCGCATGGCCCAGGGCAATCTCACGCTACTGTTATTGCTGGGGTTTTTCAAGCGAGCGGCAATGTGGCTCTTTTGCAACGTTCGCAAAGAATCGGCGGGGATAACGAACACCGCGATTTTTCCACGGCAGGGCCGAGGATATACTCTAATCAAAGTCGCTCTGGGTAACGGGGGATGGCATCCATGCGTAGAATTGCTTCACTTATGGCGGCGACGGCGGCAGTCGGCATCGCTTCGGCGGCATCGGCCGCGGATCTCGGTCTTCCGGTAAAGGCCGGCCCCCCCGTGGCGGCCTACCCTTGGGGGGGTTGCTACATCGGCGCCCAGCTTGGTGGCGGCGTGATGAGTGACACTTGGGCCAGTGACTATGATGGCCACGATTACCGTGGCGCCGGCTGGATAGCCGGCGGGCAGGTCGGCTGCAATTATCAGACTAACTGGCATGTTTGGGGCGGAGCGTTCGTCGTCGGTATCGAGGGCGAGGGCATGTGGTCGAGCCTGCAAAATACCGCCTGTTACAATTCTGGCCCACTGTCGTGCGATACCGAAGGCGTCAAATACACTACGAGAAACAATTGGGACTTCGATATCGCAGCCCGTTTCGGACTCGGTTTCGAGCAAACGCTTATCTACAGTAAAATAGGCGCAGTGTGGGGCGGCTTCAAGTTTTCTCAAACTCAGCCTTCCGACGATTTCTATGTTGCCACCGGCAGCGCCACGCTGCCCGGGTTCCTGCTCGGGCTAGGTGTGGAATATATATTCCTGCCGAATTGGACCGTTAAATTGGAATATGATTACATGCAATTCGTGACGCAAACCGTGCACTTTAATGCGAGTTTTGCTGGCGTGCCTGATGTTTTCGATAATTTTACTTCTCCAGAGAGCGCAACTAAGCAGATCATCAAGCTGGGCGTGAACTATAAGTTCGATTGGGCCAATTGGGGCAAGGCACCGCCCGTGCTAATGACGAAGGACTGATCTTGTCTTGACAGAGCAGAAGCAAGAACCCCGGGACATTGTCCCGGGGTCTCTTTTTGCTGAGCGCGCTTCACTCATAGCAGGCCACCACGCAGACGGCTCAGCGCGCGCAACGACGGCGCGCCTAGTAGAACACCCCATACGCCACATCCACGACCTGGCCGGTGTTGACATCGACCAGCAGCAGGTCGGGTCCGTAGCGCACCCATTGGAAGCCGGCCCGCGGCGGCGCCAGGCCGAGCGCCGCCCAATCGGCGTACCAATAAACCTGCGTCAAAAAGATCGCCGGCAAGGCCATGCCGATGGCCCATTGCCGATAGGCCCAGCCGGGCGGATAAACGAAAGGCTCGGCGTGCACCGGATTGATCAGATGGCCGTGATAGCTGAACTGGCGCGCCGGTCCGCCGGGGCCGGGATGCGGCGCGGCCATCGGCGCGGGCCCGCGCGGCGGAGGCGGCGGCCCGTGCGGCGCCGGGCCGGGTGGTAGTTTCGCCGGCCCGGGCGGCGGTCCATGCGGCCCGGGCGGCGGCTTGTGCTGTTCGCGGTGTTCCTCGGCCGCGACCAAGTTCGGCGCCGCGAGCGCGAGCATCGCGGCAATGGCAACGACGCGCAGCATGGCGTCTCCTCTCTTGTCGAATCGCCAAGACCTCTTTCACCGCGAGGTCTAGCAAATCATCGCGCCGAGGCAACATGCCGTCATGGCCGAGACCGCGGCCGCCCCGTCATTGGCGCCGGCCGTCCGTCGCAATGGCCCCACCGTGCACGTTCGCGCCGCGCTCGCCGGCCGAGGGAAAGTGCAGCTCGATTCGCAATCCCGGCGCGTTGTCCAGCATGTCGATCCGTGCCCCGTGCAGGCGGGCGACCGCGGCAACCAGGCTGAGACCGAGCCCATTGCCTGGCGTACAACGGCTGCGCTCCAGCCGATAGAAGCGCCTGAAAACGTGCTGATGCTCGTCCGCGGGTATTCCCGGCCCGTCGTCGGCGACGGTGATCACGGCTTCCGCATCATTCCCTTCGACCGCGACGGTCACTTGCCCGGCTTCACGCCCGTGCTTGATCGCGTTGTCGACCAGATTGGCCACGGCGTCGAACAAGAGGTCGCGGTCGGCACTGATGAGCACCGGCCTGTCGTCGACGACCTCGATGCGCCCGCCCTTGTCCTCCGCGGCGGCATCGAACAGCTCGACGACTTCGCTCGCGATCTCGGCCAGGTTCACCGTGCGGAACGCCGCCGTTCGCTTCGTCCCCTCGATCTGCGAGATGCGCGTCAGCGACGAGAACATGCGCAGGACGTCGTCGAGGTCGGCCATGGTGGCGCCGATCAACGATTGGTCGGCATCGGCGTCGCGCCGGCCGAGCGAAGCCTTCTCCAGCCGCCCGCGCATCCGCGTCAGCGGGGTTCTCAAGTCGTGCGCGACATTGTCGGTGACCTGCTTCACTTCCGCCATCAGCGCCTCGATGCGCTCGAGCATGGAATTGAGGTTGTGCGCGAGCTGATCCCATTCGTCCTGCGTACCGCGCAGCGGGATGCGCCGGCCGAGGCCGCTGTCCATGATGGCGCGGCTGGTCGCGTTGATCGATTCGATCCTGCCGACGGTGCGCCGCGTGACGCTGACGCTCGCTACGGCCGCAAGCACGAATACGAACAGGATCGTGAATGCCAGCACGGCATAGATTCCATTCACGAACCGGCCCAGATCGCCGATATCCTTTCCCACCAACAAATGGAATCCGTCGGGCAGCGTTTCGAAGCTCGCCCGCAACAGCGATCGATCGACCGCCGGGCTTGCCGGCAACGCATCGGTGCTGAACTTGCTCCAGCCTGCGGCGCCCTTGAGCTCCGATGGCCAAACTTTCAGATTACCGGCGACCGGGCCGTAGGCCGGGTCGGCGAGCAGATAAACGCCGCCGTCGGAGCGTGCGTCGGCGATGCGCTGCGCAATGGCCTCGATCAGGCCGTCACGCCCGCCGCTGTCGTAGGCCTGGCGCAGGCTCGCACGCTCCGCCTCGATGGCGCGATCCGATCGGCTCAAGACGAAGGAAGCGGTCGACCAATAGACGTAACCGAATGACCCGATGACCACGGCGCCGAACACGGCGATGCTCAACAGCGCCAGTCGGAACGTGGACGAGCGCAGGGTCTTAACGAGGAGCACGGACGCAGAACCCGACGCCGCGAACGGTATGGATGAGCGGATAAGCCTGCTCGTTGTCGACCTTGCGGCGAACCCGGCCGACATAGACGTCGATAACGTTGGTCGTCGGATCGAAATGCAGATCCCAGACATGCTGCAAGAGCATCGCCCGCGGCACCACATGGCCCTCGTTGCGGACCAGATATTCCAGCACCTGGAATTCGCGCGGCAACAGCTCCACCGCCCTGCCGCCGCGATGGGCCGTACGCGAAACCAGGTCCAGTTCGAGATCGCCGACGCGCAACACCGTCTCCTTGACGACAGTGACGCTGCGCCGGGCGAGCGCTTCGACGCGCGCCAGCAATTCGACGAACGCAAACGGCTTGACCAGATAATCGTCGCCGCCGGCGCGCAAGCCGCGCACGCGGTCGTCGACCTCGCCGAGCGCGCTGATGATCAAGGCCGGCGTCATCGTGCCGGCCTCGCGCAGGCGGCGGATGACGGCAATCCCGTCGATGCCGGGAAGCATGCGGTCGATCACGATGACGGCATAGTCGGCCGCTTGGCCGAGGCGGAGCCCGTCATTGCCGTCGGCGGCGAGATCGGCGGCGTAACCGCGCGTTTGCAGGAAATCCACGAGCTGCTGCGCCGTCTCCGGATCATCTTCGATGACGAGAATGCGACGGCGCGCGCCTGCCATTGTCGCGATCTCCATTGCACATCGACCGGGAACAACCGTAGCATAAGTCGGAAAGGCGAAAACTGACTTATCTGTTAGAATCTAACTCATTAGTAATTTGAGCATTTCTGCTTTGCCGCGCAGACTTGCACGCGGCGGCTTCTTGCCGCCGCGGTGACGCCTTGCGGGGCGACGTAGATCCGGCCAGGCTGCTGGTCGGGCTCAACCGATGGAGAACGAATCATGGCGCGTTCGATTGCGATAACCTTGGCCGCCGCCGCGACAATAGCGGTGGGTTCCGCCGGCAATTCGCCGGCGCTGGCGCACGGCAGTCATGGCAGTCATGGCAGCCACGTGAGCGGCGGTGCCGTCACGAGCGGTCAATGGTCTACGCACAGCAATTGGGTTGGGTCTACCGCTCACAGCAACTGGGTTGGGGACCGGCACCACCACAATCACGATCACCATTTCAGACGCTTCTCCTTCGGCCCGGGTTACGCCTTCATCGAGCCCTACGACTACTATTACTACGGCGACTGTTATCAGCGGGTATGGACCAAGCACGGCTGGCGCTGGGTATCGCTCTGCTACTGAGAACGGGCCATTACGTTCAGCGGCCCCGGCCAACGATGGGGCCGCCCAATTCCAGCCGCGGCTCGCCTCCGAGCTTTCCGCGCACATCCGCCGCGCCACGCTGATCTTCCGCCAGCCGGTGCGTCCCGCCGGCCAGTCGATCGCCATCGCGGCGGCGCAAATCATGCCCGGTCTCGTCGGCGCCATTGCCCCAGTTACAGAGTCAGGAAATACGATTATACTTGCGCTCAGTCACCTTCAAATATCGGGGATCGCCATGGCAAGGCTATTGTTTGTCTTAAGCCTCATCCTGATGACTATCTCAAATTGCTTTGCCGCTGACACTGAGTGGCTATTGAAAAATCTTCCTTCGTCTTTTTCGGGCACATACACTTGGCAGCCGTCGGCAGAAACCTATTACATGTCAGTTAGTTTCAATGATCGTCGCGTAGTCGGAAATGGCGACGTTCAATTCACGGGAACGGAATATTTCGTTCACGTAAAAGACAAAAACAAAACCTTCTCATCAAAGGTCCGCGCAGTCATCAACCCACGGAGCCTTGCATTCGACATGTCGGAAATTCCCGATCAGGAGCAGAAGGCCGGCTTTATCAATATGGTCTATAGTGGCAAAATCACACCCGATCTTCGTGCGATAGCGGCGTCATGGAACGGAACAGACGGAAAGCGTGTTAATATCGACCTGACTGCGAAGGCGCCGTAGTCTTTTGCGCCCTGTTTCTCCGTTGGGGTCATTGACGTCGATTTTGCCCAAGGCCGTGACGACGCGCGTGTCCGGAGTTGCCCAAAATCCCGCATGATCATCGGTCGGGCGGCCGCCGCCGATCCTTGCCCCCGCCGCGGCTGCAGCAATCTCCAAGATCACGGAACCGAGCGTCCCTTGAACGTTTCCGTTGCCGCCTTCATTGCAGTTTCGCCGAGATCCTTTGCCTGCTCGCTCAGGGCTTTCATTTGCGCCTGCATGAACTCGGTCTGAATTTGCGTGAGCTCTTGCATATCTTTGGCCCTCGTCAACTTCTGCGCATACTCGAAAGTGGCGGCCAGATTTCTACCGGCATAGTTTTGAATTTTCTTGTTCAGGTCCGTTTGTGCCCAGGGCGAAGCAAACATGGTCTTTTGAAAGAAATCGAGATAACTTTCCATTGCCCCACGAGCGAGATCTAGCGTCTGCTCGGTCGCTTCATCGACACTCCCACGAGCTTTGTTCTTTTCTTCTGTCATCGTCGCCTCCTGTTCTCGAACGGTTGCGCATGCACTCGACGAGCGACACTGTGTTAGGTCCAGGCTCCGAGTCAAGCTAGCGGCTTCGCTTCGAAGCCAGGATTGATCCGAGCCTCGCCGTGGTGACGGCTGCGGCGCTTGCCGTTGCGTGCGTCGGTTATCGGGTGGCGCGACGACGGGGGCCGATCCTTGACTTGCAACATCACTGGCCGACGCCGACGGCCATCGATCGGCACCCTATTCGGCATCGGCTGAGGCCGCAGGCGCTCTTGAGCCCGCCGGCGCCTCCGATGGCTGGACCTGAGCTTCGTTGCCGGCACGCACGCGCCGGGCGCGTCGTCAAATCCTCATTCGGCAAGGACGGCGTTGAGCTTCCCGGCGATCGCACGATCGTGCCGTTTCCGGCCTTGCCGTGCGAGCGAGCGTCCAGTCTCTCGAAAGGCTGTTTGCTGCGGCCACTCAAGCAGCTAGTTTTTGCTCCGCCTCGTAGGCAAAACACATATCGCAGGGATGGCATTCAAAAGTACGTAACATCGGCAAGCCGCCGAACCTTTCAGTCGTCCGAACAAGCGTCATGAACTGTGCGCAGCGCGGGCAACGAGGCGGTTTCGGGTTCCGAAAATTTTGCGACATGATATGCTCCGTTTTCTTCGCCCACATCTTCTCGATGCATTCATCATCGCGCATGGAAAGGCCGCAAGAAATTCAGGACTTACACATAAGGGAAATTACGGTAGCGCCGAGGTCTGAATCGGGTCGGGAACGCCGTTTCTTGGCCAGAGCCCGCCGCGTCGGCTTTGCATCCAGACATCGAGAAAAGCCCGCGGTGTAATTACGCGAACAAGGGTTTTCCGTAACGCTCGCTCACCTGAGCGGCTGTCTTTTGTGCGAAGGTTTGGCTGTATAGTGCGGCGGATTGACATTGCTCCCGACCGTCGATGCCTGATAATCGACGCCCGCCGAGTAGGCGCTGCAAGCGCCGACGCCGGCGCAGCCAAGGCAGCCGCAGCCGAAGGAAACTCTCGGGCCCACCTGCCGTAGTTGCGGACTTTCTTTATCGAAGACACAAAAAGTCGCCAAGCCGGCTTCGAAGATTTCCTCCTCGCGCAGAGTGATTTCGTGGCTCGCTGCAACGTTTCGCGTTTGGGCGCTCGCTACCGGATCTGTCGTCGCGGCTGACGCTCCGCTCGCCAACGACAATGACAGCCCGGCGGCCCCCAACGCCGGTAGCGCTTTGCTCCGACGTCTTCGCTTCGAGGCTTGCTTCACGTGCGACATGGCAGAGATCTCCCTACTTTCAAGCAATGGCTGGGCGCTCAGCGTATCCCGAGACGGCAGAGCGCCCAATCGTCTCGGGCCGCTGTGGCCCCCCGCCGGTCTGCCGGCGATCGACCAGGACGAGCCGGAGGGTGTCGATGAACCAATAGGCTGGAGTGTGTCCCGGTTCCGGACGAACGCAACGGCGTGGGTAAATGGCAGGGGGCTTCAAGTGTTCCGGCCGTCAAAGCGTTCATGACGACTGCTCCTGTTTCTCTCTTTGGATTTTCAGGCAACCCCGCGCGGGCCGCATAGTTCCCAACGGAACTAGCCGATTGTATCGGCGGTCTCGCACGAACCGTTCATGTCCGAATTGGATCTTGGTCGTGTCAAAACGCTTTGCGGGAAGGTAGATTTAGCGCCCTTGGCGAGGGGGCATGGTATTTCAGGTTTGATTACGCCCTGATCGCCGCCATCAGCGGCTGGATGCCCATGATGTTCATCACACGGCTGAGGTTGTAGGCCAGCACGTGTAGTGCCATTTCGGTGGCGACCTTCGGCAGGCGCTTCATCAGGAAGTGTGTCACCCC
>DATHCD010000070.1:0-2066 GCA_035319735.1 Xanthobacteraceae bacterium | reverse complement strand
GGCGGCACGATGCTGACCGTGGCGCTGGCGGCGATGGCGGCGTGGCACGACGAGCGCATCGTCTCGGCAACGCTGTTTGCCTCCCAGGTCGACTTCACCAATGCCGGCGATCTCAAGGTGTTCGTCGATGAAGAGCAGGTGAAGACGATCGAACAGCGGATGGCGCAGCGCGGCTACCTCGACGGCAAGTCGATGGCGATGGTATTCAACATGCTGCGCTCCAACGACCTGGTCTGGCCTTACGTCATCAACAATTACCTGCGGGGCAAGGCGCCGTTCCCGTTCGACCTGTTGTATTGGAATTCCGACTCGACGCGGATGCCGGCCGCCAATCACTCCTTCTACATCCGCAATTGCTACCTCGACAACAAGCTGGCGAAGGGCGAGATGGTGCTCGGCAACACGCGGATCGACGTCGGCGCCATCAAGATACCGATCTACAATCTGGCGACGCGCGAGGACCACATCGCGCCGGCGAAATCGGTGCTGCTCGCTTCAAAACTGTTCGGCGGCAAAGTGAAGTTCGTGCTCACCGGCTCGGGACATATCGCCGGCGTCGTCAACCCGCCCGACATGAAGAAATATCAGTACTGGACCGGACCGAAGCCGCGCAGCGGCAACCTCGAGGGCTGGCTCGCCAAGGCGAAGGAGCATCCCGGCTCGTGGTGGCCGGACTGGCTCGCCTGGCTGAAGCACCAGGACGACACCGAAGTTCCTGCCCGCGCACCCGGCGGCGGCGCGCTGAAAGCCATCGAGGACGCGCCGGGAAGCTACGTGAGGGTGCAGTCTTAAGCGCGCCGCTGAGCGTGCCGGGACGCTTGCCCACGGACTTAATTCACACCCCTTTCCGGCACGGGCAATAGCTGCAAGATTTGCCAGCGCGGTCAAATCCGCGGCAAGACCGGGAGGGGCAAAATGTCAACGGAAATGTTCTGGCTAGTGTTGACGGTGGCGATGACGGGCCTGTTGTGGGTGCCGTACATCCTCGATCGCACCATGGTGCGCGGCCTTATGGGAGCGATGGCGAATCCAAGCCCAAGCGCCAAGCCGCAATCGGCGTGGGCGCAGCGCATGATGGACGCGCACACCAATGCTGTTGAAAATCTCGTGGTCTTCGCGCCATTGGTGCTGGCCACGCAGACCTTGCATATCGCGACGGCGGCGACGGCTTTCGCCTGCGCGCTCTATTTCTGGTCGCGCTTGGCGCACGTCGTGGTCTACACCCTCGGCATTCCGGTGCTGCGCACGCTCGCCTTCGTCGGCGGGTTTGTGGCGCAAGCCATTCTCGTCCTGGCAATATTCAAGCTGGTCTGACCGCCGTCCCCTCGCACTGGACGGGGCCGTTCAAGACGCAACTTGGCGCAACGCTCCGGCGGGGTTGCGTTGCGCCAATTATTTCAATGCCGATCCGGTGGATAGGCGGCGCGCCCGGCGCTCTTTACGGAAACAGCGCCACCTGCTCCAAGCCCATCGTTTCCGGGAAGCCGAGCATGAGGTTCATGTTCTGCACCGCCTGCCCCGAGGCGCCCTTGGTCAGATTGTCGAGCGCCGAACCGATGATGGCGCGGCCGGCGATGCGGTCGGCAGCGACGCCGATGAAGGTCATGTTGGAGCCGCGCACGTGCCGGGTCTGCGGCAGCGCGCCGAACGGCAGCACATGCACGAACGGCTCCTTCGCGTAAGACTTTAACAGTGTCGCGTGAAGGTCCGGTGCCGAGGCCTTGGCGCTGCGGACGTAGATGGTCGAGAGGATGCCGCGGTTCATGGGCACGAGATGCGGCGTGAAGGTGACGATCACGTCGCGGCCGGCGGCTAACGAAAATTCCTGGTCGAGCTCGGCCATGTGGCGGTGGTGGCCGACGCCGTAAGCGTGGAAACCCTCAGACACTTCCGCGAACAGCAAATCCTCCCGCACCGCCCTGCCGGCTCCGGTGACGCCGGATTTGGCGTCGATGACGATGCTGTCGGGGTCGATCGCCTTGCCCTTCAACAGCGGGATCAGCGCCAGCTCGGCGCAGCTCGTGTAGCAGCCGGGATTGCCGACGAGCCGCGCCGCCTTGATCTCG
>DATHCD010000069.1:0-47643 GCA_035319735.1 Xanthobacteraceae bacterium | reverse complement strand
CGGCCGCTGCACACGTCAGCAGCGATCTTCGCCTTCGGCGGCAATGCGCTGCTCGGCACTTCCTTCCACGTGGTACAGCGCACCTGCCGCACGCCGCTCTGGGGCGGACGCGCCACGGCCTGGTTCATCTTCTGGGGTTATCAGCTCTTCATCGTCATGGCGGCGCTGGGCTATCTCGAGGGCGTCACCAAGGGCCGCGAATACGCCGAGCCCGAGTGGTTCAACGACCTCTGGCTCACCATCATCTGGGTGACCTACCTCGCCGTCTTCCTCGGCACCGTGCTGAAGCGCGAAGAGCCGCACATCTACGTCGCAAACTGGTTCTACCTCGCCTTCATCATCACCATCGCCGTGCTTCACGTCGTCAACAACCTGACGGTCCCCGTCTCGGTCTTCGGCGCCAAGAGCTATTCCGTCTTCTCCGGCGTGCAGGACGCGCTCATCCAGTGGTGGTACGGCCACAACGCCGTGGGTTTCTTCCTCACCGCGGGATTCCTCGGGATGATGTACTACTTCATCCCGAAGCAAGCCGACCGGCCGATCTACTCCTATCGTCTCTCGGTCGAGCATTTCTGGTCGTTGATCTTTCTCTATATCTGGGCGGGACCGCACCATCTGCACTACACCGCGCTCCCCGACTGGGCACAGACGCTGGGCATGGTCTTCTCGGTGATGCTGTGGATGCCGTCCTGGGGCGGCATGATCAACGGAATCATGACGCTGTCGGGTGCCTGGGACAAGCTGCGGACCGACCCCGTGCTGCGCATGATGGTGCTGTCGGTCGCTTTCTACGGCATGGCCACCTTCGAAGGGCCGGTGATGTCGGTGAAGGAAGTCAATTCGCTGTCGCACTACACCGATTGGACGATCGGCCACGTGCACTCCGGCGCGCTCGGCTGGGTCGGCTTCGTCTCCTTCGGCGCGATCTACTGCCTGGTGCCCTGGCTGTGGAATCGGCCGCTCTATTCGCTGCGACTGGTCGGCTGGCATTTCTGGATCGCGACCATCGGCATCGTCGTCTACGTCACGTCGATGTGGGTGGCGGGAATCCTGCAGGGCCTGATGTGGCGCGCCTACACCAATCTCGGCTTCCTCGAATATTCCTTCATCGAGACGGTCGAGGCCATGCATCCCTTCTATGTGATCCGCGCGATCGGCGGCCTTCTGTTTCTCGCCGGCGCGCTGATCATGGCCTTCAACGTCTGGCGGACGATCTATCCGCGTGAACTTGTGGCGCGGGGCGTCAGCTTGGCGCCGGCCGAGTAGGAGGAGCGCCGATGTCGACCTATACGCCGCTGTGGCAAAGGCACTGGATCCTCGAGCGCAATTCGATCCTGCTCCTGATCGGCATTTTGATCGTGATCGCCGTCGGCGGCCTGGTGGAGGTCGTGCCGCTGTTTTACTTGCGCGGCACCATCGAGACCGCCGAGGGCATGCGGCCTTATACGCCGCTCGAGCTTGCGGGGCGCAACATCTATGTGCGCGAGGGCTGCTATCTCTGCCATTCGCAAATGATCCGTCCGCTGCGCGACGAGGTCGAGCGCTATGGCCACTATTCGCTCGCCGCCGAAAGCATGTACGACCACCCGTTCCAATGGGGCTCGAAGCGCAACGGTCCCGACCTGGCGCGCGTCGGCGGCAGATACTCCGACGACTGGCATCGCGATCATCTGCTCGATCCGCGGTCCGTCGTTCCCGGCTCGATCATGCCCGGCTATCCCTGGCTGTTCGCGACCGATCTCGATTTCAGCCACATCGCCGAGGACATGAAGGTACAGGCGACGCTCGGAGTGCCCTATACCGACGAGATGATTGCCAACGCGCTCGCCGACCTGCGCACGCAAGCGACGACCGATGCGCCGGAGGCCGCGGCGCTCACGCGCCGCTATCCGAAGGCGCAGGCGCGCAATTTCGCCGGCATTCCAGGCCGCATCACCGAAGCCGACGCGCTGATCGCCCATCTGCAGATGCTGGGAACGCTGGTTGACTTCAAACTCTACGACGACAAAGCCAACATTCGCTGAGGAGACGACTAGTGTCGCCGACCTACGAGTTTTTTGCCCAACTCGCCCAGACCTGGGGCCTCCTCTACTTCCTCGTGCTGTTCGCAGTGGTGCTCATCTACGCGCTCTGGCCCTCGCGCCAGAAGCAATTCGACGAATCGGCCCGCATGCCGCTGCGGGAGGATTGAGAAAATGTTTGGCCGCAGCAAAGCCGATAAAAAACCGCCGACGAAGGTCGGTACTACCGGACATGAGTGGGACGGCATCCACGAGCTGAACACGCCGCTGCCGCGCTGGTGGCTATGGCTGTTCTACGCGACGATCATCTGGTCGATCGGCTACTGGGTCGTCTATCCGGCGTGGCCGCTCATTTCCTCATACAGCAATGGCCTGTTCAACTGGCACGCGCGCGACGCGGTCGCCCGCGATCTCGCCGCCTTGCAGGTGCAGCGCGGCCCGATGATGACGCGGCTCGCGTCCGCCTCGCTGCAAGAGATCGAATCGACGCCGGAACTGCTCGATTTCGCCCGTATCGCCGGCCGCCGCGCCTTTGCCGACAATTGTGCGCCTTGCCACGGCGCCGGCGGCGGCGGCGCCAAGGGCTACCCTAATTTGGTCGACAATGATTGGCTTTGGGGCGGCAAGCTCGACGACATCGCGCAGACGATCCGCCATGGTGTCCGCGCCGGAGATGATCAAGGCCATCAGGGCTCGATGCCGGCGTTCGGCCGCGACGGCCTGCTCAAGGCAGACGACATTTCTGCCGCCGCCGATTACGTGCGCTCGCTGTCCGGACTGGCGACCGAGCCGGGCGCCGATCTGGCGCGCGGCGCCAAGATTTTTGCCGACAATTGCGCCGTCTGTCATGGACCGCAGGGCAAGGGCAATCGCGAGGTCGGCGCGCCCAATCTGACCGACCAGATCTGGCTCTACGGGCCGGAGAAGAAGACGATCATGGAAGGAATCTGGAACGGGCGCGACGGCGTAATGCCGGCATGGGGTTCCAAGCTCGACGACGCCACTCTCAAGGCGCTGACCATCTACGTGCACACATTGGGCGGCGGGGAGTGATGGGATGGACCGCGGCCGCGAGAGCGCGCTCTCCGTGCCAGCCGCCGCTTCGCCGCAACGGGCGCAGCCGGCGCTCGCGGAACTCGTTGATAATGCCGTGCAACAGTCGCGTGGCGCAAGCGGACCCGACCCCGATCAACCCGGTGACGAGTCCCCGCTCTACGCCGCGCGGCAGAAAATCTATCCGCAGCGTGTCAGCGGCACGTTCCGGCGCCTGAAATGGTTGCTGCTGGTCGTCACGCTCGGCATTTATTACCTGTTGCCATTCGTGCGCTGGGATCGCGGCCCGAACGCGCCGAACCAAGCGGTTTTGGTCGATTTCCCAGGCCGGCGCTTCTACTTCTTCTTCATCGAAATCTGGCCGCAGGAAGTCTACTACTTTACCGGCTTGCTCATCATCGCGGCGATGACGCTGTTCCTGATGAACGCCGTCGCCGGGCGGGTCTGGTGCGGCTACCTCTGTCCGCAGACGGTGTGGACCGACCTCTTCCAAGCCGTCGAACGCTGGACCGAAGGCGACCGGCGCGAACGCATGCTGCGCGACCGGCAGCCCTGGACGCCCGAACGCGCCGCGCGCGCCGGACTGAAGCATTTCCTCTGGCTGATGGTGGCGTGGTGGACCGGCGGCGCCTGGGTCCTTTACTTCGCCGACGCACCGAGCATCGTCAGAGACCTTGCGACATTTCAGGCACCTTACATCGCTTATGTCTTCATCGGGCTCCTCACGTTCACGACCTACGCGCTCGCCGGGTGGATGCGCGAGCAAGTCTGCGTCTACATGTGCCCCTGGCCGCGTATTCAGGCGGCCTTGACCGACGAACATGCGCTCAACGTCACCTATCGCTACGACCGCGGCGAGCCGCGCGCGTCGTTAAAACTGGCGGCGGCGCTGCGCGGACGCGGCCTACCCGCCGGAGACTGCATCGATTGCCTGCAATGCGTGCACGCGTGTCCGGCCGGCACCGACATCCGCAACGGTTCCAGTCTCGCCTGCATCCAGTGCGGGCTGTGCATCGACGCCTGCGACGCGGTGATGAAAAAAATCGGTCGACCCACCCGCCTGATCGCCTACGACACCGACATCAACATCAAGCGTCGGCAGCAGGGGCAAGAACCCTTCCATAAAATCGTGCGCACGCGCACAGTGCTTTATGCGGTCATCATCTTCGTGGTCGGCGCTGCAATGACCTATGCGCTAGCGACGCGGCGCAATGACGGCGTCAGCGTCATCCACGACCGTAACCCGCTGTTCGTGCGCCTCGCCGACGGTTCGCTGCGCAACGCCTTTGCGGTCCGCATCCTCAACAAGAGCCGCGAGCCGCAGAGCTTCGTGCTCAAGGTCTCCGGGGTTGCTGGCGCCGACGTCGACGTGATCGGCAGCGCGGCGCGGTCGGGCGGCGATCCGGTGATCGAGGTCGGCCCCGATCAGTCGCGCGAGGTGCGCGTCCTGGTCACGGCCCACCAGCGGCTCGCGCCGGAGGCATCGATTCCTCTCACTTTCACCATCGTGCCGGCGACCGGGGGACCGGCAGCAAGCGCCGGCGACCACTTCCTCGGACCGTGAGGCGGCAACATGGCGGACGAACATTTCGCGGCCGAGGCAAGGTCCCGATCACCGGAAATCACGGGTCGGATGGTTTTCGGCTTGCTCGCGGCCTTCTTCGCAGTTGTCATCAGTGCGAACGCGGTGCTGGTGCATAAAGCGCTCTCGACCTTCGGCGGCCTGGAGACCGACAGTTCCTACCGGGCCGGACAGCTGTTCGAGCGCGAGGTTGCGCTAGCGAAGGCGCAGGACGCGCAGCATTGGCAGGTCGAAGCGAGGGTAACCGCCGCGGCGGACGGCGCCGCGCTCCTCGACATCGTCGCGCGCGATGCCTCCGGCATGCCGCTCATCGGAATGGACGCAACCGCGCTGTTCGAGCGCCCGACTGACCGGCGCCTTGATCGCGCGGTCGCCGTCAAGGAGGACACGCCGGGCCGCTTCCGTGGCCGCGTCAATATTCCCGCCGGTCAGTGGGATCTCGTGCTCGAACTGGCGCGTCGCGGCGACCGGCTGTTCCGCTCGAAGAACCGCATCGTATTGCAGTGAGCGCCGGCGATGGCCGAAGCCCTCGATCTATCGATGTTCGTCGAACGCAACGATGCCGGCACGGCGCACATGACGCTCGCGGTGGAGGGCGTCGGCTGCGCCGGCTGCATCCGCAAGATCGAAGACGGACTGAGCAAACTACCGGGCGTGATCGACGCGCGGCTCAATTTCACCCAACGTCGCCTCGCCGTTGATTGGCGCGAGGATGAAATCGACGCCGCTCGCATCATCGACGCACTGGAAGGCATCGGTTATCACGCCCATCCGTTCGCACCAGAGCGTGTCGAGGCGGACGAGAGCGCGCAGGCCAAATGGCTATTGAAATGCCTCGCCGTCGCCGGCTTCGCGGCGATGAACGTGATGTTGCTGTCGATCTCGGTGTGGGCCGGCAATGTCAGCGACATGACGGCGGAGACGCGCGACCTGTTTCACTGGCTCTCGGCGTTGATTGCGCTGCCGGCCGCGGCCTATGCGGGTCAGCCGTTCTTTCAGAGCGCGGTGCGGGCGCTGCGCGCGCGGCAACTCAACATGGACGTGCCCATCGCCCTCGGCGTGACGCTGGCGCTCGGGCTTTCACTGTTCGAGACCGCGACGCATGCCGCGCACGCCTATTTCGATTCCGCAATCATGCTGCTGTTCTTTCTGCTGTGCGGACGCTACCTCGATCTGGCGATGCGGCGCAAAACCCGCGTGTTCGCCGGCAATCTGGCGAGCCTCAAGGCTGAATTCGCCCACCGGCTGGATGCCGGCGGCGAACTCACCCAGGTACCGGTCGCCGCCTTGCAGCCCGACGATCGCGTGCTGGTTCGTCCCGGCGAGCGTGTTCCCGCCGATGGCATTCTCATCAACGGCAGGTCCGAGATCGACGAGAGCCTGGTGACCGGCGAAACCTTGCACCGCGCCGTCGGCGCCGGAGCGACGATCTACGCCGGCAGCATCAATGTCTCGGGCGCGTTGACGATGCGGGTCTCCGCCGCCGGCGCCGGCACCTTGGTCGAGGAGGTGGAGCGGCTCCTGGAAAAAGCCACGCAGGCAAAATCGCAGACCGTGCGGCTCGCCGATCGCGCCGCGCGGCTCTACGCGCCGCTCGTGCACACGACGGCGGCGCTCACCGCGATCGGCTGGCTCATCGCGGGCGCCTCGCTTCACGACGCCATCGTCATCGCCATCGCCGTGCTGATCATCACCTGTCCCTGCGCGATCGCGCTGGCGATTCCCGCGGTGCAGGTGGTGGCGGCGGGCATGCTGTTCCGCTCCGGCGTCATTCTCAACGGCGGCGACGCAATCGAGCGGCTCGCCGAGGCGGACACCATCGTCTTCGACAAGACCGGAACGTTGACGCTGCCCGATCCGCGCGCCGACCCACGCGCGGACATCGATCGCGACGTGCTCGAGCGCGCGGCGCGGCTCGCACTGTCGAGTCGCCATCCGCTCGCCGCGGCGCTGGCGCGCCAAGCGCGCGACCGCAGTCCCTATCCGGGCGCGGTCGAGGAGCCGGGTCAAGGCGTCCGCGCCGTGATCGACGGCGAGCAAGCGCGTCTCGGCAGCGCCGAATTCTGTGGTTTGGCGGAAGGAGAGCGGCAGACCGCGGCGGGCGAAGGCGATGCATCCTTCATCGCCTTCGCCCACGCCGGAAAAACCGCGGCGATCGCCGTCCGCCAAGTCTTGCGGCCGGACGCCATCGCGGTCACGAAGGCGCTGATCGATCGCGGTCTCCGCCTCATCGTGCTTTCGGGCGACCGTCCGACCGCGGTCGCGCCGGTGGCGAGACGGCTCGGTATCGCAGATTGGCGCGCGGCGCTTACCCCGGCGGAAAAGATCGCGGCCATCGCGCTTTTGAAATCGCAGGGCCGCCGGGTACTCATGGTCGGAGACGGATTGAACGACGCGCCGGCGCTTGCCGCCGCCCACGTGTCGCTGTCGCCGATCACCGCTGCCCACCTCACCCAGGCGCAGGCCGACGCGCTGTTCCTCGGCGAACATCTCAGGCCGGTGCTGCGTGCCGTTTTCGTGTCGCGACGGGCGCGCGCCCTGATGAAACAGAATCTCGCGCTCGCGGCGGCCTATAACGTGCTAGCGGTGCCGCTGGCGATCGCCGGTCTGGTTACGCCGCTGATCGCCGCAGTCGCCATGTCGGGTTCCTCGCTCCTCGTCACCCTTAACGCGTTGCGCGCACGGCTTGGTCTGGAATCCGGACGATGAACGTCCTCGTCTTTCTCGTTCCCGTAGCGTTGCTGCTCGGCCTCGCCGGGCTCGTCGCCTTCCTATGGTCGCTCAAGAGCGGTCAATACGACGATCTCGACGGCGCCGCGTTGCGCATCCTGCCCGACGATGACATGCCGCCAGACCGACGAGCCGATGGATCATGCTCTAAACCGACAAGCTGACGACAACGGTCGCAGGTTCCTGGTGATCGGGCGCGATCTGAAAGCCAAGCTCCCGGCACATGTCCAGCATCGTGGTGTTTTCTTGTAGCACCTGTCCGCGGATCGAGTGTATGCCTTCGGCGCGCGCATATTCGATCATCAACTGCATCAGCTGCCAACCGAGACCGCGCCCTTTCAAATCGGAGCGGACCAGGATGGCGTATTCTCCATTGTCGTAGTTCGCATCCGCGTGCAATCGCACGGCTCCCAACATTTCTCCGCTCGATTCTTCGATGGCAATGAACGCCATGGCGCGCGCGTAATCGATTTGCGTCAATCGCGCGATGAATGTGTGGCTGAAATCCTTCACCGGCGCGAAGAAGCGCAAACGCAAGTCGGTTTGGTTCACGGCGGCAAAGAACTTCAGGAACAGCGGTTCGTCTTCCGGCCGAACCGGACGGGCCAGAATCGCGGCCCCATCCCGCAGTTTGATATGCCTCTCCCACTCCGCCGGATAGGGCCTGATCGCGAAGCGCGGGTGGCCCGACGCCCCCTGACGAAGCTTCTCGACCGGGGCGACCGAAACCCGCGCGTCCACGGCAATGACGCCGGTCTCGTCGGCAAGAACCGGATTGAGATCGATGTCGCGAATCTCGGGAAAATCGGCCACCAGTTGTGCCAGTTTGACCAGGAGAAGTTCAACTGCGCGCTCGTCGGCGGCGGGTACATTACGGTAGGCCTTGAGAATGCGGGACACCCGCGTACGCGCGATGAGAATGCGCGCGAGCACGAGATCGAGTGGTGGCAGCGCCAGTGCCTTGTCGCTGATGACCTCGACCGCCGTGCCTCCCCGTCCAAAAACGATGACCGGACCGAAGGTCGGATCGTCGGCAACCCCAACAATGAGTTCGCGCGCCTTGGGACGCACGATCATGGGAAAGACGGCGATGCCGGCGATCCGCGCGCCGGGCTTGACCGTCCGCGCCCTGTTCAGAATATCCGCGGCGGCCTCGCGCACGGCCGCCTCATTGGTGAGATTGAGTCTTACGCCGCCAACTTCCGACTTGTGGACAATGTCGGGCGATTGAATCTTGAGGACGACCGCAACGCCCTTGGCCAGGTGCGGCCTGGCAGCCGCGACGGCCTCATCGGCATCGCGCGCAAGAGTGGCCGGCGTGATGGATATTCCATAGGCCGAGAAAATCCGCGTCATCTCCACCGGGTCGAGCCATGTTCGCTGTTCGCGCAATGCGCCATCGATGACCGGCCGTACCGCGGCGATATCCGGCGCGAAGTCCTGCGGAAGACTCGGCGGCGTCGCCATCAGCAAGTCGCGTAATTGCCGGTAGCGCACGAGATGCATGAAGCCATTTATCGCGCTTGTTTCCGTGGCGTAGCTGGGGATACCGGCCGCCGCGAACGCCTCAGTCACCGGACCGCTTTCGCCGACCCACATCGCGAACACCGGCTTGGCGGGAGCATTTTTCCTGCGACGCTGCTCGATCACGGCAATGACCGATTGCGCCGCCTCCGTTGCCGAGGCAAGCGCCGTCGGCACGTTCATGACCAGCACGGCGTCATTTGCTTTGTCGTCGAGCAGATGCTCGAGCGCGACCGCGTATCTGGCGCCGTCGGCGTCGCCGGCGATGTCGACCGGGTTGGCTCGCGACCAGATCGGCGGCAACGCTGCGTCGAGCTTGCTCATCGCCTCCGGCGAAATGCCGGCGAGTTCGCCGCCAAAATCCGCGAGACGATCCACGGCGAGCACGCCGACGCCGCCGCCGTTGGTCAGGACCGCCAGTCGGTTGCCGGAAAGAGCGGTCAAATGCCCGAGCGTCTCGGCGGCGGCAAACAGCTCGTCGAGATCGAGCACGCGCAACAGGCCAGCGCGACGGAATGCGGCTTCATAGACCGCGTCCGCTCCGGCGAGCGCCCCGGTGTGCGTCAGCGCCGCTTGGGCCCCCAGCGCGTGACGTCCGGATTTGATCACCAGCACCGGCTTGGCGCGGGCCGCAGCACGCGCCGCCGACATGAACTTGCGCGCGTCCTTGATCGACTCGATATACAGCAGAATGGCACGTGTCGCGCGGTCGAGGGCGAAGAAATCGAGGAGATCGGCAAAATCGACGTCGATGCTGTCGCCGATCGAGACCACGGCGGAAAACCCAACTCCGCGGACCGACGCCCACTCCGCCAAACCCGCGGCAATGGCGCCGGATTGCGAAACCAGCGCAAGGTCGCCGGCCGGCGGCCCCGAGGCGGCAAAACTGGCATTGAGCTTGACGGCCGGCACCATCACGCCGAGACAATTGGGGCCGACGAGCCGCATTCCCGTCGCACGCGCGTTTCTCTCGCACAGCTCGGCGAGTGAACCGGCCTCGTGTCCAAGTCCGGCGGTAACGATGATGGCGGCCGCGGTCCCTTTCTTCCCCGCCGCCGCCACGGCGGAGGGAACGGCTGGCGGCGGCACCGCGATTGCGGCCAAGTCGGGCACATCGGGAAGCTCGTCATAGGATTTGACCGCCCGCACCCCCTCGATCTCGTCGTAGCGCGAATTTACGAGATAGACTTTGCCGGCAAAGCCGGCACGACGAAGGTTTTCGAGCACGGCGCGACCCGAGGATGTCTTGCGCGGGCTGGCGCCGATAACGGCTACCGATCGCGGCGAAAACAATTTGTCGAGACGGTAGGTTGACATTGCTTGGCCAATCTCAACTGGGCGATGTTTCGCTTTTCACTGCTCGAGGGTTTTGCCTGGATTCAGGCGCTCGCAGGGAACAAAAAGCGACGTTGAAACCGACATAAATCCTGTCGGGCGACTACGCCTCGGATGATTTCGGCGGCTTGGTAGCATGATTCCGCCACAGCAGACCGCAACGCCGACGATCGGTTGGCCGTCAACCGACGAGGTGTTTCTCGATATCCCCGACAGGATGCTTGGTCAGGTCCTTATCGACTTCGGCAATGATCCGACTTTTGACATCGGCGTGAAAAGCCTGCCGCAACTCGGCAAGCGTCCGCGGCGGAGCAACGACGACGAGTGCCTTGACCTTCTCCGCGCGGACCAGTTGCTCCAAGGCCGACGCTACCCGCTTGGCAAAACGTTCCTTCTCCAGTTCATGCCAATCGGTCGGCTCGATGCTGCTGCGCCGCGTCGTCGCTGCATGAAAAAACGCTCGGCCCGGACGATCGGTGCCCTGCTCGTGGGTCGGCGGATCTTGCTCCGTAAAAACGCGCTCGGTCGTCAGATTCGGAAATTTCTCGTCGCCGGCATTGCGCAGGAAAAGGGCCTTTTGCCCGTCACCCACGAACACCAACGCATTATGGGGAATAGAGAGTCCGGTCATGCTCGCCTCCACCGACACGGGCGCCTTTTATGGCCCCAATCGGGGCAAATCAATCTGCAAAATCGTGACCTCGCGCGCGCTCGAGATGGCTCTCCGACAGTCGGGCCCGTCTGCTGGCATTTTATTCAACTCATTTCGCCTCCGATTCCGCAGACAACGTGACCGCGGAGTAAACGCGAAAATAGCCCCTTTAAGTTCCATCGCCAGGGGCGACCGTTCCTTCGACATGCCCGCCGCGTCGCCCGGCACTCGACGCGCGGCTGCCGAGACAAAAGGGCGCAGCATAAAGTCCGCAGCTGCCGCCACTCGGACGAGATGCGCGCAATTTGCCTCGAATTTGAATAACTAAAATTTTGCGGCACATCGCGGCACGATTTCTGTTCGCTGTTTATCGGTCTTTACTTCAAATTGCAGCACTCGACTTAGCGGCGCTGCAAAAGCTTTGTGCGAAACGTGACCCCAACAAGACGGGAGAGGGGTCACATGGGTTCGGGTGCCAAGGCAATCCTCAGGCTGAGCGCGGCCGCGAGTGTCATCGCGCTCGCGCTGCTCGCGGCACCGCCCGGCGGCCACGCGCAGGACCGCCCGCTGTTCATTGCCGTTGGCGAAACCACCAAAGCGCCGATCGGCTGGATCGAGTTCTGCGTCGAGTACGATCCCGAATGCAAGACCAAACCGTCGCAGCCGCGCGACGTCATGCTTTCCGCTCAGGCCTGGAAAGACCTCGAGCGCGTCAATCTGTACGTCAACACGCACGTCAAGCCGATGACCGATATGGAGCACTGGGGCGTGGTCGAGCGCTGGAACTATCCCGACGACGGCTATGGCGACTGCGAAGATTACGTGCTCGCCAAGCGCCGCATGCTGATGCGGGCGGGCTGGCCGCGCGAAGCCTTGCTCATCACCGTAGTGCGCGACAAGCGCGGCGACGGCCACGCCGTTCTCACGGTCAAGACCGACAAGGGCGAGTACATCCTCGACAACCAGATCGACGAGATCCTGCTCTGGTCGGACACCGGCTATCGCTTCGTCAAGCGCCAGTCGCAGAGCGATCCCAATGTCTGGGTCTCGCTCGGCGAACCGCGCGCGGCGCCGGCCACGGCAACCTCGCGCTGAGCGGAAAGGAGTTCGCGACCCCGGTCACGTCCCCACCCCTCCCCGTCCCCCGACCGGGTTCGCGCGCGGCCGGCTCTCCCCCAAGAGCCGGCCGCACCATTTTGCAGCCAAGGCAATCGAAGCCGCCGAGCAAGAACCTCGAACCGGCGCTGGCAGAGGCAAACGTTTTTGTGAGTTGTTCGGACGGGCCATGCCGCTATGTTGCGTTGCACAGCGAGCGTCTCGCCGGTGGGCGGCGTTCGTGCCATCTAGGGCTTGGGGGATGTTGGTCAAAAGGGGAGCCCGTCACGAATGACTGCCCTCGTGCGCATCGCACTGCGGCGCCCCTACACCTTCGTCGTCCTCGCGCTCCTCCTCCTCATCATCGGCCCGCTCGCGGCCTGGCGCACGCCGGTCGATATCTTTCCCGAAATCAGGATCCCGGTGATCGCGGTGATCTGGGGATATACCGGACTGCCGCCGGAAGAGATGGCCGGCCGCATGGTGACCCAGTTCGAGCGCGCGCTGACCACGACGGTCAACGACATCGAACACATCGAGGCCAATTCCTACACCGGCATCGGCATCGTCAAGGTGTTCTTCCACCAAGGCGCGGACGTCCGCACCGCGAACGCGCAGGTCACCGCGATCTCGCAGACCCTGCTCAGGAACATGCCGCCCGGCGCCGTGCCGCCGCTGATCCTCATCTACAATGCCTCGACCGTGCCGATCATCCAGCTGGCGCTGTCGGGCAAGGGACTGCCAGAACAGACGCTGTTCGACCTCGGCCTCAACTTCGTGCGCGTTCCCATCGTCACCGTGCCGGGGGCCGCCATGCCCTGGCCGTTCGGCGGCAAGTTTCGTCAGATTCAGATCGATATCGACCCGCAGGCGATGCGCGCGCGCGGCCTGTCCGGTCAGGACGTGGCCAACGCATTCGCCGCGCAGAACCTGATCACGCCGGTCGGCACCGAGAAAATCGGCACCTTCGAATACGCGATCAACCTCAATAACGCACCCTCGGTGATCCAGGCGCTCGGCGACCTGCCGATCAAGGCCGTCAACGGCGCCATGGTCTATATCCATGACGTAGCCCAGGTGCGCGACGGCAATCCGCCGCAGACCAATATCGTTCACGTCGAGGGCAACCGTTCGGTGCTGATGTTCGTGCTGAAGAACGGCGGGGTCTCGACCCTTTCGATCATCGAAGGCGTCAAGCAGAAGGTGCAGGAAATGAAAGCAAGCCTGCCCAGCAACTTGACCCTTACGCCGATCGGCGATCAGTCGATCTTCATTAAAGCCGCGATCGGCGGCGTCATCCGCGAGGGCGTCATCGCCGCGGCGCTCACCAGCCTGATGATTCTGCTCTTTCTCGGCAGCTTCCGCTCGACGCTGATTATCGCAACGTCGATCCCGCTGTCGGTGCTCGGCTCGATCGCCACGCTCTGGGCGCTGGGCGAAACGCTCAACATCATGACGCTGGGCGGCCTGGCGCTGGCCGTGGGCATTCTCGTCGACGAGGCCACGGTGACCATCGAGAACATCAATTGGCACCTCGAGCAGGGCAAGGAGGTCGAGACCGCGATCATGGACGGCGCCGAGCAGATCGTGACGCCCGCCTTCGTGTCGATGCTGTGCATTTGCATCGTGTTCGTGCCGATGTTCTTCCTCACCGGCATACCGCGCTTTCTGTTCGTACCGATGGCGGAAGCGGTCATGTCGGCGATGGTGTGGTCGTTCATCCTGTCGCGCACGCTGGTGCCGACGATGGCGAAGTACATGCTGCGCCGGCACGCCGCGCACACCGATATGCACGGGCTCGACGGTCCGCTGCCGCCCTCGCGCAACCCTTTGGTGCGCGTACAGCGGCGATTCGAGGCGGGGTTCCAGGACGCTCGCCTGCTCTATCGCGAGTTTTTGACCGTGATCATGCGCCGCCGCGGGGTCTTGGTGAGCTGCTTCCTCGCTTTCATCATCGTTACGTTCGCGCTCGCACCTTACCTCGGACGCGATTTCTTTCCCTCCGTCGACGGCGGGCGGATTTTGCTGCATGTGCGCGCGCAGGTCGGCACGCGTGTCGAGGAAAGCGCGCGCCTATTTGCCGAAATCGAGAAGGTCATCCGCCAGCTCATTCCGCCGGAAGAGGTCGCGACATTGGTCGACAACATCGGCTTTCCGGTCAGCGGCATCAACATGACCTACAACAATACCGGCACCATCGGCTCGCAGGACGGCGAAATCCAGGTCGGGCTGAGCGAGGGACACCGGCCGACGGCAGGCTATGTGCGCGCCTTGCGCGCGGAACTGCCGGCCCGCTTCCCGGGCGTGACGTTCTCGTTTCTGCCGGCCGACATCATCAGCCAAATTCTCAATTTCGGCGCGCCGGCGCCGATCGAGGTACAGATTCGCGGTCCCCATCTCGACCAGAACTACGCCTATGCGCAAGCGCTGCTGCGGCGGCTGCGCCACGTGCCCGGGCTGGTCGACGCGCGCATCCAGCAGTCGCTCAACGCGCCGAGCTTCGACGTCGATGTCGACCGCACGCGCGCCCAATATGTCGGCATCACCGAACGCGACGTCACCAACAGCATGGTCGTCAGTCTCGCCGGGTCGAGCCAGGTTCAGCCGACGTTCTGGCTCAACCCGGAGAACGGCGTGAACTACTCGATCGTGATGCAGACGCCGCAATATAAGGTCGATTCGCTCAACGCGCTGCGCAACCTGCCGATCACGGCGCCGGGCGTCCCGCCGCAAACGCTCGGCGCGATCGCCGACTTCAAGCGGGTGGCGATGCCGGCGGTCTATTCGCAATACAACATCCAGCCGATGATCCAGGTTTACGGCACCAGCCAAGGCCGCGACCTCGGCGCGGTCGCCGCCGACGTGCTGAAGGTCTTGGACGAAACCGCAAACGAGGTGCCCAAGACCGCACAGGTCGCCATGCTCGGGCAGGTCAGGACCATGAACGACTCCTTCTCCGGGCTCGTCTTCGGCCTCTGCGCTGCCATCGTCCTCATCTATCTGCTGATTGTGGTCAACTTCCAGTCCTGGGCGGACCCGTTTGTCATCATCAGCGCGCTGCCGGCGGCGCTTGCCGGCATCGTGTGGATGCTGTTTGCGACCGGGACGACGCTGTCGGTGCCGGCGCTGACCGGCGCGATCATGTGCATGGGGGTCGCCACGGCGAACAGCGTTCTCGTCGTCAGCTTTGCCAAGGAACAGCTGCAGCGTCACGGCGATGCGGTCGCTGCCGCGATCGAAGCGGGGTTTGTCCGCCTGCGTCCAGTGGTGATGACGGCGCTCGCCATGATCATCGGCATGTTGCCGATGGCGCTCGGCCTGGGCGAAGGCGGCGAGCAGAATGCGCCGCTTGGCCGTGCGGTCGTTGGCGGCCTTTGTTTCGCAACCGTCGCAACTCTGATATTCGTCCCGGTGGTGTTCAGCATCATCCACCAACGTCGCCGCTCGGCGGCCGCCGGCGCGAGCGGAGAAGCGCATGCCGGCTGAATCGGCTCCGCCTTCGGCCCCGCGCCAGCCGACGCTGTCGCGCCGCGGGCTCTACATCGCGGCGCTTTCAGCGGCGAGCATCGGTGTCGTCATCGTCGTCGTCGGCATCACCACGCGCAAGATCGCCGACGCCAAATTGCAGGAATGGACCGAGGCCCAGGCCGTCCCCGTGGTTGCCGTGGCGCCGCCGGACACGCGCGGCAAAGCCGGCACCTTTGGACTTCCCGGGCGGCTCGAAGCCTACACCCAGGCGCAGATCTATGCGCGCGTCACCGGCTATGTGAAAAACTGGCAGGCCGATATCGGCACGCCGGTCAAGACCGGCGACCTCCTTGCTGAAATCGACGCGCCGGATCTCGACCAGCAGATCATGCAGGCAAAGGCCGATCTGGCGAGCGCCAAGGCCAATTCAGTGCTCGCGGACGCCACCTTCAAGCGCGGCCAATATTTGATCAAATCCGGCGCCATCTCGCAGCAAGACCTCGATCAGCGCGCGGCCGACGCGTCCAACAAGCAAGGGCTGGTCGAGGCCGCGCAGGCCAATCTCGACCGCCTGCGCGTGCTCGAACAATACAAGCGCATCCTCGCCCCGTTCGACGGGCTCGTGACCGCCCGTGCCACTGATGTCGGGGCGCTGATCAACGCCGGCGCCGGCGGCGGCCCGCCGCTGTTCGTGGTTTCGCAGACAAAAAAACTGCGCGTCTATGTCAACGTTCCGCAGAGCTACGTGCCCAACATCCCGATCGGCACCAAGGCGCAAATCGCGGTGCCCGAGTATCCGGGGAGGACCTTCGCGGCGACCGTCGAGGCGTCGGCGCAGGCCGTCGATATCGCGTCGGGCACGACGCGGATGCAGCTCGTCGTCGACAATTCTCACGGCGAGCTGATGACCGGCGACTTCGCCAATGTGACTTTCGATCTGCCGCACCCCGAGATCGCGATCAACGTGCCGGCGGGCGCGCTGATTTTCAATCGAAGCGGATTGCAGGTCGCAACCATCGGCGGCGACAACCGCATCATCCTCAAGCAGGTCACGATCTCGCGCGATCTCGGCAACGAGGTCGAAATCGCCTCCGGCATCGGCGCGGACGATCGCGTCGTCGTCAATCCTCCGGACGGGATAGCAACCGGCGACCTGGTGCGGGTCGCCGGCTCCGCCAAAACGCCCGGCGAGCCGGAAACCGCTTCGGCAAAATGAGGACCTAACGACGGACGAGGCAAGCGTAACTCACACCACTCCGTCCCGGTCATGCGTCCTCTATCCTCCCAGATCAGATGCTGATGAGCGCCTGCAGCGCCATCACGACGATTGTCCCGGACATCAGGCTCCACAGCCCGGCGATCACGGTCGCCACCATGACGAACTCGGCGCGGCGGCGCTCGAGACGGCGCCCGCGCACCGTGTTACGCATGATGATAAAGGGAGCGCTGAACATGAGCAGCGGAATTGCGGCGAAACGCGTCGCCGCGGGCCCGACCTCGAGCAACCGGAAGCTTGGAAAACTTTCGCCGTACAGTCGATAGCCGTTCGCACACAGCCCGGCGACCGCGAAGCCGATGGCGAGGGCGAAAAAAGACTGGATGGCCTGCGGCGAAACCGCCGGCAGCATGGTTTCGAGCATTGGCGCCTCCGCTTCTGCCGAAGCCATTGCAGAGCGTGCGGGGCACCGCCACGCATTGCTTAAGAGAAGGTTAATCGCCCGCGGTCCCCGGCATCGAAAAGCCATTCGGCCGCAAGGCGAAGCCGCGGCGGCGGCGTTACGTGCCATACTCGGCGCTGATTCGCGTCAGGCGGTAAGACAAAGATGACGGTGCACGCGGCGGCTCGGCCCACGACCCGGCGGAAGGCCGGCGGCTTGCTCATCCTTCCATTCGCATTGGTCGCCACGCTCGTCGCCGCCGTCGGAAGCTTCGTCGCCTACGTGCTGTGGCCGACTTGGCCGAACGCGGCGATCCCGCGCGATGTGCCGGCGATCCCGATCACGATCGCCGGCGTACTGTTCAATGTGCCGCCGGCCGCGATCCGCGCCACGGTGCAACGTCACCCTGGTGCGCACGAGCGGGTCGACCTTGCCTTTCTCTGGCCCTCGCTCGCGCCGCCGCAAACGGATACCAAGCGACCCGACAAGCCGGCCGCGAAACTCGACGAAGAAGCCTCCGCGGCGGCGCCGGCCAATGCAAGCGACCGGCTGTTCGTCACCATCTCCGGCCTTGGCGCCACTCTTGCGCCGATCGAGCGGCTGCGCAGCATCTATCCGCGTTACCTGGAGGCGCAGGCGACGGCCGGCCCCGACGGGCTCGCCAGCCTCCCGTTCCGTGGCGGCACCCCCTATCAGGGAGAAGACCTCGTCTATGTTGCGGAAAAGCCCGAACAGTTCTTCGCCCGTTGCACACGGCGGATGCGCGCTGTGCCCGGCACCTGCATTCACGAGCGCTCGCTCGATGCCGCCGAGATCACGCTGCGCTTTCCCCGCGAATGGCTCGACGATTGGCGCGGCGTCGCCGGTGGATTCGACCGGCTGCTGGCGGAGTTGCACCCGCGCGCGGGGGACGCACGATTGAAGATCAACGACTGACGAAGCAGGGAGCGGATTTCCTTATCCCTCCCGCGTTCGCCTGACCTCGGCCCTGCTACTCCAAATCGCCGCCCAGAATCGCCATTTGGAAATTGTAGGACCGCTCCTCGTCTTCGTCGTCGACGAAGAGCACGCCGATGAATTCGTCTCCGACATAGACTTCGGCTGAATCGTCTTTCTTCGGCCGCGGCACCACGCGGATTCGCGGGTTGCCGAACAACTTCTTGAGATAAGCGTCGAGTTTCTTGACTTCCTGCACGTTCACGGCGCTGCTCCCCCTGCTGCCACACCCGATGCACCCCGTGTGGCGGCGCCACCATCAACTAAACGTTCCGGTGCGGTCCTCCGATTTGAAAATTCCTCGCCCAGCCTTGCCGCTGGATCGTCAAACCGCAAATCCATCGCACCAGATCAACTCTCGTCGTAAAGCATCTGATCCATGAGGCGCGCCGGCTCGGGGCACCCGGCGCGGCCCACCACCTTGGCCGGCACGCCGGCAACCGTCACGTTGTTCGGCACCGGCGTGAGCACCACCGAGCCCGCGGCGATGCGGGCGCAGTGTCCGACTTCGATGTTGCCGAGAATCTTGGCGCCGGCGCCAATCATCACGCCGTAGCGGATCTTCGGATGGCGGTCGCCGGCCTCCTTGCCCGAGCCGCCGAGAGTCACGCCGTGAAGCATCGACACGTCGTCCTCGATCACGGCGGTTTCGCCGACCACGAGGCCAGTGGCATGATCGAGAAAAATGCCGCGCCCGATGCGCGCCGCCGGATGAATGTCGCATTGGAACACCGCCGAGGCGCGGCTCTGCAGGTAAAGCGCGAAGTCGCGGCGTTCCTTGGTCCACAGCCAGTGTGCGAGGCGATGCGTTTGAATGCTATGGAAGCCCTTATAATAGAGCACCGGCTCGAGCAGGCGGTGGGTGGCCGGATCGCGGTCGACGGTCGCCACGATGTCGGCGCGGAAGCTTTCCCCGATCGCCGGAGTGTCCTCCAGCGCCTCCATATAGGCCTGTCGGATCAGCTCGCTCGACAGCGCCGCATGATCGAGCCGCTCCGCCAGGCGGTAGACGATCGCCGCTTCCAGCGTGCCATGGTGCAGAACGGTCGAATAGATGAAAGTGGCAAGTTCGGGCTCGCGCCTGACCACCTGCTCCGCCTCGCGCCGGACGCGCGCCCACACTGGATCGACCGTATCGAGCGCCGGCCTCGCCTGATGCTGCGCCATCGCACTGCCTCCCGGAACATGGGTTCTAGCATAATTGGGGCGGCGCAGGGCCAGAAACCAGGGGTCAGCAAGCAGCGAGGTCCAATGGCCGAATTCCAGGCCATTGACTTAGAAAACGCGGCCAATGGCTTATCCCGCACATTCAGGCCCGCCGGTCCAGAAACTCGACCACCGCGCTCTTGAACACCCGGTCGCCGACCGCAAGCATGTGGTCGCGCCGCGGGATGACGAGGGCCTGCGCGCCTGGAATGAGTGCGGCGAGTTCCTCGGCGGAGCCGGCGATCCGATCATTGCCCCCGACAGCCACCAGGAGCGGCACGGCCATTCGACCAAGCTCGGCCCGGCTTAAGGTCTGACGCGAGCCGCGCACGCAGGCCGCCAGCGCGCGGAGGTCGGATTTCGTCTGCTCGGCGAAGGCGCGAAACATGTAACCCACCGGGTCGGACACATGGGCAAGCGCCCGCGCCTCGAGCGCCTGCGCGATCGTTTCCGGCCAACCCTGCCCCGTGACGAGCCGGATGCCGAGCCCGCCGAGCACGGCGGAGCGAACCCGCTCCGCGTGCGCCAGCGCCAGGAACGCCGTAATCCGCGCGCCCATCGAATAGCCCATGACATCGGCGCGAGGCAGGCCGAGATGGTCGAGCAGCGCGCGCACATCTTCGGCCATGATGGCGCTGTGATAGGCGGCCGGCTCGTAAAGCTTGGTCGATTCGCCGTGACCGCGATTGTCGAGGGCGATGACCCGGCGCCCGGCAGCCGCGAGCGTCCTCACCCAGCCGGGGAAGACCCAGTTCACTTCCTTATTCGAGGCAAAGCCGTGCACGAGCACGATCGGCTCGCCCTCGCCCTCGTCGAGAAAGGCGATCTCCACGCCGTCATGCGTGAAACGCGGCATGCCCGACCATAGTCGATCGGATCGGTCATTTGCGACAGATGCGACGCTCGCCCTGCTCGCGGGCCGAATGCGCGCGAGCCCCGCAGGGCACGGCCAGCGCAGGGCGCACATGCTCGGCGCTCATCGCCAACGAAACCGCATTGCGACGGCCACTGACAGTCGGCAACGGCTGCTGATTTGTCGGCCTGCGGCCAACCTATCGCTAGAAATCGAAACCGCGGACCGCTAAGTTGCCGCCGGCCACAGGCGGGGATCCTAAGAGCATGGCGGACGCGATCGTTCCTCACTTCCACAACGACCCCGGCGTTCCGGTCATCGAGATCGGCGCCAAGAAATTCATGTGCGTTGGCGCCAAGCCGCCATTCGATCACCCGCACATATTCTGCGATATGGGCGACGACAGCGAGTACACCTGTCCCTATTGTTCGACGCTCTACCGCTACGACGCGGGGCTCGCGCCGGATGGCGCGCGGCCGGCGGAGTGCGCTCTGCAGGATATGCGCGTGTGAACCGCCGCGGGAGCGCGTGCCCTGACGTCGTCGCGTACCGTCATCGTCGCCGGAGCCGGAATCGGCGGACTGACCGCGGCACTCGCACTGGCGCGCAACGGTTTTCGCGTCACCGTCCTGGAACAGGCCGAGCGGCTCGAAGAAACCGGCGCCGGCATCCAGCTTTCCCCCAATGCCGCGCGCACCCTGATCGATCTTGGCCTGGAGCACCGGCTGCGGCCGCACGCCGTCGCGCCGACCGCCTTGCGCGTGCTCAGCGCCACGAGCGGACGCGAGATCGTGCGCATGCCGCTCGGCGAGGCCGCCGAGCAGCGCTACGGTGCGCCCTATTGGCTGATCCATCGCGGCGATTTGCAGTCGGCGCTCGGCGGCGCCGTCTCCAGCGATCTCGATATCACCGTCAAGCTCGGCACGCGCGTCGAGGATTTCGCCGCGCATCCGAACGGCGTCACCGTATCGGCGCGCGGTCGCTCCGGCATGGCGGACGAGCATGGAGCGGCCCTCCTCGCCGCCGACGGGCTTTGGTCCCTCGTTCGCAAGCGCATCGGCTATGCCCAGCCGCCGCGCTTTGCCGGCCAAACCGCCTGGCGCGGCCTCATCCCGGCGAAAGAGGTCGCGGCCGAGTTCCGCGCGCCGATGATCCATCTCTGGCTCGGGCGCGATGCCCATCTCGTGCACTATCCGGTCAAGGCCGGCCGTGTCATCAACATCGTGGCGATCACGGCGGATAGCTGGAACGCGCCCGGCTGGAGCGCGCCTGCCGGTCGTGCCGACTTCCTGCCGCGCCTTGTCGCCGAGTCCTGGGCACCGGCCGCGCTCGCGCTTCTCAACCTGCCGGAGGCCTGGCTGAAATGGACGCTCTACGACCGCGGACCATTGATGCGCTGGTCGCAAGGGCCGGTGGCGCTGCTCGGCGACGCCGCGCATCCCATGCTTCCGCATTTGGCGCAGGGCGCTGCCATGGCGATCGAGGACGCCGCCGTCGCGGCGCAGTGCCTCGCGCGCATGCCGGACGACGCCGCCGCGGCGCTGCAAACCTACTGTGCGATCCGCCGCGGGCGCGCGTGCAGGGTGCAGCGCCTGGCGGCCCGCAACGGCGCGCATTATCACCTCCCCGGCGCCAGGGCACTGCTGCGCGACATGGCCATGCGCATGATGGGCGGCGCGCGGCTGCTGCGGCATTACGATTGGCTCTATGACTGGCGGCCTCCCGCAGCCCTTTCGCTGACCTGATCCGGCCGCCGCCGAAGGATGACCCGGCACCGAGCGCGCCTCGCCGCGAGCCCGGAGCGGCCGGGACAGGAACATTTGCTCGCCCCGCGGGTTCAGCTTGACGAGCAGCTTCGGCTGTTCGCTGAGACCCGCTGGAAAGGAGTATCTTGCATGTGCGACTACAGTCTGCATCTCGTCGCCTCGCGGCCGGCCAAGGTCGGTGATGTCCTGGTCGCGACGGACTTCGAGAGGTCGATCACCCGCGGCTTCGCGGCCGTCGGCGAACCCGGCGTCGCGGTCTGTCTGCTTCCCGGCACCGAGCTTGCGTTCGCGGACCACGTCCAATACGACCGCGCCTTCAGCATGTTCGGCAAGGCGCGCGTCGAGCACCAGGTCGCCCGTTTCCGCCAGGTCAATATGGACGATCCGAACGTCCATCACGACGCCCTGGAATTTCCGGGCGGCCAGATCGTGATGGTCACGCGCCTCATTCCGGGCCAGAAGGCGACGGTGCTGCAATTGCCGGCGTCCGCGCGCGAGCATGACCATGCGCCGGAACGCACGCGCGAGCGTCGGCGGCCGGTCACGATCGAACTCTAAAGCTCGCGGCGAGGCGCGGCTCGGGCGGGACGTTTGCCCGCGGGGGCGCGGGGCAGAAGCCCGTTGCCGCGAATGGCGCGCTCGGAGGGATTCGAACCCCCGACCCTCGGATTCGAAGTCCGATGCTCTATCCAGCTGAGCTACGAGCGCGAGAGGAGGCCTGCGGGATAAGCGCACCATAGCCCCTTGGCGCCGCCGTTCAAGAATTCGTTCGCGCCGTCCTTGCTTTCCTTCAGCGCCTGCGCCGACGCAGGAGGCGCCGTGGCCGTCAGCCGCAGACGCCGCTTGCGACCGCCGGCCATTCGTCATGGCTCGAACGCCGCGTCGATCGGCACGCGATAGCCATTGGCCAGGCGGTTCGTCTCATTCGCCATGCCGACGACGGCCATCAGCTCGCCGAACATTTTTTCACTCATGCCGGCCTTGCGCGCCGCCGCTTCGTGGCTGGCGATGCAATAGCCGCAGCCATTGGTCACGCTGACCGCGAGATAGATCATCTCCTTGGTCAGCGCGTCGAGCGCCGCCGGCGCCATGATTTCCTTCACGCTCTCCCAGGTGCGCTTGAGCGTCGCCGGGTCGCGCGCGAGATATTTCCAGAAATTGTTGACGTCCTCGATCTGCCGAGTGCGCTTGATGTCGTCGAACACGGCGCGAACCTCCGGCGCAGCGTCGCGGTACTCGATCGCAAGGCGTGGAGACATCGGACTTGTCCTCTTGGTTGGCTGCTTCGGATTCATCTTCGGATTCATGATGCGCCTCTTTCGCCGCTTGAAAACGATGGCGGCGGATGGAAATTCCGCCTCCCTTGGCGAAGGAAATTAGAACAAAGCCGCGCGGCGGCGCGTGCCTTGCCCAACATTCTTCTTTTTTGCCCGATGGTCTTGCATTTTTACCGGGAAATCCCGCTAATTACAGCTCCCCCGCAAACGAAATGATCGAAAGCAGCCCCCGTGCAGCAGCCTGGAGAAAAGTCATGTCTGAAGCCGCACTGAGATCCGCTTCGGCGGCGCCCGCGCCGATCCGCGCCGACAGCCGCGGACGCGTGTTCGACTCGATCACCGACACGATCGGCGTGACGCCGATCGTTCGCCTCAATCGGTTGCCGAACTTGCACGGCGTCAAGGCGAATATTCTCGCCAAGCTCGAATTCTTCAATCCGATCGGCAGCGTCAAGGACCGCATCGGCGTTTCGATGATCGATGCGCTCGAGGCGGAAGGCAAGCTCCGCTCCGGTTCGGTGCTGATCGAGCCGACATCGGGAAATACCGGCATCGCGCTTGCCTTCGTTGCCGCCGCGCGCGGCTATCGGCTGATCCTCACCATGCCCGAATCGATGTCGCTCGAGCGCCGCAAGATGCTGGCGCTGCTCGGCGCCGAGCTCGTCTTGACGCCGGCGGCGCAGGGCATGAGCGGCGCGGTCGCGCGCGCCGAGGAACTGGCACGCGAAACGCCGAACGCGGTCATCCCGCAGCAATTCCGCAATCCCGCCAATCCCGAGATCCATCGCCGCACCACCGCGGAAGAAATCTGGCTCGACACAAACGGCACGATCGACGTCTTCGTGGCCGGGGTCGGCACCGGCGGCACCATCACCGCCGTCGGACAAGTGCTCAAGCCGCGCAAGCCGTCGCTGCGCGTCGTCGCCGTCGAGCCGGAAGACAGCCCCGTTCTTTCCGGCGGCAAGCCCGGACCGCACAAGATCCAAGGCATCGGCGCCGGATTCGTCCCCGAGATTCTCGACCGCTCCGTCATCGACGAGATCGCCCGCGTCAGCAATCAAAGCGCGTTCGATACCGCCCGGGCGCTCGCCCGCTATGAGGGCATACCGGTCGGCATCTCCTCCGGCGCGGCCGTTGCCGCAGCGCTGACGATCGGGGCGCGGCCGGAATTTGCCGGCAAGACCATCGTCGTCGTCTTGCCCGACTTCGCCGAACGCTATTTGTCGACGGCGCTGTTCGACGGTTTGTGACGGCGGCTGCTCAGGCACTTCACTCACCTACGCATCCATCCCGCCCCGCGTAGCGGGGAGGGGGGACCGCCCGAAGGGCGGTGGGCGGGGCGTCGGCCGCCGGGTCCGATCATGCGTCAAACAAATTCTCTCTGCCGCACGCCCCCTCCACCATGCTGCGCATGGTCCCCCTCCCCCCGCAAGCGGGGGAGGATAAGCGCAATCCTTCCCGCGGCGCGATGCGCCCGAGTTGTGCTCAATGCGTCACGGCGAGGACCGTCAGCGAGGAATCAATCCGGAGTTTCCTTGCCTCACTAACTGGATTGCTTCGCTTTTCCCTCGCAACGACAACGAAAGGAAGAAAGGAGGCGGAACGCCGGCAAACGTGTTTTCGAAACCTCCGCATCTTGCGATGCGGCGCGCGTGCGAGCGGCACGCGCTCGCCTGTCGGCGTTCCACCGCGGCTCCGGCCGTGGCGCCTTTCGGCACGCCGGCCGCAACTTCAGGCCAGGCTTCCTGGGAGGCGATGATCCCGGACTTGACGGATAACCCGGGACGTGTTATGTGACTCCCTGACACTGGGAGAGTGACATGGCCCGCAAGCAGCCGAAGCAAATCCCGCAAATGACCGTCGCTCAATTCGAGGCGACTTTCCCGAACGAGGACGCCTGCGATGCCTATCTTGTGGCCCGCCGCTGGCCCAACGGCGTGATTTGCCCGCGCTGCGGCTCGACCCGGCCGTACCCGCTCAAAACGATGAAATTCAAATGGGAATGCCCTGATTGCAGCGACAGCGGCTATCGATTCTCCAACATCGCCGGGACGATCTTCGCGAACACGAATGTCGATTTGCGGCAGTGGTTCCGCGTCATCCACCTGATGTTGACCAGCAAGAAAGGGATGAGCGCACGGCAAATCCACCGCTACATGGGGTTCGGCTCCTACAAAACCGCTTGGTATATGTGCCACCGCATTCGCGCTGCGCTGATCGAAAAGCTGCCCGACAAACTCGGTGGCGTGGTCGAAATCGACGAAACTTGGATCGGCGGCAAGGATCACAATCGCCACTGGAAAGACCGCCACCATGGCAAGGGCGGGGGTGCCGGCACCGGCAAAACGCCGATCATCGGTGCGATTGAACGCAAGGGTAATGTCGTCGCCCGCGTGCTCGATCATGTGAGCAAGCATAACGTCGAAAAATTTGTCCGCGAAACCGTTTCCAACAAGGTCAGTCTGTTGGCGACGGATGAGCACCAAGTTTATTCGGGCTTGAAGGACTATCCGCGCCAGTCCGTGCACCACAAAATCGAGGAATATGTGATTGGCGCCGTGCACACGAACACGATTGAGGGCTTTTGGTCGATCTTCAAACGGGGCATCGTCGGCACGTTCCACAAGATGAGCGTCAAATATATGCCGCTTTACGTCGCGGAGTTTCAGTTCCGATATAACAACCGCAACAATCCTGACGTATTCGGAGCGGCGATAGCAGGCTGCTGAGGCGTGGTCACTGGCATCCGTCTCAGCTAAAGACAAACGATGCCAGCGACATGAAATCGAAGCAATTGGAATTTCCGTTTTAGGATGGCGGCTCATTTCAACCCGTCTCGCTCACTGTCCATTCGACTAATGCATTGCTTTATCCAAGTTTCAAATTCTTGGCCGGTTCGCCACCAAAGTTCGCCGCCGCCTTGCTGGATTAGTCCGGCAATCCAATTCCGTTGATCCTGACTCAGTGATGGGAGATTCCGCTGGAAATTGATGACTTGTCCGGTGAACTGATCCGTTGCCCGCGAAAATTGGTCAAATTTCGCCTTGGTATCGATTATATAATTCAAATCTGCGCCGTAGATTGCTGCATTCTTCGGAACAATATCTTGCCAAATTTTGTTTTGGATCAGATCAAGCGATTTTCTAACCTCCTCCGCCTTACTGATTGTCTCGGCCAATCCAGCTTCCGAAGTCCAAGGCATGCCGCCTAAAGCATGTGCAGTCTGGGCAGCCGGCAATCCTCGCTCATTAAATAACGCGGAGATTGAGCCGATTAGCCCTAGAAGTTTTTGCCTTTCCTCTTGTGAATAATTCTTAGAGGGATATTTAGGCGGCGGTTGTTGCGCCTCTGCGAATCCGAAGCCTTGTTGCCGTGCTACAGTCGGCGATGTTTGGATTACGGGTAGATTAGGTGTCGCTGGCGTCGCCGGCGCCGTAGCTCTTCGATATATATCTGGCCCGGCAATATAAGCAAAAGCCAGCATAGCGCCGACAATTCCCATTGTTACCGCGATAGGAATAGCGGCTTGTTGGGCGGTTTTGCCTATCCACTTTTTCCACCAATGGAATGTACCGCCAGCGAATCCCGGCGGGAGACCAATCGTAAATCCGAGCGCAGCCTTATCAAAATGACCAGCCAAAAATTCGGCCGCCGCTGCGTGGCAAAATGGCTCAGCGAAAAGAGCACAAGAAATTAACACGACCAAATCCCCCAGGGAGAAGCGGCCGTTCTCGACAGTCCTCTCAGCCACAGGTATTGTCTTTTCCACAGATCGCCCGCCGCTTTGCTCGACAGCCTTCGCGATTTTCCCCCGAGGATCGTCGCGAGATTGGTAGACTTGCCGTTGCCTCTCGGCTTCGGCCAATCGCTCTGCCTCGTAATCCCGGTTCGGATCGAGAGCGAACACCCGCCACAGTCCGCGCCACCGGCTGCGCCGCATTTGCCTAGCCAAAATCTCCCTTTGGGTTGGATTGCGAGATGCGCCGTGCGCGCCGGGCGGCGGTTTCTGATCATCAACCACAGTTGTCCCTCCGGGAGGACTCGCCTCCCGGTAGGCTGGCACAGCGGCCCGGTATCCGTCAAGTCCGGGATCATCGCCTCCTGGGACGTGGCGGGACGTTTGGCCCGGTACGGCCGCCCCGACCGGGGGGCGGAGACCTCGCGTTCTGACACGGGCGTTACCCGCGCCCGCCTGTCCCAGTCCAGCGGAAGCACCCCGCGGGCCGGTCGTAATGCCGGCCAGCATGATGCCCGAAGCTGCCCGGGAGCGGACTGTATCGGTCCGCGCGCGGGCACCGCACTCGCTCCGCATTCGGGAGTACCCTCGGCCGAAGGCGTCCTTCACCGAGCGAGATTCGCTGCGTGCCCTTGTAACTGAATTGGCGACCGACGGCAAGCGGAATGTCGCGCTATCGGTGACGACTATCCCGCGCGCGAGCGCACCTCTGGATTGCTTCGTCGCGCCACTGCCCATTACTTCCATCGTTCGGCTAATTCTTTTGCACTTCCGTAACGGAACACAATTCCTTCTGGTCCAAGCGCAGGGATGAAAAGGTCAATTATACGGTTGCGGGTAGACTCGCTCGTGTCTGCTATGTGTAGTTCTTTGACAAAATTTTTTCTGGCTTTACGCAGACGAGCAACCTCGAGGAAAAGCGCGCGCGCAATTAGGTCGGTATCCGGAAGCGAGTATCCAATTATGACTACACTTTTGCATTTTTCCAGCTCTAAGCGTGCATTTCGCCAAATGATATTGTATGGCCTCCTATCAATGCGTTTATGCCAGCCGGGCGGCAAGAAAGCGGCCTCTTCAAAATTTGGGCTCCCGCTCCTAGATTTAACAACGTATGGTCGTTTTTTAATAACGATCTTGTTAATTTGATTCAATCGCCAATTCACGCTCCCGTGCAGTTTGTACAATTTGATACGCGCTTTAGTCCGCAATGGAATTTTTCTTATTGAAAACCACTTTTTAGACCACTCGTGGGTAATGCCGCTAACCGGAATGCCATAGCCATCTCGCGGCGTCCAGAGAGAGTCGTTTTCAGGCATCGACTCCTCAATCAACGTATCGTAGTTGTACGTTATCAACGCATCGCCACGCTTCAACTTAGCCAAAATTGCCCTATGGATCCGACTTGGTTCGACGCGCGTCGAGCCCCTGTCCATCTCACATGTCGTCTGGATCAAAACTCGACGGATAAGCTCTTCAAGATTCTTCCGCCGGGTATTCCAATCCTTTGGCCGATTTGCGGACTTTGCAAAGCGACTTAGTTCCAACCTTGTCTCGATGTCGCGGTAATATTGTTCAAGCCCAATACCAACAACCTTATCATGCAAGTCATGCACGTCTTTACTTACTCGCTTTGCAAGACGCGGCGTTCCTCGGCCGCGGATTTGAGCCGCAATTTCGAAGAAATCACCATCTAAAGGCGGAGGAGGCGAGCGACCTTCGAGGGCGGCTCTTGTCGCACCCGCACCAAAAAGGATTACGAGGGGACGAGGCAACTTCACGGCGAATCCATCACTGTCCGCGCTACGAATATCCTCGAAATTGAGACAAACAATCTCACAGCGACAACTACTCGTTCATTTTTCTATCCATCGTGGTAGTGAAAACTTTCGTTGCACATCGAAAAGATAACTATATGGCGACGATGCGCGTGCCTTTCTGTTAGCAAAATACGATTTTACTGCAATGTCAGCGACCGTCAAAAAGGCTCCAGCGCCGAGAAGTGTGGACGAAGGCCAGTCGGTGAATGTTGCAAGTGCGCTGCCGGCAGCCACCGATACTGTCGCAGTTCTAGCAATACCGCTCCATACACTTTGGATCGCCTGATCATTGAGTTCGCCTCGGAGCTTTTCCAGTCCGGGGCGCACTTTGTTCACAAAAAGTTTTTTTGCCTTCTCCGTCAGATCAGAGCCGTCCTCGCTTTTTTCGATTTGAGCTCGCAAATCATCAAAGATTCCGGAGAGCTCAGCGAGTTGGGCCGCTTTACGTCGGCGAAATGCAATCAGTCTTTGTATCGGCACTTCGGGATCGACACGAATGCTTTCCATGACTAGCGTTAGCAAAGCACCCTTCGCGTCAGAGGGGCCTGACGCCGCGACGTCATCAATTAAACACCTCAAATTTAAGCCTTGCGAAGCGTCCTCTGAAGTCAATGGGGAAAGCTGAACTTCTTTGGCCAGCTCAGCCGCGAGTGCAGCCATGTACGCCTGTGAGAAACGACTATCAACAATAAACCAATCACCCTCATATTCTTCTCTATACCCAAATAATCTCTTCAGCTCGTGCGACAGTTTATTTGGATGAACGCCTGACAGGCGCAGCAATCGAAGCAATTCTGGAGGAAATTCTTGGCTATGGATACGACCAACGCCAAGCTGAACAAGAATCTCTTGAAGCTCCGGTGTCATCTTCTCGGGATAAATTCCCACTCCGTGAAGGTCATTACGGACCTCTTCACCGACATCCTCTGTTTTCTTTAGAGATTTGATAGTTGGGTCGTTCGTTGAACGGCGGCCATAGAGTTCAGATAACCAGTCCGGCCGCTGCAACAAACTTATTACGCGTTTTCCAAGCCTGTTGAGTAAATCCTGGTGAAAGTCGCAGCGAAGGGGCCGTAGGTATCCTTCCTGCTCGCAGATTTCGGTGTCGGGACTATGGTAAGGATGCTTTACAGAGCTTGGGACGATCGTCTGAATTTCGTCCCAGAATAATATCGCTGACCGAAGCCATTCACCGCTTCGAATATCGATATAAGGATAATAGAGCGCGGACCCCAACACCACGGCACCGTTCTATTGCTACGGCCAACCGCAAGCTAGACAAGAATATCCTAGCACTACACCGGCAAATTGTCGTGCTTGCGCGCCGGCATCTCCACCGTCTTGCCGCGCAGCATGGCGAGCGCGCGGGCGATGCGCGGGCGCGTTGCGTGCGGCATGATCACCTCGTCGATATAGCCGCGCTCGGCGGCGATGAACGGCGACAAGAAGCGCTTCTCGTATTCGCGGGTGCGCGCGGCGATCTTGTCCGGGTCGCCGATGTCGGCGCGGAAGATGATCTCGACCGCGCCCTTGGCGCCCATCACCGCGATCTGCGCCGTCGGCCAGGCGTAGTTGACGTCGCCGCCGATGTGCTTGGACGCCATCACGTCATAGGCGCCGCCGAACGCCTTGCGCGTGATCACGGTGACGAGCGGCACGCTGGCCTGCGAATAGGCGAACAGGAGCTTGGCGCCGTGCTTGATCAGGCCGCCATATTCCTGCGCGGTGCCGGGCAGGAAGCCGGGCACGTCGACGAAGGTGACGATCGGAATGCCGAAGGCGTCGCAGAAGCGCACGAAGCGCGCCGCCTTGCGGCTGGCGTCGGCATCGAGCACGCCGGCGAGAACCATCGGCTGGTTGGCGACGAAGCCGACGGTGCGGCCGCCGATGCGGCCGAAGCCGATCACGATGTTGCGGGCGAACGCTTCGGAAAGCTCGAAGAAGTCGCCCTCGTCCACCGTTTTCAGGATCAGCTCCTTGATGTCGTAGGGCTTGTTGGGATTGTCGGGCACCAGCGTGTCGAGCGAGGGCTCCTCGCGCTCGATCTTGTCGAAGGAGGGCCATTCCGGCACGCCCGCGGAAAAATTCGCCGGCAGGAAGTCGATCAGCCGGCGCATCTGCAGCAGGCACTCGACGTCGTTGTCGTAGGCGCCGTCGGCGATCGAGGATCTGGTGGCGTGCACCGAGGCGCCGCCGAGCTCTTCGGCGGTGACGATCTCGTTGGTCACCGTCTTCACCACGTCCGGGCCGGTGACGAACATGTAGCTCGTGTCGCGCACCATGAAGATGAAATCGGTCATCGCCGGCGAATAGACGTCGCCGCCGGCGCAGGGGCCCATGATCACGGAAATCTGCGGGATGACGCCGGAGGCGACGACGTTGCGCTTGAACACCTCGCCATAGCCGCCGAGCGCCGCGACGCCCTCCTGGATGCGGGCGCCGCCGGCATCGAACAGGCCGATGATCGGCGCGCGCGCGCGCATCGCCATGTCCTGGATCTTGGTGATCTTCTGCGCGTGGGTCTCCGACAGCGAGCCGCCGAACACGGTGAAATCCTTGGCGAAGACGAAGACGGTGCGGCCGTTCACGGTGCCCCAGCCGGTGACCACGCCGTCGCCGGGGATCTTCGTCTTTTCCATGCCGAACTCGTTCGAGCGATGCTCGACGAACATGTCGAGTTCCTCGAACGAGTTCTTGTCCATGAGCAGCTCGACACGCTCGCGCGCGGTGAGCTTGCCGCGCTGGTGCTGCGCCTCGATGCGCTTTTTGCCGCCGCCGGCGCGGGCATTGGCGCGTCGCTCTTCGAGCCTGTCGAGAATGTCCTTCATTGTCGGCCGATGACCCCCATTGGCTGCGCTCGGCCCGCTCCGGCGGCCCGGCCGGCCGGAGCGACGGCGCAGAGTCCCAATAGCGAGGCTCAATAGCAAGGCTTGCGCACGGCGTCACGGCGCCATATTCGGCGCCTACGGGCTCCGGCGCGTGCTAAGCCGGCACGCCGGAGCGCCGCACGAGGCAATGAAAAAGAGCGGATTGATGGAAGCCGTGGAGCGCCGCCCGCAGGCGGCCTTCGCGGCTTTCCTCATCCTCCATGGGCTCGTCTGGACGGCGCTGCCGGCGCTCCTCTACGCCAATCTGCCGCTCGACCTGATCGAAGCCCTCACCTATGGCCGCGAATGGCAGCTCGGCTACGACAAGCTGCCGCCGCTGCCCTGGTGGATGGTCGAAATCGTCTACCGGGTGTTCGGCGTCGATACCGCCTATTACGCGCTCGCCCAGATCGCGGTGATCATCGCGTTCATCGCGGTGTGGAAGACCGCGCGGCCGCTCGTCGGCGCGACCGGCGCGCTGGTCGCGGTGCTGATCATCGACGGCCTGCATTATTTCAATTTCACCGCCGCCAAATTCAATCACGACGTGATTCAGCTGCCGTTCTGGGCGCTTGCCGGCTTCGCCTTCCATGCCGGGCTGCGGCGGGGGCGCCTCGGCTATTGGGTGCTGCTCGGGGCGGCCCTCGGTCTCGCCTTGTGGGCCAAGTATTTCGTGGTGGTGCTCGCCATCCCGCTGGCGCTCTTCCTCCTCATCGACCGCGAGGCGCGCTCAAGATTGGCGCAACCAGGGCCCTGGGTCGCCGCCGCGGTGGCGCTCGCCATTGCCGCGCCGCATCTCGTCTGGCTCATACAAAACGATTTTCTGCCCTTCCATTATGCCGAGGGACGCGCGCTGCCGGTCCGCGGGCCGTTCGATCACCTGCTGCATCCCGTGGCGTTCTTGGCTGGCCAATTGTTCTTCCTCATTCCCGCGCTGTTGATCGCCACCCCGCTCGCTTGGCCGCCGGCCAAAGCCGCAGCAAAGACCGGCGCCGACGCGTTCGACCGTCGCATCGTCACGCTCTTGGCATTCGGGCCGGCGCTGACCGTGTTCGCATTGAGCCTGGTCAGCGGCCGCGGCACCATCACGATGTGGGGCTATCCGCTCTGGCTTTTCCTCGGCCTGTGGATCGTTCTCTTCGCCCCGGCCGCGCTCGAGCGCGCGCGCCTGACCAGGGTCGTCGCGCTCTGGGCTGTCGTGTTCACAATTCTTGCAGTCGCTTTCGTCGCCGACTACACGGTGCTGCCGCAGCTCGATCACCGTTATCGCACCGGTTTCTATCCCGGGGACCGCCTTGCCGCCGCGCTGACGCAGCGCTTTGCCGACGCGACCGGCCGCGAGCCCGCCTATATCATCGCTTCGATGTGGAACGGCGGCAATGTCGCGCACTACTCCGACCTGCGACCGCAGCCGCGCGTCCTGATCGACGGATCGCCCGCCCGCGCGCCCTGGATCGACCTCGCCGATCTGCACAAGCGCGGCGCTGTCATCGTGTGGACCGACGGCGATCTGCGCACCCTGCCGCCGAGCTTCGCCGCGGTCGCGGCCGGCGCCGAAGTGGGCGCTCCGTTCGATCTGCCGTTCCGCCGCGGCGAGAACGTGCTGCATGTGGGCTGGGCCGTTCTTCGCCCGCAATCACATTAGAGCGCGATCGCTGAGGCTCAGTCGATTGCGCTCGCTGGCTTGCTTGCGTGGCGCACGATCTATTCGGGAAACCGGCTTCCACTTTTGTGGATCATGCTCTAATTTCCGCCAGCAGACATCTCTCGATCAGGGCTCGAGCCCGTTGCCGCCGGCAACATTGTTGCCCGACAGGAGCTTTTTTTGACCTCGCCTCCGGCCGATCTCCGCAGCGCCGACTTCCGAAAGATTCTGCTGATCAAATTGTCGGCCGTCGGCGATGTGGCGCACACCATCCCGGTGCTGAACAAGCTGCGGCGCCGCTATCCGACGGCGCGATTGGATTGGCTGGCGACGCCGGCGATCGCCGAGCTCTTGCAGCACAATCCGGCGATCAGCAACGTCGTTGAGTTCGTACGTCACGAGTGGTCGACGCCATGGCGCCTGGCGCCGATCGCCGGCTACGCGCGATTGGCCGCCAGGCTGCGGGCGGTCGGTTACGATCTGGTCGTCGACATGCACGGTCAATTCCGCACCGCGCTATTGACGCTGGCGACCGGCGCTCCGGTGCGGATCGGATTCGACCGGCCACGCGCCGAAGTCTGGGACGCCTCGCCGCGAAAATTCCCGGCACACGCGCGCAAGCACGCTTGGCAGGGAGCCCGCGAGGGCAGCTGGCTCGCCTACACGCACCACATTCCGGTGCCCACGCTCGATCTGCATGCCGTCGATCGTTATCTCAATCTCGGCCCGATCTTGGGTCTCGACCAGGACGCCGCCGATTTTTCCTTTCCGATCCCGCGCACCGCGGACATCCGCATCGACGCGCTGCTGGACTATTACGGCATCGCCAAAGCGAAACTCATGGTCATGGCACCGGGCACGATCTGGGAAACCAAGCGATGGCAGAGCGAGGGCTTCGCCGAAGTCGCGCGTCATTTCTCGCAGAAAGGCTTCGCCGTGACGTTGATCGGATCGGAGCGCGAGCGTGCGGTCTGCGCGGAGGTCGCGAGCCTCGCTCCGGGGACCGTGAACCTTGCCGGAGAAACGACGCTGAGCGAGCTTGCCGCGCTGCTCCGCCACTCGACGATTTGCGTCAGCAACGATTCAGGCGCGATGCACCTTGCCGTCGCGCTCGACCGTCCGGTGGTGAGCATATTCGGCCCGACCGACGCGATCTGGGTCGGCCCCTACCGTCGCGCCGACGCGGTGCTGCAGGCGGAGCTGCCCTGCTCACCCTGCTATCTGCGCCAGCTCAGCCGCTGCCCGCACGCCCACGCCTGCATGCGGGAGATCTCCGCGGGAGCGGTGATCGCGCGGATCGAGAGCATTCTCGGCGAGCGCGCCGGCGGCGTCCGCCCGGCTGGAGCGCAAGCGCGACGGCGATGACTCATTTGCGTTCGCGCGTCGCCAGCCAAGCCTTCATGTAGCGGTAATAGCTGCCCTCGGCATTGGCGACGGCGAGCAAAAAACCCTCCGCGCCGTCGAGAAAGCCGGCCTTGAGCACGTAGGTGCGCAGAAACGAATAGAGCCCGTGCCCGATGCCGGTCAGAAACGACACTCTCCGTCCGGACGCCACGATCGCCTGCGCGTTCGCCGTCGAATAGCGGTCCATGCGCGACAACGCGTCCTCGAGCTTGCGCACCGGATGATGGATGAGCGGCGCGTGAAGCCGTCTCACCTCACCCGTAAAGATCACGCGTTCGTGGACGGCGGCGTCATCGAAACGGGCCTTGCCGCGCCGGAACAGTCGCAGCACGTAGTCCGGATACCAGCCGGAATGACGCATCTGCCGGTCGCAAAAACTGGAAAGCCGCGGAAATTCCCAGGCGTCGGCACCGGCATCGGCCATCGCCGCCTGGATCGCGGCGGCCAGCTCGGCAGTGACGCGCTCGTCGGCATCGATCGACAGCACCCACTCACCCGTGGCGAGCGCGAGCGCATGGTTCTTTTGCGGGCCGAAACCGCTCCATTCGTGAAACTCGACGCGGGCGCCTTTTTCCTGCGCGATCTCCGCCGTCGCGTCGGTGCTGCCGCAATCGACGACGATGCGCTCATCGCAGAAAGCGAGGCCGTCGAGGCATGCACCGATATTCGCCGCCTCGTTGCGGGTGATCACGATGGCGCTGAGCCGCGGCATGGTGCTCACTTCCGATCCGTGACTTGCGGCTCGCTCATGCCGGCCGCTCGCGCGCAGCAACGATCGCCAGCCACAGATATACGCCAAGCAGCGCGATCTCGACGAGCACGATGAGCATGCTGCCGCCGTAGATTTGCGGAAAGAAGATCTCCACCACCGCCATGGACACCACCGAGGTGAGCCACACCACCGCGCCCCACGGCGCCGCCAGCCACAGCCCGACCGCAGCAACCAGATCGATGACGGCGAAGAACACGGTTGCCGTCTGCCAAGCGAGCGCGTGCGCCTCGAAGGTGCCGTTCGCGGTCGCGCCGATGCCGCACACCGCGGCCCAGTGGTAGAGGCCCTTGACGAGCGACACCGCCGCCATGACGCGCAGAAACAGAACGAGATAGTCGGTCCACGAACCCCCGGCACTCGCGTTTTTGCCGACCTGCACCGGCTCGAGCAGGTCGGTCGGCCGCCTCGGCCGCCGTTGCGATTGATCGCTCATGGCAGCGCGGCCTTTGACATCCGCAAACGGCACAGTCAATCCGCCGATGGGCGCCCGATCAGCCGCGTCACCGGCGCGGGCCAGTAGCGGCCCAAGGCTGGAACGGCTAAAAGGAGCCGCCCCCAGTCAGGAGTGCGCCCATGGCCATCAAACTCGGCCGACCGCTCGAAGCAAGCCGGCTTGCGCCGCTGCAAGCTGAGGCGGCCAGCGAGCGGCTCGATCTCGTGATCCGCCCGCGCCGCAACCGCCGCGCCGAATGGGCGCGGCGCATGGTGCGCGAGAACGTTCTCACCACCGCCGATCTCATTTGGCCGCTGTTTCTGGTCGACGGGACGAAAGTCCGTACCCCAGTCGCCTCGATGCCCGATGTCGAGCGCCTCTCGGTCGATGAGGCGGTGCGCGCCGCCGAGCGGGCGGCCAAGCTCACCATCCCCTGCCTGGCGCTCTTTCCCTATACCGATCCCGCACGGCGCGACGATACCGGCTCGGAAGCGCTCAACCCGGAGAACCTCGTCTGCCGCGCCATTCGCGCCATCAAGAAGGAGGTGCCGGAGATCGGCGTCCTCTGCGACGTGGCGCTCGATCCGTATACCAGCCACGGCCATGACGGGCTGTTGCGCGACGGCGTCATCCTCAACGATGAAACGGTCGGCGTGCTCGTCCGGCAGGCCCTGGTCGAGGCCGAGGCCGGCTGCGACATTATCGCGCCTTCCGACATGATGGACGGCCGCGTCGGCGCGATCCGCGCCGGGCTCGACGCCGCCGGCTTCAGCGACGTGCAGATCATGGCCTATGCGGCCAAATACGCCTCCGCCTTCTACGGCCCGTTCCGCGACGCGGTCGGCTCCAGCGCGACGCTGATCGGCGACAAGCGCACCTACCAGATGGATCCGGCGAATTCCGACGAGGCGCTGCGCGAAGTGGAGCTCGACCTCGCCGAGGGCGCCGACATGGTCATGGTCAAGCCGGGCCTGCCCTATCTCGATATATTGCACCGCGTCAAAACCGCTTTCGCGGTGCCCACTTTTGCCTATCAAGTGTCCGGGGAATATGCCATGATCATGGCCGCTGTGGACAACGGCTGGCTTGATGGGGACAAGGCGATCGCGGAGAGCCTCCTCGCCTTCAAGCGCGCAGGGGCGGATGGCATATTGACATATTTTGCCGCGAGAATCGCGGAGAAATTGAAGAAGGGCGGCGTGTAGCGGACCGCCTCCGCCTGGGATGCGAGATACGAGGCGGATGTCATGGGCGACGACGAGTTCCGGAATTACGTGCCGCTGTTGCGGCGTATTATCATTCTGGTGGCGGTGCTCACCGCGGTTCCGGTGATGTTGTGGACCATCACCGCCTTCGTGCGCAGCTATGTCGGGCCGCCGAAAACGCCCACCTTCCGGCCGCTGGCGGCGACAGTGTCGGTGGAGGCACCGGCGAGCCAAATGGCGGACGCCGGCACTGCCACGGTATCGGCCGGCCAACAAGCCAGACTTTTCGACGCTGCATCGCCGATGGAAGCCAAGGCAGCGGCATCCGATTCAGCGATCCCCCCGCCCCCAGCGATGGCCAAGGGCGCGTTCCTCAGCGATCGGCCGCCCAGTGACGCCGGCCGGCCGGCGAGTGCGGCAATGATCAGGTCGGCAGCGCTTGCGACACCGATGGGTACCGACGCAAGAGCTGCCAACCAGGCCTCTCCGCCTGCAGCCAGCCAAATCTCTCCGCCTGCGGCCACGTCCGATGGCGTGGCGGCAAGCGCCGGGGCATCCGGCGAACAGCAGGCTGCCCTGCGGGAGCCCGCCGACATCCTGCCCGCTGCCGAGCCCCTTGGCGACGCTGTCCCGCTTCCGCGCCAGCGTCCGCACTACTTCGTGTTCGCGCAGAACGGAGTGCCGATGCCGCGGCCGCGGCCGGAAGGCTCGGGTCCCAGCGCAGGCGAGGCGACCCCGGGGCCGCTGGATTGGTTGCAGAAGCTCTTTCAACCGCAGCCGCAGCAGCAATAGCGCGCATCGCCCGCGAAGCAGAAAAAGGCTTTCCACTCTTCCGCCCATGCTCCGCGCCTGCGCCGATGTCATTCCAGCGCCGTGCCGCTCGGCATGCGCACCGGTTGATAGCCGTCGGCCGCGAGCGCGCGAAAGATCTCCTCAGCGTGGGCGCCGTCGCGCGTCTCCATCGTGACGTCGAGCTTGGCGCCCTTGGCGGGGACGTCGAGGAATAAACGATGATGGTCGACGCCGAGGATGTTGGCGCCGAATTGGCCGAGTCGCGTCGCGATCTGGCCCAGGATCCCCGGACGATCAGGAATAGTGAGGCGGAACGACACGATGCGGTCGGCACGTTCCAATTCGCGCACCATGATCGAGGCGAGGATGCGCGGGTCGATATTGCCGCCGCAGAGGATGAGCCCGACCTTGCGGCCGCGGAAGCGTGCCGGCTCGGCGAGCATCGCGGCAAGGCCGGCGGCGCCCGCCCCTTCCGCCATCGCTTTCTGCAAAGTGAGAAAAGAATTGACGGCGCGCTCGATCAGCGGCTCGTCGACGAGGATAATGTCGCTGACGAGTTCGCGCACCACGGGCAGGGTCAGCTTGCCCGCATCGCTCACCGCAATACCTTCGGCGAGAGTCGCGCCGCCGCAGGGGCGGTTGCCCCCACGGATCGCATTCCACATTGACGGATAGAGCGCGCATTCGACGCCGACGATCTCGATGCGCGGCTGCAAGGCGCGGGCGGCGATGGCGCAGCCGGCAATGAGGCCGCCGCCGCCGATCGGCACGATCAGCACGTCGAGATCCGGCACCTCCTCCAGCATTTCCAGCGCGACGGTCCCCTGCCCGGCAATGATGCGCGGATCGTCATAAGGGTGGACCCACACCAGGTTGCGCGCGGCGGCGATCGCCTCGGCGCGCGCCTGCGCCTGCGTGAGCGTCTCGCCGTCGAGGACGACATCCGCGCCGAGCGCCTCGGTCGCCTTCACCTTCACGAACGGCGTGGTTACCGGCATGACGATGGTCGCCGGGATGGCGAGGCGTCGGGCGTGATAAGCCACCGCCTGGGCGTGATTGCCGGCCGACATAGCGATGACGCCGCGGACGCGCTCGTCGGCACTGAGCGCGGCGAGTTTGACGCAGGCGCCGCGCTCCTTGAACGAGTTGGTGACCTGCAGATTCTCGTATTTGACGAAGACCTCGGCCCCGGTCAGCGCCGAAAGCGGCGGCGCCCGCAACACGGGCGTGCGCAGCAAATGGCCGGCGATCACGCGCCCGGCAGTTTCGATATCGGCAATGCTCACCATGGCCGCAGCTCTCGATTGACGCCGCCTGCTCCCGGTACCGCCGGCCCGCCGCCCCCGCAGCTTGCCGACGGCCCGCTCGGCGGCCTTTTTCCCGATTTCCGGCGGCGTTACAATGCCGCTCGATCCGCGGGGCTGAAAATGTATTCCGGACCCGGTTCTGGACCCGACTCCGAACCAAGCCGCAGCGGCATTGCGGTCGACATCAGGCCGCACGCCTACGACCCGGTGACCCAACCCGAACTGTTCGAAGGCGTCATGGCGCGGCGCGTCGTCGCCTTCGTCATCGACCTGATCGTTATCGCACTGCCGCTGTTCGCGGCCTCGGTCTTCATCTTCGTCTTCGGCCTTGTGACCTTCGGCCTCGGCTGGGCGCTGTTCTGGCTGCTTTCGCCGGCCTCGGTGATCTGGGCGCTCGCTTATTACGGGCTGACGCTCGGCAGCCCGGCTTCGGCCACGCTCGGCATGCGGGTCATGGAGATCGAGATGCGGACCTGGTACGGCGCTCCCGCCTATTTCGTACTCGGCGCCGTGCACGCGATCGTCTATTGGATCAGCGTCAGCGCGCTCACGCCGCTCGTGCTCGTGGTCGGCTTCTTCAACAACCGCAAGCGGCTCTTGCATGACATCCTGGTCGGCACCGTCCTCATCAACAACGCGGCCCGGGCCGCTTCGCTGCGCGCGCGCGCGACAGGCCAAGCGCGACGAATTTGATTTTGCGACGATTCGGCCGCAAGGCGCGTATGATTCTCAGATCCGAAGGGCTCCGGATCGGACACAAGTGCGGATTCGGCCTTTGATCGGCCGCGCTTCTCGGGCAAACTAGTCTCCAGGCGGGCCCATCGGGGCCGCAGGAGGCCAAGGCCGGCAAGAGACAGGCAAGAGGCAAAAGAGGCAGACAAGAGGCCAGATCGCTCCGTGACCCAGCACTCGCGCGACACGCCGCAATTCTACCTGACCGCCCCCTCCCCCTGCCCCTACCTCGCCGGCAAGGAGGAGCGAAAAGTCTTCACCCACCTCGTCGGCGAGCGCGCGGGCGAGCTCAACAACATCCTCACCCAGGGCGGCTTTCGCCGCAGCCAATCCATCGCCTACCGGCCGGCCTGCGAGGGCTGCCGCTGCTGCGTCTCGGTGCGCGTGATCGGCAAGGAATTCCAACCCACCCGCAGCATGCGGCGCATCGCCAACCGCAATGCCGACATCGTCAGCGAGATGAAGGTCGCCGTCCCGACCTCGGAGCAATACGCAATCTTCCGCGCCTATCTCGATTCGCGCCACCGCGACGGCGGCATGGCCGACATGACGGTGCTCGACTACGCCATGATGGTCGAGGACAGCCATATCGCGACGCGCATCATCGAATATCGGCGGCGCGAGCCGGCCCCCGCGCTCGAGCGGGGAGGCAGAGACGGCGCGCGGCGGCGCGCCGGCGAGCTTGTCGCCGTCGCCCTGACCGACGTGCTCGGCGACGGCCTCTCCATGGTCTATTCGTTCTTCGACCCGGACGAATCGGCGCGTTCGCTCGGCACCCTCATGGTGCTCGACCATATCGAGCGGGCGCAGGGCATGGGGCTGGCCTACGTCTATCTCGGCTATTGGGTGCGCGGCTCGCGCAAGATGGACTACAAGAGCCGCTTCCTGCCGCAGGAGCGGCTCACGCCCGACGGCTGGATACGGGTGGAATAGCCAAACTCAACGAGGGTGTGGACTCATTAACGTGGAGCGGCCTGGTTGCCCCTCGGACTCAATCTCCGCCGCATCTGACCACGTTCGACCGCATTCGACCGCGACCACCGCGCGACGAGGTCGGGAAGCCGTGCGACATTTCCGCGGCCAGTAAAAGTTCACCAGGTCTTGGCGAGTCGACAGCCTTGTCCTTGATGCCTTGTGTTATCGCTTGTCCTTCTCTGCGGTCTCGTCCCGACCCTGGTCAAGATTAGCGTCTCGCATTCTGACAAAGACATGGTAGGCGACGGCGTCCCAGGCGTTGTGAATGCCGACGAAGAGCAGCAGCAGCGTGGCAGCGCCGATGCCAAAGAGGGCCTCGCGGGTATACGCGTCAACGGCAAAGGCCGACAGTGCAAGTACGGCAAATGCTGCCAATGGCAGCACCACATGAAATAACCAGTCTTCGAATTCTGGTTCGTATGTGGTTTGCAGCCGCATACGCCGCGCTACGGTCACCGCGTATGCTGCGCCACCCAGACCCATGAGACCCCAAAGGGCAGCCACAATGGTGATGGCTGGCCAGGGCACGCGTGAAACTGCCGACAACAGCAAAACGGTGGCGAAGCAAACGACGGTCGGCGTGGCAAATGCGGCGCCGGCCTGCGCCGCGCGAAGCAGCGGCTTCTCGGCAATAAGTGTCACGACGACAAACTGCAACCCGATCAATGCGCCCGCGGCGGAGCCGACAATCACATAAAAGCTGTCCCAATCGGCAAGTGCGTGCATGATGCCATTCATTCGCGAAACCACTCGAAGCGATATGCCAGTTCCGGACCGTTCTCTCCCTCATAGGCGAGCTGTGCCATAAGCAGCGCGAACGGCTCGGTATAACGGGCGATCTGCAAGGGTCCGACGTCCACCGGTTCGAAGCCGACGTCGCGGATCAGGTCGGCCGCAAGGCGTTTGCTGCGCGCGTCGTCGCCGCAGTACACGAGGCTCGGTCGATTGGCTTTGCGACCCCGTGCTGCGAAGACGCCGAACAGCACTTCGCTTGGGACCGTGTTGAACGCACAAACGAGCTTCGCCTTGTGGACTTTCTTGGCAAGTTCCTCTGCTCCCGAACTGCTGTGGCCGATGACGAGGCGGGTATTGCCGGCATCCATCGGCAGCGAGCAGGTGAGGATTACTTTGCCCGACAGATCGCCGGCCTGCTTGAGCACGTCTTCAATGCGCAACCAGTGCACGGCGAGCAGAAGCGCGTCCGCATCCTGCGCTGCCTCGCGCGGTGTGCCCGCGCGCGCCTTGCCTTTCGCAGCCTTGGCGAGTCTGTTCAGCTTCTCCGTGCTGCGCGCGTAGCTGAACACCACCTCATGGCCGGCGCGCGCGAAGAGCGTCCCGAGCTTGCCACCCATCAATCCCGATCCGAGAATGCCGATGCGCATCGCGGTCTCCACACGGCCATCAGGGCTTCACCATCACTTTGATTGACCTGCGCTCATTCATAGCTCGGTAGCCGTCGGGGACCTCGTCGAGGCTAACGACCCGGTCGAAGACGCGGCCGGGCTCGATCTTGCCCGCAAGGACGTCCGGGAGTAGCTCCTCGATGTATGCTCGGACCGGAGCGGGACCGCCGTTGACGGTGACGTTATTGTAGAACATCTGCTCGGAGGCGGGGATCGCCTCGTAGTGAGGAACACCAACGCGGCCGACGGCGCCACCCGGGCGCGCGATGCCGATCGCCGTGCGGATGGCTTGCTCGGTGCCGACACATTCCAGGACGCAGTGGACGCCGAACCCGCCCGTGAGTGCGCGCACGCGTTCGACCGCCTCCTCGCCGCGCTCGCTCACGATATCCGTTGCGCCGAACGCTTTCGCGAGCGCGATTCGGTCGGGATGGCGGCCCAGGACGATGATCTGCTCGGCGCCGAGCCGCCGGGCGGCGATAACGCCGCACAAGCCGACGGCGCCGTCACCGACCACGGCCGCTCTTTTGCCGTAACCAACCCTTGCCGCCCGGGCCGCATGATGGCCCGTGCCCATCACGTCTGAAAGCGTAAGCAGCGAGGGCATCAACGCATCGTCCGCGCGGACCGGCAGGGCGACAAGCGTTCCATCAGCCTGGGGGACGCGCAAAGCCTCCGCCTGCGCTCCGGCAGCCTCGCCTCCCGTGCCGAAGAAACCGCCGTGGATACACGAAGTGTTCAGCCCCTCCGCGCAGAACATGCAGGTGCCGTCGGAGTAGGCGAACGGCATCACGACAACATCGCCGACCTTTAAGGTGCGCACGTCGGCGCCAACCGCCTCAACGACGCCGATCGCCTCGTGGCCCATGCGCCGGCCGGTCTTGACCGGCTCCATGAGGTTGTACGGCCAGAGATCGCTGCCGCAAATGCAGGCGCGGGTGATGCGGACGACCGCATCGGTCGGATTGACGATGGTGGCATCTGCGACGTTCTCGATACGGACGTCGCCGGCGCGATACATGACAGTCGCGCGCATCGATTTACCTGCGGACTCTGGTGGGTGGCATGGTCTTCAATCCTGGTGCGATGACGGCCGCTCAGCGGCCGGTCATTTGCTGCAGATGTTCTGGATACCGCCCTCCCTGCACCTTGATATTGGAAACGGCGCTGTCGATGCCGCGAAGATCATCCGGCGTCAGTTCGACGCGAGCTGCTCCGATGTTCTCTTCCAGGCGATGCAGCTTCGTGGTGCCGGGAATCGGAACAATCCACGGCTTCTGCGCCAGCACCCAGGCGAGGGCGATCTGGGCGCGCGTCACCTTCTTGCGGGCGGCGATGTCACCAAGCAGATCGACCAATGCTTGGTTCGCTTTGCGGGCCTCCGGCGTAAAGCGAGGGACGATGTTGCGGAAATCAGTGCTGTCGAATTGCGTGTTTTCGTTGATTGCGCCGGTAAGGAAGCCCTTGCCGAGAGGACTGAAGGGGACAAACCCGATCCCAAGCTCTTCAAGTGTCGGCAGGACCTCCTCCTCAGGCGCTCGCCACCACAGCGAATATTCACTTTGCAGGGCAGTGACCGGCTGGACGGCATGCGCACGACGGATCGTGTGTGCCCCGGCTTCGGACAAGCCGAAGTTCCTCACCTTACCTTGCCGGATAAGGTCCTTGACCGCGCCGGCAACGTCCTCGATCGGTACGTTCGGATCGACGCGGTGCTGATAGAAAAGATCAATGCGATCGGTCCTTAGGCGCTTGAGCGAGGCTTCGGCGACTTCTCTAATATGCGCTGGCTGGCTGTTGAGGCCCCGCTGCTGACGCGTCTTCCGATCGATGTCGAAGCCGAATTTCGTTGCGATCACGACCTTGTCGCGGAAAGGAGTAAGAGCCTCGCCGACAAGCTCTTCATTCGTAAAAGGCCCATACACCTCGGCGGTATCGAAAAATGTAACGCCACGTTCGACGGCGGACCGGATAAGCGAAATTCCCACCTGTTTGTCTACGGCCGGACCGTAGCCAAAGCTCAGGCCCATGCAGCCGAGCCCGATCGCCGAGACTTCCAGGTTACTCTTTCCGAGTTTGCGTTTTTGCATTTTTGAACTCCGTTTAAGTCGAAGCCGACGCTGTCGCGCGCCGCGGTCAGCGCCGGTATTGCTCGTCGCTGACCTTTTCCAGCCAGTCGACGACCTTGCCGTCGAGACGCTCTTGAATGGCGATATGCGTCATTGCCGTCGTCGGCGTGGCGCCATGCCAATGCTTCTCGCCGGGCGGGAACCAGACGACATCGCCCGGCCGGATTTCCTCGACCGCGCCGCCCCATCGCTGCACCCACCCGAGGCCGGACGTGACGATCAAGGTCTGACCGAGCGGATGCGTATGCCAGGCGGTGCGGGCGCCCGGCTCGAATGTAACGCTGCCGCCGCTGACGCGCGCCGGATCGGGCGCCTGGAACAGCGGATCGATGCGGACCGTGCTGGTGAAATAGTCCGCCGGTCCCTTGCCGGACGGCCGCGAGCCGTTGCGCTTGATGTCCATTGTTCCATTCCTCTGATTTGTTGCGACACTTAGCGTCGTTGTCTGCGCTGCGGCAGGACGGGCCGCTGCCAGTGCAGCCAGTTCAGCAGTTCGAGCGAGCAGGCGTCTGCGCGTCATCATGAAGCACCGCATGCACTCGATTCGAGCGACAGCGCCCGGCCAAGTCGCTTACCCGCAATTTAGAGCGCCGCTTCGACCGGCATAAGCCGCTATTATCCGCATGGACTTATGAGCGGGAGCCATAAATGCAGCGCGGAAATCTGGATCAGCTCGTGACCTTTGTCGCCGTAGCGCGAGAGCGCAGTTTCACGAATGCGGCAGCGAAGCTTGGCGTTTCGCAATCGGCGCTGAGCCATACCATCAGAGAACTCGAAGAGCGGCTCGGAGTTCGGCTTCTAACCCGTACGACTCGCAGCGTCTCGCCAACGGACGCGGGCGAACGTCTGCTCCGTAACGTTGGGCCACGCCTTGACGAGATCGAAGCTGAGATTGCCGCGCTGGGCGAACTGCGCGAGAAGCCAGCCGGCACGATTCGCATCACAGCCACGGACTATGCGGTCGACACGATACTCTGGCCGAAACTTGCCAAGTTCCTGCGGCAATATCCGGACATCAATGTCGAGATCGTCATCGACTATGGACTGACCGATATCGTCGCCCAGCGCTTTGATGCCGGTGTGCGCGCCGGCGAGCAAGTGGCGAAGGACATGATTGCGGTACGCGTAGGGCCGGACATGCGAATGGCCGTCGTCGGGGCGCCGTCATATTTCCGGCAGCGATCAGAACCGAAGCGACCGCAGGACCTGATCGGTCACAAATGCATCAATCTACGTCTGCCCACGCACGGCGGCCTATATGCCTGGGAGTTTGAAAAAGGCGCTCGCGAACTGAAGGTGCGCGTCGAGGGGCAACTCACCTTCAATGGAACATTTCAGATGCTCAATGCCGCGCTCGCCGGATTCGGTCTCGCCTATGTGCCGGAAAACTTGGTGCAGACCCATGTCGCAAAAGATCGACTCAAGCGTGTGCTTGAAGACTGGTGCCCTCACTATTCGGGCTTTCATCTCTACTACCCCAGCCGGCGCCAGTCCTCGGCAGCCTTTTCGCTCTTGGTGGATGCCCTGCGGTACCGGAATTAGCGTGCGCTGGAGACAACGCGCCGCGGCGTCTTAGCGATCAGCGACGTGCGTGCAACATCGGTCAAGCGGGTCGCCGCAGCGGTCGGTGAAGGCGCTCAGGTGGTAGCGGCGCTGCACGCTTACTTGGCGAGTGCCGAACCTCTCGCCGGTAATCCAACCCAAACTCAGGCGGCGGAATAGTCCCGCGCGGCTTCAATTCTCTGGATTGAATGGGGGCCTCTTTCCCGCTCCCGTTCCGCTCGGCGAATGTCGTCTTGCGGGGCGTCAGATGGGGGGCGGTGCGCGATTTCGTCGCTCTTAGGGTGTAAAGCGGCCTACCGTACACATCACGCCACGGTGAACGCAGACGGGATCACCAGTTCCGCTTCGGCTCGCCGGCCTTGACCGGGGAGGTCGGTGCCGCCGGTTTTAGATTGCGACATGGCGAAAACTCGACGGCAAAAGGGCAGCGCCATGGTTGCCAACACTTTCCTAGACCCGTCATGCCTTGGTCTTCTTGCTGCAATTGAACGGTGCGTATCTGCGCGCCCGATAACTTATGAACGAAAGCGACCTGTCATGAATGCCAAGCACAAAATTGCGCTGATGATGGCCGCGGGATTTGCTCTCCATGCGGCCGCAATCCAGGGGCTTCCTGCTCAGGCGAACCCGTCCGCGTACTTCATCGCAGAGATCAATGTGAGCGACCCGGAAGCCTACGCCAAGGAGTTCCTTCCGCTCGCCATGAAGGCGATTCGGGATGCCGGCGCCAAATCCCTTGCGCGTGACGGTAAGACGGTATCCATGGAAGGTGTGCCACCCCCAAGTAGCGTACTGGTGCTTCTATTCGAGAGCTTGGACAAGGCAGTGGCCTGGTGGAATTCTCCAGCCACCAGAGACGCATTCGCTGTCGGCGAAAGATACGCGACGTTCCATGAGTTTGCGGTCGAAGGCGTTCCGCCAACCGTCGTTCAGGTACCGCAAATTCAGAACAGCCGCTGGAAAAGCCTTTGGGAGCGTTTTGTGTACTGACCTCTTTTGCGGCAGGACCGTAGGTGTGCGCGCCTAATATGGCGGCCGCCCCGCGTGAGCTGTGTATTGTTCCGCAACCGAAATCCTCCCGAGTTGATACGGGTCGAGGTGTCGCTATTCGCGACACCGGTCGCGACTTTGCCACGCGGTCGTCCCAATAGTGACGAGAAAGGAGAGCAATGATCGTCAGGTGGCGTGTCGAGTTGTATGCGTGTTGTCGGAGTAACGGCTGTGACGATTGACGAGTTGTTGAATGCCATCACCGCTGAGCTAACCGCGATGGGCGCAGTCACCGATTTGGGCTCAATAGACCAGGATGGTGACCGAGTATCAGCGGTCCTAACAATCGAGAATCGCCGCGTTCGCCTCAGCCTTGAGCCGGCGCAGACGAGTATGGCGGAGCCGGCTGGTTGACGAATCGGAATGCGTACTTGGCTGCCGCGCTGACGGCCACGCCCGATGTCTGAATTTGAGGGGCTAACGGACATACCGGTAGCGTGTCTTCACGGCAGTTCGTGACCCTGGCTGTGTAAAAACGCGCTGTATGTGATTCACTCTGCGGTGTGATTCTGCTGCTGCGGAGGGATCGGATGAGGCGCTTCGTTGAGGGGATCGATCGCGGGCAAGCGACGCTGTTTCCGGAGTGCTTGGCGGACT
>DATHCD010000068.1:0-61030 GCA_035319735.1 Xanthobacteraceae bacterium | reverse complement strand
CGGGTGAAGGGCGTGCTCCAATAGCCGCCATAAGGAATCTCAGCCGCGTAGTCCATGTCCGTTGCCCTTTGTCTTTTGCCGGTCGAGTGCCTGCTGCAGGATGCGTTTGGCCTCGTGCAAATGATCGCGCATGGCCGCGGCGGCGTCCGCCGGCTTGCCCGCGGCGAACGCCGCGGCAAGTCGCTTCAGGCCTTTGAGAACCACCAGCCGCGTGCCGGCTTTGCCGAGCGTCAGCACCCGCAGATAGCGGACGTGATCGGCATAAAGCTCGATTGCGCGCAACAGCCGCCGGTTCGGAATCAGTTCGAGCCAAGCGGCGCGGTAGCGGTAATTAGCATTGCTGAACGCTTCGACATCGCCGTCCGCGTGGGCCGCGACCATGGCGGCGAGCTGGTCGCGGATCGGCTGCAGCTGCTTGCGGCCGTTGAGCCGCTGCGCGACCTGGCGAATCGCCTCCGGCTCGAGCAGCAGGCGCAGTTCATAGATGTCGTCGATGTCTTCGCGCGACAGGGCTGGCAAGAGATAGCTGCGGCCGGAGGATTCGAGCAGACCCTCGCTAGCGAGGCGGGCAAGCGCTTCGCGCACCGGCGTGCGCGACACGCCGAATCGCGCCGCGAGCGCCTCCTCCTGCATCGGCTCGCCGCCGACGAAGCCGCCGGAGAGCAGATGGTCGCGCAGCGCCAGATAGGTGCGCTCGGTCAGCGAATCCGGTCGATCGAGCGCCTTCAGGGAGGCCATGTCGGTCTCGGTGGTTTGCCCAAGACATCCGGGGTTTGTATCCTGTATACAAACGCTACTGCAGTCAATGCCCAAGCGGCCGAAAAGTCCCTTTCCATGACCGTTGTCTGCGAAGTCGCCTTTGCCGCCCGGGCCGGAACCGCCGCCTCCGGCGCCCAGGTATGGCAAAGCTTCGCGAGCCTGCCGGGCCTCGTCTGGCTCGACCTCTACGCGCCGGCTGCCGCCGCGAGTCACGACCCCTATGTGCAGGACGGACCGGCGCCGGCTCATCTGGCGATGCTCGGCTTCGCCTCGCCCGAGACGCTGGCGCAGGCCGCGCGCGCGCCAGCCTTTGCTGCCGGCTTGTCGGATATTGACGCCGCAAGCTGCACGGCAATGCGCTGCCTGCCCTCTCGGCTTGCCGGCGAAAGCAGCCCGGCGCCGCTTTTGGCGCGGTTTTCCTATGTCGTGCGCTATCACCGCCCGGCTGACGACGAGGCGGCGTTCGTCAAGCACTATCTCAGCGGCCATCCGCCGCTGCTCGGCCGGCTGCCGGGCATCCGCAACGTGATCAACTACATTCCGCTGTCCTGGCATCGCGCCGACGGACCGCCGGCCGCGAATTATATGCTCGGCAACGAGGTGGTGTTCGCCGACGCCGACGCCTTCAACGCCGCAATGGCGTCACCGGTGCGACACGAGTTGCGCACCCACTACCACACTTTGCCGCGCTTCACCGGCCGCAACACGCATTTCGCCATGCTGCGCACGCGCTTCGTCGGCTGACGCGGCCGCGCGCCGGTGCCCGCGCCCGGCGCGCGGCAATCAGGCGACCTTGCGCCAGAGCCGGGTCGGTTCGCGGAACCGCCCATAAATGTCGACCAGCGCGCGGGTCATTTCGCCGACCGTCGCATAGGCTTTGACCGCCTCCATCACCGCCGGCATGACGTTGCGGCCGGCCTTAGCGTCGGCGCGCAGCGTGCCGAGCGCCCGCTCGACTGCGCGGTTGTCGCGCTCCGCCTTGACGCGGCGCAGAGTCTCGATCTGCGCGATTGCCCCCATTTCGTCATAGGGGTGCAGCGCGACGTTCGGATTTTCCTCCTCGCTCTCGACATAGCAGTTGACGCCGACCTTGCGCAGCGCGCCGGTCTCCAAGGCGCGTTGGCGTTGATAGGCATATTCCGACACCCGCGCCTGGATCACGCCTTCGGCCACCGCATTGACGATGCCGCCGTGATCGTCGACCCATTTCATCGCCTCGACGATCTTCTCCTCCAACTGATTGGTCAGGGTCTCGACGTAATAGGAGCCGCCGAGCGGATCGACGGTGTCGGTCAGGCCGATCTCCTCGATCAAAAGCTGCATCGTGCGCAGCGACAGACGCTGCGCCTTCGGCGTCGGGATCGTGTAGGCCTCGTCGTAGCAGCACAGCGCCATGGTCTGCGCCCCGCCGAGCGCGGCGATCAGCGCGTAATAGGCCCCGCGCATGATGTTGTTCTCCGGCTGCTCGATGGTCAGCCCGAAGCCGCCGCCGCCGGCGATCATGCGCAGCCAGCCGGACGACGGGTTCTTCGCGCCGTACTCGTCGAGAATGATCTTCGCCCAGCAGCGACGGCCGGCGCGGAATTTCGCCACCTGCTCGAACAGATTGCCGAAGATGTTGAAGTTGAACGACAGCCGGCCGGCGAACTCGTCGATGTCGAGGCCGCGCGCCAGCGCCGCGTCGGTGTAGGCCTTGGCGATGCAGAAGGCGTAGCCCATCTCCTCGGCCGGCGTCGCCCCGGACTCGCGGATGTGATAGCCGCAGACGCTGACCGGGCCGTATTTCGGCGCCACCTTGGCGCAGTATTCGATGGTGTCGGCGACCAGCTTGACGGACGGATCGACCGGGAAGATCCAGGTGCCGCGGCCGATGAACTCCTTCAGGATGTCGTTCTGCGCGGTGCCGCGCAGCTTGGCGATGTCGTAGCCGCGCCTCTCGGCCATGGCGAGATACATGGCGATGAGAATGGCGGCGGCGCCGTTGATGGTCAGCGATACGGTAATGGCGTCGAGATCGATGCCGTCGAAGGCGATCTCGAAATCGCGCAGCGTATCGACGGCCATGCCGACGCGGCCGACCTCGCCCATCGCCTCCGGCGCGTCGGAATCGTAGCCGCACTGCGTTGCCAGATCGAGCGCGACGTTGAGGCCGGTCTGACCGTTGGCGATGAGATATTTGAAGCGCTGATTGGTCTCGACGGCATTGGCGAAGCCGGTGTATTGCCGCATCGTCCACGGCCGATGCCGATACATCAGCGGATGGATGCCGCGCGTGAACGGCGGTTCGCCGGGACGGCTGGCGTCGGCGGGCCCGCTCGCCGCGACATCCTCGGCGGTGTACAGCGGCTTGACTTCGATGCCGCTCTCGTTGAAGAGACGGCGCGTGCCGTCACCAGCGGCGCGCCATTTGGCTGACGCTTCTTTGCTTGCAGCGGCGCTCATCGCACGTTCTCCCGGATGAAGGAAACGATGTCGTCGGTGCGGCTGCCGGTCGGAAAAACACCACGATAGCCGAGCTGCTTGAGCACCATGCGGTCGGCTTCCGGAATGTTGCCGCCCACGATCCATAGCTTGTCGTGCAGCGCGTGGTCAAACATCAGGTCGCGCAGGCGCCGGCACAGCGGTATGTGCGAACCGGAAAGGATCGACAGGCCGATGACGTCGACATCGGCCTCGCGCGCCGCCTGCACGATCGCCTCCGGCGTCTGCCGCAGTCCGGTATAGGTGACGTCGAAGCCCGCTTGCAGCAACGCCTGCACCACGACCTTAGCGCCAACATCGTGGCCGTCGAGGCCGGGTTTGGCCAGGAGCACCTTGATCTTGCGTTCGCTCACTCGGCCAGCTCCTTAGCGATGATCAGCTTGAGAATCTCGCTGGTGCCGCCGCCGATCAGCGTGAAGCGGATGTCGCGCAGGTGGCGCTGCACCGGAAATTCCATGCTGTAACCATACGACGCCATGACGCGGGCGGCCTTGTCGCAAATCTGCGCTGCCGCCTCCGACGCGAACAGCTTGGCCATCGCCGCCTCCTTGTGATGCGGCCGGTCGTGGTCCTTGAGCCAAGCGGCGTAATGCACCAGGCGCCGGGCGGCTTCGAGATCGGTCGCCATCTCGGCGAGCTTGAACTGGATCGCTTGATTGCGATTGATCGGCTTGCCGAATTGCTGACGCTCGCCGGCGTACCGGATCGCCTCCTCCAGCGCCCCGCGCGCGCCGCCGAGCGCCAGCGCGCCGGTAACGATGCGGATTTCCGCCAGGAGCTTGCGCAGATGCGCCTCGCCGTCGCCTTCCTCCCGGCTCAGGCGATGGCTGTCCGGCACAAAGCAGTCATCCAATGCAAGCTCGGAGGTCGGCAGCGCCCACACCCCCATCTTCGGGATTGACTTGCCGATGTGCAGGCCGGGGAAATCCCGCTCGACCAAGAAGATCGTCAGCTTGCGGGCTTCGCCGGCGCGGGCGAACACGGTGAAGAAATCCGCCACCGGTGCCGAAGTGACCCAGGTCTTCTGGCCCTTGAGCGCGTAGCCGCCGTCAACCTTGCGCGCCGATGTGGCGATGCCACCGAGGTCGCTGCCGGCGTTCGGCTCGGTCATGCAGATCGCGCCGATCTTCTCGCCGCGCAGCGCCGGGATCAGCAGCCGCTTGCGAATATCGGAACCGCCGAGCATTTCCAGGAACTTGGTTCCCATCAGCGACTGCATGGTGACGCAGCCAGCGAGCGACATCGAGCCGCGCGCGATCTCCTCGAGCGCTAGGCAGAGCGTCACGAGATCGACGTCGAGCCCGCCGACCGCCGCCGGATAGCGCATGGCGAAGAAGCCGAGCTTGCCCAACTCGGCAAACAGGGCGTGCGGATAGGCGTGCGCCTCGTCGACCGCCGCCGCCTGCGGGATGATTTTGTCGTCGCAAAAGCGCGCAAAAGTCTCCCGGACTTGGCGCTGTTCCTCACTGAGCTCGAAATCCATCTCGTCGCTGCTTCTTGCCGCCGGGCGGCGACAGCTTGCTAAGGCGCGATCGCCCCCGGTTGAATCGACCGTGCTCGGGTTTCCTTAATGGAGCATGGTCGTGTCGAAAATCCGGTCTCCACTCTTCCGGATCCACGCCCCAATCTAGCCGTTGGCCTCGGGCCTTTCCTGCGCCATCAACGCAGCGCGCTCGAGATTGCGGTAGAGCTGGTCGCGTCCGGAAAGATACTGATCGGGCCAATGAATGTCGCGATAGCCGAGTTGCGCCGCCGCGTGCAGCGTCCAGTAGGGATCCGCAAGATGCGGCCGCGCCAGGGCGGCAAGGTCAGCGCGGCCGGCGGCGATGATGCTGTTGACATGGTCCGGCTCGAAGATCGCGCCGACGGCGATGGTCGCGATCCCCACCTCGTTGCGGATGCGATCGGCAAAGGGCGTTTGGTACATGCGGCCATAGACCGGCTTGGCCTGGCGCGTGGTCTGGCCCGACGAAACGTCGATCATGTCGGCACCGGCATCCTTGAACAGTTGTGCGATGGCAACAGCGTCATCAGGCGTGTTGCCGCCGGGCGCCCAGTCGTGCGCGGAAATGCGCACCGAGATCGGCTTGTCGGCCGGCCACACCGCGCGCACCGCGCTGAACACCTGCAACGGATAGCGGCAGCGATTTTGCAATGAACCACCATATTCGTCATCGCGCCGATTGGTCAGCGGCGAGATGAAGGCCGACAGCAAATAACCATGCGCGCAGTGCAGCTCCAGCCAGTCGAAGCCGCATTCGTTCGCCCACAGCGCCGCACGCGCGAAGTCGTCCTTGACCCGCTCCATGTCGGCGCGCGTCATCGCCCGCGGCAGCTGATTGCGCGGGCCGTAGGCTACGCTTGAGGGAGCGATCAACGGCCAGTTGCCTTCCGGCAAAGGCTCCTCCGCCTCCTGCCAGCCGAACTGCGTCGATCCCTTGGGCCCGGCGTGACCAAGCTGAATGCCGATCGCGGCCTCGGTGCGCGTGTGCACGTAGTCGACAATGCGCTTCCACGCCGGCTTGTGCTCCTCCTTGTATATGCCGGCGCAGCCCGGCGAGATGCGCGCGTCCGCTGAAACGCACGTCATCTCGGTGAAGACCAGTCCAGCGCCGCCATGCGCGCGGCTGCCCAGATGCACCAGGTAGTAGTCGTCGGGCGTGCCGTCGACGCAGGAATATTGCGCCATCGGGGACACGACCACGCGGTTGGAAAGGGTGATGCCGCGCGCGGCGAAGGGGGTGAACATCGGCGCGATCGCCTTGGCGCCGATGCCGCTCTTTTGCGCCATCCACAGCTCCACGCCTTGGACGTACTTCTTGTCGCGCAGACGCAGGTTCTCATGCGAGATGCGTTGCGAGCGGGTGAGCAGGCTATAGGCGAATTGCTCGGCCTCGAAACCGGTGTAGCGCCTGACGTTCTCGAACCATTGCGTCGAATTGCGCGCTGCGTTCTGGATCTTGAGGACTTCGACCGCACGGACCTCCTCGTACTTGTTGAGCGCATCCAGCATGCCGCCATTACTCTTGCCGCCGCTCGACTGCAGCGAATCAGCGAGCGCGATGGCGTCCTCCATGGCGAGCTTGGTGCCGGAGCCGATCGAAAAGTGCGCGGTGTGCGCGGCATCGCCCATCAACACCACCGGCGCGCGGCCGTTGTGATGAACCCAGGTCTTGCACACTACGCGCGAAAATTTGATCCATTGCGCTGAGCCGCGCAGATGACCGGCATTCGACATCAGCCGGTGGCCGTCGAGGTGTTTGGCGAAAAGCTTTTCGCAGAAGGCGATCGATTCCTCGCTGCTCATCGCCTCCAAGCCGGTCTTCAGCCACACGTCCTCGGGAGTCTCGACGATGAAGGTCGAGGTGTCGCGGTCGAATTTGTAGGCGTGAGCCTGGAACCAGCCGTGATTCGTCTCCTCAAAGGCGAAGGTGAACGCCTCGAACAATTTGTGCGTCCCGAGCCAGACGAAACGACACTTGCCGACATCGATGTCGGGCTGGTACACGGCCGAATATTTGCTGCGAATGAAGCTGTTGATGCCATCGGACGCGACGATCAGATCGCTGTCGAAGTCTTCGTCGTTCTTCACCTCGGTTTCGAATCCGAGCGTGACGCCGAGCTCTTCGCAGCGGGCCTGCAGGATGTTCAGCAGCCGCTTGCGACCGATGCCGGAAAAGCCATGTCCGCCCGACGTGATCGTGCGACCCTTGAAATGAATGTCGATGTCGTCCCACCGATTGAACGAACTGGTTATCTGATCGTAGGTTTCAGCGTCGGCCGCGCGTAAATTGCCCAGCGTCTGATCGGAAAACACGACGCCCCAGCCGAAGGTGTCGTAGGGTCGGTTCCGCTCCAGCACGCTGATGTCGTAAGCCGGATTTCGCTTCTTCATCAGCAAGGCGAAATACAGGCCGGCGGGACCGCCTCCAATGCAGGTAATTCGCATGCGACCAAGCCCTCGCGTTCGGGATCGGGCATTACATTCCGCTAAATAGTTTAGGTGTCAAGTATCTAGGCGCTGCTGGTCCGCTGCGGAATCCGCAATGCGGATCGAGGCTATCGATCTGAATTTCGTCAGCGGCCGCCGGGAATATTGCCGCACATCGAGATGCTAAAGGCGCCGGTATCAATCCGGTCATTGACCGAGATCAAGGCGGCTTGCCTTGCTTCGACGGTCTACTCCTTTGCCGTTGCGGCTATCAGGTTTGCCGGTAGCCGCCGCGTTGGTTTTGCCGTCGGGATCGGAGCCCAGGAGAGCGACATGGGGAACAGAACAGAGAAGACCAACGCGCACCGCGATCTCTTTAAACCGGTGCGGCTTGGGCCGTACCAGCTCGCCAACCGCATCGTCATGGCGCCGCTGACCCGCAGTCGCGCCGGCGAGGACGGAGTCCCGCGACCCCTGATGGCGGAATACTACCGGCAGCGCGCCTCGGCCGGCCTGATCATCGCCGAAGGGACCAACATATCGCCGCAGGCGAGAGGCTATGCCTTCACGCCGGGCATCTATGATGACGCTCAGGTCGAGGGATGGCGGCAGGTGACCAAGGCCGTGCATGCCTGCCGCGGCCGGATTTTCTCGCAACTTTGGCATGTCGGGCGCATTTCGCACCCCTCGCTGCAGCCTGGCGGTGCCCTGCCGGTGGCGCCTTCAGCGATTCGCCTGGAGGCGACCTCATACACCACGGCCGGTTTCCTGCCCTGCGTGACGCCGCGGGCGCTGGCAACGAGCGAAATCCCGGAAATCGTCGAGCAGTATCGTCGCGCGGCGCGAAACGCGCTTACGGCCGGCTTCGACGGCGTCGAGATTCATGCCGCCAACGGTTACCTCATCGAGCAATTCCTGCGCGACAGCACGAACAAGCGAACCGACGCGTATGGCGGATCGCGCGAAAACCGCACGCGTTTCCTGCTCGAAGTCACGGAGGCCGTGGCGGGGATCTGCGGCGGTGAGCGCGTCGGCATCCGCCTATCGCCGGTCAGCCCGGTCAACAATGCGGCGCTCGACAGCGATCCCGCCGGCACTTACACCTATGTCGTCGAGCAACTGAACGCATTCGGTCTCGCCTATATCCATATCATCGAGGGGGCAACGCAGGGACCGCGTGAAGTCCCAGGCGGGTTCGACCTGCAGATTCTGCGGCAGCTGTTTAAGGGTCGCTATATCGCAAACAATGGCTACGATCTCGACCTCGCGTTGGCGGCACGCCGCGCGAATCTTGCAGATCTTATCGCCTTCGGCCGGCTCTACATCGCCAACCCGGATCTCGTGGAGCGCTTGCGGATCGGCGCGCGGCTGAACGTTCCCGATCGCAAGACGTTCTTCGGCGGCGACACCGCCGGATATACGGACTATCCGATGTTGACGCCGGCGGAGCGCGATGAAGCGCCCGCGGTCGGTAGTGCCGAAGTCGGCGAGACCGTTGGGTGATAGGCCCTCGGATCACGCCCATTTGCCCGGAGAACTCGGCGATCTTGATTTGCCGCGCGGCAGAGTATCGCTGCGTCTTGCACTGCGGCCGACGCACGAAGTCGATGGAGCCGAGATCGCAATCGCGCACCCTTTCACGCCTTTTCCCGCAAAGAGAATTATAATGTGGCAGAGGAAATCGCCAATCGCCGCCGGACGACGGAGGTGTTCTGATGCGGCAGACCTACGGACCCGACTATCCGCGCACGCTGGGCGCGCTGCTAACGCGGTCTACGGTCGATCCCGCGGCGCCGGCGGTGACCGACGCGGCCGGCACGCTCGACCGGCGCGCCTTCCAAGAATACGTGCTGCGCGTGACCGCTGGGCTGCGGACAGCCGGCGTGGGCGCGGGCGCGCGTGTGGCGCTGTGGCTGCCGAACGGGACCGGATATCTTGCCGCGATCTTTGCCTGCGCTCGTCTCGGTGCGCTCGCCATCCATATCAACACGCGCTTTCGCCTGGCGGAGGTCGGTAGCCTTTTGAGCCGGTCCCGCGCGGTCGCGCTGGTGACGGAATGGGGATTTCCGTCGGTAGACTTCCCGGTGATTTTCGCTGCTCTGCCCGCGGAGGATCGCGCTGCGCTACGTTGCGTGCTGGGACTGCGGCTTCCTGCCGGCGTGACGCAGCTCGCCCGCCTGCCGGTGTTGCCACTAGATGGCGCAGCGGCCGATGCCGGCCCAAACGAGGCGGCCGGCGAAACGCCCTGCCTGACATTTACGACCTCGGGTACCACCAGCGGGCCGAAACTGGTGCTGCACGATCAGCAAACCATTGCCGGTCACGCGGTGGACATTGCCCGCCACATCGGACTGGACACGGCCGATGCGGCGCTGCTCGGCGCGGTGCCGTTCTGCGGTACGTTCGGCAATGCCGCAGCGATGGCGGCGATCGCCGGCGGCGCGCATGTGGTGTGTCTCGCCCAGTTCGACGGCGAGGCGGCGGCCGGGCTGATCCGTCGGCATCGCGTCACCCACGTCATTGGCGGCGACGACATGTTCGGCCGCATCGCCGCCGCGGCCGGCGGCCGGCGGTTCGAGTCGGTTCACTTCTCGGGCTTTGCCGCGTTTCACTCTACTGCGGCTGCCTCGATTGCCGCCGCGGAGGCCGCGGGCATGCATCCGCACGGCCTCTACGGCAGTTCGGAGGTGCAGGCGCTGTTCTCGGTCTCCGAGGGCGAGAACCGTCTGCTCGGCGGCGGCGTGCCTGTCAATCGTCAGGCGCGGCTTGTGGTGCGCGACCCGGGGACCGGCAAGGCACTGGCGTCCGGCGCGTCCGGCGAATTATGCATCGACGCGCCATCCCGTTTCATCGCCTATCTGGAAAACCCGGCAGCGACCGAGCGGGCGATCGGCGCCGACGGTATGTTCCGCAGCGGCGATCTTGCCCGGCTGACAGGTACTAGCTTCATCTTTGAAGCGCGGATTGGCGATGCCATGCGGCTCGGCGGATTTCTGGTCAGCCCCGAGGAGATCGAGGCTGTCATCCAGGCGCAGCCCGGCGTCGCCGGCGTGCAGGTCGTCGCGGCATCGCGGACAGACGCCGATCCGGTGCCGGTGGCCTTCGTTCGGCCGGCCGACGGGACGGTGCTGGACGAGACGGCCTTGCGGGCGCGTTGCCGCGAACAATTGGCGCGGTTCAAGGTGCCCGAGCGGTTCGTGGCGGTAGACGCGTTTCCGATCGTCGACGGCCCGAACGGTCCCAAGGTGCAGAGGGTGCGCCTGCGCGAGATGGCCGAGGCGCTGTTGCGCGAAGAGCGGCACGACCGGCCGCGCGATGTTTCGGCGGCGTCATAGACAGCCAGCGAGCCCGCAACCTTCGGTGACGACATCGCGCGACGAGCGCTGCGACCCAGATCCGCCCTGGCCGTTAGCACGGATTTTACCGATCGTTAACCACGCTCAAGCACCTTCGCGCCGGCATAATTGAGGCGCGAATCATGGCCTATCTGCTGCCCCGAGTCGTCATCGTGCTGATCGCCTGGGCTTTGACTTGCGGGCTCATTAAGCATCTGTGGGCCGACGCCGATCTGTCGATCTTCTACGTTGCGGGTGCATCTTGGGCATTCGCCGGAATCGCGTATTTCGCCTATCTGCGCAAGCTGCGGCGCGACATCGACCACCTCGAGCGTAACCGGCGCTACCTCGACCATCGCGCGACCTGATCCGTCATCGCTCCTTCTGCCGCCAAATTCGGACACGCCTGATCCGAAGTAGCGCGCGCGAAAAGATCGCGGCGATCAACCCGATCTGAAACGCTCGGGCCGCCAAGATCAGCCGCCGGCGCGATTCCAGCCACGGCCGTGATCGCCATACGCCTCGAAACCGCTCGGCGTGACCGCCACCGTATCTTCGAGCTTGATGAAGCCGCGACGCGGATGCTGCAGCGTCGTCTCGATCGAAATCACCATGCCGGCCTCAAGCGGCCTTTGCGCATCATAGGCATCGTAGGGAACCGGCCCCGAAGCGGTGAGCCGTGGCGCCTCGTGGCTGACGAGCCCCATGCCGTGGGCGAGAAAGGCGATGTGATTGCGCTGCCTCGACTGGTGCAGCACCGCGTCGGCCGCCGCATAGATTTCGCCGCCGTTGACGCCGGCGCGGATCGGCGTCCTCGCCGCCTGCTGGATCGATTCCACGTCGGCCAGCAGGTCCTCCAGCTCGGAATCTGGCTCGCCGAGGATGCCCATGCGCGCGAGATCGCCGATATAGCCGTGGTAATTGCCGCCGGAATCGAGTGAGAGCACGTCGCCCTTCTCCCAACGCTGGTCCGAAGGCGCGCGGTTGAGGCTCGATCCCGCGGCGATCAGGCAGTAGTCGAAGGTCAGTCCGCGTGCCGTTTCCTCGCGGCGCAGCGCCTCAGCCATTTGCGCTTTGGTCGCGCCGGCGCCGTGGCCGCGGATGACGGCGAGCATCGAGTCGATGACGAGATCGGAGGCGAGCCGAAGCTTCTCGAGCTCGTCGAGCGTTTTCAGCGCGCGCAGGCGCTCCAGCACGAAGAGCGCGTCGGTGAACTCGTCGTTGGGCAGCGCCTGGTGCAGCGCCGCCGCGGAATCGGCGGGTAGAAACGCCATCTCGACGCCGATGCGGAGCGGTCTCGTGATGAGCGCGCGCACATATTGCGCCGCCTTTTGCACGACGTCGACCGAGCCCGAGCTTTTCGTGTCGACCTTAGAGACCCAGAACGGCCTGACCTGGCTCTGCGACGTCTCCATGCGGTGGCCGAAATAGCCAGCCTTGTCCGGCGCGCCTTTCGGGTAGACGAAAACCGGCAGATAGCGGCCGATTCCGATCGCATCCATAGTGTCGAAGAAGAAAGACCGGTGCCCGCCAAGCAGGTATTGAACGTTGTGCTTCGACGTCGCCAGCAGCACGTCGATTCCGGCATCATCCATGAGCCGGTCGAGCCGCGTGGTATCGAAAGCGGCCTTTCGCGCCCGGTCGCCGATATCGAGCATGATCGATCTCCTATGGCCGAGCCCTCGCCCCTTCGCACGCCAGCCTATCAAAACGGAAAACGCCGAGGAACCCATTCGCCGCGCGCGGCCAAAGGCCAGCGCGACCGGATGCGCGAGCTCAGCGCCCGCCGCTCTTGCATTTGCAATTTTCCAGGGAGCGTTCCGCCGCCGGCGACGGCGAACTGAACCGGACGCCGCGGTTTAGGCCGCGGACTTCGCCGCCGATTTGGCTGTGCGTGGTTCCACGCCGCCGCCGGCGGCGATGAGATCCGCGGCGCCGCGCTTGGCGCGATCGAGAATAAGCTCGATCGAGGCGATCTCGACCCGGTTGCGGCCGTTATCCTTGGCGCGATAGAGCGCGTGGTCGGCCTGCGCCAGCAGCGCCGAGAGATCGAGCACGGCGTCGTTGCTGATCACGATGCCGACGCTGACCGTGGCAACGATCGGCCGGCCCTCGACGTCGCGCGTGGCAGCAGCAAAGCGCGCCCGGATGTCGTCGCCCACCGCCAGCGCCCGCTCGCGCGTGGTGTCGAGCAACAGCGCGGCGAATTCCTCGCCGCCGAGACGGCCGAACAGGTCGATGCGGCGCAAACAACCGCTCGCCACCTCGGCGAAAATCTCCAGCACGCGATCGCCGACCGCGTGACCGAAGCGGTCGTTGATCGATTTGAAGTTGTCGAGGTCGAGCAGCATGACCGCAGTCGGACGGGGATCGCTCGCCTGCCGCTTGAGCTGGGCTTCGCCGTCCTGCAGGAACGCCCGACGATTGGCGACGCCGGTCAGCGGATCGATCAGGGCTGCGGTCTTGTGCCGGTGCTCGGTGCGCTCTTTCGCCATCGCCAGCAGGATAAAGGCGATCGCGATCGTGAACAGCAGCGCTTCGAAGCTGAGCACCGTCATCCAGACGCTCTCGAAGACCTGATTCGAGGTCGGCAGCCACGGCAGCATGGCGCCGAACGGCGTGCGCAGCAGATAGAGCGAGCCATGCGCGAACAGCATGAAGATCGCCGGCCAGCGCGACACCAGCGGCTCGCTGCGGCCGCGCCAGAACTCGTAGGCCGTGGCCCAGGTGTAGGCGGTGATGATGCCGGAGCTCAACAGCACGCGCACATCCCAGGACGCAGCAATGGCCGGCATGCGGCAGGCGACCAGCCAAAGCGCGGCGCCGGCGAACATGAGGATCGGCTGCGGCTTACGGTGATCGAACACGCGCGCGCCGGTCCAGGTCAGAGCGAAGGCGGTGAACAGCAGAGTATTGGCGAGATCGATCGAGACAAAGTCGGGCGCGGAGCCGAAAAGGCCGAACAGCATCACCGAGGCGGCGCGCAACAGGTGGGCGAAGCCCCACCACGCCACGGCCCTGATCGCGGTGTTCTGGACCCAGGCGAACAGCAGCAACAGTCCGAGGATCGCCTCGACGTAAACGGTGACAAGAAACAGGGTATTGACGTCGAGATTCATCGTGCTCAACCAAATTGACCGGACACGGGCAAGCGACGGCTGGAACCCCGTTTTGATCCGCATACCGCCGTCGCTGCAAACAATCCATGAATGGCTGTATAGAGGCCTCCCTCATGCAGCGTTATGGTTTCGACAATCTTTCGAGTTTTGCCGGCATTTGATCCAACCTTGTTTCCAAAGGGTTGGTCATCTAGTGTCGGCAACGCTTGGGATATTGTGACGATGCAGTTCTGCAACGGAATCATCGAGGCGATCGGCAACACGCCGTTGATCAAGCTCGAGCGCGTGTCGGCGGCGACGGGCTGCACCATCCTCGGCAAGGCCGAATTCATGAATCCGGGCCAGTCGGTCAAGGATCGCGCCGCCTTGTTCATCATCGAGGACGCGGTGAAAAACGGCGAGCTCAAGCCCGGCGGAATCATCGTCGAGGGCACTGCCGGCAACACCGGCATCGGGCTTGCTCTGGTCGGCAATGCCATGGGATTTCGCAGCGTCATCGTCATCCCCGAAACCCAGAGCCAGGAGAAGAAGGACACGCTGCGGCTGTGCGGCGCCGAATTGGTCGAGGTGCCGGCCGTTCCTTATTCTAACCCCAACAATTACGTGAAGGTCTCCGGCAGGCTGGCCGAGCAACTGGCGAGGACGGAAAAGAACGGCGCGATCTGGGCGAACCAGTTCGACAACGTCGCCAACCGGCAAGGCCATTTCCAGACGACCGGGCCGGAGATCTGGCAACAGACCGACGGCAAGATCGACGGCTTTACCTGCGCCGTCGGCACCGGCGGCACGCTCGCCGGAGTCGCCATGGCGCTCAAGGAGCGCAATGCCGGCGTGCGCATCGCGCTTGCCGATCCGATGGGCGCCGCGCTCTACAGCTACTACACCACCGGCAAACTGAAATCCGAGGGTTCTTCGATCACCGAGGGCATTGGCCAAGGGCGCATTACCAAGAACCTCGAAGGCGCACCGATCGATGTCGCCTACCAGATTCCCGATTCCGAGGCGGTGCCGATCATCTTCGACCTCCTGGAACATGAAGGCTTCTGCCTCGGCGGCTCCTCCGGCATCAATGTCGCCGGCGCCGTGCGTCTGGCGAGAGAGCTCGGCCCCGGACATATCATCGTCACCATCCTCGCCGATTACGGCACGCGCTACCAATCGAAGCTGTTCAATGCGCAGTTTCTCCGCGAAAAGCAACTTCCGGTGCCGGCTTGGCTGGAGCGACGCTCGGACATCAAAGTTCCGTACGAGTGAACTTGGTGACCGCGCCGGCGTTGTTTTCAACGAATAGAGACGCAAGATGCTGAGAACCGAGAAGACCCCTGCCCCGTCGCCGACGAGCCGCTGGCTGGTGTCGACCGATTGGCTCGCCGAGCACTTGCGCGACCGCAACGTCGTCACCGTCGACGGCTCTTGTTTTCCGACGCAGCAGCGCGACACACGCGCCGAGTATCGCAGCGGCCATATTCCCGGCGCCGTCTTCTTCGACGTCGAAGCGATCAGCGATCACTCGACCGAGCTGCCGCACATGCTGCCCGGCCCAGCGCAGTTCGCCGCGGCCGCCGGCGCGCTGGGCATCAGCGAAACCGACACCGTCGTCGTTTACGACAGCGCCGGCCTCTATTCAGCGGCGCGGGTGTGGTGGACGCTGCGCATATTCGGCGCGAAGAACGTCTTCATCCTCGATGGCGGCTTGCCGAAATGGAAGACGGAAGGGCGTCCGCTGGAAAAAGGCGATGTCGCGCCGGCGCCGAAAGAGTTCAACGCGGAGATGAATGTCGGCGCCGTGGCGCTGCTCGACGACGTGCGCCTGGCGCTGGTTGACGACAGCGTGCAGATCATCGACGCCCGCTCGCCCGAACGGTTCAGCGGCAAGGCGCCGGAGCCGCGGCCGGGACTGCGCTCGGGGCACATGCCGCGCTCGTTCAACGTGCCCTACGGCCTTATGGTTGAGAACGGCCGCCTCGCGCCGCGCCAGCGCATCGACGCGGCCTTCACCAGCGCCGGCGTCGATCTCGAGAAGCCGATCATCACCACCTGCGGCTCGGGCCTCAGCGCCGCGATTCTCACCTTCGCACTCGAAGCGATCGGCAAGGAGGCCAAGGGCCTCTACGACGGATCATGGGCGGAGTGGGGCTCGCGTCCCGACCTTCCGGTCGAGCGTGACTAAGTCCGCATCGCGCGCAGCGATCGGCCGGCACCGCCGCCGATCCGGATTTCGCCAGCGTTCTTTCCGCGTTAGCATGCCGGCGAGGAGACTCGCATGATCTTCCGCCAGCTCTTCGACAGCACATCCGGCACCTACACCTATCTCCTCGCCAGCCGGCATGGCGGCGAGGCGCTGATCATCGATCCGGTTCTGGAGCGGGTCGAGCGCTACCTCCAGCTCGTTCGCGAACTCGACCTCAGACTGGTCAAGGCCGTGGACACGCACCTGCACGCCGATCACGTCACCGGACTCGGCGCGCTACGCGACCGCACCCATTGCATCACGGTGATGGGTGAGCACACCCGCGCCGACGTCGTCTCCATGCGCGTGAGCGAAGGCGACCGCCTCGAGATCGAGGGACTGCGTCTCGACGTGCTGTACACACCCGGCCACACCGACGACTCCTATTCGTTTCTGTTGGCCGACCGGGTGTTCACCGGTGACACGCTGCTTATCCGCGGCACCGGCCGAACCGACTTCCAGAACGGCGATCCGCGGGCGCAATACCATTCGATTTTCAACAAGCTGATGAAGCTGCCCGAGGAGACGCTCGTCTATCCCGCGCACGACTACAAGGGCGAGACGGTCTCCACCATCGGCGAGGAAAAGTGTTTTAACCCGCGGCTCAAAGTCAGATCAGTCGACGAATATGTCGAGCTGATGAACAATTTGAAACTGCCCAACCCGAAAATGATGGACGTTGCGGTGCCGGCCAATATGCGCGTCGGCCTGCGCCAGGAGGAGATCGCGCGCAAGGGCTGGGCGCTGTCGGCGGCCGAGGCCATCTCGCTGCTCGGCCGGCCTGACGTGGAAATGATCGATCTGCGCGAGAAAGGCGAGCGCGAGAAGCACGGAACCATTCCCGGCTCGCTGCATGCGCCCTATCCGGATTTGTCGGACAATATCGGCGCCGGCGGCATGTTGCACGAACTGGCGGCCGCGACCGGCAAGCGCATGGTCTTCTACTGCGCCTTCGGCGAACGCTCGGCGATGGCGGTGCAGGCTGCGCAGGATGCGGGCCTCAAGACCGCCTGTCACATCGAGGGCGGCATCGACGCCTGGAGGAAGGCCAAAGGACCGCTGGCGCGGTAGTCAGCGCCGGCTAGCTGAGGCGATCGTGTGCTAAAGATTGGAGCCTTCGTCGTCACGCCCCATCATGCCGTGCGGTCCGCCGTCGCGGCGCTCGAAGCCGCCCTGCCCGCCATGATCGCCGTGTCCAAACTCGCCGCGATGCCAAAAACCGCCGGCCATCCGGTGCGGCCGCAGAATGTGGGCGAGGATCCTGAACCGGTTCTTCTGCGCGTCGTTGAGGCTCTGATAAAGCGGGCCGCCCGCGTCAGCGACATGTTTGAGCGCGGCGCCGAATTGCGACATGACGTCTGCGCGTTGCTGCAGCCGTTCGAAGGGATTGATGGGCGGCTGCTCTTCGCCTGCGGCCTCGTGCTCGCGGATGCGCGCCTGCAAACGCTCAATGCGCAGCTTCACCAGGTCGCGCAGGGCCTGCTCGAACGACGGCCAGTTCTTTTCCTGGTCCGGCGTGAGCTGCAGGCCGGCCTTGAGCGCGGCGATGCGCGCGTCCGCGAACGCCTTCATGTCGTCGACGGTCAGGCGGCGATGCTGCGCGAAACGCGGGCCGCCGTCGGCTCCCGGCTCACCCGAACGCTGCTGCGCATAGACAAAGGAAGAGCCGGCGATGGCAAGCACTGCTGCCATGGCGACCACGGGCTTAAGCATGTCCTTCTCTCCGCGGAGATGTCCAATCTGCCGGAAGTAAAGGACGGCCGCAGCCGGCAGACAAGTTAAACTTTGGTCAGGTTGGCGATTTCACCGGTTACAGCTTTGTCATCTTCGGTTCCCGATCGAAAGCTTCGCCCTGCTCAGTGCAGTATTTGCTGCAGAAACAGCCGCGCCCGCTCGTGTTGCGGATGATCGAAAAAGCTCTCTGGCTCGCCGATTTCGACGATCTGGCCTTCATCCATGAAGATCACGCGGTCGGCGACCTGCCGCGCAAAGCGCATCTCGTGGGAGACCACGAGCATGGTGATGCCGTCGGCGGCGAGCTCGACCATGGTGTCGAGCACCTCCTTCACCATCTCCGGATCGAGCGCCGAGGTCGGCTCGTCGAACAGCATGATGTTGGGGTTCATGCACAGCGCGCGGGCGATCGCCACGCGCTGCTGTTGGCCGCCGGACAGCCGCGCCGGATATTTGTTCGCCTGGTCCGGTATCTTGACGCGGGCGAGATAGTCCATGGCCAGCGCCTCGGCCGCGCGCTTGGGCATGTGCCGCACCCAAATCGGCGCCAGGGTGCAATTCTCCAGGACGGTAAGATGCGGAAACAGATTGAACTGCTGGAATACCATGCCGACGTCGCGACGCACGGCGAGGATGCGCTTGGGGTCGTCGGTCAATTCGACGCCGTCGACGACGATGCGGCCGCGCTGCCAGTCCTCGAGCCGGTTGATGCAGCGTAGCAGCGTCGACTTGCCGCCGCCCGAAGGGCCGCAGATGACGATGCGCTCCCCGCGCGCGACTTTCAGGTTGATGTCGCGCAGTACGTGAAAATCACCGTACCATTTGTGCAGTCCGGCGACCTCGACCGCGACCTCTGCCGGCGGGGCGGCGGCGCGCGCATCATTCGGACGCTCTGCCATGGCGAATTCCCTCACCGCCGACCGGCGCGCGCCAGCCGCGCCTCCACGCCGCGCGCGTAGCGCGACATGCCATAGCAGCACACGAAATAGAAGAGCGCGGCGACGGCGTAACCCGTGACGCTCGTTGTCGGAGCGGCCCAATGCGGATCAGCGCGCGCCGCCTCGATCGTGCGCAGGAAATCAAAAATGCCGACAATAAAGACCAGCGTCGTGTCCTTGAACAGCCCGATGAAAGTATTGACGATGTTCGGCAGCGTCACGCGCAGCGCCTGCGGCAGGATGACGAGCCCGACCGTGCGCCAATAAGTAAGCCCGAGCGCCTGCGCCGCCTCGTATTGCCCGCGCGGCACCGCGGCGAGCCCGCCGCGCACCACCTCCGCCATGTAGGCCGAGGCGAACAGCGCCACACCGACGAGCGCGCGGACCAGCTTGTCCGGCGCCAGCGCTTCGGGCACGAACAGCGGCAGCATCACGCTCGCCATGAACAAGACGGTGATCAGCGGCACGCCGCGGACAAATTCGATGAACATCACCGCCGCCAGCCTGACCACGGGCAGGTCGGAGCGGCGCGCCAGGGCGAGCAATATGCCGAGCGGCAGAGAAAATACGATGCCGACCGTGGCCACGATCACGGTCACCAGCACGCCGCCCCACAACGCCGTCGGCACGACGGACAATCCGATCAGCGGGGCGCCGTGCAGCAAAACGAAGGAGAGGATCGGCAGCACGACAAAGAAATAAAGAGCGCCGATGTCGCGCCGCGGCGCCGACAGCCATAGCAGCCAAGCGACGCCGAATGCCAAGGCGACGAAAAACAGATCGACCCGCCAGCGCTCGCCGGTCGGATAGAAGCCGTAGACGAAATAGGAAAACCATACCCGCACGAATGGCCAGCAGGCGCCCGGCATGGGGTGTTCAGGCGCCGCAAGGCAGGCCGCGCGATCGCTTCCCGACCACACCGCGTCGGTAAGGAAAAAGCGCAACAGCGGCGGCACGGCCCAGACGATGCCCACCCCGCAGAGGAGCGTGAGCGCAATGTTCGCCGGGCTCGAGAAAAGATTGACGCGCAGCCAGCCGAGCGCGCCGGCTCGTGCCGCCGGCGGCGGCAGTCTTTCCGCCGGCGCCCGGCGCAGATAGAAGAACGCCCGCTCGCTGATCGCAGCCATCGCCGTCAGCGCTCCACCACCGCAGTCGCGCGTGCGTAAAGGTTCATCACCAGCGACGCGAACAGGCTGATGGCGAGATAGACCGCCATGGTGATGGCGATCACCTCGACTGCCTGACCGGTAATGTTCAGCACCGTGCCGGCGAAAACCTGGACCAGATCGGGATAACCGACGGCGACGGCAAGCGAGGAGTTTTTGATCAGATTGAGGTATTGGCTGGTCAGCGGCGGCACGATGACGCGCATCGCCTGCGGGACGACGACGAGACGCAGCGTCGTACCGGAGCGCAGGCCCAGCGCCTGCGCGGCCTCGGTCTGGCCGTGGGATACCGACAGCACGCCGGCGCGCACCACCTCGGCAATGAAGGCCGCTGTATAGACCACGAGAGCAAGCAGGAGCGCGGCGAATTCCGGCAGGACTTCCAGGCCGCCGCGCACATTGAAGCGACCCATTTCCGGCAGACTGAAGCCGAGCGGGAATCCCACCAGCACGAAGGCAACGAGCGGCAGGCCGAAGACAAGCGCCAATGCCGGCCAGAGAAAGTGGATCCTCGCCCCGGTCCGCTCCTGGCGCCGGCGCGCCCACAGGCGCAGGGCGATCGCGGCGATGATGCCCACCAACAAGGCGGCAAATACGGCAGCAAAGCCGGGTGCGAATTCCGGCCGCGGCAGAAACAGGCCGCGATTGTTGAGGAAACCACCTCCGGGAAGCGCGACGCTGTCGCGCAGTTCCGGCAGCGATTTCAATACCGCATTGTACCAGAACAGGAGTTGCAGAAGGAGCGGCACGTTGCGGACGAGTTCCACATAGCCGCCCGCCAGCCGTGCGAGGAGCCAATTGCGCGACAGCCGTGCAATGCCGATGACGAAGCCAAGCGCGGTCGCAAGCACGATGGCGATGCTCGCGACGAGCAGCGTGTTGAGCAGGCCGACCCAAAACGCGCGCCCGAACGTCGCCGTGCTTGCCGAATAACTGATCAACGTCTGGCTGATTTCGAAGCCGGCGGTATTGTTCCAGAAGCCGAAGCCGGAGGCGATATGGGCGCGGGCAAGGTTCCGCACCGCATTGAAAACCGCGCCATAGGCGAGGCCGCCGATCAGAACGATGAGGATGACCTGGATGGCGACGCTTGCCACGTGTCGCGGGTGACGCTGCGCCCCTTGGGCTTCATTTGCCATGGGCCGACCCCCGGCGGCACAGGCGCGACAAGCGGCTCAGCGGAAGGGCGGCCCGTATTGCAGGCCGCCCTTGGTCCACAGCGCGTTGAGGCCGCGCACGATCTTCAGCGGCGAGCCTTGGCCGATATTGCGCTCGAAAACTTCGCCGTAATTGCCGACGTGTTTGATGATGCGAACGACCCAGTCGTTGGTGAGGCCGAGCCCTTCGCCGTATTGACCCTCGACGCCGAGCATCCGCCGGGTCTCCGGATCGTCGGATTTCAATTTATCGCTCACATTGGCCCTAGTCACGCCGAGCTCCTCGGCGTCGATCATGGCGAAGTGCGTCCAGCGCACGATGTCGATCCATTGATTGTCGCCGTGGCGAACCGCCGGACTGAGCGGCTCCTTGGAAATGATTTCCGGCAGCACGATGTGGTCGGCCGGATTGACAAGCCTCAGCCGTTCGCCGAAGAGGGCCGAGGAATCGGTGGTGTAGGCGTCACAGCGGCTCGATTCATAGGCCTTGAGCGCATCGTCGCCGGTCGCGAATGTCACCGTCTTGAGCGCCATGTGATTGGTGCGGAAATAATCGGCGAGGTTGAGCTCGGAGGTGGTGCCCTGTTGCACGCATACGGCGGCGTCGTTGAGCTCGAGCGCCGAGCTCACCTTCAGCGATTTGCGCACCATGAAGCCCTGGCCGTCGTAATAGGTGACGGCCACGAAATCGAGCCCGAGCGAGGTGTCGCGCGACAACGTCCAGGTCGTGTTGCGTGACAAAACGTCGACTTCACCCGACTGTAGCGCGGTGAAGCGATCCTTCGCAGTGAGCGGCACGAACTTGACCTTGGTCGGATCGTCAAAAATTGCCGCGGCGATGGCGCGGCAAAAATCGACGTCGAAACCGGTCCATTTGCCCTGCGGATCGGGCAGGCCGAAGCCGGCGAGCGTACCGTTCGCCCCGCAAACGAGTTGACCGCGACCCTTGACCGCGCCGAGTGTCTGCGCGCAAGCCGCCTGCAGTCCGAACGCAAGCACAATTGCCAAAGCCAATGCCGTAGCCAGGCGTCTCATGATCAGGCCTTTCGCATGCGTGGTCGCGCGCCAGACGCGGTTTGCCGGTGCTGGCGGCTGTCTCCCCTGCCCGTTGCCATCTGAGAACGATCGTGCTGCAAGGTCAAGGGGTTGACGCAGAGCCGCGATGCCGAAGTAATGACATATTGGTGACGGCACAGGCCGGTCACAAAGCACGTGAGACAAGGGGTATGAACGACGGCAAGAACGACGACGGCCCGCCGCCGCGGCGCCCGGACACGCGCGTGGTCACGGCCGGGCGCGACCCCGCCGCCTATCACGGCTTTGTCAATCCGCCAGTCTACCATGCCTCAACCGTGCTCTACCGCAGCGCCGAGGATTTTGTCGCGCACCGCGCGCGCTATCAGTACGGGCGACGCGGCACGCCGACCACGGAGGCGCTCGAGCTGGCGCTGCAGGACCTCGAAGGGCCGCAATGCGCCGGCGTGGCGCTGTTGCCGTCGGGGCTCGCGGCGATCTCGGCGGCTTTGTTGTCGGTCGTGCGCGCCGGCGACCATGTGCTCGTCACCGACAGCGCCTACGCGCCGACGCGCAATTTCTGCAACCAGATGCTCAACCGGCTCGGCGTCAGCACCACCTATTACGATCCGCTCGCCGGCGCCGCCATCGCCCCGCTCATGCGCGAGAACACGCGCGCTGTTTTTCTCGAATCGCCGGGCTCGCTGAGCTTCGAGATGCAGGACGTTGCCGCCATCGCCGAGGCGGCCCACGCCAAGGGCGCGACCGTGCTCATGGACAATACCTGGGCAAGTCCGCTTTATTTCCGCCCGCTCGACCACGGCGTCGACCTCGCGATCCAGGCCGGGACCAAATATATCGGCGGGCACTCCGACCTGATGCTGGGCACGGTCGCCGCCAACGGCAAGACCGCAGCGAGCCTCAAGAATACCGTGTACCTGAACGGCTGGTGCGTCGGCCCCGACGATATTTATCTCGGGATGCGGGGCTTGCGGACGCTCGCGGTGCGGCTCGACCGTCACTACCGATCGGGGCTTGTGGTCGCGCGCTGGTTGGAGCAGCGGCCGGAAGTCTTGCGTCTGCTGCATCCGGCCATGGCGAGCCACCCCGGCCATGCCATCTGGAAGCGCGATTTCGCCGGCGCGTGCGGATTGTTCAGCGTCGTGCTCAAGCCGGTGCCGCAACAGGCGGTCTATGCATTTCTCGATGCGCTTGAACTGTTCGGCATCGGCGCCTCATGGGGCGGCTATGAGAGCCTCGCCATTCCCTTCGACTGCACCGGCATGCGCACGGCGACGCGCTGGCAGCCAGGTGGCCCGACGGTGCGCTTCCATGTCGGACTCGAAGCCGTCGACGACCTGATCGCCGATCTCGAGCGCGGCTTTGCCGCGCTCGCCGCCGCGGTGCGGGCATGAAATTACGTCGCCGGAGCCGCCACCTTGCGGTCGCGGATGACGAAATAAATATTTCGCAGATAAACGAACACGCCGAAGACCTGACCGGCGATGAAGACGGCGTCCTTGCGGTAAAGCGCATAGGCGAGCAGAAGCAGGCCGCCGGCGATGGAGAAAATCCAGAACGACAGCGGAATGATGCTGTGCCCGGCGCGTTCGGAGGCGATCCATTGCACCAGAAACCGCATCGTGAACATGATCTGGGCGACGAAGCCCAGAAGCACCCACCAATCGAGCCGGGTGACGAACACGTCCGTCAAATAGGCGCCGACCGCGCGCGACAGATCAACGAGCAAGAGTGACCTCCTCATACTGCGGAATGCGCTTGCGGCGCCGGATCAGCCACCACACACCGAACAGATCAGGCACGCCGACCAGCAACCGGTCCCACATTCCGTAATGCGAACTGCCGTGCCTTCGCGGCCGATCGACGACGTCGACGTGGCCAACGTCGTAACCTTCACGTTGCACCAACGCCGGCAGGAACCGGTGCATCGTGTCAAAATACGGAAGCAAGAGAAACACCGAGCGGTGAATGGCCTTGAGGCCGCAGACCGAGTCCCGCGTATTGTCCTTGAGGATCTTGCCGCGGATCGCGTTGGCGACGCGCGACTGCAGCTTCTTCCACGCCCCGTCCTCGCGGCGGGCGCGCTGGCCGGCGATCAACCCGACCCGGGCGCCGCCGGCCTCGAGCGCGGTAACCAGCGGCACGATGTAGGACGGGTCGTTCTGTCCATCGCCATCGACGGTGACAATGACCGGGTGCCGCGCCGCCATCACCCCCGTGCGCAGCGCCGCCGACTTCCCGGCAGACATTTGGTGACGCACACAGCGAAGCCATGGCCGCGCCGGCATCAATCCGACCATCCGCGCGGCGGTGTCGTCCGCGGACCCATCGTCCACGACTACCACTTCAAACGCGAGTTGTGCCGACAGCGCGCTCGCGATCTCATCGATCAGAGGCACCAGATTTGCGGCTTCATTCTTGGCCGGGATTACAATCGAAACCGGCGAGGCGATCGGATTCGCCGTCATGTCACGTCGGTCGTTCATGCACGCCTGCCGTCGCGCGGGAACGCGCCGCCGCGATTTCTCCAGATCATGGCAGGCGGCGCGCGGCCCTTATGCACCCGCGATGATGCGCCGCGCAACCTTCTTGATCCGACGCGGCGAGGGCCCGGGCAGTGCCCGCATCCGTCCGTCCCCGCCGATCGCAAAGCCGAGCCCGCGCGCGGCGAACCAGCGTCGCACCAAGAGCGCGCCGACGACGCCGACCAGCGCGCCCGCCAGAACATCGCTCGGATGATGGGCGAGGACGACGACCCGGCTGCACATGATGATCAGCGCATAGAGCCACATGACTCCGCGCAGACGCGGCCAGACGGAGCCGATCGCGACCGCGGCTGCCGCAGCCGTCGTAGCGTGGCCGGACGGCATGCTGGCGTAGGCGGGTTGCCAGATGAACGGCATATAGGCGAACGGATCGTCGTGGCCGCCGACAAACGGTCGCGCGCGGCCGATCAGGCGCTTGCTGATGGTGACGAACAGGCCCGGCGCGGCAATCGCCACGAACAGGAATCCGTACTGGGCGGCGAGCGCCGCAAGCACGCCTTGGGCGCGGCGCGGCAGTTCCGGCGTCGCCAGCGCGGCAAGAACCAAGAGAATGAACCCGAGCGGATAGAGAAACCAGCCGGACAGGCCGAAATCGGTAATTTGCTCGAAAGCGGCGGTGACCGGAGGCGGCAGATGTCGCGCCCAATTGCTCGCCGACACGTCAAGAAAAAACATCGAAGCGACGATGGCCGCGACCGTCAACGCAGTGGCGGCGATGGCGCTTGCGCCCGGTCGCGGCGGCTGCGCCTGCGGCGCGCGCGCCAGGGCACGGCTCCAGCGCCCGAGATTGCCTAGCACGCGCTGCGCGAGCGCTGCGGGCGTGACGCGAGCCGGCTGAGCAACCGTCACCGTCACGGCGCTCCTTCCGCCGATTGAAAGACTGCGATGGTGATCGGCTGGCCGATGCTGAGGTTGAACGCCTCGATGCGTGGTCCGCGCTCATAGTGGAGCCCGATCGCTTCCGCGCGCAGCGCGAAGGCGTGCTCCTGACGCGATTCGATGAAGGCGAAGCGGCAGCCGCCTTCATGCAGGAAATCGGCCGCGCCGTTTGCATCAGTCAGGCGGGTAGCGGTGCCGGCAAGGAAAACGAGGCTCGGCTCGCCAAAGCCCGCGCTGGCGGCAAGAGGATGCGCGCAAGTCGATTGCCGGAGCACGCCGGCAAGCGTCACGCTCGGGAATAGCGGGCCGAGCGCTGGCACGATCAACGCATAAATTGCGATGCCCATCAGAACGGAGCTTGCGATGGCGCGCGTGAGTGCGCGCTCGGCGCCGTCCTCTTCGTACAATTGCCAAGCGAGCAGGCCGCAGACGATCGCCGCAGCCAGGAACGGCCAAGCAAGAACGACAGGGTCGCGCGCGAGCATGATCGCGGCAATGATCATGACGACGATGACAATGATCGGAACGAGAAACCACCACATCACCCCGCGCACCAGCCAGCGCCGTTGCGACAGCACCCTGGTTTCGACCGCGGCGGCGATGAGAATGGCGATGGCCGGATAGAGCGGCAGCACGTAGTGCGGCAATTTGGTCACGATCAACTCGAACACGATCCAGGACGGCACCAGCCAGGCGAGCAGGAAACGCGCTGCCGGCTCGCGGCGCACGGCCCACACCGCGGGCGCCGCCAATCCCGCCAGCATCGAGGCGGGAAAGAAGGTCGCGAAGAACAAGATGAAGTAGAGGCCGGGCGGCGCGCCATGGGCCTCCTGCCCGCTGGCAACCTTGCCCAAAAGGTCGTGGCCGATGGAACCGGCGAAGAAAGAGCTGCCGGCGCGTGCATAGATCGCCAGGAACCAGGGCAGAACGAGCAGAACGAGCCAGGCCAAACCGGGAAGCGGGCGAAGCGCCTTGAGCCAGCGCGCGGAGCGATCGAGGATCGCGAGTGTCGCCGCGGCAGTTGCGACGATCATCACGATCAGCGGCCCCTTGAGCAGAATTCCGCCTGCGAGCGCGGTCCAAAAGACCGCCGGTTCAATCCATCTCAGCCGCGTGACCTTGCCGTCATGCTGCGCGAGATAGGCGCGCGCCAGCGCTCCCATGGCGGCGACCACGGTGAAGAGCAGCATGGCGTCCGTCTTGGCCAATCGCGCTTCGACGCCGAGCAAGGTCGAGCCCGCCATCATCAGAGCGGCAAGCGCCGCGCCGCGCCGGCTGACGAACGCGAGCGCGCACCAATAGGTCGCCAATACCGCGCCCACGGCGCCGACGAGCGACGGCATCCGATAGAGCGATATGCTCGTGCGGGCATCAGAAATTCCCAGCGCTTCGCCGGTCTTCACCACCGCGGCCTGCAGCCAATAAATGCCGACCGGCTTCTTGTAGCGTGCTTCGTCCTGGAACCGGATGTCGACATAGTCGCCGGTTTCGATCATTTGTTTGGTGGCTTGCGCGAAACGCGCCTCGTCGCGATCGACGGGCGGAATCTGGAAGATCCCGGGAAGGAAAGCGATCAGGGAAACCAAGGCGAGCAGCAAAACCGCGCGCCGGTTCGAGCTCGCCGCAAAATCAAAAAGCGCGGCAAGGCGGTTCGCCGGCCAAAGAGTCCACGGCGCGGTGCTGCTCTTCGTGCCCATGCCCCTCCCGGTGGCAAAAATTCGCACCGACCATAGTGAAATCGCTGCCGCTGTGGAAGCACGGCTCACAGGCGGCCACAAGGCCCAATCGTGCAACTGGGCGCCGCCGATTGCGATGGCATCGCTGCAGCGTCCTCCTCGACCCGCACGACGACGCTGTCGCTGGATCCGGAGGCATCGATCACCGTGACGCGCGCGAACCCAGCGCTTTCAAGCTGAAAGAACGGAGCGCCCGGCGGTTGCGGCGAAACCGGATTGCCGTTGACGAGCACGGTGATCGGCGCGACCGCGCCGGTGATTTTCAGCGGAACGGGATCGGGCCTGCCGTCGATTGCCGGCAGCTCGAGCCGGGCGCCATCGGGCGGAAACAGGATGCGCAGGCTCGCCTTCGTCTCGGCGTTGGCGAGGCCTCCGAGCTGAAAGCGCTTGAGCGGCGGCGGCAACTTGGCGTTTGCGCTTATGAGGACGCCTTGCGGCGGGCGAGGCAGCGCAACCGGCGGCGTGCCGAGGCGCGCAAACACGTCGAAGAGGATCGGCGCCGCCGCCATACGCCCGACTAGGCCGGGCACCGGCGCGCCGTCGGGCCGCCCGACCCACACGCCGACCGTGTGCTTGCCGTCGAAGCCGATCGACCAGGCGTCGCGGTAGCCATAGCTGGTCCCGGTTTTGAAGGCGATGCGGCCGGGCGCGCCATTTTCCGGCGGCGGCGTGCCGAGAAGCGCGCTTGCCACATACCAGGCGGCAACCGGCTCCAACAAGCGCCTGCTCTCCTTGACCGGCATCGACGAATGCTCGCTGAGCGGCAGCGCCGTACCGAGGCGGGCTATTCCCGTGTAAAGCATCACCAAGTCGGAAAGCTTGATGCCGACGCCCCCAAGTCCGATGGCGAGACCGGGCGCTTCTCCCTCCGGCAAGACGAGCGGCGCGCCGCCCTGGGCGATGCGCGCGGCAAGCCGGCTTGCCCCCACGCGGTCGAGCACGGCGAGCGCCGGCACGTTGAGCGAGAGCTGCAGCGCCTGGCGGACCGTGACCGTGCCCTGGAACGTGAAATCGAAGTTCTGCGGCGCATAGGCGCCGTAGCGTACCGGCCGATCGTCGATCAAGGTTTCGGGGTGGATGAAACCGTCCTCGAAGCCGAGACCATAGATGAACGGCTTGAGCGTGGAGCCGGGCGAGCGAAGCGCGTCCGTCATGTCAACCTGACCGGCGCGGCGCTGGTCGAAATAGTCGGGCGAGCCGAGGCGCGCCACGACCTCTCCGGTGGCGTTATCGACGACGAGCACGGCGAGCGAGACCGCCGATCCAAGCGTGAGCGCCAACGCGCGCACGCGCTCGCGCGCAAGCTCTTCGAGATTTTTCTGCAGGCCGGCCGCGATGGTGAGACGGACCTCGCTTCCGGGTACCGATTGCGCGACGGCCCGATCGGCGGCGTGTGGGGCAAACATCGGCATCGGGCGGCGGCCGCTCGGCACCGGCTCCGCCTTGGCGAGCGCGATCTCGTCGGCCGGCACGGTGCGCAACGCGGCGAAGCGATCGAGCACGCGGTTTCTGGCGTGGCGTGCGGCTTCGGCCCAACGGTCCGGCCGTCTCGACTCCGGCGATTGCGGCAGAGCGACAAGCAGCGCCGCCTCGCCGAGCGAGAGCCGCCGCGGCTCCTTGCCGAAATAGGCGAGCGAGGCGCCGCGGATGCCCTCGATGTTGCCGCCATAGGGCGCGAGATCGAGATAGAGCGCGAGCACCTCGTCCTTTCCCAGCACGCGCTCGATCTCGATGGCGCGCACTATCTGCCGCAGTTTTGCAAAGAAATTGCGCCCGCTGCGCGGCTCCAAAAGTCGCGCCACCTGCATGGTCAGCGTCGAGCCGCCGGAGAGAACGCGGCCGTTGGTTACGAGCTGCAGCGCCGCGCGCGTGAGCGCCAGCAAATCGACGCCATGGTGCGCGCGGAAGCGCTTGTCCTCATAGGCGAGCAGCATAGCGAAAAAGCGCGGATCGACCTCGGCAATCCGCGCCGGCAACCGCCAGCGGCCTTCGCCGGTGGCGTAGGCGCGCAAGAGCCGACCGTCGCGATCGACCACACGCGTCGAAAATGCCAGGCCATCGCCCGCCGGCGCGGGACCGAGCGCGGCGATCCACCATGCCGCCCCGGCAGGCATCGAAACAATGAAAAGCACTGCAGCGATCGCGGCAAGACGCAACCCGCGCCGCTTACGCGGGTCGCTTCGCGACCCGCCCTCTCCGCGCATGTCGCGGGAGATGCAAGAACCGTCTGCAGGCTCGGTCATTTTCCCGCCGTGACTTCGACGCTCTCGGTTGCGGTGCGGCCGAAGCGATCCGGACGGTACATGTCCTCGACGCCCGCCTGCGGGCGCACATATTTGCCCGGTGCGACCGCGCGCACCACATAGGCGACGGTGAACACCGCAGCGTCGCCCTTCTTGCGTTCGAACGCGGCGGTGAAACGATCGTCGCGGAACTCGGCATAGACCGGCTCCGCTGCATCGGTGATCCACGACAGAGTTTCGGTATCGCCGGAGGAGACGATGTGCGGATTGTCGATCTCGAACCCCGCCGGCAGATAATCGGCGACGATCACGCGGCCGAATTGCGGCTCCGCCTCGGTGATTTTCAGCACCACAGCGAGGCGTGTGTTCTGCTTGACCGACTTCGGGTCGACCGGATCGCCGGCGAGCGTATAAGTTAGGCGCTCAATCTTGAAGCCCTTCTCCGCCGCGGGCTCCGGCGTCAGCGGTGCGCCGGTCACCGTCACCACGGCCTTGACTTCATCCGCGCCGGTATTGGCGATGCGCAGCAGGCTGGATAGATCGCCGGCGCGCAGCGTACGGTAGAGCGGCTGTTGCATCGCCTCGCCATTGACTTCGAGCGAAACATTGCCAGCATCCTTGGCCAGGGCGCGCGCCGCCATGAGCAGCCAGGCGTCCTCCTGCGTGGAGGTGGCTCGCGAAGAAGCCCACGCCGCTTCGACCCGCTGCGCGGCCGACTGCACCGTGGCGCGCGGCGCGCCACCTTCGGCGGCGAGTACGACCAGGGCGGCGGCATCGCGCAGCGTCGATCCGTAATCCTCGCGGCTCGCGAGATCCGGCTGCGGCTGCGGCGCAATCGCGGCAAGGGCGGACCCATAGACGCGTTCGGCACGTGCGCGATCGCCGACCATGGCGAGCGCGGCGGCAAGCTGCGCCTTCGCAATCGGGGTCGAGAGCGCGTCGAGTTTGGCGTCGGCGAGATAGCGCAGGTCGCCGAGCGGCGCCGCGCCGTTGCGCGCCAGCACATAGAGGGCGTAGGCGAGATCGGCGCCGCCGTTCTTGCCCACATCGGTCATGCCGCCGACGGCATTGCGCAGCCGATCGAGCGCGAGCTTGAAGGCCGGCTCTGGGACCGCGAATTTGCGCTCTCGCGCGCGCGTCAGAAAGTCGGTCACATAGGCGTCGAGCCAGATATCGTCGCCGCCGACGCCCCAAAGGCCGAACGAGCCGTTCGCATCCTGCCGCGCCAGCAGCGTTTCGATGGTGTCGCGTATGCGCTGATCGGTCGTGACGTCGAGCGCCAGATGCGCCTCCGCGGCGAGGTCGCTGACGTACAGAAGCGGCAGCGCCCGGCTCGTGATCTGCTCCGAGCAGCGGTAAGGATAGCGATCAAGCGCCGCCAGGAGGCTTGCCGCATCCAAGGCGGTCGAGGCGCCGACCGAGATCGAGACTTGGCCGGTGCCGGGAACGAGGTCGGCGAAAAGATCGCTCGACAGCGTCAGGCTCTCGCCCTTGGCGAGCGGCTTCACCGTGCGCCGCGCCAGGATTTGCGCCGGCGAGCGCACCGCCAGCGTAAAATTCCGCTCCAACGCAAAGCCTGACGGCCCGCTCACGCTCACCCGAACGGTACCGCTGCCGGCGGCGCTGGCGGCGATCGGCACGTCGACCGCGCCACGCTCCTTGGCGCGCAAACCGAGCTTCGGCGTCGCCGTGCCGGCGACGGCGTCGGCGCTGGTGACCGCGATCGTGTAATCGCCGGGCTCACCTTCGACATTGTCGAGATCGAGATGAAGGCTGGAGCGGTCGCCGGGAAGAAGGAAACGCGGCAGAGTCGCGATCACGACGACCGGATCGCGGACGACAATATCGGTGGCGGCATGCCCGATGCGGTCCTTGCTCCACGCTACCGCCATGACGCGCAGCGTTCCGGCGAAGGCGGGCACGTCGAAGGCCACCTCCGCGTTGCCGTCGGCACCGACCTTGACGAGACCGGAATAGAGCGCGACCGGCGGTCCGGCCGGCGGACTGCCGTTGAGTTCCACGCCCCGGTCGCCGCCGCTGCGAATCTGCCCGCGCACGCCCTGCATGCCGTCGATCAAATCGCCGTAGAGGTCGCGGATTTCCGCGGAGAGCGCGCGCTGACCGAGATAGTAATCGTCCGGCGATGGCGGCTTGTAATTGGTGAGGTTGAGGATGCCGACATCGACCGCCGCGACCGTGATCCGCGCCTCCTCGCCCGGCCCCAGGCCGCCGATCTTGACGGGCAGCCGCAATGTCGTGTTCGGCCGCATCAGCGGCGGCGCCTTCAGCTCGATGCTGAGCGTCTTGGCGGGGCGATCGACGGCGAACCATTGCACGCCGATGGCGCGGCCGGGCATGCGTTGCGCCGGCGCGTCGAGCGGCCGGCGCAGCATCGCAACGATATAGGCGCCGGCGCCCCAGCCGCGGCCGATTGGCATTTTCACCTGCGTGACGCCGGGCTTCACCTCTGTGGTCTGGCTGGCCAGCAGCCGATCGCCGATCACGTTGAGCGTGAGGCGGCCGGCGCTGCGGGCAGTGACCGCAATGGTCATGGCTTCGCCCGAGCGGTACTCGCCCTTGTCGAGCGCGATCTCCAGCATGTCGGGCGTATCGGCGTTCGCCTCGACATAGAAACCGGCGTCGAAGGCGACCGAGGTCACCGGGCCGTCGGGATCGCCGGTCGAGACTTCGAGCCGATAGCGGCCGAAGTTCACCGGCAGCGAAATGCGCGCCGCCTTGTCGAGCGTGGTGTCGAACGTCCCGTCGGCGACGCGCGTCGTCGTCTTCACCGGCTCGTAGTTCCAGCGGCCGTCGCGCTTGTAGAACTGATAATGAGTTTCGATGCGCAAGAGCTCGTAGCGCAGGCCGCGCCGGCCGATCGTCGTTCCGTCGGGCGCGGCGAGGACGACATCGAAGGTGGCGGCAGCGCCGTCGGCGAGCGAACGGCCGGAAAACAGCGGCTTGACCCCGATCATGGCGCCGTTCGCGGTCACCGGCAGCGTGACGGTGCGCTCGACGGCACGGCCGCCGGGCTCGGCCATGCGCACGGCGATGCGCGCTTCGAGCGGACGCGTGCTTGCCGGCGGCTTGTCGAGGCTGACCTTGAACTGCGCCTTGCCGGCTTCGTCGGTCACCGGCAGATCGTCGAGCGTCTGTTTGGTGGCTTCGATCTCTTCGTCGGCGAGCCCGAATTGGTAGCCGGCAAAGCCCGGGCGCTCCTTCGCCGCGGCGACGGTCACCTCGCCTTCGAGATCGAGGCCTGCGGCCGGCGCGCCGTAGAGAAACCGGCCGGCGACCTCGACCGCGGCCGTCGCCTTCGCCGAGATGCGGCCGCTCGGCGAGGTGAGATCGAACTCGATCCGGTCGGGTATGTAGTCCTCGACCAAAAAACTCGTCTCGCCGACCGCCGGCCGTTTCGGGTCGGTGAAGGCGCGCACGTGCCATGTTCCGGTCGGAGCGGAATTGACGATCGGCAGAGTGAGGCCATGGCCGCCCATTCCCTGGTCGGGCACGACCGCGCGCCGGTATTCGACGCCGTCGGGCCGCTCGACGACGAGCGTCAATGGAACGGCAAGCGCCGCGGCGCCCTGTGCGTCGCGCAACAGCGCAGTCAGATAGGCGGTCTCGCCCGAGCGATAGACGCCGCGCTCGGCATAGACGAAGGCATCGAGGCCGGCGGCTGCGGGCCGGCCGGCGACGCCGCGGTCGCTGAGATCGAACGCGGGTGCGGCGAGGCTGAGGAAGGCGTAATCGCCCTGCGCGTCGGCGGCGGCGAGCACCGCCGGGGCGGAACCGCCCTCCCCGCTCGCCAGCGCCGCCTCGAATTGCGTGTGCCCGCTCGCGTCGGTGCGGCGCGTGGCCAAGACCTCGTTGCTGCGCGAAATGAGCCGCAGCTCGATCCCGCTCTTGGCCTCGGTCGTGGCCAGCGAGTGGACGAAGGCATGAATGCCGTCATTGCCGCTGAACGCCGCAAGGCCGAGGTCGGAAACGATGAACCATTGCGTCGCCGGCGCACCATAGTCGGTATCGGCATTCTTCAGCTCCTGCGGCTGCGCCACCATGACGTAGACGCCGGGCTTGAGCGCACCGACTGCCTGATCGACCGGGAAGGCGGTAACGACATCGGTGTTGAGCGGCGGCGACTCGACCGCGAGCTCGCCCTTCCAGATGGAAACCCCGCGCGACTGGCGCAGCTCTTCGATCTCGTAGCGGTTGAGGCTGTGCTTGAAATCGCCGCGCTCGTAGTCGGTGCCGCCGATCACGCCGACGAGGTTGCGGTCGTCGATGCGGAAGATCTCGATGCCGAGTGCGCGCGTATTGACGCTGATCAGCGCAATCCCGCGCTGGCCGACGCGCGGCAGCACATAGGCGTTGGTGGAGAAGCGCACGAACGGCTTGCGGTCGCGGACATAGATGGCGAAATCCTGAGACTTCGACAATGTCTCGTGCACCACCGAGGGCAGGCCGGTGCGCAAAGTGACGGTGTAGCCTTCGCCGTGCTTCAGGCCCTCGACGCAGAGCTGCTTCTCGGCGACCGACAGCGCCGGCCTGTCGGCGCCGGCGAGCACCACGAAGGGCGAAAAGTCGGTGCGCAGCGGCAATGCTTCGGAGAACTGGAAGCAGGCGCGCGGCGAGGCGGTGTCGGCATCGACGCTGTAGTCGAGCACGCGGAAGCCGTGCTGCTCGCGCAGCCGCTCGTATTGGCCGCGCAGCTCGGCGACCTCGCGCAGCTCGAGCGAGAGCCGCATGGCGTCGAGCGCCGGCCGCCACAGCGCGCGCTGGCTCAGAATATTGCCGAGCAGCGCCAGGCTGTCCGCCTCCTCGGTGCGGCTGGTGGTGCGCTCATAGGCGATGTAGGCGGCGGTCGAGGCGCGCTCGAGCAGGAGGTTGCGCTCCTCATCGCTGGCCGGGCGGATTTGCATGATGGTCCGTGCCAGCCGCAGCCAGGTCGCGCTGTCGGTCGGCGCCGCGGCGACGATCTGGCCGAGGAGCGCCATGCCGCCGCGGAAATCGTTGCGCGTGAAGGCGGCGTCGGCATCGCGCCGGATTTGCGGCAGCGGCTTTGCCGGCGCCCCGGCATCGGCCTTGATCTTCGCCTCGAGCGTGACGGCGCTGTCGGCGAGATCGGCGTTCTGGAAGGCTTTTTCCGCGGCATTGGCGGCAAGAGAGGCAAAGGCCAACAGCCCGGCGGCAAGGCCGGCGCGAACGAGCGAAAGCATGGGTTTAAATCCCTCCGGAGGGTGCGCAATTTCACCCCGTTAGGGCCGAATTGAAACAATGATCGTGTCGAGGTCGTGACGGAAAAGCCCTCTCCGGGCCTAATATTCCGCAATCCTGCGGCCGCCGGTTAAGGCCGCCAGCGCGGCCGCCGCGCTTACGCGATTTACCGCGCGTTTCGGCCTCCGATTCTATATATGCTTGTCGCCGCGCGGCCCCGTAGCTCAGGGGATAGAGCAACAGCCTTCTAAGCTGAAGTATCCTTTCGTACCGTGCCGTGCCGTTTTGTGCAAAATCTATGATGGATTATATAGGGTTGCAAACGGCCCCCTAGCTCAACGGGATAGAGCAGCGGATTTCTAATCCGCAGGTTAGAGGTTCAAGTCCTCTGGGGGTCGCCAACGAACCCGTTCACCACGCTGCCGACCGGAAGCGAATTTCAAGTTTATGCATTCGGTTCGTGAAGATGCCGTTCAACTACATATCGCCGCCCCTTTGGAGTTGTCGCCCAAAAAACAGCTCCCGAAAGAGTATTGTACCCTGTACACTCCGCCAATTTTGCTTCATCTAAAAGATCGAGATGATATTGTAGCATTGGTTTGGTTATTCCCAGTGAGCGCGCCGCGACTCTCACGTCGCGATCTTCCATTTCGTCTGTTTGAAATAAGTATACCAGTACGCGATGCGTGTCGCTTCCCAGTTCATCGGGTGATTGCGAGGCGGGCGGAGGATTGAACTTCTCCTTCCGGACAGGGATTCCCTTGTCCGCCAACGCTGTGCAGACCAATTGGTCTAAGTGAGCGCTAACGCTGGAAAGCGCCGCATCTGTGGGCAGTTCTTTGAATCCCGTCCTGATGTACCGGGCTTCGATTGCCACATCGGCATCATGAATGTGACTTAGAATTTCGACATCCGCCGGCTCGATTACCAACCCTGATTGAGCGGCAACGTTGGCCAGCTCGTCAACGCGATGACCAATTTTCTTTAACTCGGCCAAGGAGCACACACCAGCCCGCAAATAAGCCTTAAGATAGAGTTCGATTGCATGGCAAAAAAGAAACCTCACGGGCGCCTGAGGGTGAGTCAACTTTAAACGCGTAACATTCAAATGCTCTGCGGAATGCCAATAGGATCGAGCAGTATTAAATAGTCCGAGAGCGTTTGTCCGCTCTTCGTGATCAATCTCGCCAGCCATGGCTCACGCCCTCAGACCCTGATCTTCCAATAGTCGAGTGCCGCCCTCACTTCGTCGCGCGGATAGTATTTTCCGGCGTATTCAAGATCACGACGGATGGCTGCCTTCCGTCGTTCAGCGGATGCTCGAATGGCAGGCGTCAGCGGCGCAACACCCAAAGGAAGTCTCTCTCCCGGCTGCTGCGGCCAGCTTTTCGGATAGGAGTCCCAATCCGACCATTTGTCGAGCGCACTGTTGATCGTATTCATGCTTTCATGATCGCATTGCCAGTTATAAAGATTGCGCGCGCAGATGCGTAGCATCGCCTTGATCTCAGGCATTGTATCGGAGAATGCCTTCAATGGTGTCGGCAACAAAACCATATTGGCGACGCAGGAGAAAAACCGCCGGTCCATGACCACAAGATTCGAGAGCTGAAAACTCGCATCATCAACGCCCCAAATATGGCAACAAGACCAATTGGGACGCAATTTTTTGCGAAGCCCCAAAGCGAGCGTCAGAGCGTCGTTGGCATGCACGTTACCTTCGAACTTATGCACGGAGTTGCCGCTAGTCCGGCTCTTGTTCATCTGCGGCTCTGACCAATTGTTCTTGTAAAAAAATGCCCTGCGTGCGTGCTCAGGAAACCAGAGCGGCAAAAGTTTGAATGTGTCTGGTGAAACCCATCGAGCGGTCCGCTCAATCAAAGATGCTATCTCGTGCAAACCGATGACGGCGCGCAGCGTATCTAACCCATCTGAGATTTCTATCGTTGCTGGTTCGGACATCGCTTCACCGTTCGCGAGCGATAACATTGCAGCCCTCCGCTACCGCACAACAGGCGGTCGCGCTGATGCGAGTGGAAGTGCCAAAACCCCCGGCGCCGGTCAATGTTGCATCAGCGGAGTGAAGTAAGCTCGAAAGATCCGGAGCCGGGCGTCGCAGACATAGTCGATCGGCGAGGTTCCCCAAGGGCCAATCAATCAGGCAATCGGATGGCCCTCGCGCCCGCGAGCGTCTGCTGCAACCGCCGCTTGTCGAGCGGCCGTTCCCATCTGGCGATGACGAGGGTGGCGACGCCATTGCCGATGAGGTTGGTCGGGGTGAGCGCCTGCGACATCAGGTGGTCGACGCCGAGAATGAACGCGACGCTCTCGACTGGGTCGGCACCGACCGCCGAGTGTGCAGCCGCGAGCACGACAAAGTCCGCGCCGCTTACACAAAAAAACTCGAGCGCAATCGTTTCACCGGAAGCGATTGCGCTTTAGGGGCCGTCGGCCTTCGCGGCTCGTCGCTTCGCGACGAGCCGCCTCAGGGAATCCCGCAGCCCAAATTATTCCTCGTCATACTCGTAGGAAATATCCTTGCCGGTGTAATCGGGCATCAGAGCCGCCGCCACCAGGCTGACGACGGCGCAGGCCAAGATGTAGACGGCGATCGCGTAGCCGGATTTGTACGTCGCGAACAAGGCGGTGGCGATGATCGGCGCCGGACCGCCGGCGATGACCGAGGCCAATTGATAGCCGAGCGATGAGCCGCTGTAGCGCAAACGCGGCGTGAAGGATTCCGCGATCAGCGCCGCTTGCGGCCCGTACTGGATGTCGTGGGGAATGAGCGAGAGCACGATGGCGATGAACACCGCCGAGGGAACCGCCGTATCCACCATGCCGAAATACAGGAACCCGAACAGGCCGACCACAACGACGCCGATCATGTACATCTTCTTGCGTCCGATGCGGTCGGAGATGTGGCCGGAGAGCGGGATGCTGATGAACGACACCGCCGCCGCCACCATCACCGCGGTGAGAATGAGGTTCCGCGACATGTGCAGCGTGCCGACCGCATAGGCGAAGATGAAGGCGGTAAAGATGTAGAACGGCGTCTGTTCGGAGATGCGCAACAATGCCGAGAGCAGAATCTCCCGCGGCTGCTTGCGGAAGACTTCGGAAATCGGCGCCTTTTCGATCTTGTTCTTGTCCAGGAGCTGCTGGAATACCGGGGTCTCGAGGATGCCGAGCCGTATCCACAGGCCGACACCGACGAGGATGATTGAAAGCGCGAAGGGAATGCGCCAGCCCCAGGCGTTGAATTCGTCGCCCGACAGCCAATAGCTGAAGGCAAAAACGGCCAGGTTGGAAAGAAACAACCCGCAGGGGACGCCGAATTGCGGCCAGGACGCGACCAGGCCGCGCTGGCCTTGGGTGCGCGACCACTCCATCGCCAGCAGCACGGAACCGCCCCATTCGCCGCCGACGCCGATGCCTTGCACCGCGCGCAAGACGGTCAGCAGGATGGCGCCCCAGATGCCGATCGAAGCATAGGTTGGAACAAAGGCGACGAGGAAGGTTGCAATGCCCATGCAAAGAAGCGTGGCGATCAATGTCGCCTTGCGGCCGATGCGGTCGCCATAGTGGCCGAAGATCGCCGCGCCGACCGGGCGGGCGGCGAAGCCGATGAAATAGGTGCCGAAGGCGAGCAGCGTTGCCGAGAGGGGGTCTTCCTTGGGGAAGTAAAGCTTGCCGAAGACGAGACCGGCCGCGGTGCCGTAGAGGAAGAAGTCGTACCATTCGATCGCCGTGCCGATCGTCGAGGCGATCACCGCCTTGCGCAGCTGCGCGCTGTGTTCAGCCTGTGGTAGCGCCCCATATGTCGATGTTGCCGTACTCATAGCGTTTGCTCCCCGTATTCGCCGACAGGCCGGTCCGATTGCCCCATGGCCCGGCGTCAATGACGATACTTCAGGGTGCACTCGAAGGCCATAGAGTCGAGGCCCGCGGCCCCGCCGCGCGGCGTCGGCGGCGCCAGCCGCGATCGATCGCCGGCGTCCGCCGCCATGGGTTCCGTACCGGCCCGCGCGTCGCGGACCGGCCGGGAATCGCGGGTGATTATTCGGTCGGCCGGCTCGACGCCAGCACGGTCACCGGCATTGCGCGATAGAGAGCGGCGAACAGCCGCTTCAGATTCTCCACCTTCGGCCGGTCGTTGAAGACGATGTAGGGGTAGGTCGGGTGCAGCACGGCGAAGTCCTGATGATACTCTTCGGCTCGATAGAAGCCCGACAGCGGCTCGAGCTGCGTCACGATGGGCCCGGGAAAGACGTGCGCCTTGTCGAGCTCGGCGATGTAGTCCTTGGCGATCCGCTTCTGTTCGTCGTCGGCATAAAATATCGCCGAACGATATTGCGTGCCGACGTCGGGGCCCTGCCGATTGAGCTCGGTCGGATTGTGCGCCACCGAGAAGTAGATCTGCAGGATCTTGCCGTAAGAGATCTGGCGCGGATCGAAGGTCACCGCCACCGACTCGGCGTGACCGGTGCGGCCGGTGCCGACCAGCTCGTATTCCGCCGTCGATTTGTCGCCGCCCGCATAGCCGGAGAGCGCCGCGGTCACGCCCTTGGTGTGCTGAAAGACAGCCTGCACGCCCCAAAAACAGCCGCCGGCCAAAACGATCGTCTGCAAGCCGGCGCCGGCCGGCGCCGCGGCATCAATCGTCGGCGCAGGGATAACGACGGCGGGCTCGGCCGCTCGCGTCATGGTCGCCGCCAGACCGAGAAATGGCACGAGCACGAGCGTGCGCACGAATTTCCGAAGCGAAAAGCTGCGACTGATGATGGCCATGGGTTTCCTCCGAACGTCTTCCGCCCCGTTCGACGCGGCTGAATCCTTACGGCACGAGGACGACGGGCCGCCAATCACAATTGGCGCGGCGATAACGCCTGCCGCGGTCACGACTTCGTGTGCTGCCTGAGGCGCTGCCGACGACGGTTCGGCTTGATCCGCCCCCGCCAGCGACGCGCCGCCCCGCGAGCCCGAAACCGACGGTTAACGAATTTCAACCAATCATCGGCTTCCCGTCTTGCGGGCACAGGCCTGGCAATGAGCGTAACACCGGCGCAGCCGATAGCCGCCACCGGAACGCTTCGCGACGCCGCGGAGCGGCAGAGCGACGCGCGCGCCCCGCTCTGCTTCGTCGTCGACAATGAAGACAGCATTCGGCATTTCCTCTCGCTCGTCATGCACGGTGCCGGGGTCGACACGGAGGAATTGGCCGACAGCCAGGAGTTTCGCGCCGCCCTGGCCCGGCACGTCCCCGACCTCGTGTTCCTCAACATCGCGCTCGAATCCGCGGACGCCATCGAGTGCGTCGTCGCGCTCGGCAAGCAGGGATATTTCGGCTTCGTGCAGCTGATGAGCAGCCGCGGCACGGCCGTGCTCGAGCATGTCAAGAGCATCGGCGAACAGCAGGGGCTGCACATGCTGCCGGTTCTGAAAAAGCCGTTCGAGACCGATACCGTGCTGCGGATCTTGCGCGAACTCAAGCTCGGAAACCCGCCGGGAGGCTCCGCCCACATCAATCTCGACGAGGCCTTGACCAAGAACTGGATCGAGTTCTGGTACCAGCCGAAGATCGATCTGCGCAAGAAACAACTGGTCGGGGTCGAAGCGTTCGCGCGCGCACGCCATCCGCACAGCGGCGTGCTGATGCCGAACGCCTTCCTGCCCGGTGCCACCGAGGCAAACCTGATCGCGCTTTCCGAGCGCGCCCTGGTGCATACGCTGAAGGCGAGCCTCAACTTCGCCAAGCTCGGCGTCAACCTGCGGCCCGCGGTCAACGTCCCGGTCAACGCACTAGTCAAGATGGCGGTCGCCGACATCGTGCAGACCTATCGCCCGCAATTCGAAAGATGGCCGGGCCTGATCATCGATGTGACCGAGGAGCAGATCGTCACCGATCTTCCGCTCGCCAACGAGATCGCCAAGAATCTGCAGGACCTCGACGTCAAGCTGGCGATCGACGATTTCGGCCGCGGCTATTCCTCGCTGGTGCGGCTCAAGGAATTGCCGTTCGCCGAACTCAAGCTCGACCGCGCCTTCGTCGCCGATTGCGGCACCGACAAGGTCAATGCGCCGCTGTGCAAGACGGTCATCAACCTTGCGCACAATTTCGGCAGCATCGCCGTGGCGATCGGCATCGAGAAGGCGTCCGACGCGATGGCCCTGGTGAGCATGGGCTGCGACTACGGACAGGGTTTTCTGCTCGGCCAGCCGATGCCCGAGGAGCGTTTCATCTCGCTGTTGCGCCAGCGCGCCGCCGCGCAGGGCCGCCAGCTTTCCGCGCGCGGCGCGAACGCCCGCGTCACGGACAAACAACACGCTTGACGGCGTCTCCCCAAGCGGCGCGGCCGCTGGAAGGCCATCGCTTCAGGTTGAATTGATTGCGCTGCAGTCTTCTTTAGTGGAGCATTCCACTTTTCCGGATCATGCTCTCTAATGCGTCCAGGCCTCGCGGCGCGGAAAGGCGAAATTGTCGGAGTAGGCCTGGCGCTGGCGCTGCCGCGGTTTCGTTTCGAACACCTGATAGGGAATACCGTGGCGCTGGCAATAGGCGACCGCTTCGTCCTTGCTGTCGAAGTGGAGCCGCACTTGCTGCTTCATGTCGGCGGAACTCGTCCAGCCCATGAGCGGATCGATGGTACGCGGCATCTCCGGCTCGTAATCGAGCACCCATTCCTTGCTGTTGGCGGTGCCGGACTGCATCGCGGAGCGGGCCGGCTTGTAGATACGGGCTGTCATCGGTCTACTCTTCGGCTGAGTTCATCGGTTCCGCTATAGCACAAAACACAACCGCCTTGGCCTTGGCTCGGGCGTTCGCCTTTGCCCCGACCACCGCAAGACCAAGTCGCGCCGAAGCGCCGACGAAGAGCGGCTGGTCGGGGCAGCCGGATTTGAACCGGCGACCTGGAGTACCCAAAACTCCCGCGCTACCAGGCTGCGCTATACCCCGCCGGGATTCCCGCATTCGATACAGGTTTCGCTCTCAGCCAGCAAGGCGGTCGATGGCGCCGAGCGCGCAGCGCCGAAGCCATCAAGGCCGGCAAGGACCGGCCGCCGGTCAGTGCCTGCGGCCGAATACCGAGCCGACCACGCGATCGCCCGGCACGATGCCCAATTTTCGCGCGGTGCCGGCGATGACTTCGAGCACGGCGCGCACTGGACCGCCGGAGGGAATGAGGCGGTCGGACAGCGGCTCGGTATTTTCGGCAATGCTCAGAATACGGCCGTCGCCGCGAATGAAGATCATGTCGAGCGACAGGTAAGTGTTGCGCATCCAGAAACTGACCGGCTGGTCATTCTCGAAATCGAACAACATGCCGCGACCCTCCGGCAACTCCTTGCGGAACATCAGGCCGCGGGCGCGCTCGGCCTCGTTGGTGGCAAGCTCGACGGCGAAGGCGTGGACGCCGGTCTTGCTGATGATCTCGATGGTCGGCTCACCCGCCGCCCGCGCCGGGGGCGAGCCGGCGAAAACGGCGAAGGAGGTACCGGCGGCGACGAGCAATCCGGCGGCAAAGCGGGTCGCGGGCTTCCAATGCCAGGCAAGGCGCGCGGCGAGCACCGCCAGCGTTGCGGTTGCCAAGCGCGGCGGCGCTAGTGGGAGGCGAGGCCGAGCGGGCCGCTCTCGGGGTGCACTTCGGCCGCCATCAGGCCCTTCGGCCCGGGCCCGTAACGGACCAGCACGAACTGGCCCGGCCGCAGCTCGGTCATGCCGAAGCGGCGCAGCGTCTCCATGTGCACGAAGATGTCCGGCGTTCCCTCCCCGCGGGTGAGGAAGCCGAAACCGCGAAGCCGATTGAACCATTTGACCTGTGCCCGTTCGAGACCACTCGTCGGTGTCACAGTAACATGGGTTCGCGGCGGCGGCATCTGCGCCGGATGAATCGCCGTCGACTCGTCCATGGAGATGACGCGGAAGGCCTGCAGGCCTTTCGGCCGCGCCAGCGCCTCGCAGACCACGCGCGCTCCCTCATAGGCGGTCTGATAACCGTCGCGCCGCAGAACGGTCACGTGCAGCAGCACGTCGGCCATGCCGTTATCGGGAACGATGAAGCCATAGCCCTTGGCGACGTCGAACCACTTGATGACGCCGGACACCTCGAGGACGCGCGCTGCCGTCTCGCCGGTGAGATCGACGTCGGGTCCGAGCCCGGTGCTGGTTGATTTTGTTTCGATCCCGTCCGACGCCATGACGCCGTGGCCGCCGCCGCTGCTGGCGCCCCGCGGGCGCTTCCACGAATCTCAGAATCAAAGATAACACTCGCCGTTCAGGGGAATAGTACAAAAATGCAACAGTGGGCCAAAAGCGTCATCGCCTGTGAAAATCGGTGGATGACTCGCAATCGAAGGGGGCGAGCACCGTCCCAATGTCTTGACGCACAACGAGGTCGGCAATGTCATCGAATTCGGTCGGTTCGCGATTGATGATGATCAGCCGCGCGCCGTTGCGCTTGGCCAGCAGGGGAAATCCGGCCGCCGGCCAGACCACGAGCGAAGAGCCGATCGCCATGAAGAGATCGCAACAGAGCGCGAGCTCCTCGGCGCGGCGCATGGCCGAATCGGGCATCGCCTGTCCGAACGATATGGTCGCGGTCTTAATGTGGCCGCCGCAGTCGGGGCAGTCGGGCGCGCAGCCATTGCCGGCTTCCATGCGCTGGCGCACCCAGGAAAGTTCGTAGCGCTTGGCGCAATCGAGACATAGACTGTAAGTTGTATTACCGTGCAGCTCGACGACATTTTCGGGAGCGATGCCCGAGGCTTGATGCAGATTGTCGATGTTCTGCGTCACCACCGCCGGGACCTTGCCGGCGCGGTAGAGGCTGGCGAGTGCGCGATGTCCGCGCCCGGGCCGGGCGGTGGCCAACTGTTCGCCCATGGCGAATCGGCGGCGCCAGGATTCGTTGCGCGCTTCCTGGCTCGCCAGGAATTCATCGAAGGGGATCGGCTGGTACTTGCTCCAAATCCCGCCCGGCGAGCGGAAATCGGGAATGCCGCATTCGGTCGAGATGCCGGCGCCGGTGAACGGCACGACGATGCTCGCGGCCTCGACCATCTCCTGAAGCCTCGCCACGGCGGTCTCGGCGTCCGGGGTCATCATCCTTGCACCTCGTCTCGCATTATCATACCGCCGTCATGGCGGGCCTGGAACTGAGGAAGGGTCAAAGGCAGTCCCCCACCCTACCCTGCCCAGCGCGCGGGTCGCGGGACGAGTTGGGAAAAAGATTGGCGCGGGTCCGCCCGCCGCGCCATGACGCTCCTTTAAAGAAGGGCAGACCCATACCAGCGGAGGCTTTACCATGCGGTATCTGCACACAATGCTGCGGGTGCGCGATCTCGATGCGGCACTCGACTTCTATTGCAACAAGCTCGGCCTGACCGAGGTGCGGCGCCGGGTCGACGAGAAGAACAAGTACACGCTGGTGTTCCTGGCGGCGCCCGACGACGCCGCGCTCGTCGCCGCGCAATCGGGCATCCGCCAGGCGCCGCTGGTCGAGCTTACCTACAATTGGAACACCGAGGATTACGGCGAGGCGCGCTATTTCGGCCACCTCGCCTACGAGGTCGACGACATCTACGCGCTCTGCGAGAGGCTGATGCGCGCCGGCGTCATCATCAACCGGCCGCCGCGCGATGGCATGATGGCGTTCGTGCGCTCGCCCGATCGGCATTCGATCGAGCTGTTGCAGAAAGGCTCGCCGCTGCCGCCGAAGGAGCCATGGGTGTCGATGCCCAATGCCGGGCACTGGTGAGAGATTGCGGCGGATGGCCTCACTGTTGCTTGCCGCTGGCGGCAAACCTCTCTATATGTCGCGCGCTCCTTCAGGCATCGCGCCGCAATTGCGCGCGCTCCGCGCCCTTCGTCTAGCGGTCCAGGACATCGCCCTTTCACGGCGGAAACACGGGTTCGATTCCCGTAGGGCGCGCCAATGTGATGCTGGGCGCCGCATCGTGAAGATTAATTTGGGTCGGCGCTTTACCGCAGCGGAGACGCAAACGGATGCAGGTCATCTCGCAAGAAGAACGTACGCGAACGAGCGAGCCGTTGCGGCGTGAGGCTGCCGCGTCCGTTCCGCGGGCAAGGACTGACCCGAGCCGGATCGGCTACGTCGACGCGGTGCGGGTCATCCTGATCATGCTCGTCGTCGCCCATCATTCGGTCGAGTCCTATGTCACCGCTCATCCGCCGGAGATCCCGCTGCCCGACCCGCCGCTCGCGCGGGGCGTGGTCTTCTTGTGGGTGAATGCGGCCTTCTTCATGGGCCTCTTCTTTTTCCTTGCCGGCTACTTCACGTCCGGGGCATTCGACCGCAAGGGCGCGCTCGCCTTCCTCGCCGACCGCGGCCTTCGTTTGGGATTACCGCTCGCGCTCGGCACGGTTTTGATCGCGCCGCTGGCGGGCTGGGCTCACATCGCGCTTGACCCGGCGATGCCGCCGGTCGGCTACTGGACCTACCTCACGCAGGACTTCTTCGGGCGCGGACCGAGACCGGAATTCTGGCCCGAGGGCGCGCGCTGGCCCGGTTTCCAGTTCGGCCATCTCTGGTTTCTCGAGCATCTTCTGATCTACGCCCTGCTCTACGCTGCGTTGCGTGCTCTCCTTCCCCGGGATCGCGGATTAGCGGCCAAGAGCCCCCCTTCACATGCTGCAATCGCCGGCTATGCCGTGCTGCTTGCTGCGACGACTTTCGTTATCCGCATCTGGTATCCGCAGAATCGCTGGATCGGGTTTCTCGGCTTCATCCAGATGGAGCCGGCGCATATCGCGCAATATGCGAGCCTGTTCGCGATCGGAATCTTCGCCGGTCCGCGCCGCTGGCTCGACACCATACCGCGGCGGCGCGGGCTCGTGTGGCTTGCGATCGGCGCCGGGCTTGCGCTCGTCGCCTATCTCGCCGCCGGCACCGGCGCAACCGGCAGCGCCGGCGCGACGGGCGGCTTCGACTCGCGCAACTGGCGCGTATGCACCTATGAAGCCTTCCTGTGCGTCGGGCTGTGCGTTGGTCTTCCGGTGCTATGCCGGGAACTGGCGCTCGGAACAGGCCGGCTGTGGCGAATGCTCGCCGCGAACGTGTACGCGGTCTATGTCTTTCATTTTCCCATCGTGCTGTTGTTACAATGGGCCTTGATCGAGGCTCCGGTGCCAAAATGGGTGCGTCTCGGTGCCACGGTCGTCGTCGCGATCCTCAGCTCGTTTGCCTTCACCAACTGGGTGATCCTGCGCCTGCCTTACGCCCGGCGCGTGTTTTGAACGCCGCCACACGATCGACCAGCGGTCAAGGCGTAGGACTCGTTGCTGGCTGCAAAAGATCAAAGCCGGCCCGCTCAACTCGGCAATCAATGCGCGACCTTATTCTCCTTGAACCATCGATCGCGGTGCGCTTTAGTCGTTCAACCGCAATTCCTGCGCGGTTCATGCGGACCGGTCGTGGCCGCAGCCCTTTTCGCAATTGTGGTTGTCATGCGCTTCGCTCCGTGACCGGAGAGGAACAATACCATGAAAACTCGTTACCCAGTGACGCTGGCATTGATCGCCGGTTTCGGGCTTCTTGTCCTGGCAAGCCAAACCCTCGACGCCCAGGCTCGCCGGCACGCTTTCTTTGTCACGGTATTCGACGCCGAATCAGAGCAGGAGGTGCTGAACACCGATTATCCCTCGCTCGCTCCGGCGACATTTCAACCATTCGGCGGCCGCTACGCGATCCAGTCCGCAAGGACGATCCCCTTCGATGGGCAGCCGCCGACGCGAATTGTGGTCGTCGAGTTCGACAGCATGGAAAAGCTGCTGGCATGGCATGAGTCGGCCGCTTTCAGGAGTTCGTACGATCCTCACAGGTCTGCGCGGGTTCGCGCCTTCGCGGTCGAGGGGATGCCCCAAGGAGCCGAATAGATCGGTCGCCCGGATGCGGCCAGCCGCGGCGAGGTGAGGAAATGTCCCGCGCGCGCGCCCGAATTCGTCCGGCCGGCAAGAGAGACGACCATGACCTTCGCCTATGTGGGCGTGGAAGAGGCGATCAAGCGCCGCGGCGTGCGCATGGTGGTGGTCGGCGATGTACCGAGCCCGTGGGGCGAAGCCGCCAAGGGCATCCTGCACATAAAGCGCATCGAATGGGTCGCGGTCCGGCTCGCCTACGACAGCGAGCTCCTCAAGGAGTGGGCGGGCCAGCGCAGCGGGCCGGTGCTCGTCTACGACAATGAACGGCCGCGGTCCGGCTGGGCCGAGATTCTCCTCTTCGCCGAACGCTTGGCGCCGGCGCCGGCGCTCCTTCCCGCGGACCCGGCGGCGCGCGCCCTCCTCCTCGGTCTTGCCCACGAAATCTGCGGCGAAGGGGGGCTGGGCTGGTCGCGCCGCCTGCAGTTGATACACGCTGGTCTGCAGCACGCCGGCGGCTTTCCCGAACCCGTCTGCAAATATCTGGGCAAGAAGTACGGCTACAGCCCCGAGGCGGGCGCGGCCGCCGGCGCGCGGGTCGCGGAACTGCTGGGCATGCTGGTCGCGCGGCTAAAGGCACAGCAGCAGGCCGGGAGTCGCTTCTACGTGGCTGATGCGTTGACCGCAGCGGATGTCTACAGCGCGACCTTCGCGGCCATGTTTGACCCGCTGCCGCCCGAGCAATGCAAGATGGACGGCAGCACAAGGGCGGCCTTCAGTTCACGCGATGCCCGTATTGACGCGGCGCTCGATCCGATCCTGTTCGCGCACCGGGACATGATGTACGCGAAATTCCTCGAACTGCCGCTCTCGCTTTGACAATCCTGCGGACGAAAGACACGGCCGTCAATGCGCTGAAAATTCAGAGCGATGCGACGCCAGTTGGGGCGCCGGCGAAATAGCCGGCATTCATCGCGCCAACCGACGCCCAGTGATGGAATCGCGAGTCGGCCCCGATCTTGGATTAGAGCGCAATCGCTTCAGGTTGAATCGATCGCGCTCTATTTTTCCTTAGTGGAGCATGAAACTCATTCATGCCGCCCGATGGCGCGCGAGTTCCGCCTTGTAGAGCGCAAGTTCCTCGCGGAACGCCTTGGCGATGCTCGGCCGCGCTTGCAGGCGTTGATGGAAGCCTTTGATCGCCGGCCAAGGCGCGAGGTCGACGCGCGTCGCCGACGTCCAGTTCAATACGGCGTAGAGATACGCATCGGCGACGCTGAAACGGTCAAGCAAATATTCGCGGCCTTGCAGATGATCGTCGAGATAGGCCAGGCGGGATTGCGCATTCTCGAGCGTATGCGCCCGTGTTCCCTCCGGCACCTTCTGATCGAACAGCGGGTGGAACAGGCCCTGGTGCAATTCGGTGCCGACGAAGGACAGCCATTGCTGCAGCCGCGCCCGTCCGCTTTCGTCGGTCGGCGCGAGCTTCGCCTGCGGATACCGATTGGCGATGTATTGCAGGATCGCGGCGTTCTCGCTGAGCAGCGAACCGTCATCGAGGCGAAGCAGCGGCACAAGGCCGAGCGAATAGACGGCCCGATAGTCGGCGCCGTCCGGCGTGCGCTTAGTCTGCGGGTCGACCTCGATGAAGCGGGCCTCGGCGGCGGCCTCGTAAAGGCTGATACGGCTCGCCAGCGAGCAGGCCAGCGGTGAGAAATAGAGGTCCATGATATCCTCCCTTTTCTTTTTATACTGTCTGGCATAAATTAGATTGCTGTCAAGGATTCTTGCGAAATGGTACAAAAAAAATCGAAGTCCGCCGAGGGGCGCCGCGCGCCCGGCCGGCCGCGCCAATACGATCCCGATCAGGCCCTGGCCAAGGCTGCGGAAACCTTTTGGAAGAAAGGCTACGCCGCCACCTCGCTCGACGATCTAGTCGCCGCGACCGGCATGCAGCGGCCGAGTCTCTATGCCGCTTTTGGCGACAAGCAGCAGCTCTATCTCAAGACGCTGGAGCGCTATCAGCAGCGGTCGCGGGCGATGTCGCTCGAGCTTCTGGCCGACCATCCGAGCTTGCGGGTGTTTCTCAAACGCTTCTATCAGGCCGCGCTGGATATCTACCGAACCGGCGGCAGCGACGCGCGCGGCTGCTATTCAATTTCGACCGCGCCGGCGCAGGCCATCACCGATTCGGCCGTCCGCGACTTTCTCGCCGCGAGCATCGGCGGCACAGACGCGTTTCTGCGCAAGCAAATCACCAGGGCACAGGAGCAGGGCGAAGTCGCAGCCAATGCCGATGCCGAGGCGCTTGCGCAACTGGCCACCGCCACCTTGCACACGATTGCGGTGCGCTCTCGCGTCGGCGTGCCGAGAAAGCAACTGATGTCGATCGCGGCCGCCGCGATCGACATGATTTGCGGACCCTTGGTCCGCCAACAAGCAGATTCCCAATCGGGCAAAAGCGCCGGAAGAGCGCTTGCGCGCGGGTAGTGTCCTCCCCTGATCAAATCTCGCTGACCTCTGTGCCCGGCCGCCGACTATGCGGCCCGTGAATGCTGCGATCGAACGACGTCGTCCCTGCCGTGCATCTTCATCGCCGGAGGTCCGACGGGATTTTCTTCCCTTGATAATCCGAACCCGGCCCAGAACGGTTTCCGGCATTCGACCACGATCTCCGCCGAGGTCAGGCCGATATCGCCGGCGAAGCGCGGGTCGAGCATCTGGCAGTTCAGCATGCGGCGCCGCGTCTGACTATTTTCGATCCAGGCCCGTGCCCTGCGTAGGATGGCAGGCGCGGGCAATCCGGGCGCGCTTCGCTCGTCGCCTGCCGGCGGCCCCGCAACAGGCAAACGCGCATTGAGCCGGCTCGCCAGCCAATAAGGCAGGGAAGAAAACTGCACCGCCACGGCAGCTCTCCTTTCAATTTTGTACCTTCTTGCACAAATTATGCGAAGTCAAGTATTTTTTGCGGGATAGTATAAAATAGGCCGAGGCGTGGCAGTTTGCCGTACTCTGCCGGTTGAGGGGGAGGCGCGCACAGCATGAGTGGTCAATGACCGCCGCCGGCTGACAGCGCGGATTTCCAACAACCGGCCTGCGGTCTCAATGCTTGTTTTCGCCGACAGTGGTCTCGGCGTAGCGTGCGTGCAGCACTTCGACGCGCTGTCGCCACATGCTTATGAACGCACCCGAGGTCAGATTCTCGACCGATTTCCAAATATGCTTGATGGCCGGGAGCGTATTGCCCCAAATGGCTCTCTTACACCATTTCTCGCCTTTTTCCTTGCCCTCATCGGTGGCGCACATCGATTTCCAGGCAATCCGCTCCGGATGGCTGACGTGCTCGGCGGCGCCCTGCCATCCTTGCTGATGAATCAGGTAGAGATCGCTGCGCGTCGGCTTTCTGTGCGTATCCCATTGGAACAACGTGGCCTCGGTGAGAAACTTGTAGGCGGCAGCGATCGCATTGTCGCGGGGACTGGTGATTTCTCCGGATCCGTACAGTCCGAACTCATAATGACTGAGCTGGAACAGGCCGATATACGATCCGGTGCGTTGCTTGGCGTCAAAATCAGATTCGATTTTCGCAACCGCCTTCATGAAGCTGAAATCCAGACCAAAGGCATCGGAGGCGCGTCTGATCTCCTCGACGGGACGTCCGATCGGGACGCTCTTCAGCGAATCGAGCACGATATTCGCCGGCTTTCTGTCCGGCGGAAGCTCAGCGTAGACATAATAGACGAGATAGGAGAGATCCTGTTTTGCCGGCATTGGATCGCGGGAATAGTCACGAACCGGGACATGATCCTCCTCCAAGCTCGCTTTTTCCTCTTCCGCAGAATCGATGGCGGCGTTTCCTTCGCGTGGAGGCAATGCTTCCCGCTGAGCAGGCAGATCAGACATGAGTCCACGCTGAGAAAGCGCATCAGGCATGGCGGGCGGCTCGGCGGCGCCGGAGAGCTGCGCGTCGCCTTGCGTCTCGGTCCCGGCATCCGGCGGGACGGCGCTCGGCGTCCTTTCGCAGGCGATCTGATAGACCGCGGTGATCGCCACGACGACGACAAGCGCAAGGGCAACGACAACGAAGGCGAGCTGAGAGGTTCGCATTTTTCCCCGACCGTCGGCACCGGTTCCCCAAGGCGATATTAAGCGTAATCTACCGCGCGCTTCAACATGACCGCGCCTCTCATCCCCAGCGCGACTCCCTTCCCGGCGAGGAAGATTTTACCGCTGCGCTGCACCAGCGACGATATACATATCGAAAGAGGCGCCGGGCGACGGTGCCACAAATCGGGACCCGCCGGCGAATTTCGGTTGGGATGAGCAACTTTTCAAACGACATGGGAGCGTGACATGAAAATTATCGTCATCGGCGCGACTGGCACCATCGGCGGCGAAGTCGCCGAAGCACTCTCACAGAGAAAGCACGAGGTCGTCGGCGCTTCGCGCAAGGGCGACATCCGCGTCGATCTCGACGACCCGGCCTCGATCCGCGCCTTGTTCGAGAAGGTCGCCGGCGTCGACGCGGTGGTCTCATGCGCCGGCAACGCCGCATTCAAGCCGTTCGCCGATCTGACCGACGCCGATTACGAGCTGGGCCTGCGCAGCAAGCTGATGGGACAAGTCTCGCTTGCTCGCACCGCCAAGGATCGCCTGCGCGACGGCGGCTCGATCACGCTGACGACCGGCGTACTGGCGATGCAGCCGATGCCGGGAAGCGCGTCGATCTCGATGGTCAATGCCGGCCTCGAAGGATTCGTGCGCGCCGCGGCGCTGGAGATGCCGCGAAGGCTACGCATCAACGCCGTCAGTCCGCCCTGGGTGAAGGAGACGATGGTGAAATTCGGCATGGACCCCACCCCCGGCCTTGCGGCCGCCGAGGTCGCCAAGGCTTATGTCGCCGCGGTCGAGGGTTCGCAGCGGGGAAAAATCCTCGATGCGCGGCGGCCGGGCGCATAGGCCTCGCGGATCGCCGCGCTCGGTGCCGCGATCAACGCGTGCTATCATGGTCTGGCGGCAGCCGAGCAATGCGCAGGCCGCAAGTCACGGGCATATTCGCATCGGGCGCTCCGCGCGCGCCGCATCGGGCCCGCGCTCTGGACGAGGGGATTGGCCATGCAAGACATCGAAGCGCTGTGGGCCGACTTCAGCCGGCCGATCGTCACCGCTGATGATTACATCGCGTCGCTGCGCAGCCGGAACATGGCGATCTATTTCATGGGCGCGCGCGTGCCCGAGCCGCTCGATCATCCGGTCATCCGGCCCTCGATCAATGCCATGGCCGAGACCTATCGGCTGGCGAGCGAGCAGCCGGAACTCGGCGGCGTGCGCACCGAGATCGGCGCCTGCCAGACCAACCGCTTCCTGCACGTGCCGACACGGCCCGAGGATCTGGTCGCCAAGCACGAGATGCAGCGCGAACTGGGCCGGCGCACCGGGACCTGCTTCCAGCGCTGCGTCGGCCTCGACGCCATCGGCGCCTGTCATTCGGTGACCTTCGACATCGATGCCGAGCGCGGCACCGACTATCACCGGCGCTTCCTCGCCTTCCTCAAGCGCGCGCAGCGGGCCAACGTGGTGATCGGCGGCGCGATGACCGACCCCAAGGGCGACCGTTCCAAGCCGCCGCATCAGCAGTCCGATCTCGACCTGTTCCTGCGCGTGGTGCGCCGCGACCAGCGCGGCATCTATGTGTCGGGCGCGAAAATGCACCAGACCGGTGCGGTCAATTCGCATTGGCTGATCTTCATGCCGACCATGCGCATGACCGAGGCCGACAAGGATTGGGCGGTGGTCGGCGCAGTGCGCGTCGATGCGCCCGGTCTCACCTATGTGGTCGGACGACAGACCAACGACACGCGCGGCGTCGACGGCGGCGAGCTCGACGCCGGTAACGCGCGCTTCGCCGGCCAGGAATCGCTGATCGTGTTCGAGGATGTGTTCGTTCCCAACGAGCACGTGTTCATGGACGGCGAATGGGCTTACGCCGCCAGCCTGGTCGAGCGCTTCACCACCTACCATCGCTCCTCCTATGTCTGCAAAACCGGTCTCGGCGACGTGCTCATCGGGGCGGCGGCGGAAGCGGCCTCGCATAACGGCGTCGAGGGCGCCTCGCACATCAAGGACAAGCTTGTGGAGATGGCGCATCTGAACGAGACTATCTATTCGAGCTGCGTGGCGGCAGCCTATCGCGCCAAGCCGATGGCCTCGGGCGCATACCTCAACGACGAGATGCTGTCGAACGTCGCCAAGCACAATGTGACCCGGTTCCCCTACGAGATCGCGCGGCTGGCGCAGGACATCGCCGGCGGTCTGGTGGTCACCATGCCATCGGAGAAGGATCTGCAGAACAACGAGATCGGTCCGCTCATTCGAAAATTCCTGCAGGGCCGCGACGGCGTAAAGACCGTCGACCGCATGCGCGTGCTTCGGCTGATCGAGAACATGACCATCGGCCGCAACGCCGTCGGTTATCTCACCGAGAGCCTGCATGGCGCCGGCTCGCCGCAAGCGCAACGTATACAGATTGCGCGGGCGATGCGTATCGAGGACAAGAAGGCGCGGGCACGGAAACTGGCGGGAATGCAGGAGCCGCCGAGCAGATCAATGCCGCCGGGCAGCGCCTAGCGCAATCGTCAGGTAGAATCGCAGACTCCCAGCAAGCACAAGCCCTTAGCTGCCCGCGCGCGGCCGCCGTTTGATCCAAATCAACGCACTGCATTCGCCGCCGCTGCAACGTGACCGGCGTTAGCGGATGCGGATTCTTTAAAGAATCGGTTCCTGCTGGGGAGGTGGCGTGAACGTTACGACACCATTGGTTGCCGCCGAAGAGGAGACGCCGCTCTATCGCCCGCGGCACAAGGTCCGCTTTATCACGGCGACGAGCAATTTCGACGGCCACGATGCGGCAATCAATCTGATGCGCCGCCTGCTGCAGGCGACCGGCGTCGAGGTGATCCATCTCGGTCATAACCGGTCGGTCGATGAGATCGTCACCGCGGCCATCCAGGAGGACGTGAACGGCATCGCCGTGACGTCCTATCAGGGCGGGCACATCGAGTTCTTCAAATACATGATCGATCAGTTGCGCGCAGCCGGCGCCGGCGAGATCAAGGTGTTCGGCGGCGGCGGCGGGGTCATCGTGGCGCAGGAGATGGCCGAGCTGCACGCGTACGGCGTCGCCCGTCTCTATTCGCCGGAAGACGGCCAGGCCATGGGCCTGCAGGGAATGATCAACGACGTCGTCGCCCGCGCCGATTTTGATGTCGCGCACGCCCTACCCGACCATCCGATGGCGCTCACCGCCGGCGACCGGCGCGTCCTCGCCCGCGTCATCACCGCCTTGGAGAACAAGGTGTGCCCGCCCGAGGTCGGCGCCGCGGTTTCCGCCGCGGCACGGAAGGCGGTGCCGATTCTCGGGATCACCGGCACCGGCGGCTCGGGGAAATCGAGCCTTGCCGACGAACTGATCCGGCGCTTCCGCCTCGACTACGAGGACGAGTTGCAAATCGCGGTGCTCGCGGTCGACCCGTCGCGCCGCCGCTCCGGCGGCGCCTTGTTGGGCGACCGCATCCGCATGAACGCGATCAACCACCCAAACATTTATATGCGTTCCTTGGCGACGCGCGGCACCAGCACGGAACTCTCCGACGCGCTGCCCGATGCGGTTGCGGCCTGCAAGGCGGCCGGCTTCGACCTCATTATCATTGAGACCTCGGGCATCGGCCAAGGCGACGCGGCAATCGCCGCGCTCGCCGACGTTTCAGTTTACGTGATGACGCCCGAATTCGGCGCTGCGAGCCAACTGGAAAAGATCAACATGCTCGACTTCGCCGACTTCGTCGCCATCAACAAGTTCGAGCGCCGCGGCGCCGAAGACGCCTTGCACGACGTACGCAAGCAATATCAGCGCAATCATCGTCTGTTCGACCGCGAGGCCGACGAGATGCCGGTCTACGGCACGATCGCGGCACGCTTCAACGACGATGGCGTCACCGCCCTCTACCAGGCGATCGCCGCGCGGCTCGCCGGGTTCGGATTCCGCCCCGGACGGTTCCTGCCGCGGGTCGCGGTGAAACAGGCCTCGGCGGCCCGCGCGATCGTGCCGCTCGAGCGCGCGCGCTATCTCGCCGAGATCGCCGAGTGCGTGCGCTCGTATCATCGTCGCGCGGCGGAACAGAGCGCCGTGGCGCGCGACCGTCAAGCGCTGCGCCGGGCGTCCGCACTCTGTGCCGAACGCGGCCGTGATGTCGCCGATCTCGACGACCTGATTTCGGCAAAGGATGCGTTGCTGACCGCGGAGAGCAAGAAGCTTCTGGCGTGCTGGCCGGCCACGGTAAATAGCTATGAGGCGGAGCAATTCGTCACCACGGTCCGCGGCCGGGAGCAGCGGACCGATCTTAGCTACACCACGCTTTCCGGCACCAAGGTGCACAAGGTCGCCCTGCCGCGTTGGCACGACGAAGGCGAGATCCTGCACTGGCTGCTGCGCGAGAATGTTCCCGGCGCCTTCCCCTACACGGCCGGCGTTTTCCCCTTCAAGCGCGAGAACGAGGAACCGACGCGGATGTTCGCCGGCGAGGGCGACCCGTTCCGAACCAATCGTCGGTTCCATCACCTGTCGCAGGGGATGCCTGCGAAGCGCCTGTCCACCGCCTTCGACTCGGTCACGCTGTACGGCGCAGACCCCGACGAGCGGCCGGACATTTACGGCAAGGTCGGAAATTCGGGAGTGTCGATTGCCACCCTCGACGACATGAAGGCGCTCTTTGCCGGCTTCGACCTCTGCGACCCGTTGACCTCGGTCTCCATGACCATCAATGGCCCAGCGCCGACGATGCTGGCGATGTTCTTCAACGCCGCCATCGATCAAGAGCTCGATCGCTTCCGGCAGGACAAGAGCCGCGAGCCGGACGATGAGGAAGTGCGGGCCTTGCGCGTGCAGGTACTGGCCAACGTCCGCGGCACGGTCCAGGCCGACATATTGAAGGAGGATCAGGGCCAGAACACCTGCATCTTCTCCACCGACTTCGCGCTCAAGCTGATGGGCGACGTGCAGGAATATTTCGTGCGCAACAATGTCCGCAATTTCTACTCGGTATCGATCTCCGGCTACCACATTGCCGAGGCCGGGGCCAATCCGATCTCGCAGCTCGCCTTCACGCTTGCCAACGGCTTCACCTATGTCGAGGCCTATTTGGCGCGCGGCATGCGCATCGACGATTTCGCGCCGAACCTATCGTTCTTCTTTTCCACCGGCATGGATCCGGAATATTCGGTGATCGGCCGCGTCGCCCGCCGCATCTGGGCGATCGCCATGCGGCACCGCTACGGCGCAAACGAGCGTTCGCAGAAGCTCAAATACCACTGCCAGACTTCCGGGCGGTCGCTGCACGCGCAGGAAATGTCGTTCAACGACATCCGCACGACCCTGCAGGCGCTGCTCGCCATCTACGACAATTGCAATTCACTGCACACCAATGCCTACGACGAAGCGGTCACGACGCCGACCGAGGAGAGCGTGCGGCGCGCGGTCGCCATACAGTTGATCCTCAACCGCGAATGGGGGATGGCGAAAAACGAAAACCCGAACCAGGGCGCCTTCATCATCGACGAGCTCACCGAGCTGGTCGAGGAGGCGGTGCTGCGCCAGTTCGACGCCATCGCCACGCGCGGCGGCGTGCTCGGCGCCATGGAGACCGGCTATCAGCGCAACAAGATCCAGGATGAATCGCTTTACTACGAGCACAAGAAGCACGACGGAAGCCTGCCGATTATCGGCGTCAACACCTTCCGCGGCAAGCCGACGGAAGCCGCGGCCCAGTGCGGGCTGGTGCGCTCGACCGAGGCCGAGAAGCAGTCTCAGGTCGCCCGCTTGCGCCAATTCCAGGCCCGCCATGCGGCGGAGGCGGCAGTTGCGCTCGCCGGCCTCAAGCAGGCGGCGATCAACAACGAAAACATGTTCAGCGCCCTCATGGACGCGGTCAGATGCTGTTCGGTCGGCCAGATCACCAACGCCCTGTTCGAGGTCGGCGGCCAATACCGGCGCAACCTTTGAGATGCGGCTGACAATGCCGCGGGCGCGAAAGGGAGTATGATGAAGGTCCTCGTGGTTGCCAGCGAGGTGGGCGACTTGCAGCAGGTCGCGGACGCTTGCTCGCCGCGTTGGTTCATCGATATCGATCGGGCGCCGGTCGAAGAGGCGCTCAGGCTGCGCGAAAACGGCGAGGCCGACGAGGTGGTGGTCGTGTCCGTGGGCGGCCTCAAGGCGCGGATATTGCTGCGGCTGGCGCTGGGAATGGGAGCCGATCGCGCGGTTCTGGTGCACAGCGAAGATGGGCCCTCGGCGCAGGAGACTTCAAGGCTTCTCGCCGGCGTGGCCGCGCGCGAACAGCCCGATCTCATTCTCCTCGGCGCCTCGGCCGGCGAAGCGCTCGCACGGATATCTTGGAATTCAGCCAGCGAATCTGTGACGCCAAGGGTGAGCAAGCTTGCCCGGGATGCCTGCCGCTACCCCACCCTGCTCGGGACCCGCAAGGCCACGGCCAAGCGGTGGGACATCATGACCGCGGCCGAGCTTCTGCCCGCGGACAAGCCGCCGGCCATGGCCGACGCGCTCGGGCTCGAGAAGCTGATGCCGCTCGCACGCGCCGTCACCCCAGGCGCCGGTCGTATTCCAGAACCGCGTTGAGCAGAACCTGCGCGCCAGCGGCGCATTCCTCGAAGCTCGTCGATTCCGCCTCGTTGTGCGAAATGCCGCCGGCGCAGGGGACGAAAATCATGGTCGTGGGGGCGACGCGCGCCACATAGGCGGCGTCGTGGCCGGCTCCGGAGATCATGTCGTGCGACTTGAAGCCGGCTTTTTGCACGCCGACGCGCACGCAGTCGATCAATTCGGGCGCGAATTTGACCGCCGGCGAGTCCCAGATGCGCGCCTCTTTGTAGGTGAGCTTCAAGGGCTGCAGGATCGCGGCGAGCGCGGCGCGGAATTTCGCCTCCATGACATCGAGAACCTTGTCGTCCGGATGGCGGAAATCGACGGTGAAGAAGACCTCGCCGGGAACGACGTTGCGGCTGTTCGGCCTGTTCTCGATCAGGCCGACGGCGCCGACCGCGTCCGGCGCGTGCTCGTGCGCGATGGCGTCGATGCGCTCGATCATGCGCGCGGCGCCGAGCAGCGCATTCTTGCGCAGCCGCATCGGCGTCGCGCCGGTATGCGCCTCCTGGCCGGTGACGGTCACTTCGTACCAGCGCATGCCCTGGACCCCCTGCACGACGCCGATCATGCGGCCTTCATCTTCGAGGATCGGACCTTGCTCGATGTGCAGCTCGAACATGGCGCCGAGCTTGCGCGCGCCGGCCTTCTCCTTGCCCTTGTAGCCGATGCGCTGCAGTTCCTCGCCGAACGGCTTGCCCTCGCGGTCGGTGCGCGAATAGGCGAATTCGGATGTGAACACGCCGGCAAAGACGCCGGAGGCGAGCATCGCCGGCGCAAAGCGCGACCCCTCCTCATTGGTCCAATTGACGATCTCGACCGGCGCATTAGTCTCGTAGCCGGTTTCATGCAGCGTGCGCATGGCTTCGAGTGCACCGAGCACGCCCAGCGCCCCGTCGAACTTGCCGCCGGTCGGCTGCGTGTCGAGATGCGAGCCCATCGCGATCGGCGCGAGGTCTTTGTTCTTCCCGGCGCGCAGCGCGAACATGTTGCCGACCTCGTCGACCGAGACCGTGCAGCCCAGCGCCTCGCATTGCGCCTTGAACCAGTCGCGGACCTGCCGGTCGAGATCGGTCAGAGTCAGCCGGCAAATGCCGCCCTTCGCGGTTCCGCCGATCTGCGCCGTCTCCATCAGCGTGTCCCACAGCCGTCGCGCGTTGATTTGTAGGTTCTGCATGTCCGGAAACTCCGCTCGGCGATGTCTTCAATTGCGCATGATCCTTCTCGGAATCTTTCCGGGGTCATGCTCAGGGAGTGACCTCCGCGCGCTCTACGCGCCGCGGCGCCGTGTGCTCACGCCAAGTGGCATTGGCGACGTGCACGGCCGGGAACGGATTGCGCGGCACGTACTGGCCGGCGCCGGCCTTGGCCCGCAAGTCCCCGTCGAGCCAAGTGGCCGCGCCGCGCGAGAGCGTCGCGCGCGGCAGACCGGTGCAGCGAAAACCTTCGAACACATTGTAGTCGATGCGACTCACCTGCTTCTTGGCCGAGATGGTCTTGCTCGCCGTGGGATCCCAGACGACGAGATCGGCATCGGAGCCGACGGCGACCGCGCCCTTCTTCGGGAAAATGTTGAGGATGCGCGCGGAATTGGCCGAGGTGACGGCGACGAATTCCTCTTTGGTGATCCGCCCGGTATTGACGCCGGCCGTCCATAGGACCGGCATGCGGTCTTCAAGACCGCCGGTACCGTTCGGTATCTTGGTGAAGTCGTTGCGGCCGAGCCGCTTCTGCTCGGTGGTGAAGGCGCAATGATCGGTCGCCACGACCTGCAGCGAACCCGATTGCAGGCCGCTCCACAGGCTCGCCTGGTGCTCCTCCGGGCGGAACGGCGGCGACATCACCCGCCTTGCCGCGTAATCCCAATCCTTGTTGCGATATTCGTCCTCGTCGAGGATGAGGTGCTGGATCAAGGGTTCGCCGAAAACGCGCTTGCCGGCGGCGCGTGCGCGCGCGATCGCCTCATGGGAGTCGCGGCAGGAGGTGTGAACGACGTAGAGCGGACAGCCCGCCATGTCGGCGATCATGATCGCGCGGTTGGTGGCCTCGCCCTCGACGGCGGGCGGGCGCGAATAGGCATGGCCCTCCGGGCCGCTCACGCCGGCGCCGAGATAGTGCTGTTGCAGGTGCCAGACGACATCGCCATTCTCGGCGTGCACCAGCGGCATGGCGCCGAGCCCGGCGCAGCGCAGGAACGAGTTGTACAGTTCGTCGTCATTGACCATCAACGCGCCCTTGTAGGCCATGAAATGCTTGAACGTATTGATGCCATAGGTCTTGACGCAGGTTTCCATCTCGTCGAACACCTGCTTGTCCCACCAGGTGATCGCCATGTGGAAGCCGTAATCGCCGGCCGCGCCTTCGGCCTTGCGGCGCCAGTCCTGATAGGCCGCGAGCAGCGACTGCCCCGGATTGGGAATGCAGAAATCGACCACCATGGTGGTGCCGCCCGAGAGCGCGGCCTTGCTCCCCCATTCGAAATCGTCGGCCGATACGGTGCCCATGAACTCGAACTCAAGATGGGTGTGCGGATCGATGCCGCCGGGCATGACATAGCATCCGCCAGCGTCGATTTCTTCGGCGCCAGCCGGCATTTCAAGATCGCTGCCGATCGCCGCGATCACGCCGTCGCGGACGAGAACGTCGGCGCGCCGCGAATGGTCGTGGTTGACGACGGTGCCGCCGCGGATGAGCTTGGTCATGGCGATCTCCAGTGCTGGTCAATCGACGGTCCCGCGCATGGGCTGCGCGAATGCATCTTTGTCGTATCGCTGGGGGCGCGTCACAGTGATACATCGCGACTGGCCGGTCAATGTTGGCCTGGATCGCCGGCATCGACCCCACGGCCCGATTCCGCGGCGCGTGAAGAGGACGGGTGATCGCTCGACGGGACCAGCAAAGATCCGAGCGCGGCCAATTTCCGGACCGCCGGCTAACGCGCCCTTCGATGACGCAGCATGGCCGGCGATCAGCCGGCCATGCTCTTTGCTTCATAGAAAACGTGCGAGGGTGTTTCAGGTCGATCGCGCGCAGAGCGTACCAACCCCCGCCGGCGCCCTTACTTCATTGCCTCGTAAATGGCATGCGTCCAGGCGCCCGTCGGCTTCTTGGTGATGACCGGATCGGAACCGCCGGAGAGCAGGACCGACACGGTGCGCTCGTAATCCTTCGGGTCGAGCTCGCCATTGCCGGGATCGAGCAGCTTGGCGATTTCGCCCATCATCTGCGTCTGGTGATGCAGCGTCTGTGCGCCGGTGGTGTCGGCGGCAAGCACGATCTTGGCGGCCTCGTCCTGGTTCTGGCGGGCCCACGACCAGCCCTTCTCCGAGGCTTTCACGAATTTCGCCATCTTGGCGACATAGGCCGGATCCTTGAGCTTGGACTCCAGCGCGTAGAGGCCGTCTTCGAGCGTCGCCACGCCTTCGTCTTCGTATTTGAACACTACGAGCTGGCTCGGCTTGTATCCGGCGTCGATGACCTGCCAGTATTCATTGTAGGTCATGGTCGAAATACAGTCGGCCTGTTTCTGCAGGAGCGGATCGACGTTAAAGCCCTGCTTGATCACCTTGACGCCGCCGGGCGAGCCGTCGGTCTTGAGGTTCAATTTCGCCATCCAGGCGAGGAACGGATATTCGTTGCCGCCGAACCAGACGCCGAGGGTCTTGTCCTTGAAATCCTTCGGCGACTTGATGCCGGTGTCGGCGCGGCAGGTCAGCTCCAGGCCCGACTTCTTGAAGGTCTGCGAGATGTTGACCAGCGGCACGCCTTTTTCGCGCGAGGCGAGCGCCGAGGGCATCCAGTCGATGATCACGTCGGCGCCGCCGCCGGCGATCACCTGCGGCGGGGCGACGTCGGGGCCGCCGGCGTTGATGGTCACGTCGAGGTCGGCGTCCTTGTAGAAGCCCTTGGCCTTGGCGACGTAGTAGCCGGCG
>DATHCD010000067.1:0-117013 GCA_035319735.1 Xanthobacteraceae bacterium | reverse complement strand
CCACGGCAGCCTCGGCGACCTTGGGATGCGCGACCAGCGCGCTCTCGATCTCGGCGGTGCCGAGCCGGTGTCCGGCCACGTTGATCACGTCATCGACACGGCCAGTGATCCAATAAAACCCGTCCTCGTCGCGCTTGGCGCCGTCGCCGGTGAAGTAGAGGCCCTTGAAGGTCGAGAAATAGGTCTCGATAAAGCGCTTGTGGTCGCCGAATACGGTGCGCATCTGCCCCGGCCAGGACCGCGCGAGGCAGAGATTGCCTTCGGTCGCACCGTCGAGCCGGCTGCCCTCGCCATCGACGATGACAGGCTCGACGCCGAAAAACGGCCGTGTCGCCGAGCCCGGTTTCTGCGCTATCGCGCCGGGCAGCGGCGTAATCAGAATGCCGCCCGTCTCCGTCTGCCACCAGGTATCGACGATGGGGCAGCGATCCTCACCGACGACATGGTAATACCACTCCCAGGCTTCGGGGTTGATCGGCTCGCCGACGGTGCCGAGCAGCCGCAGCGAGGCGCGCGACGTCTTCTTCACCGGCGCGTCGCCCGCCTGCATCAGGGCGCGGATGGCGGTCGGTGCAGTGTAGATGATGTTGACCTTGTGCTTGTCGACTACTTCCCAGAAGCGCGACATCGACGGATAGTTCGGCACGCCCTCGAACATCATCGTGGTGGCGCCGTTCGCCAGCGGGCCATAGAGGATGTAGCTGTGGCCCGTGACCCAGCCGACGTCGGCCGTGCACCAATAGATATCGCCGTCGTGATAGTCGAAGATCAGCTGGTGGGTCACCGCCACGAAGACCAGATAGCCGCCGGTCGTGTGCAGCACGCCCTTCGGCTTTCCGGTCGAGCCCGAGGTGTAGAGGATGAACAGTGGGTCCTCCGCGTGCATCTCCGCGCACGGGCATTCCGCGGTCACCATCGCCGCAGCCTCGTCGTACCAGACGTCGCGGCCCGGAGTCATATCGACTGGCGCGCCGGTGCGCCTGACCACGATGACATGATCGACGCCGCCGACCTTGTCGATCGCCGCGTCGGCATTGGCCTTGAGCGGCACCTTGCGGCCACCGCGCACACCTTCGTCGGCGGTGATGACGACGTTGGACTTGCAGTCCTCGATGCGGCCGGCGAGCGAATCCGGCGAGAAGCCGCCGAACACCACGGAATGGATCGCGCCGATGCGCGCGCAGGCGAGGATGGCGTAGGCCACCTCGGGGATCATCGGCAGGTAGATGGTGACGCGGTCGCCCTTCTTGACGTTGCGGTTGCGCAGCACATTGGCGAAGCGGCAGACGTGGTCGTGCAGCTCGCGATAGGTGATCTTCTTTGAAACGTTGGGATCGTCGCCTTCCCAGACGATGGCGGTCTGATTGCCGCGCCTGGCCAGGTGGCGGTCGATGCAGTTATAGGCGGCGTTGGTGGTGCCGTCCTCGAACCATTTGATCGACACGTGATGCCGGTCGAACGAGGTGTTCTTCACCTTGGTGAACGGCTTGTACCAGTGGATGCGCTTAGCCTGCTCCGCCCAGAAACCGTTGGGGTCGGCGAGCGAGCGCTCGTACATTTTTTGGTATTCGGCCTCGTCGATGTAGGCGCGTTTCCTCCACTCGGGGGGGATCTCGTAAATCTTGTCCGACATCTCGTCCTCCAGGCATGGCCGACGCGGTCTGAATAGCAGCGTTTCCCGCGCGGTATAATGCGACGATGGTCGGATGAGCGACAAGGCCAAGCCTCGCCGTCGTCCGGCTGAGCCGGTTTGCTCCGATCGGGGAAGCGACCGCGGCCGCGACGCGGCCGGGGGCGGGTGCGGAAAATGGCGCAGCCGCAGGCGCTTGCGCGTCAAGCCTTCACGCCGCCCATCCGGCAGACGAGCTTCCATTCCTCCGCGGTCACCGGCTGCACCGAGAGACGGGCGTATTTCACCAGCGCCATGTCTCTCAGTCTCGGCTCGGCCTTGATCGCGGCGAGCGTCACCGGCTTCGGCAGCGGCTCCAGTGCGGCAGTGGTCACGGCGACCCAGGGCTCGCCCTTTGCGGCGGTCGGGTCGGGATAGGCCTCGCGCACCACTTCGCCGATGCCGACCACCTGCTTCTCGTCGCCAGTATGATAGAACAAGAACTTCTCGCCCTTCTTCATCTCCTTGAGATGCCGACGCGCGGTGAAATTGCGAACGCCGCTCCAGGCCTCGCCCTTGGCGCCGCGCTTGACCTGGTCATCCCAGGAAAACTCCTCCGGCTCGGTCTTCAACAGCCAGTACGCCATGATCATCCTCCGCAATGTCTCGCTCTCCCGCGCATGCAGGCGGGGTGAATTCTTGTTGCTTACGCCTCGGCCTTGAACGGGCGCGACAGCAGCGACTCGATGGCGGCGTCGATGCTCATCTTCTCCGCGAGCACCGCGGCGACGGCGGACGAGATCGGCATGTCGACCGCGCGCTCGCGCGCCATGTCAACGAGCACCGACGCGGTGAAGATTCCTTCGGCAAGGCCGGCGTGGATCGCATCCGGCCGCTGGCCGCGGCCGAGATTGACGCCGAAGGTGAAGTTGCGCGACTGCGGGCTCGAGCAGGTGAGAATGAGATCGCCGAGGCCGGAAAGGCCCGTCATCGTCTCCGTCTTGGCGCCATAGGCTTTGCCAAAACGCATGAGTTCGGCAAAGCCGCGCGTGGTCAGCGCCGCCGCGGCGCTGGCGCCGAGGCCGCGGCCGGTGACGATCCCGGTGGCGATGGCGAGCACGTTCTTGGCGGCGCCGCCGATCTCGACGCCGCGCATATCGGTGGAATGGTAAAGGCGGAAGCTCGCCGAGCCGATCGCGCGCGCCAGTTCGCCGGCGAGCTTACCGTCGCCCGCCGCGAGCGTGACCGCGGTCGGCATCCCGCGCGCCACGTCGGCGGCAAAGCTCGGTCCGGAAAGAATGGCCGGCTCCGCGGCCGGCGCGCATTCGGCGATGATCTCGCCCATGAAGCGCTTGGTCCCGCGTTCGATGCCCTTGGCGCAAACGATGACCGGCGTGCGTTCCGCAAGCAAAGGCGCCAGCGCCTTCGCCACCGCGCGCACGGATTGCGCCGGAACGACGAGAAGGAGCGCCTCGGCGCGCGCCGCTTCGGCGAGATCGCCGGCGATGGCGATGTCGTCGTCGATGCGCACGCCGGGCAAAAACAGGCTTTCGCGTTCTTTCGTGACGTGCGCGGCATTGACGGCATCATGCTCCCACAGCGTCACCTTTCGCCCCGCGCGTGCGCAAGTCAAAGCGAGCGCGGTGCCCCAGGCGCCGGCGCCGATGACCGCGATGTGGTTGAACGCCATGGCCCTAATGCGTGCTCATCAATGCCCGGCCGGTGCCGGCGTTCACGTCTGGCAAGAAAGCCGAGTCTAAAGACGTGAACGGTCGGGACAAGCCCGGCCGCGGTGCCGCAAGCATCTAACTACAGCGTTTCGCCGCGCAGCAATTTCGGCACCTCGCCGATGAGTCCCGCCGCTTCGCGAATGAACAGGCTCTTGAGGCTCGGCAGCCGCTCGACGACGCCGAGACCGATATCGCGGACAAGGCGCAACACGGTGGATTGATTGGAAAACAGGCGATTGAGGCCGTCGGTGGCGATGCCCATGGACATTGTGTCGAAGCGCCGCCAGCGCTGGTACCGCTCCAGCACGTCGGCCGAGCCCGGATCGAGCCCGAGCCGTACTGCATCGACAACGGCCTCGGCGAGCGCGGCGACGTCCTTCAGCCCCATATTGAGTCCTTGGCCCGCAATCGGGTGGATGACGTGAGCGGCGTCGCCGACGAGCGCCAATCGCTCAGCGATGAACGAGCGGGCGACGAAGAATCCCAGCGGGTGCACGCGGCGCGCGCTGATGGTCGTGATCTCGCCGAGATGCAGCTTGAAGCGCCGCTCGAGCTCGCCGTGAAAGTCAGCCTCGGGCAGCGCCACGATGCGCTGTGCCTCTCGCGTCGCCTCGGTCCAGACGATCGACGATCGCCGGCCCTTGAGCGGCAGAATTGCAAACGGGCCGGCCGGCAGAAAGTGCTCCTCGGCGCGCCCGCCGTGATCGCGTTCGTGTCCGACATTGGTCACGATCGCTGACTGGCCGTAGCTCCAGCCATTGGTGGCGATGCCGGCGGCCTCGCGAATCGACGAGCGCGCGCCGTCGGCGGCGATGAGGAGCCGCGCGGAGATGGTCGCGCCATTGGCAAGCTCGACGCCGAGATGCTGCGCGGAGGATCGAGAAAAATGCGTGACCGCACGCGGTCGCAAATCGATCCCGACGTCCTTCGCCTTTGCTTCAAGCGCCGCGATCAGATGGCGGTTCTCAATCATATGCGCGAACGGCTCGCCCGCTTCGATTTCGCCGGCGAAGGTGAGAAAGACCGGTCGCACTGCGTCATCGAGCCGGCTGTCCGTGATGACCATGTCGAGGATCGGCTGCGTCTCATCGGCCACGCTCTGCCAAACGCCCAGCGTCTCGAACAGCCGCCGGGCGGCGGCAACGAGCGCGGAGGCGCGCTCGTCGTCGGCATAGCTTGCCCCGAGCGTCGGATCGGCGACGGTGATAGAGAATGACGGGCCGAGCCCTTGCCGCAACGCGATCGCCAACGTAAGGCCGGCAAAGCCGCCGCCCACGATCAGCACGTCGATATGGTCGTCGCGGTCGGTCATAAATCCTGTTCCTGGACCCCAACCAGCGGGCAGCATAGCATCGTCCGGTCATCGTGCGAATTCGACCGTCGGCGCGCCGTCGCTCCGACCGGCACGCCCGAATGGAACTCATTCATGTCTTCGGCCATCCAGGAACTCCTCTCCATCCTCGATCTCGAGCCGCTTGAGGTGAACCTCTTCCGCGGCCTCTCGCCGCAATCGCGCTGGCAACGCGTCTTTGGCGGGCAGGTGATCGGCCAGGCCCTGATGGCGGCCTGCCGCACGGTCGAGGAGGTCGCGCAGCGGCCGCCGCATTCGCTGCACGCCTATTTCCTCCTCGGCGGTGATCCCAAGGTGCCGATCATCTACGAGGTCGACCGCATCCGCGACGGCAGGAGCTTCACCACGCGGCGCGTGGTCGCCATCCAGCACGGCCACGCCATCTTCTCCATGTCGGTATCGTTTCACGGCGCCGAACAAGGACTGACGCATCAATTCCCGATGCCAGAGGTGCCGAAGCCCGACACGCTGCCGAGCGAGGCCGAGATCAGGAAGAGCATTTTGCCGAAATTGCCGGATCCGGTGCGTCGCTATTACCAGCGCGAGCGGCCGATCGAGATGAGGGCGGTCGAATACGGCCGCTATCTCGGCGAGAAGGTCGAAGGCGACCAGTTCCACGTGTGGATTCGCGCGACCGGCCAGCTTCCCGACGAGCCGGCGATCCACCAATGCGTGCTCGCCTACGCCTCTGACATGACCTTGCTCGGCGCCGCGCTGATCCCGCACGGGATCAACATGTTCAGCGAGGAGATCATGGCGGCGAGCCTCGACCACGCGCTGTGGTTCCACCGTCCCTTCCGCGCCGACGAGTGGCTGCTTTACGTCCAGGACAGTCCGAGCCTTGTCGGCTCGCGCGGATTCGCCCGCGGCCTGATATTTACTGACGCCGGGATTTTGGTTGCTTCGGTCGCGCAGGAGGGCCTGCTGCGGCTGCGGCGTCCCAAACCGGCATAGGACGCAATTCGGCTCCTGTTATCTCAGCAAATAAATTGCTTAATTCCTGGCTGCGATGCCGATATTGTGGGCATTCGCTTTTGCCGATAGGCCAGGAACCGTATCCATGAAACTCGTCATCGCCATCATCAAGCCATTCAAACTGGACGAGGTGCGCGACGCCCTCAACGCCATCGGCGTTCACGGCATGACCATTACGGAAGTGAAGGGCTATGGCCGGCAGAAAGGGCATACCGAGATCTATCGCGGCGCCGAATACGCGGTGAGTTTTCTGCCGAAGATCCGCATCGAGGTCGTCGCCGCAGCCGATCAGGCCGACCGGGTCGTTGAGGCGATCGGTACGGCCGCCAAGACCGGGCAGATCGGCGACGGCAAGATTTTCGTCGCGCCGATCGAACACGCCATGCGCATCCGCACCGGCGAAACCGACGCAGACGCAATCTGAGCATCCGAAGTTCGGGGGGACGAAAATGAGAGTGACATCGATCGCTCGCGCTTTGATCGTTGCCGGCGCAGTGACGGCGCTCGGCGATACGCCGGCCATGGCGCGATCCGGGACTGGCATTGATCCGGCCGACACGGCGTGGATGATCGCGGCGACCGCCCTCGTCCTGATGATGACCATGCCGGGCCTGGCGCTGTTTTATGCCGGCATGGTGCGCAAGAAGAACGTGCTTGCGACCATGGCGCAAAGTCTCGCTGCGACGGCGCTATGCTCGATTCTGTGGGCGGCGCTCGGCTATACGCTGGCGTTCGGCGGCGAGGCGCCGCTCCTCGGCTCGCTCGACCGCCTGCTGCTCAACGGCCTGGGCGTGGACGTGATCAGTCCCTTTGCAAAGACGATTCCGGAAGCGCTGTTCATGCTCTTTCAGATGACGTTTGCAGTGATCACGGTAGCGCTCGTCGCCGGCTCGGTCGCGGATCGCATGCGCTTTTCGGCCTTCCTGTGGTTCGCCGCGCTCTGGCTGATCGTGGTCTACGTCCCGATTGCGCATTGGGTTTGGGGCGGCGGCTTTCTCGCCGCGGCCGGAATGCTCGATTTCGCCGGCGGCAGCGTCGTGCATCTCAATGCCGGCATCGCCGGGCTCGTCGGCGCCTTCGTGCTCGGCGCTCGGCGCGGCTACGGCGTCGATAATTTCGCCCCGTACGATCTGTCGCTGGCGGTGATCGGGACCGGATTGCTGTGGGTCGGCTGGTTCGGATTCAACGGCGGCTCAGCGCTCGCCGCCGATTCGCGCGCCGTGTTCGCAATTGTCGCCACTCATCTCGCCGCGTCGATGGGCGCCCTGACCTGGATGGCGCTCGAATGGTGGACGCGGGCCAAACCGTCGGTTCTCGGCATGATTTCCGGCGCCGTGGCCGGCCTCGGCACCATCACGCCGGCGTCCGGCTTCGTACTGCCATGGCAGGGAGCGCTCATCGGCGTCGTGGCCGGCGCGGTCTGCTTTTGGAGTTGCACCAGGCTCAAGCTTCTTTGCGGCTACGACGATTCACTCGACGTTTTCGGCGTGCACGGCGTCGGCGGCGCGACCGGTACGCTGCTCACCGGCGTGTTTGCCGCAAGTGCGGTCGGCAATACCGCCGGGTTGCTCGAGGGAAATGGCTCCCAGGTGCTGGTTCAGCTCTACGGAATCGTGGTCACCCTGGCATGGTCCGCAATCGCCACTTTTGTGCTGCTCAAAGTGATCTCGGCGTTCATCCCGCTGCGCGTCGACAAACAGAGCGAGATGGAGGGTCTGGACCTCACCCAGCACGGCGAAGCCCTGCAATAGAGACGTGTCGCGTCTGTGTAGCCCAAATTTTATGCATTCTGTCCGATGTTTGAGCGGGAGCTTCGTCATCATTCCGCGTAAATCTGCCGCCGTGCTCGGACGGCGCCCAAATCGCATTGATTACCAGTGGATTAACGTCTGCTCCTCGGACTGGCACGGCGCTTGATTCTGACAGCGCATGCCGTGAACGGGGGCTCCTTCGCGGTCATCGCTTAGCTTGGGTTTGCTCGATCGGTGCAGCGCACGATCGAAGCGACGGAGATTGAAACCAATGAAGATCGTCATGGCCATTATCAAGCCCTTCAAGCTCGACGAGGTTCGCGACGCGCTCACCAAGATTGGCATTCAGGGTCTGACCGTCACCGAGGTGAAGGGTTATGGGCGGCAAAAGGGCCACACCGAAATCTATCGCGGAGCGGAATATGCCGTGAGCTTCCTGCCGAAGATCAAACTCGAAATCGCCTGCTCCTCCGATGAAGTCGACAAGGTCATCGAGACGATCAGCGCCGCGGCGAAAACCGGGCAGATCGGCGACGGCAAAATCTTCGTCTTCCCTCTCGATCAAGCGGTCCGCATCCGTACCGGCGAGACCGACGGCGCCGCGCTCTAGACAACCCGCACCCCCATCTCCACGCACAGGAGTGAAACCATGACCTCGAAGAAATTCTCGCGTGCGGGGCTGCTCGCTCTCGCCGGAGCGCTTCTGCTCGCCATCGCGCTGAGCCTGCCGACGTTCCACGCGTCCTACGCGCAGAGTTCGGCGACGCCGGCGGCGGCACCCGCTGCAGCCGCGCCCGCCGAGGCGCCGCCACCTGCCTGCGACGGCACCGCCAAACCGCCCATCCTCGAAAAATGCACGCCGAATTCCGGCGACACCGCGTGGATGCTCACCTCAATGGCCATCGTGCTGATGATGACCGTCCCGGGCCTCGCGCTTTTCTACGGCGGCATGGTGCGCAAGAAGAACGTCGGCGATACGGTGATGACGAGCTTCGCCATCACTTGTCTGATCAGCATTCTCTGGCTGTTCTTCACCTACAGCCTCGCGTTCCGCGCCGGCACTCCGTTCGTCGGCGGCTTCGACCGCGCCTTCCTACAAGGCATCCTCAGCGACATAGCGAAAGGCATCGGCAATCCCAATCCGCTGGCGCCGACCATTCCCGAAACCGTCTACGCGATGTTCCAGTTGACGTTCGCGATCATCACCGCGGCCCTGATCGCGGGCTCGTTTGCGGAGCGCATGAAATTTTCGGCGATGCTGTGGTTCATCGGTTTGTGGGCGATCTTCGTCTACTCGCCGATCGCGCATTGGGTGTGGGGACCGGACGGCATTTTCAACAGCTCCAACCCCGACGCCAAATTCCACGTGCTTGATTTCGCCGGCGGCACCGTGGTGCACGTCAATTCGGGCACCGCCGGCCTGATGGCCGCCCTCATGCTCGGCAGGCGCAAGGATACCGCTCCCGCGCACAACATGGTGCTGACGCTCATCGGCGCCTCGCTGCTGTGGGTCGGCTGGTTCGGATTCAATGCCGGTTCGGCTGTGAGCGCCGGAATGCAGGCCGGCATGGCGATGTGCGTGACGCACCTCGCCACCGCGACCGCTGGCTTCACCTGGATGATCGTTGAATGGGTCCTGCGCGGCAAGCCGACCGTCATCGGCATCTGCTCGGGCGCGGTGGCCGGGCTCGTCGCCATCACCCCGGCCTCCGGCTTTGTCGGCCCGATGGGAGCGTTTGCCATCGGCATCGCCGCCGGCGTCGTCTGCTACTGGGGCTGCACCGGGCTCAAGCATTTCTTCGGCTATGACGACGCGCTCGACACGTTCGGCGTACACGCAGTCGGCGGAGCAACCGGCGCGTTGCTCACCGGCGTATTCGCCATAGAGCAATATGGCGGCACCCCCGGCCTGATCGAGGGCCATCCCGAGCAGGTCATCTATCAGGCCATCGGCATCGGCTGCGTCTTCGTCTACGACGTGATCGTGACCCTGATCATTCTCTGGGTCGTCGACATGGTCATCGGCCTGCGCGTGACCGCGGACGTCGAGCGCGAAGGCCTCGACCTCGCGCTGCACGGCGAGACCGTGCAGTAGCAGGCGAACGACGCTGCGCTGGTCGAGGGGCCCCGGCGGGAGCCGGGGCCTCTTAGTTTCTGCGCCCACTCCGATACCCTTTTCACAGTCACCCCAGCTCGTGGCCGAGCAGCCGGCGGACCGAAGTCGCCGGACCTGGGATGATTCCGCCGGACGGGAGGCCCCAAACCGGGACTCTCGCGGGTGAGACAAAGGTGACCTGGACAAGGGCGGGGCGGAATGTTGGTATGCGAACAGACGGCGTCAAGAAACCGCCGACACTCCTGGAGGAAGGCCCTATGATGCGCAGCTCTTTTGCCGCCGCAGCCGTCGCCGTACTCGGCCTGTCGGTGGCGGCCGATGCGTCCGCCCAAGACACCGTCAAGATCGGTTTCATTCTGCCGATGACCGGGCAGTCGCAATCGACCGGCAAGCAGGAATCGGCCGCGATCAAGCTCTATATGGCACAGCACGGCGATACGGTTGCCGGCAGGAAGATCGAGGTCATCATCAAGGATGACGGCGCCGTCCCCGAGAACACCAAGCGCATCGCCCAGGAGCTCATCGTCAACGACAAGGTGACGTTCCTCGCCGGCTTCGGCATCACGCCGACGGCACTCGCGGTCGCTCCGCTCGCGACCGAATCGAAGACGCCCGAGATCGTCACCGCGGCCGGCACTTCGATCATCACCGAAAAATCCCCCTATATCGCGCGAACGAGTTTCACGATGGCGCAGTCGACCGTGCCGATGGCCGATTGGGCGGCACAAAACGGCATCAAGAGAGTCGTGAGCATGGTCTCCGACTATGGTCCGGGCATCGACTCCGAGAAGTCGTTCAAGGCCGAATTCACCGCCAAGGGCGGGGAGGTGATCGATAGCATCCGTTTTCCGCTCGCCAACCCCGATTTTGCGCCCTTCCTGCAGCGCGCGGCCGACGAGAAGCCCGAAGCGATCTTCGTATTCGTTCCTTCCGGTCTGGGCAGCTCCTTCATCAAACAGTACGTCGACCGCGGCCTGGACAAGGCCGGCATCAAGCTCATCGGTCCGGGCGATGTCTTGGATGACGATCAGCTTAACGGTATGGGCGACCATGTCATCGGCACCGTCACCGCGCAGTTTTATTCGGCCGATCACGATTCGCCGGCCAACAAGGCCTTCGTGGCGGCTTTCGAGAAGGCGAATGGCGGTATGCGGCCGAACTTCATGGCGGTCAGCGCCTATGACGGCATGCAGCTGATCTATTCGGCATTGGAAAAGACGGGCGGCAAGACCGACGGCGACTCGCTGATCGCCGCCATGAAGGGCATGAGCTGGGAAAGTCCGCGCGGCCCGATCTCGATCGATCCGCAGACGCGCGACATCATTCAAAACATCTACATTCGCAGGACCGAGAAGAAGAACGGCCAACTCTACAACGTCGAGTTCAGCACGTTCCCGGCCGTCAAGGATCCGGTCAAGGCGGCGGAGCAAAAGTAGCGTTGGCTGCGGGACGCGGTGGAGAGGATGGTTCGGCTCTCCCCGCGCGACGGGAGAAGTCGGTGGCGAAACGGCCGGGCGAGGAGGACTTTTCGCGTCGCTGAGCGTTGCGGAGAGTGGCACTCGTCCCGGCGCTTGCTCCGCAAGCGGGGAGAGGGGGCGTCTCGCCGGTCATGCTCACGGTTCTGTTCGACGGAATTGCCTACGGCATGCTGCTGTTCGTGCTGGCATGCGGACTTGCCGTCACGCTCGGCCTCATGAACTTCGTCAATCTCGCCCACGGCGCCTTCGCCATGGCGGGCGGCTACGTCACCGTGGTCCTGGTCAATCAGGCCGGCGTTCCCTTCGCGCTCAGCCTGGTGCTCGCCTTTCTGGCGACCGCCGCAGCGGGCGCTTTGCTCGAGCGCACGCTCTACGTGCACGTCTATGGCAAGAGCCATCTCGACCAGGTGTTGTTCACGATCGGGCTCATCTTCATGTCGGTGGCGGCGGTCGACTACCTCATGGGCTCTTCCCAGCAATTCGTTGAGCTGCCGGACGCGCTGCAAGGCCGCTTCGACGTGTTCGGCGTCGCCATGGCCAAGTACCGCCTGCTCATCATCGTCATCTGTGGTTTGATCACGCTGGCGTTGCAGCTCGTGCTGATGAAGACGCGCTTCGGCAGCCAGCTGCGCGCCGCGGTCGATGATGAGCGCGTCGCCCGCGGGCTCGGCATCAATGTCGGCGCCGTGTTCGCCGTCACCTTTGCCGTGGGCTCCGGGCTCGCCGGACTGGGCGGCGCGCTCGGTGCCGAGATCCTCGGCCTCGACCCGATCTTTCCGCTCAAATACATGATCTACTTTTTGATCGTGGTGACGGTCGGCGGCACCTCGAGCATTACCGGTCCGTTCCTCGCCTCGATCCTGCTCGGGATCGGCGATGTTGCCGGCAAGTACTACGTGCCCAAGCTCGGCGCCTTCGTCATCTACACGATCATGATCGTCGTTCTCATCTGGCGACCGCAAGGCCTGTTCGCCAGCGCCGCCTCGCGGTAAGAACGATGGCCCGGCTCGATGTCGATATCTCCGGCTTCCTGGCGCGGCGGGCGCGCTGGACGCCGCTCGAAATTGCGTTCTGGCTGGTCGCCCTGGCGAGCATCTGGCTGTTCCCGAACAAGCACCTGATCCTGACCCAGATCACGATCCTGGCGTTGTTCGCGCTCTCGCTCGATCTTATTCTCGGCTATGCTGGGATCATCTCGCTGGGACAGGCCGCCTTCTTCGGGCTCGGCGGCTATTGCGCCGGTCTCCTCGCCAAATACGAGATCGTCAACGAGCCGCTGGCGGCGCTTGCCGTGGCCGGGCTCGCGGCGGCCGTGCTCGGCTTCGCCACCAGTTTTCTGGTGTTGCGCGGTTCCGACCTCACCCGGCTCATGGTCACGCTCGGAGTCGCGCTCGTGCTGTACGAGATTGCCAACCGCTACTCCAACATCACCGGCGGCGCCGACGGTCTGCAGGGCGTCGAAATTCAACCGATTCTCGGCGTGTTTCGCTTCGACCTGTTCGGGCACACGGCCTATGTCTACTGCCTTGCCGTGCTGTTCGCGTTCTTTCTCGCCGCCCGCCGCATCGTCAATTCGCCGTTCGGCCTGTCGCTGGGTGCGGTCAAGGGCAATCCGCTGCGTGCCGCCGCAGTGGGAATTTCGGTCAACGGCCGGCTGGTCGCGATCTACACGGTCGCCGCGGGTTTCGCCGGCGTCGCCGGCGCGTTGCTGACGCAGACCACCGCGTTTTGTTCGCTCGACGTTTTCTCCCTCGAACGTTCGGCCGACCTCCTGCTCGTGGTGATCATCGGCGGCACCGGTTATCTCTACGGTGGCCTGATCGGCGCGATCATCTTCAGGTTCATGCAGGACTGGCTCGCCAATCTCACGCCGCAATACTGGCAGCTCTGGATCGGCCTGGTGCTGGTGCTGATCGTGCTTGTCGGCCGCGAGCGCGTGAGCGGATGGACCGCGCCGCTGCGCGCGATGTTATCGCGGCTCCTCGCCCGGGTGCTGCCGCGTCCCGCCGCGGTCGGCGGCGGTACGCCGGAAGGGCATTAACCTCACAAGCCGCCCGTTTCCCTTTTGATTCCGAAGTGCGCATGAGAATATGCCGCAAGCACCTTTGAACACCGGAATCGGGACGCCCGAAGCCATGCCGATCCTCGAGATGATCCGCCTGGAAAAGCGATTCGGCGGAATCGTCGCCGCGCACGACATCTCGCTGGCGGTGGAGCGCGGCGCGCGCCGGGCCCTGATCGGCCCCAACGGCGCCGGCAAGACCACCGTCGTCAACCTGCTCACCGGCGTGCTCAAGCCGACCGGCGGGCGCATTCTGCTCGACGGCGTCGACGTCACCGCGCTTGAGCCGTACCGCCGCGTGCGCCTCGGCATGGCGCGCACGTTCCAGATCAATCAGCTGTTTGCCGATCTCACCCCGCTCGAGAGTATCGGTCTCGCGGTTTCCGAGCGCATGGGCTTCGGCCGCGATTGGTGGCGGCTGGTCGGCAGCCGCCGCGGAATCACCAGCGAGATCGCCGACATACTCGAACGCTTCCGGCTCGCCGACGTGATGCACCAGCGCACCGCGACGCTGCCCTACGGCAAACAGCGGCTGCTCGAGATCGCGCTCGCCTTCGCCTGCCGGCCGCGCGTTCTTTTGCTCGACGAGCCGGCGGCCGGCGTGCCGGATGCGGAACGCCACGAACTCTTGGCCACCATCGCCGCGCTGCCGCAGGAAGTCACCGTGCTGTTGATCGAGCACGACATGGATCTCGTGTTCTCCTTCGCCGACCGCATTTCCGTGCTGGTCAACGGGGCGCTGCTCGTGGACGGCGCGCCCGAGGAGGTCGCGCGCGATCCGCGGGTGAAGGCGGTCTATCTCGGCGAGGAGCTCGATGCGTGAACTTCTGAGCATCGAGCATCTCTCGGCGGGTTACGGCGAGGCCGTGGTGCTGGCGAACGTCTCGCTGTCGCTCGCCGAGGGCGAGGCGCTGGCGCTCCTCGGGCGCAACGGAATGGGCAAGACCACGCTCATCAATACGATCGTGGGCGTCACCAGCTATTTCGGCGGCACGATCACGCTCGACGGCGTCGATGTCACGAGACTGCGCCCCGACCAGCGCGCGCATATCGGGATCGGCTGGGTCCCACAGGAGCGCAACATCTTCAAATCGCTCACGGTCGAGAAGAATCTCACCGCCGTCGCGCGGCCCGGCCGCTGGACCGCGGACAAGGTCTATGCGCTGTTTCCCAGGCTCGCCGAGCGGCGGGGCAATCTCGGCAATCAGCTCTCCGGCGGCGAGCAGCAAATGCTCGCAGTCGGGCGCGCGCTGGTGCTCAATCCGCGGGTCATGCTGCTCGACGAGCCGCTCGAAGGATTGGCGCCGATCCTGGTCGAGGAATTGCTGGCGGCGCTGCGCCGCGTCATTCGCGACGAGGGCATGGCGGCGATTCTCGTCGAACAGAATGCCAAGAAAATCCTCGGCGTCACCGACCGCGCCATCATCCTCGAGCGCGGGACCGTCGTGCATGCGGCCGACAGCGCCGCGCTTCTGCGCGACCGTGCCGTGCTCGAAACCCATCTCGGCGTCACCGACGCCGGTCCACGCCGTTTTGGGCGGCCGCGGCGGTGATCTTGCGGTCGACCGACAGCTGCACGAATCGGCACGAGCATTGAGCGTCACTTCGCACGTGTGCCGGTGCGGCACACGTCGTCGCAGGATCAAAGCTCACACTGGAATAATTAAATACAACATCGTGATTAGACGCACCGTCCAGGCATGACCCTATTGTCGCGCGTACACCGATACTCCGGTGCGCAGCACGCTTGGCAAAAATGCATTGAACTTAGCGGTGCAAGAATGATCATGACGGCGAAGACACTATTGTGGATCGGCGCGGCCGCCCTTGCCGGCCTCGGGCTTGCCTCCGGTCTTGCGGCGAGCGGCCGCGGGTCGGATCGGATCGTCGTCGCTCAACAGACAAGCGCAAACGAAGTCGTCGGGCACGACGGCGACAAAGCGGCAGCGCGGGGCTACCTGGCGATGATTCGCCGCCATCTCACGCGAACATCGACAGTCCCCGCCAATGGCGATCTTAATCCATACGCCATCGTCGTGGCGCCTGTTTCTTCCGGAAAAATCCGGAAGGATGATGTCCTTGTGACCAATTTCAACAACGTGTCGAATTTGCAGGGTACCGGCACCACGATTGTCCAGTACGAGCCGTCGACCAAAAAGACGACGGTGTTCGCCGACTTGCCGCAGCGTCTTGCGGAATGTCCCGGCGGCGTCGGTCTGGGAACGGCGATGACCATGCTGAAGAGCGGCTGGGTGATCGTCGGCAGCACGCCGAGTACGGACGGCACGACCAAAACAAAGGGTAACGGTTGCCTGCTCGTGCTCAACAACAGCGGCGAGCTCGTTGCGACTTGGGCCGGCGCCAACATCAACGATCCGTGGGGCAACATGGCCGTCGTCGATAAGGGCGGTACGGCGACGCTGTTCGTCAGCATGGCCGGCTTCGACGTGCCCGGACCGGAGGTCGAGGATTCCGCCACCAACGAGCCGGTCACGGTGAACAAGGCGACGGTGCTGCGAATCGAGCTGTCGATTCCGCAAGGAAAGCCGCCGCTGATCGCCAGCGAGACCGTTGTCGCCAATGGCTTCGGCCAGCGCGCCGATAAGGACGCGTTCCTGATCGGTCCGACCGGATTGGCGCTCGGCCCCGATGACACGCTCTATGTGTCAGACGCCCTCGGCAACCGCATCGTCGCGATTGCCAAGGCGACCACACGCACGACCAGCGCCGGAACCGGACGAACGATCACGCAGGACGGTCTGCTTAAGCGGCCGCTGGCGATGGCCATGACGCCCAACGGGAGTCTGCTCGTGACCAATGCACGTAACGGGCAGGTGGTCGAGGTCGATGCAAAAAGCGGCAAGCAGCTCGGGGCCCGCTGGATCGATACCGACGAGGCGCAATCCCCGCCTGGCAGCGGCGATTTGTTTGGCATCGCCATGACCCCGGACGGCAGCGGCTTCTATTATGTCGAGGACGACGTCAATACGCTGGTGGAAGCGACTCGATGAATCGACAGCGCGAGCACAGAGCAAAATCATATGCGTCGCGGCGCGGCTTTCTGACCAAGAGCGCCGGTCTGATCGCTACGGCGAGCGCAGGTCTCGGTGCGGGCCCGGCAACCGAAGCCTTGGCCGAGAGGGGTACGCCGGATACGCCGGCTGCGCAAAGCCAAATGCAGACCGAGGCGTTCTGGGGCGCGCATCAGGGCGGCATCGTGACGCCGGCGCAGAGTCACACCTATTTCGCCACTTTCGATCTGACCACGGACAGGCGCGAGGATGTGGCCGAGCTGTTGCGGGCATGGACCATCGCCAGCGCGCGAATGGCCGAGGGACAAACGGCTCAACCGCTCGGCGACGGATTGAAGCCCGTCGCGGTTCCGAACCCTCATGAAGGCCTGGGGAAAGGTGCCGACTCGTATGCGGCTTCGCACCTGACCGGAGTCGCGGCCGACAGCGGAGAGGCGTTCGGTTTGCCGCCGGCCCGGCTGACCGTCACGTTCGGGTTCGGTCTCGGACTGTTCATCAAGGATGGCAAGGATCGCTATGGGCTGGCCGTGCAACGGCCCGCTGCCCTGGTCGACATGCCCCGATTTGCCGGCGATCAACTCGTGGCGGCGCATACCGGCGGCGATCTTTCGGTGCAGGCATGCGCGGATGATCCGCAGATCGCGTTCCATGCGGTGCGCCAGCTCGCGCGGCTTGCTGCCGGCGCAGCGAAGGTCCGCTGGGTTCAGACCGCCTTTATCGCCAATTTCTCCGCCAATGAGACCCCGCGGAATCTGATGGGGTTCAAAGACGGTACCGTCAATCCGGCGGTTGGTGACGCCGAGGCGATGGCGAAGTTCGTCTGGGTCGGCGAGGAAGGACCCGGCTGGATGCGCGGCGGCAGTTATCTCGTCGTTCGCCGCATCCGCATTGCGCTTGAGCATTGGGACCGCATGAAAACCGCGTTTCAGGAGCAGACGGTCGGCCGCCACAAATATTCCGGAGCGCCGCTCGGCAAGACCGAAGAATTCGATGCGCTCGACCTGGACGCCGTCGACAGGGACGGCAATCCGGTCATCCCCGAGAATGCCCATGTTCGGCTAGCGGCCGCCGCAAGCAACGATGGCGCGCGGTTCCTGCGTCGACCCTATTCGTACAATGATGGCGTGAATTTCACCGCCGAGCGTTGGCCGCCTTGGCGGCAAGGCCTGGAGTACGATGCGGGATTATTTTTCATCTCTTACCAACGCGACCCGCGAACCGGCTTCATCAAAATCTATGACACGATGTCGAAGCTCGACATGATGAATCAGTTCGTGACTCACGTCGGCAGCGGACTGTTCGCCTGTCCGAGCGGGACGATGCCGGGCGGGTTCATTGGGCAGGGACTGTTTGAGGATTGATCGTTTTCGGCAAGCTGTTTCCGCGAATATCGAGATCGAGTCCAGTTGATTTGAACGCTTCTAGAATTCAACGAAAGTATTGATGAGAATTTTTTTTCTGTTAGTTGGAGAGCGGCTGAAGGAAACGAAGTGTCACATTATTCTAATGTAATGTGAGCGGGGCAGGCGATGGCGGGGGAAGAGACTGCCGGGTCGGGTCATCGTGCGAGCGGAAAACGTGGCCGGCTGTCGACGATCGGATTGCGCCTGGCGGCGAAGTTTCGCTTGGCGGTGTCGACGGCCGCAATGGTCATCGCCTGCGCCGGGAGCGCAGCGGCGGCGGACAGCATCCTGGTCACCAAAGCTCCGCCGGCCGCCATTCCCTCGGCCTACGATTGGACCGGCTTCTATCTCGGCGGGAATCTGGGTTACGCCTGGGGTGACTCGAATTGGTCGACACCCGGTGCGGCAGGCTCGATGAGCCTGGCGCAAAAGATCGATACTTTCGACGAGGCCGGAAGTTTTTTCGCCGGCATTCAAGGCGGCTACAACTATATGCTGCCGAACCGTTGGGTGATCGGCGGCGAGTTCGACGTATCGGCTCCAAGCTTTCAAAATCTCGCCGGCATCTCCGTCGGCGGTATGACCACGTTTAACTCGCCGTTCGGCTCGGAGACCTACAGCGAAACGGTGCTGAATTCCGGCACCGTGCGCGGCCGCATCGGTTACGCACCCGGAAACTGGCTCTTCTACGCCACCGGCGGCTTCGCCTGGACCTACGACCAACTGACGCTGACCAATAACGTGACCGGCACGACCGACATGCCGTTTTTGTGGCGCCTGGGCTGGGCGGCTGGCGCCGGCGTCGAGGCGCCGGTGGCGCCGCACTGGACCGCGCGGTTCGAATATTTGTTCACGGACTACGGCACCAGCGGCGTGCTTTTCGCCGGCAATGGCCAACGCTTTACGTCCGACTTTGAGCTGCAAGAGTTGCGCGCCGGCTTGAACTATCAGTTCGGCAACGATCTGACACCCGCGGCGGTAGCGGCAGCGGCGCCGGAGCTGACCGACAAAGACCGGTTGAATGTCCACGGCCAGACCACGTTCACCTGGCAAGGCTACCCGGCGATCCGCGCGCCCTATACTGGTACCAACAGCCTGCCGGGCGGCGGCGAAGGTCGCGAGACCTTCGACGGCACGCTCGCCGTCGGCATCCGCTTGTGGCGAGGCGCCGAATTATGGGTCGACCCGGAGATCGATCAGGGCCACGGGCTTGCAGAAACGCACGGCGTCGCCGGATTTCCCAGCGCCGAGTCCTACAAGCTCGGCTTTTCTTACCCCTACGCGCGCGTGCAACGCTACTTCGTGCGGCAGACGATTGATCTCGGTGGCGATAGCCAGAAGGTGGATGCCGACTTCAATCAGTTTGCCGGCTCGCAGACGGCCAATCGGCTGGTGCTGACGGTCGGCAAATTCGCTATCGTCGACCTGTTCGACACCAACAAATATGCCAACAATCCCAAGATCGATTTTCTGAACTGGGCCTCCGTCAATGCCGGCACTTTCGATTATGCGGGCGACGCCTGGGGCTACACTTACGGCGCGGCCGCCGAATGGTACCAGGGCCCCTGGACGCTGCGCGGCGGGGTTTTCGACATGTCCGCCGTCCCGGCCGAGGCGGCCAACAGCGGCCCCGCCTACGGTCTCGACCCGACCTTCGATCAGTTCCAGATGGTCGGAGAAGTCGAGCGGCGCTACGAGTTATGGGGGCAACCCGGCACGATCAAGGTCACCGGCTTTCTCACCCGCGGACGCATGGCGACTTTCGCGGACGCTATCGCCTTCTCGCAAGCGACTGGAGTGGACATCAACGATGCCACGGACGCGGTGCGCAAGTATCAAAGCCGGCCCGGGGTGAGCCTCAATCTGGCGCAACAAGTGACGGAGGACGTCGGGGTATTCGCCCGCGCCGGCTGGGCCGACGGCAATGTCGAGCCGTGGGATTTCACCGACATCGACCGCACGCTGGAGGCAGGCGTCTCTATAACCGGAAAGCAATGGGGCCGGCCGGACGATACGTTCGGCATCCTCGGCATCATAAACGGCATCAACAGCGCTCACACGGCATGGTTTAACGCCGGCGGCAACGGCATCCTCATGGGCGACGGACAATTGCCGAATCCGGGGCCGGAGGAGATCGTCGAGACGTATTACAGCTACGCACTTACCGCGTCGACCAAAGTCAGCGTCGATTATCAGTTCATCAACAATCCCGCCTATGCCACCGAGCGCGGACCGGTGAACGTTTTCGCCGGCCGGTTTCACTGGCAGTTTTAAAGCGGACGGCGGCCGGATCCCGCGAATCCTTCTCGGAGATACGTCATGGGCCGCCGCATTTGACAAAATCCGTTTCCTGTCCCTATTCTAGAAATAGTTTCGCGAGGTAAGGAAGCCGGTGAAAATCCGGCGCGGTCGCGCCACTGTATTCGGCCTGCATAGGTCGAGAGCCAGACCCTCCTCGTGATCGTTGGAAGCTCTAAACGGGACGCGTGATCCCAGGAGGACGAGCATGGCCTACGCCGCATTTGCCCCCGCCAGTCCGGTTACCGCGATACCCGTGCGCGAGTGGCTTCCCTGGGCGATTTTCGCCGGGCTCATTCTCTTGCTAGCCATTTATTTTGTGGGAGCGGAGCAAGGGGCGACTTCGCTGATAAGCGGCAAGTATGTGCACGAGTTTGTGCACGATGGACGCCATCTTCTCGGCTTTCCCTGCCATTGACTGCATGGACAGCTTGTCATGGTCAGGACGTTTCTCGTCCGCGGCATGCTTGTGGGCATTGTCGCGGGTCTGCTGTCCTTCGGCTTTCTAAAGGTCTACGGCGAGCCGCAAGTCGATCGCGCGATCGCGTTTGAGACCGAACACCGACAAGCCAAGGTCACCACCAAGAACGTGGAAGAGCCTACGCACGCTCACGGCCATGCGTCGAATCACACGCATATGCAGGCGGCGGACGAGGAGGAGCCCGAGCTTGTCAGTCGACCGGTGCAGGCCGGCCTTGGCCTGTTCGTTGCCATGCTAGTTTATAGCGTCGCGTTTGGTGGTCTATTTGGTCTCGCCCACGCATTCGCCGCTGGGCGACTGCCTGGCGTTTCCTCGCCGCAGGGCGTTTCAGCGTTGCTCGCGATTGTCGGCTTTGTTTCGGTCTACCTAGTGCCGAATTTGAAATATCCGGCAAATCCTCCGGCCATCGGCGAACCCGACACAATCGGCGCGCGTACCGCGCTGTATTTCACCATGATAGCGATCTCGCTCGCCGCGATGATCGTCGCGATGACGATGAAGCGCGCGTTTGTTGTGCGTGTTGGAGAATGGAATGCCAACCTCTTGGCGGCCGCCTGCTACATTGTGCTGATCGCAATCGCCGCGCTGCTGCTTCCCACCGTCAGCGAGGTGCCGGATCAGTTTCCGGCGGACGTATTATGGAAGTTCCGCATCGCATCGATCGGTGCCCAGCTCATCATGTGGGGGACGCTCGGCTTGCTGTTCGGAGCCTTGACGCAGCGCGCCGCAGTGCATGGTGGGCTACGGGCCTAGCCGAAGCATTGCCGTGACGGCGCGCCTCATTCTGATCTGTCACGCCTCAACCGCGGCGGTGCGGGGCTCTTTCTTTCCGGCTAACGAGCCGCTCGACGAGGATGGCAAGATCGATGCCGCGGCGCTGGCGGGGAATCTGCCGAACGCTGATCGGTGGCTGACGGCTCCGGAATTGCGAGCGCGCCAGACCGCCGAGGCGCTCGGGTTTGATGCCGCCGTCGAGCCCGCCCTGCGCGACTGCGACTACGCCGCATGGCGCGGCCGAAGTTTCGACGACGTCCATCTGCGCGAGCCGAGGGCAGTCGCTGCCTGGTTGCGCGATCCGGCGGCAATGCCGCATGAAGGCGAGTCGGTCCTTGGCCTGATGCAGCGGGTCGCCGACTGGCTCCTTGGCGAGCAAACTCACCACCGACGGTCGATTGTGGTCACGCACGCCGCCATCGTTCGTGCGGCCATCGTGCACGCGATTGGGGCACCGCCGCAATCTTTCTGGCGCATTGATATCGCGCCACTCTCGATCACGCGCTTGAGTGGCGACAACAACCGTTGGAATCTCATCTCGTCCGGCTGCACAGTGCCAAATGCGATGTGACAAGTCTCCAGCGACACTTTCGAAATTGATTTGCTTCTAAAGCGTGGCCGGCTTGCAACACGGCTCCGCGGAAAGAAGGTAGACGGCTTGACACTGGCGACGCGCACTCTTGAGCGCGAAGGCCTAGACCAGAGCGAATCGCTTGAAGTTGAGCCGATTGCGCTGCAGCTTTCTTTGTGGAGCATTATCTTTTCAGAAAACCGGGTTTCCACTTTTCCTGATCATGCTCTTGTGGCACATGATCTTTTCGGAAAGCGGCATTCCACTTTTTCCGATCATCCTCTAAATCTCAGCCACTTGATTTTCGCGAGAAGACGGTAGATGCGGACGCGCAAGCAGGCGTTGGTCCTGCGGTTGGTCGTCAACGCGCCGGGCCGGCGGTGTCCGCGGTGGAAACGGTGATCGCAGTGAGGGAGGCGCAGATGGCGCAAACGGTCGCGGACGTGCTGGTCGGCGTGCTCGAGCAGATCGGGGTCAGGCAAGTGTTCGGCCTGATCGGAGATTCGCTCAATCCCTTTGCCGATGCCGTGCGTCGCAGCCGCCTCGAGTGGGTCGGGGTCCGGCACGAGGAAGGCGCGGCGCAAGCGGCCGCGGGGCAGGCCAAACTCACCGGCCGGCTGGGAGTGTGCGCCGGCACCACGGGTCCCGGGAGCAATCATCTTGTTGCCGGCCTCTATGAGGCGAGCCGCGACCATGCGCCGGTTCTGGCGCTCTCCGGCGATATGGCGCGCAAGATCCGCGGCACCGACTATGTTCAGACCAGCGACCCCGACCTTCTGTTCCGGGACGTCTCGCTCTATACGCAGACCATCGCCTCTCCGGCACAGGCGCCGGCCGTCATTCACCAGGCGATTGCCGCCGCCTATGCCGGTCGTGGCGTCGCCCACCTCACGCTTCCGCAAGACGTTGTCGGGGCGAAGGCCGAGGGCGGCCTCGCCAGCGTCGCGACGTTGAAACCGACGCCCGAGCTCGCGGCGAACGAGGCCGACATCGATGCGATCGCCCGGGAGCTCGAGCAGGCGCGGCGGGTGGTGATCATGTGCGGAGCGGGATGCCGCGGCGCCGCGGAGGAGCTGCGGGCGCTCGCCGATCGGCTCAAGGCGCCGTTGATCCATTCGCTCAAGGGCAAAGACATCATGCCGCACGACGATCCGCATTGGATGGGCGGCATCGGCGTGGTCGGCACCAAGCCGGTCTACAATGCGGTCATGCATTGCGATTTGCTGCTGATGATCGGCACCGACTATCCGTTCGCGGAATTCCTGCCGAAGAAGGCCGCCGTCATCCAGCTCGATACGCGACCGCAAGTGCTTGGCCGGCGCGTGCCGACCGCGCTCGGCGTCGTCGGCGCGGCGCGGCCGAGCCTCAAGCTGCTGCTCGAGCGGGTCGCGGCCAAGAGCGACAGCGGTTTCTGCGATCAGGTGAACAAGGAGCGTCGGGCCTGGGACGAGACCTTGGACCGCCAGGCCGACCTAGCGCGCAGCAAGGATCGCATCCACCCGCAGGCGGTGGCGCGCATGGTCAGCGACCTCGCCAGCCGCGACGCAGTCTTCGTGCTCGACACCGGGCTCAACACGCTGTGGTCGGCGAACTGGATCAGGCAGAGCGGATCACAGCGCATCCTCGGCTCCTTCAACAACGGGGCGGTGGGAACGGCGCTCGGCCAAGCCAACGGCATTCAAGCGCTCGATCGGTCCCGCCAGGTCTTCGCCCTTTGCGGCGACGGCGGCTTCAACATGCTCATGTGCGAGTTCCTGACTGCCGTGCATCACCGGCTGCCGGTGAAAGTGGTGGTCTACAACAATTCGGCCTTCGGGCTGATAACGCTGGAGGCCGAGCATTTCGGGCTGCCGGCGTTCCGCAAGGCCATCGAATTTCCCAATCCGGACTTTGTGGCATTCGCCCGGGCCTGCGGCGCTCACGGGTTCAAGGCTGGCAAGCCGGAGGAACTCAAACCGGCGATCTCCGAGGCGCTCGCCGTCGACGGCCCGGCGATCGTCGATGCCGTCGTCGTGCCCAACGAGTTCCCGAACATTCCGCATTTCGATCTGGAAACGATCGGGAATTTCGCCTTGGCGAAGATGAAGGAAGCGGTCATCGCCGTGACTGGCTCCTGACGTCTCGGCTCCCTGATAACGTTTTGATATTGCGGTATAATTAAAGACGGCGCGCGACCGCACCAGACTGCTGCGTTGGTCGCGCGCGCCGGCTTAATTCCCGCGTCGCCAAGGCGCGCGCGAGCGGCTAAGCTGTCGCGGGAGCTAGCGTTATCGGCAAAGATTGAGGCGGAAGAACCATGTCCACGTCACTGATGACGACGCGACGTTTCGCGCCCCTGTTCTGGTGCCAGTTCTTCTCGGCATTTGGCGACAATTTCCTCAAGACGGCGCTCGTCTTCGTCATCCTGTTCCAGGTTGCCGGTGCGGACTCCGAAGCCTTGGTCACGCTGGCCGGCGCCACCCTCATCGCGCCGTTCTTCTTCCTCTCCGGGCTCGGCGGCGAACTCGCCGACCGCTACGACAAGGCCGTGGTGGCGCAGCGCCTGAAGCTTGTCGAGATCGGCGTCGCCGCGCTGGCAGTCGCCGGCTTTGCCTTCCATTCGCTCATCCTGCTTTTCCTCGCGGTGTTCCTGTTCGGGACGATCGCTTCGCTGTTCGGCCCGATCAAATACGGCATCCTGCCCGACCACCTCGCCCGCGCGGAGTTGACCGCCGGCAATGCGTTGGTCGAAGGCGGGACCTTCCTTGCCATCCTGCTCGGCACCATCACCGCGGGGGTCGCGGCCAAGGGCGGCGGCGATCCGACCCACTTTGCCTGGCTGATGATGGTGTCGGCGCTGGCGTGCTGGATCGCGAGCCTGTTCATTCCGCGCACCGGCGAAGGCGCGCCGCACCTTGCCGTCAACCCCAATATCGCCGCCTCGACGATAACGCTCATAAAATACGTATGGGCGCAGCCGCGGCTTTGGTGGGGGGCGATGGTGGTGAGCTGGTTCTGGCTCGTCGGCGCCATCGTGCTGTCGTTGCTGCCGCCGCTGGTGACTTTCCAAATAGGCGGCACCGAAGCGGTGGTCACCCTCTTCCTCACCATCTTCTCAATCGCGGTGGCGATCGGCTCCGGCCTCGCTGCCTGGCTCGCCGCCGGGCGCATCGTCCTGTTGCCGACATTGTTCGGCGCCGTGCTGCTCGGTCTGTTCTGCCTCGACCTCGGCTGGACCGCGTCCGCCTTCGTTCATTCGGCGAGCCCACTGGGGATTGCCGGCTATTTCGCGGCGCCCCACAGCATCCATCTCGCCATCGATCTTTTCGGCCTGGCGGTCGCCGGCGGGCTGTTCATCGTGCCGACCTTTGCCGCGGTGCAGGCATGGGCCGGCGCCGACCACCGCGCGCGCGTCATCGCCGCCGTCAACGTGCTCAACGCCGCTTTCATGGTCGGCGGCGCCTTGTTCGTCGCGCTTCTGCAAAAGCTGGGCTGGAGCCTGCCGGTCCTGTTCGCGCTGATCGGCGTCGCCAACCTCATCGTCGCAATCGTCATCGGCCGCACCATGCCGGCGAGCTGGATGAATGATCTTCTTTCCATAGTCTTCCGCGCGTTCTTCCATCTCGAGGTCAAAGGCCTGGAGAACGTCGCCAAGGCCGGACACAACGCCATCATCGCGCTCAACCATGTCAGCTTCCTCGACGCGCCGATCGCCACCGCGCTCTTGCCCAAGCGGCCGGTGTTCGCCATCGACGTGGCGATGTCGCGGCAATGGTGGATCCAGCCGTTCCTCAAATTCGTGCGCACCATGGCGCTCGACCCGCTCAAGCCGATGGCGCTGCGCACGATCATCAACGCGGTGCGCGACGGCAACATGCTGGTGATTTTTCCGGAGGGCCGCATCACCATTACCGGCAGCCTGATGAAAGTCTATGACGGCGCGGCGATGATCGCCGACAAGTCGGACGCGATGGTGGTGCCGGTGCGCATCGAAGGGCCGGAGCGGACGATCTTCAGCCGGCTCAAGCGCACGCAGGTCCGCCGCCGGATGTTCCCGAAGATTAAAGTGACGGTGCTCGAGCCGGTGAAGATGAAGGTCGACCCGGAACTCGTGGGACGAAAGCGGCGCTTGGCGGCGGGAGCGGCGCTCTACGACATCATGTCGGACCTGATGTTCCGCACCACCTCGACCGACCGCACCGTCATCGAAGGGATCATCGAGGCGACCAAGATTCACGGCGGCGGCTGGCCGATAATCGAGGACCCGGTCAGCGGCCGCTTGACCTACAAGCGGCTCTTGCAGGCAACCGCGATCCTCGGTGCCAAGCTGATGCCGCTCGCGCTTGAGGGGCGCGCAGTCGGCGTCATGCTGCCGACTTCCAACGGCGTCGTCGTCACCATGCTGGCGCTGATCTCCGCCGGCCGCGTCCCCGCCATGCTCAATTTCACCTCGGGAGCGGCGAACATCCTCGGCGCGTGCCGCGCCGCCGAAGTCGACACCATTCTCACCGCCCGCGCCTTCGTCGAGAAGGCCAGACTGGAAAAGCTCATCGCCCAGATCGAGGGCAAGGTGCGCATCGTCTACCTGGAAGATATTCGCGCGACGGTGAGCTTCTCCGACAAGCTGCGCGGCGCCTTGCGGGCGAAAAAGCCGCTGGTCAAGCGCGAGCCCGACGATTGGGCGGTAATCCTGTTCACGTCCGGCACCGAAGGGACGCCCAAGGGGGTCGTGCTCTCCCACCGCAATATCCTGGCCAACGTGGCACAGGCCGAGGCGCGCATCGATTTCGGACGCGAGGACAAGCTGTTCATGGCGCTGCCGGCGTTCCACTCGTTCGGCTTTACCGGCGGAATCGTGCTGCCGCTGGTCTCCGGCGTGCCGATCTATCTTTATCCGACGCCGTTGCACTATCACACCATACCGGAGTTGGTTTACGGCGTGTGCGCGACTTACCTGTTCGGCACCGATACGTTCCTCAATGGCTATGCGCGCGTGGCCAACCCGTATGACTTCCGCTCGGTGCGCTATATCGTCGCCGGCGCCGAGGCAGTGAAGGAATCGACCCGCCAGATCTACCTGGAAAAGTTCGGACTGCGCATTCTCGAAGGCTATGGCGTGACCGAGATGTCGCCGACGGTTGCGGTCAACACGCCGATGTTCAACAAATTCGGCACCGTCGGTCGGCTCCTTCCCGGCATCGAGGCGCGGCTGGAGAAGGTCGCGGGCGTCGACGATGGCGGGCGGCTCTGGGTCAAGGGCCCGAACGTGATGCTCGGCTATCTGCGCGCCAACAATCCTGGCGTGCTCGAGCCGCCGGCGGACGGCTGGTACGATACCGGCGACGTCGTCAGCCTCAACCAACAGGGTTTCGTGGCGATCAAGGGCCGGGCCAAACGCTTCGCCAAGGTCGGCGGCGAGATGATCTCGCTTGCCGCCGTGGAGATGCTGGCCGCCGAGCTGTGGCCCAACAGTATTTCCGCCGTGGCCGCGGTGCCCGACGCCCGCAAGGGCGAGCGGCTCCTTCTGGTCACCGACAAGTATGGCGCGACCCGCAGCGACTTCCAGGCCTATGCGCGCAGCAAGCACGCCTCCGAGCTGATGCATCCGGCCGAAGTGATCGTGCTCCACAAGCTGCCGCTCCTCGGCTCCGGCAAGCCGGATCTGATGGCTCTGCAGAAATTCGTGCAGGATCACGTGGCGGCCAAGGCCGCGGCGGCCGAGTAGCGCCTGCCGACTGGAGCGGACTGCTTGCGCTGGCCGGCGGCGGCGCAAGCGGCAAATAAGGAAAGGGAGGATACGCGATGGCGCATGTTTGGGAAAAATCCTATCCGCAGGGCGTCTCCTGGGGCGCGCCGCTGCCCCCGGCTGTGCCGCTCGAAAGCCTCTTGGAAACCGCGGCGGCCAAATGGCCCGACCGGATCGCGATCGACTTTTACGATCGCACCTTCACTTTTCGCGAGCTGCACGATCTCGCGGCGCGAGCCGCCAAAGGACTGCAGGCGCTCGGCGTCGGGCCCGGCGTGCACGTCGGATTGCACCTGCCGAACACGCCGCATTACGTGATCAGCTTCTTCGCCGTGCTGATGGCGGGCGGTCGCGTGGTCAATTTCAGTCCACTGGCGGCGCCGCGCGAGCTCAAATATCAGCTCATCGACGCCGAGACGCAGGTCATGATCACGCTCGGCTTGCCGATGCTCTATCCGCAGATCGCGGCGCTGAAGGGCACCGGCAAATTCGCGACTTTGGTGGTCTGCAGCATCGCGGACTTTCTGCCGGCGCCGATTGCGGCTGCGTTCGGGCCGGCGGCGGATCGCGTCGGCGGAGCCGGTCGCGAGATCGATTTTGCGGCACTCATCGCCAATGACGGCGCATTCAGGCGCCACGAGCACGGCCCGATCGAGGACGAGGTCGCGGTGCTGCAATATACCGGCGGCACCACCGGCCAGCCCAAGGGGGCGATGCTCACTCACGCCAATTTCTGCGCGGTGCTCGACATCTTCAATCATTGGAACGGGCTGAGCGCGGAAGAGGAGCCGGAAAAGGAGCTTGGCGTATTGCCGCTGTTCCACATCTTCGGCTTGACCTTCATCATGCTGCTCTCGATCGCCGACGGCTCGCAAATGGTGCTGCACATCCGGTTCGATCCGGATCGGGTGCTCGCCGACATCGCCCGCAAGAAGATCACGGCCTTCCCGGCGGTGCCGACCATGTACACCGCGCTCGTCAATCATCCCAAGGTGAAGGAGTTCGACCTCTCCTCGGTGTGGATGTGGAGTTCGGGTGGCGCTCCGCTGCCCATGGAAGTGCTGCAGCGGTTCGAAGCGCTCACCGGCCGCTCGCCGAAGGAGGGCTACGGCCTCACCGAAACCGCGGCCTTGGGCACGCTGCAGATCATCGACGGGCCGGCGCGGCAGGGCAGCGTCGGGTTGCCGGCGCCGCACACGCTTCTGGAAGTGGTCGACCTGGAGACCGGCACCAGGGTCCTGCCGATCGGTGAGAAGGGCGAAATCTGCATCCGCGGCCCGCAAGTGATGAAGGGCTACTGGAAGAAGCCGGAGGCCACCGAGGAGGCGTTTCGCGGCGGGCGCTTTCATACCGGCGATATCGGCTTCATCGACCAGGACGGCTTCGTGACTTTGGTCGACCGCAAGAAGGATATGATCCTCTCCGGCGGCTTCAACGTGTTTCCGCGCAACATCGAGGAGGCGATCTACGAGCACCCCGGCGTCGCCGAGGTCACCGTCATCGGCGTCCCCGACGCCTACCGCGGGCAGTCGGCCAAGGCGTTCATCGCGCTGAAGCCCGGACACGCGCCGTTTGGCATCGACGAGCTGAAAGCCTTCCTGGCCGACAAGCTGGCGAAATACGAGATGCCGACCGAGATGGAAATCCGTGCAAGCCTGCCCAAGACGCCAGTCGGAAAATTGTCGAAGAAGGAGCTCGTCGCCGAGGAAGTGGCCAAGCGGCGAGACGCCGAGGCGCTGCCGGCCGGCGCCCGCGACGCCGGCTGAACGGGCGGGGGCGGCCCGCCACGAGGTGGCATGCTCGATAATCGCAGTCGGCGCGACATCTTGAAAACCACGGCGAAGTTTGCGGCCGGCTCCTTGGCCGCGAGCCGCGCCGCCATTGCCCGTGCCAAGCAGCCAACTGCGCTCGACGTGAGAACGCTTCCCGAAATCGATGCGATGCTCCGCCTTGCGACGGGTGCGGGCGAGTTGCCGGGGATCGTGGCATTGGCGGCGACCGACGACGGCATCGTCTACGAGGGCGTTTTCGGCGTCCGTCGGCTTCACGACGGGCCGGCCATGACGCGCGATACCGTGTTTCGCATCGGCTCGATGATTAAGCTGATCACTTCGGTCGCCGCACTGCAGCTCGTCGAGCAGGGCAAGCTTTCGCTCGATGCTCCGGTGCCCGATATCGAGCCCGCACTCGGGTCGCCGCAAGTGCTTGACGGATTCGACGCCGGAACACCGCAATTGCGCCCGGCGAAGCGGCCGATCTCGCTCCGGCAGCTGCTGACCCATACCGCCGGCTTCACCTACCGGCTCTGGGATGCAAAGGCGGTGCAGTATTTTGCCGCGGTCGAGCAGCTGCCGAAGGCCGAGCGAAGCAAGGCCACGCGCGCGCCGCTCATGTTCGATCCCGGCGAACGCTGGCAATATGGCACCAGTATCGATTGGGTCGGCCGCATCGTTGAGTTGATCAGCGGCGAGCGGCTGGATCGCTACTTTCGCCAGCACATTCTTGACCCGCTCGGCATGAGCGATACGGCGTTCGTCATTTCGCCGCAGCAGCGCGGGCGCGAGGCCAGCGTGCATCGGCGCGAGCCGAATGGGTCGCTGACGCCGCAACCGACGGAGCCGCAGACGGCGGGGCAATCCTTTTCCGGCGGCGGCGGGATTTATTCGACCGGACCGGATTATCTGACCTTGATCCGCATGCTGATGCGCGGCGGCGCGATCGACGGCGTCCGCATCCTTCATCCCGAGACTGTCGCGCTGATGGGTCAGAACCAGATCGGCCAGGTCGAAGCCGGCGTCCTGCGGACGACGGCGCCGGCGCTCTCCCGCGACGTCGATTTTTTTCCCGGCATCAGCCTCAAATGGGGCTTCGGCCACATGATCAACATGCAGGCCGTCCCGCACGGCCGCAGCGCCGGCAGTCTCACCTGGGGCGGGCTCCTCAATACCTATTACTGGATCGATCCGAGCAAGCGCATCGCCGCGGTTTTCATGACCCAGGTGTTGCCCTTTGCCGATGACCGCGCGTTGCACTTCTACCGTCAATTCGAACGCGGCATCTACGCGGCCGTGAAAGCAGATTGACGGCGTGCCGAGCTGGCGCGAGCACCGGAAGACGTCCGTCCAATCGAAGGCGAGTCTTGCCGACCACACGATAGCGACGTGCGCAACTCTCGATCTTTAGCTTAACAAAATCGATCTGTCGCCGCCTGCTGCGATGGTGAATGATTTCTCCGCCGCCGGTTGCGGCATGAAAACGCTTGTTGCGGGATGAAAAGATGCAGCGGAACACCGCGCGATCGATCGCGCTTGCGCCGCCGGTCGCGCACACCGGCCGGCGCTCTCGTCGCCGAACTTCGTAAAGGTTATCGGTTCACTTCGAGCAAAGCGATACACGAGCCGTAAAGAATACCGCTTCAACCAATGTTCAGCATAGCCGGAGAAGCCGCGGCGGTTTCACCAATTTCACACCAGCGGCGTACCAATACTCGCTGCGAGCAAAACAAGAATTTCGTGGCGTCAACAGGGGACGGACGTGCGCACGAGTACCATGGTCATGATCGCCTTTGCAGTCCTGTTCGGGCTGCTCGCGGTGTTTCTGGCGCAGACCTGGCTCAACAATCAGGCCGAACAACGCCTGCGCAGCCTCGAGGCGAACAAGAAGTCGGCGCCGCCGGCGCACACGATCGTCGTTGCCAACCGGACTTTGCGGTTCGGCGACGAGCTCGGCGCGCTGTCGCTGCGCGAGGTGCCGTGGCCGGACAACGCGCTGCCGGCCGGCGCCTTCGGCAAAATCGCCGAGCTGACTTCGAGCAAGCGCGTGGTGCTCATGCCGATCGATGCCAACGAGGCGATCCTCGCCTCCAAGATTACCGGCCCGGGCCAGCGCGCCACGCTCTCGGCGATGCTGCAGGAGAGCATGAAAGCGGTCACCATCCGCGTCAACGACGTCGAGGGCGTGGCCGGCTTCGTGCTGCCCGGCGACCACGTCGATGTCGTGCTCACCCGCCAGGTCGACAAGAACACCGCGACCAACGATGTCGTGATCGAGAACGCGCGCGTGCTCGGCGTCGACCAGCTCGCCGACGCGCGCGCCGAGAAGCCGACCGTCGTCAAGGCGGTCACGCTCGAGGTCGACGTCACCGATGCGCAGAAGCTGGCGCTCGCTTCCGCGGTCGGCACGCTGTCGCTGCTGCTGCGCCGGGCGGGCGAGGTCGCCATAGACAATGCGCGGCGGGTGACGCTCACGGATCTGGGCAGGCCGATCGCGCCGGTGCGCGACCAGCGCTTCGCCATGATCGTGGTGACGCGGGCGGCGAAGCACGAACCCGCCAAGCAGGATACATACAGCGTGCCGGTCGAGGCCGCGCAGCTGCGCGCCGCCGCGCTGCCGGGCCGCGAGCCGGCGCATCAATGAGGAATCGCGATCGAATAGCGAGGTTGGGGCGTGAACAAGAGTTGGGGACAACGAGCAGTGGCGGGGAGACCGACGTGAAAAGCCAGTACCAGGACAAAAAAGAAACCATCGACGTCCGTTCGCGCGGACGCGCAGCGGGCCGAAGGTGGCGCGCCGCGGCGACGCTCGTGGTGAGCATCGTCGCGACGCTCGCGCTCGCGCTTGAGGCGCCGCGGGCGCAGCAGCGGATCGCGTTGGCGAACTCCGCACACACCGCGACGGTGATGGTGACGGTCGGCAAGTCGGAGGACGTGCACACCGACCAGAGCCTGGTCGACATCACGGTCGGCGATCCGGAAGTCGCCGACGTCAATCCGCTCACCGATCATGCGTTGTCGATCCTCGGCAAGAAGATCGGCACGACGCGAGTCGCGGTGTACGGCGAAGGCAAGAAGCCGGTGGGCATTTTCGACGTCGAGGTGTCCTACGACATCTCGCGGCTCAACGCCGAGATCGGACGTTTTACCGGCGGCGGCATCAAGGTGTCTTCGGTCAATGGCCGCATCATGCTCACTGGCACCGCGCCGGACGCCGTCACCCTCGACAAGGCGGTGATGATCGCGCGCCAGTTCGCTCCCGATCCGATCAACGCGGTCCAGGTCATGGCGCCGCAACAGATCATGCTGGAGGTGCGCTTCATCGAAGTCTCCCGCTCGGCGAGCCGCGAGCTCGGCGTGCAGTGGAACATGTTCAGCCCGCACGCGCTCGCCAATGTCGGCGACCAGGTCCCCGCCGGCCAACTGCCGGTGACCGGACAGGGCCCCAATGTCAGCCCGACCAGCCTGACCGTTTCGCCGCTTGTTGCCGCCGGCGTGCTTTCGGGCACGGCGCCGTTCGGCTTTTTCGTCAGCCAATTGTTCGGCGGCAAAAACAATCTCACCGCCTCGATCAACGCGCTCGAGCAGAAGGGCCTCGCGCGCAGCCTGGCGGAACCCAATCTGGTGGCGTTGTCGGGCGACACCGCGAGCTTCCTCGCCGGCGGACAATTTTACGTCCCGGTGCCCGGGGCGCTCGGCGTCGTCACATTCGCGCCGCAGACATACGGCGTCGGCCTCTCCTTCACGCCGACGGTGCTCAAGGACGGCCTCATCAACCTGGTGATCAAGCCCGAGGTGAGCGAGATCGACACCAGCAATACGGTGACGATCGCCGGTACTGCGGTGCCCGCTCTCATCCTGCGCAAAGCCTCGACCACGCTCGAATTGCGCGACGGCCAGAGCTTCATGCTCGGCGGCCTATTGCAGAACACCAGCAACACCGCCCAGGACCAGCTGCCCTGGCTCGGCGACGTGCCGGTGCTGGGAACCCTGTTCCGCTCGAGCCAGTACCAGAAGAACGAGACCGATCTGGTGATCGTGGTGACGCCGCACATCGTGCATCCGCTGCGGCCGAACGATCCGATCCATACGCCGCTCGACAATACCCTGCCGGCGAACGACATCGACTTTTTCCTGATGGGGCAGCCCGAGGTCAGCCCGGCGCTCGTGCGTCTCGCCGCCGGCGCGCCGAACCGGCCCTATGTCGGGCACATCCTCGATTTGCCGAACAAGGGAGCGGTTTATGTGTCGGCCAAAGACTGAACAGACCCTGCGCGCGCTGGCGGCCGCGGCGGCGCTCGGCGCGCTGCTCGGCGCATGCTCCGACCTCTACTACGACCGGCGCGAGTCGATCGCGCTCAGCGCCGGCGACGCGGTCGCCGCCAACGCGATCACGCAGACGGTCGATCCGTGGCCGGCCCACAGCGGCAACGTCAACATCGCTGCGAACGGCCAGAAGATGCAGTCCGCGGTCGAGCGCTACCGCACCAACAAGGTCACGCCGCCGCCGGACCCGATGGGCCTCGACATGCCGAACCAGCAGCCGACGACGACGCTGACTTTGAGCAGCGGCGCGTCGTCGGCAACCGCCCCCTCGCCGGCGGCCGGTGCGTCGTCGCAATGATATCCGCGTCCGCGATGCGAGCCTGAGCAATGCGCGTCGGCCGATCCATAAGCCCGGGCGTTCAGGCCAGAGTGGTGGTCCTGACCGACGATGGCGAATTCGAGCAGTCGGTTCGCGTGACCTTCGGCTCCAGCGCGCAAATCGTTCTCGATGTCGTCAAGGCGAAGCCGTCGGCCCGCGACCAGATCGACGTCGCCGGCGCCACCGTCCTCGTCGCCGACATCGGGGCCGGCGAGGAGGCCGAGCTGCAGGCGCTGGAAGGCATCGTGACCAGCATCGGCAATCGGCCGCCGGTGGTCGCGGTGGCGCGCAATTTCGACGGCGCCGTCGCCCGCCGCCTGATGCAGATGCGGGTAGCCGATTTCCTGGTCAAGCCGGTGCCGCCGGTCGAGTTGGTGCAGGCCTGCGCGCGCGTCGCCAAGACGCCGGCCGAGGCGGAGACGACGGAGGCGCAGATCTTCACGTTCCTTCCGGCGGTCGGCGGCGCCGGCGTGACCACGCTCGCAGTGCAGACCGCCATGCTGCTATTGAACAACAGCGCGCGCGGCAAGACCGCGACCTGCCTGGTCGATCTCGATTTCCAGCACGGCGCCTGCGCCGATTATCTCGACATCGAGCCGCGCCTCAATCTCGGCGAGATCGAGCCGCGCCCCGAGCGGCTCGATCGGCAGTTACTTGAAGTCATGCTGTCGCATCATCCCTCTGGCCTGGCGGTGGTGGCGGCGCCGAACCGGCCGGCGGAGATGCGCTCGTTCGATCCTGATGTGGTAACCCGGCTCCTCGACCTGGTGTCGTCGCACTTCGATTACGTCGTGTTCGACATGCCGCGGACCTGGTTCTCCTGGACCGACAGCGTGCTGCTCGGCTCCAACAAGCTGTTCATCGTCACCGAGACCACGGTTCCCGGCCTGCGCCACGCCAAGCAGCTCGTCGACGCGATCCGCGAGCGGCTCGGCGACGGCCCGAAGCCGCAGGTCATCATCAATCGCTTCGAGCAAAAACTGTTCTCGCCCGGCTTGCGGCGCGCCGATATCGAGCAGGCGATCGGCGATGCCTTCGCCGCCTGCGTGCCTAATCATTACAGCCTGGTTCGCGAGGCCATCGATCGCGGCGTCCCGCTCGAGGAAGTCAAGCCGGGTAACAAGATCACGCTCCAGCTCAAGAAGCTGATCCTCGTCCAGGGCGGCGGCAAGGTCGGCAAGGAGCCGGCGAGGGCTGGCAAGAAGTTCAAGCTCTCATGGGCGCGATCGTAGGTGCGATCATGCCCGGCGAATTCCGACACTCTCCGCTCATTCCCGCGCCCGCGGCCTGCTTTGCTTCCCGCCGCGTTTCGCGGGGGAGGGCGTCTATCACACCCGCGTTGGCGCCGTAGGATTCGGGTCATGGCGGGTCGCTTCTCAACGCGCCGTGTCGCTAGTCCGGACCTCGTCCCGGCGGCCGAAGAAACCGTGCTCGAGGCGGTGTCCTGGACGGTATTCCCCGAGGCCGCCGCCGATGCCGCTGCGGCCACCGCCAGCAACCCGCTTCTCACCGACAAGCTGCTCGACGCCAAGGTCCGCCTGCATCGCCGGCTGATCGAGGAGATCAACCTGTCGGCGCTGGAAAAGCTGCCGGAAGAGGAGATCCGCGGCCATATTCAGCAACTCGTGTCGCAATACGTCCTGGTCGAGCGGCTGGCGCTCAACACCCAGGAGCTCCACGACTTCGTTTCGGAAATTCTCGACGAAATGACGGGCCTCGGCCCGCTCGAACCGCTGCTCAAGGATCAGACCGTCAACGACATTCTCATCAACGGTCACGAATGCGTCTATGTCGAACGCATGGGCGTGCTCGAGCCGACCGGCGTGCGCTTCAAGGACGAGGCGCATCTGTTGCGCATCATCAACAAGATCGTCTCCGCGGTCGGCCGCCGGGTCGACGAATCGCATCCGATGTGCGACGCGCGGCTGTTGGACGGCTCGCGTGTCAACGTCGCGGTGCGGCCGGTCGCCGTCGACGGCCCGTTGATGTCGATCCGCAAATTCTCGAAGAAGCCGTTCAACCTGCACAAGCTGGTCGAGATAGGCGCGCTGCGGCCGCAGATGGCCGAGTTGCTCGCCGCGGCGGTGAAGGCGCGCGTGACGCTGATCATTTCCGGCGGCACCGGTTCGGGCAAGACCACCATGCTCAACGCGCTCTCGGCCTTCATCTCCGAGAAGGAGCGCCTGCTGACCATCGAGGACGCCGCCGAGTTGCAATTGCAGCAGCCGCATGTCGGCCGCATGGAGACGCGGCCGCCCAACATCGAGGGCAAGGGGGAGGTCCGCCAGCGCGATCTGGTCAAGAACGCGCTGCGCATGCGGCCCGATCGCGTCATCCTCGGCGAGTGCCGCGGCGAGGAAGCCTTCGACATGCTGCAGGCGATGAATACCGGCCACGAAGGCTCGATGGCGACCATCCACGCCAACACCGCGCGCGACGCGCTGTCGCGGCTCGAGCAGATGATCGGCATGGCCGGCATGCCGATGACGGTGTCGAGCATCCGCGGCCAGATCGCCGCCGCCATCAGGGTGGTCGTGCAGCTGTCGCGGCTCTCCGACGGCAAGCGACGCGTCATGAGTATCGCGGAAATCACCGGGCTCGAAGGCGACGTCATTCAGATGCAGGAAATCTTCAAATTCGTGCGCACCGGCACGGCGCCGGACGGCGCCGTGCAGGGCCATTTCCAGGCCACCGGGGTGCGCCCGCGCTTCCTCGCCGATCTCATCGCCATGGGAATCAAGCTTCCCGGCGCCTTTTTCGATCCCTCGCAGCCGCTGTGATCCGATGTTGTCGTTCGATTTCGATCCAATCTATCTGATCTGGCTGTTCGTCGCGGTTTCCGCCGGCCTCGCCGCCGAAGCGGTCTATCTCTTGTGCTTCTCCGCCGCCTCCTACCGCAGCCAGATCAACCGCCGGCTGATGCTGACCAAGGAGCAGAAGGACCGCGAAAGCGTGCTCATCGAATTGCGGCGCGAGCGCGGACTCACCAAGGGCGGCAATTACCGGCTCGGCCTGGTCGCGCTCAATCGGCTGATTCTGCAATCGGGCGTTACCATCGGATTTGCGCGTCTTATCCTGGTCATCGCCGTGACCAGCCTGGTCGTCTTCGTCGCCACCTTCCTGTTCCGCGGAAGCGTCATAGAAGCGCTGCTGGCGGCGCTCGCCAGCGCCACGGCGTTGCCCTACCTGGTGCTGCGCATGTTGCGCGCCAATCGGCAGAAGAAGTTCGCCGCGCAATTTCCCGATGCGCTCGACATCATCGTGCGCAGCCTGCGCGCCGGCCATCCGGTGCCGATCGCCATCACCATGGTCGGCCGCGAAATGCCTGATCCGATCGGCAGCGAGTTCGGCATGGTCTCCGACGAAATCACCTACGGCGCCGATCTGGAGACGGCGATGCGCAATCTCTACGGCCGCATCGGCGCCGACGACCTGCCGCTGTTCGTCACCGCGGTCGGCATCCAGGGCTCGACCGGCGGCAATCTCGGCGAGATTCTGGAAAATCTCTCCGGCGTCATCCGCCAGCGTTTCAAGATGCGGCGGAAAATCAAGGCGCTCGCCGCCGAAGGCCGCGCCTCGGCGATGATTCTCTCGGCGCTGCCGATCGGCATGTTCATCGTCATCCAGGTGACGGTGCCGGATTTCTACGCTTCGGTGTGGCACGAGCCGCTGACCAAAATCCTGCTCGGCGCCGGCGCCGCCTGGATGCTGATTGGCAACATGATCATGTTCAAGATGGTCAACTTCAAGATCTGACCGATGGGCGCCAGCGGCACTTTTGGCCTGTTCAGTGACAGCGCGGCGACGATGCTGAGCCTGCTCGTCTTCCTCGCCGTCGGCACGCTGGCGTTCGCGGTGATGGTCGGCGTTCGCGCGCGCGAGGCGGTGCGCCGCCGCGCCGTGCGCGTCGGTCTCGACGATGGCTCCGGCGAGGGCCGGCGCTCGCTGCGCCATTCTGGCCTCAAGGCGGCGCAGAAGCTGGTCGACTACACGACCAAGCATTATTCGTCGGCCGACAGCAAGGACATGAAGATGCTGCGCCGCCGCCTGATGCGGGCCGGCATCTACGATCCGCGCGCCGTGGGCTATTTCTTCTTCGCCCGCGTGGGCATGGCCGTCGGCCTGGTCGTTGCCGCGTTCTTCGTCCTGCCGATGCTGAACATGGAGGGCAAGGCCTCGTTCTGGATGTTCGTCATGGTCGCCGGCGTCGGCGGATATCTGGCGCCGAGCCTCTATCTCGACCGGCTGATTGCGGCCAAGCGTCTGGAGCATCAGGCTGGCTTTCCCGATCTCATGGACCTCTTGGTGGTGTGCGGCGACGCCGGCCTTGCCATGGAGGCGGCGCTCGACCGCGTCGGACGCGAACTCGGCGTTTCCTATCCCTCGCTCGCCGCCAACATTCACATGGCGAACCTCGAAATCCGCGCCGGCCGCACGCTCACCGAGGCGCTCGAACATCTCGGCGACCGGCTCGGCCTGGAAGAGGCACGCTCCTTCGCCACGCTCATTCAACAATCCGACGAACTCGGTTCCAGCATCAGCGACGCGCTGCGCGTCTACAGCGAGGACATGCGCCACAAGCGGCTGTCGCGCGCCGAGGAGAAGGCCTACAGCCTGCCGGCCAAGCTCTCGGTGCCGATGATGGTCTGCATCTTCCCGGTGCTGTTCGTGGTGATCCTGCTGCCGGTGATCGTGCGCATGGTCACCGGCAATTGGTGAGCGCCCGCATTTTTCGTTGCCGCGGAGCGGTGAGGGCCCCGCATCTTTCCTCGCGGCGGCGTCGCGGGCAGGCAAGCGGCGGAGGGGTACGCCGTAAGCAGGCTTGTCGGCGCTGCCGGCCTCAGATCACCGGATTCCACAGCGTCGGGATGAGGCGATATCCGGCGCCGTCCTTCTCCACATGGCCCTGCGAGGGGAACGGAAAATGGAAGCCGACCACCAAGGCTTTCTCGGCCGAGGCCATGTCGTAGAATTTGTGCCGGTTCCTGGCCGCCTCCTCAGGATCGACGTCATACATGACCTGCCAGTCCGGATTGCGCAGGAAAAGCTGGGGAATGTGGCAGACGTCCACCTGGAGCAAGACGGTGGACGAGCCCGAGGATACGACAAAGGAGGTGTGTCCCGGCGTGTGTCCCGGCGTAGCGACCGACGTGATTCCAGGAGCGACCTCCCTGCCCGCCTCGTATCTGGTCACCTTGTCCTCGATGCCAGCGTAGACTTTCCGCACGTTGGCGAAATAGTCTTTCATCATCTGGTTGGATTGCGCCTTCGCCGCATTTTCTTCGCTCATCCAGAATGCCCAATCTTTCGCCGGCACCATGATTTCCGCGTTCGGAAACGCCATCGCGCCATCGGCGGCGCGAATGCCGTTGGTATGATCGGGATGAAGATGCGACATCAGCACGATATCGACGTTCTTGGGGTCGACGCCGGCGGCGATGAGATTGAGAACGGTGCGGCCGACCGCGCCCTTGCTGTTCTCGAACCAGGCGCTGCCGAGGCCGCAGTCGATCAGAACGAGTTTGCCGCCGGTGTTGATCAGCTGCGGGTTGAACGGAACCGTCACCATGCCCGGCGGCATATAGACCGCCTCGGCCGCGGCCAACGCCTCGGCCTTCGGCACATTGCGCACGAACGCATCGGGCATCGGAAATGTGCGGGCACCGTCGTTGATCGAGGTGCATTCGAGGTCGCCGACCTTGTAGCGGTAGAAGCCCGCCGCCTGCTTGCCGACCGGCGGCGCGGCAGCTTGTGCCGGCCCGGTTGCGATCGCGGGCGCCAGCGTCGCCGCGGCTCCCGTCAGCAATGTGCGGCGTGAAACTCCGAGCATGAAATTCCTCCCTGTGGTTGTCTGACCCGGACTTGTTCCGATTTTTGTTCCCGGATTTCGCGCGCGCGACCGCGCGGGCCGGAATACTAGGCGTTTTGCGAGCCGGCTGGAAGATTGCGCCGCCCGCGATCCGGAACAAAGCCAATCAGTCCGGCAGTGCGACGCCAATAATGGCCTCGGCCTTATGTGTTTTCGACAACGGCGCGGTCTGCTATCGTTCGCTGCTTTCCAGGGCTCATCCGGGATGCCGGCTGCGATGACGGCGACGAAGGGTCTGAGAGTCAGGGTCGACCGCGAGCGCTGCCAAGGTCATGCGCGCTGCTTCGCGCTGGCGCCGGAGCTGTTTGAGCTCGACCAGTGGGGCAACGGGCGCGAGCGCGGCGACGGCAGCGTTGCCGCCGCGCTCGAGGCCAAGGCGCGGCTTGCCCAAGCCAACTGTCCCGAGATTGCCGTCGAAATCATCGAGGAATGACGGGGCGATCATGAGCGAACGGCCGCCGGTCACGGATTGGGCAACCGACTTCGATCATCTCGATCCGCGCTGGAGCGAAAATCCCTACCCGATCTGGGATGAGCTGCGGCAGACATGCCCGATCGCGCATACCGACCGGTTCTTGGGCACCTATTTCCCCAGCCGCTACGAGGACGTGCGCGCCATCGCCTATGACACCGAGCACTTTTCTTCGCGCCGGCCCGTCGTGCGCGAAGTGCGCCCGCCCTTGATTCCAGCGCCGCCGATCACCTCCGACCCGCCCGAACACAAGCCGGCGAAGCAGATCCTGCTTCCCGCCTTCACTCCCGAGGCGGTCGAACGCATCGAGCCGCGCACCCGCGGTATCTGTCGCGAACTCGTTGGACGGATTGCCGACAAGGGCGCCTGCGATGCTGCGGTCGCTTACGCGCAAGAGATCCCGGTGCGCGTGATTGCCCATATGCTGGGCGTGCCGGAACAGGACGGCGATCTGTTCCGCAAATGGATCAAGGAGATCCTGGAAATCGGCATCACCGACTATGAGGTCCTGATGCGGGCGCAAGGCGAGATGACCGCGTATTTCGCCGAGAAGATCGCTGCGCGGCGCACAAGCCCGGGCGAAGATCTGATCGGCTATCTCGTCAATGTGCGCGTCGCGGACCGCCCGCTCTCCGACGCGCACATCAACGGCACGCTGCGGCTCGTCCTGATCGCCGGCATCGACACGACCTGGAGCGCGATCGGCTCCTGCCTGTGGCATCTCGCGCAGCACCCGCAGGACCGCCGCCGGCTCATCGCCGAGTCCGGCCTCATGGCCTCGGCGATCGAGGAGTTCCTGCGCGCCTACGCGCCGGTGACCATGGCGCGCGAAGTCGTCAAGGAGACGCAGATCGCCGGCTGTACGTTCAAGCCTGGGCACATGATCCTGCTCTCGTTCCCGGCCGCCAATCGCGATCCCGCGATGTTTGCGGACGCAAACCAGGTGATCATCGACCGCACGCAGAATCGGCATGCCGCCTTCGGCCTCGGCATCCACCGCTGCGTCGGCTCCAATCTGGCGCGCATGGAAATCGGAGTAGCGCTCGCGGAATGGCTCGCGCGCATTCCCGAATTCCGTATCGACCCGAATGCGCCGGTGACGTGGTCCAAGGGCACAGTGCGCGGACCGCGCGAGCTGCCGCTGCTGCTCAGTGCGTGACGCCAAGGTCGTAGGATGGATTGAGCGCAGTGAAGCGCATTATCTTTCCCTGACACGTCGCGCATCGTCGACCGCGGCGTGCCCCAATCGCGAGAAGCGATGTTGCCTAAAATTTTTCGGGAGGCCGTTTCGCCTCCCCCTCTGGGTAATGGTTGGATAATGGGAAATGGTGCTGTACGCAATGCGTCTTTGCTTCGTAGGACATTTTTGTCGCCAGGGGACTAGACTGTTTCGCCTCCCGGGGAGAGGCTAAATAGCCTTCCCGCATCCTCTTGTAAGCCGTAATTGACCGCTCTATTTCGATGCTGGACGAAATGGAGCTAGCAATGACTAAGTCAACAGTACCAATCCACACAAAGGGGAATGTGGTCGAAGTCGGCTTCGACAAGAAACCGCGCCGCCGACCCGAGGACAAGTGGACCAAAGGTCTTATCTCCCTCGGATATTGCACCGTCCCGTCGATGCTACTTTGGGCACAGGGCCGCCTCAAACTCACTACCGAGCAGTTCACTGTCTTGATGCAATTGGCAGACTTTTGGTGGGACGCTGGCGAGCCGCCCTTTCCGACGAAAGATATGCTCGCGGCGCGAATGGGAATGGGAGCGAGACAAGTTCAACGGCACCTAGCGAGCCTAGAACAGCGCGGATTCATCAAGCGGGTTGCCCGCTATCGCGGACCAAAGAACCAAATTGCCAATGGATACGTGATGAAGGGTCTAGTCGCGAAGCTCGTTGCGCTCGAACCAGAGTTTCGAGCGATGATTGAGCAGAAACGTAGGCGACGACAGAAGGTGGAGGCAAAGGCTTCGTAACGACGCGGCGTGAGTGGGTCCTGCTACTCAGGCAGCCGGTGTACACCGGACAACAGCCTCATATTCGAGGAGATGTTTCCACCGGTATCGCGTCATGGGGCGGCCCTCAGACCCCAGTCTGCGGGCCGCTTCCATTTTCTGGCGGAGCCCTTCGCGGATGCTGGCCCTGGAATGGGGTTCGCTTCACTCAGTGCGTCTACCCCAGCGGTCGGGAATCGCGGTGCGATCGGCCTTCGCATTCGTTGCCGTCGCCACCGCGCGTTCGTGCGCGAGAGCTTCCTCGGTGGGGAGACCAAAAATCTCCTCGAAAAGCTTTTTGTACTGCACCAACATTTCCGGCACGACCGCGAGTATCTCTTCCGCCATTGCCCGGGCTTGGTCGAGAAGCTCATCCGGCGGCACGAGGCGATTGACCAGGCCCCAGCTCTCCGCCTCGGCCGCGGAGACGAAGCGGGCGGTGAACGCCATCTCCTTGGCGCGATGCAGGCCGATGCGCCGAGGCAAGCGGACGGACAGTCCCCAGCCGGGCAGGAGGCCGACCTTGGCGTGGGTGTCGGCAAACTGCGCTTGCGTGGAGGCGATGAGAATGTCGCAGGCCAGGGCGACCTCGAAGCCGCCGGTCGCCGCCACGCCGTTGATCGCGCCGATCACCGGGCCCTGGAATTGCCGGAGCGCACTGACCACGTCGAGCCCCGACGCGAGCGGGAAGTTGGCTTCGGCCTTGCTCAGCTGATTGAGATCGAGACCGGCGCAGAAGGCCCGGCCCGCGCCGGTCAGAATGAGCACACGTACCGCCGGATCGCGGTGTAGTTCTTCGAGCGCCGAGACCAATTCGCCGCGCAATTCCAGCGACAGCGCGTTGAGCTTCTCCGGCCGGTTGAGCGTCAACACCGCATAGCCGGCGGGATGACGCTCCACCAGAACCGTTCGATGGGAATGGGGCACGCGATTCGTCCTGCGGGTGCTGTGTCTCTGTCGGTTCGTCAGGCATCGCCAGCGCATAAAGCGTAACCCGGATTGAGAGCTGGTCAAATCCCGGCGAGGCGATTGGGCGGGTGATCGTTCACCCCTTCACCGGGCATCGGCGGAGGAGGGGAAGCGAAGGCGGGTCGCCGCTTCGAAAGAACGCCTGCACGAGGGATTCCTTAACCATCCTCGCCTAGCTTGGCCGCTCGGAGGACTGTCCGGCCGACGGGCCGCACGGTGCATTCCGGGTTGGGCGATTTGGCCGGCGCGTCGTGGTCCGGAGCGCGTTAATGAGTATCCGAGGAGCGCGGGTCCTGATCGTGCTGGCGGCGTGCCTGGCATGGCTCCCCGGTTGCTCTTCATCGACGAAGCTCAGCGATCTGTGGACGCCGAAGGGCAGCGAAGCGTCGAACGGGGCGGGCAGCGCAACGGCGACCGCGGCGACCGAGACTGGCGAGACCACCGGCTCGATCGTGACCCAGCCGGCCGAGTCCGGCCCGAGCGGCGAGCCGGTCGCGCCATTGGCGAAACCCGGCCTCCTCGGCGACGATCCCAATGACGACCTGCAGCTCGGCAAGAAATATTTCCGCAGCGGCAATTTCGGCTTGGCCGAGAAAAGCTTCCGCAGCGCGGTCTCACGACATCCGCGCGACGCCGAGGCCTGGGTCGGATTGGCGGCCTCCTACGACCGGCTGCACCGCTTCGACCTCGCCGACCGCGCTTACGCCGAGGCCATCCGCATCGTCGGCCCGACCGCGGAAATCCTCAACAATCAGGGTTTCTCCTACATGATGCGCGGCGATTACGCGCGTGCCCACAAGAAGCTGCAAGAGGCGCAGGCCAAGGACCCGGGCAATCCCTATGTCCAGGCCAATATGCGGTTGCTCGAAGACAGCTACCGCGAGGGCAAGGCGGTGCAGTAACGTCGACCTTCGCTGACCCTGCGACGCGCGTCGGCATCAAAAGCTTCCGCCGTCGTCAGGTGCGCAGCGGCCGAAGCGCTGCGGGCTCGACGGCAGCTTGAACAGTGAGCGCGCCGTCGCGATATCTATGTGCGAATGAAATCCCGCCGCAACGGAAAGATTCATGCTCAAAGCGTTCAGAAACTTCGTCGCCGAATTCGTCGAGGGCGAAAAGCATCCCAGCCAATTTGCCGACGATGATTACCGGCTGGCGGCCGGGGCGCTGCTCGTGCACGCCGCGGCCATCGACGGCGAGATTTCGCCGCGCGAGCGCGACAAGCTTCATGCCGTGGTCAAGCGGCGCTTTGGCCTCGACGACGCCCTGGCCGACGAGCTGATCGACAAGGCGACCGTGGCCGAGCAGGAAGCCGTCGACCTCTATCACTTCACCAGCCAGCTCAATCGCGCGCTCGACGAGGCGGGCCGCGCCCGGGTCATCGAGATGATGTGGGAAATCGTCTTTGCCGACGGCCGGCGCGATGAGCTTGAGGACAATCTGTTATGGCGCGCCGCCGATCTGCTCGGCGTATCGCCGCGGGAGCGGATCGAGCTGCGCCGACGCATCGGCGGGTAGGCCGGCGGAGCGGGCGGCGCATAGCCGCCGGTTCCTGCGCTTTGCATTCGTCGGCGAACGCGATAGGAGATGCGCAAGTTCGTTCGCTGCCTACCCTCATGCGCCTGCCGATCCTCATCATTCTGCACCAGGAGCGCTCCAACCCCGGCCGCGTCGGTCGCCTTCTGCAGCAGCGCGGATACGGGCTCGACGTGCGCCGTCCGCGCTTCGGCGACCCGCTGCCGGCGACGCTGGGCGACCACGCCGCCGCCATCATCTTCGGCGGCCCGATGAGCGCCAACGATGCGGACGACTTCATCCAGCGCGAGATCGACTGGATCGCCGTCCCGATCCGCGAGCACAAGCCCTTCCTCGGCATCTGCCTCGGCGCGCAGATGTGCGCGCGGGCGCTGGGCGGCCGCGTGTTCCTCCACCCGGAGGGCCACGCCGAGATCGGCTATTACCCGATCCGGCCCACGGCCGCCGGCCTCGCCTTCGTCGACCACTGGCCGGAGCAGGTCTATCAGTGGCACCGCGAAGGGTTCGATTTGCCGGCAGGCGCCGAACTGCTCGCCGAAGGCGAAACGTTCGAGGTGCAGGCTTTCCGCTACGGACGCGCCTACGCCCTGCAATTTCACCCGGACGTGACCCACGCCATGATGCACAGATGGACGACGCGCGGCCACGTCCGCCTGGAACTGCCCGGCGCCAAGCCGCGCGCCGCGCATTTTGCCGACCGCGAGGTTTACGACTACAGCGCCCGCGCCTGGCTCAATCTCTTTCTCGAGCGGTGGATCGGGGATTAGAGCATGATAAACCGCGCAGAGCGTGACAGCGGCTTGTCGCCGACAACGATTGCATCATGATTTTCACTGTTCCCCGGCAAGCCGCTGCGCGAAATAGGCGACGGTCTTGGCATAGACTTGCGCCGAATTCCACTGCAGCAGCACCTGGAAATTGGCGGTGCCCTCGCCCCAGGGTTGGCCGGGCTGCCAGCCGTAGCCTTTGAGATAATTCGCGGTCGAGGCGAGCACGTCCGGCACGCTGTGAATGAGATCGCGGCGGCCGTTGCCGTCGTAGTCGACCGCGAATTTGAGATAGGACGAAGGCAGGAACTGGGTGGCGCCGATCTCGCCCGCCCAAGCGCCACGCATTTCGCTCGCGCTCATGTCGCCCCGGTCGATGATGCGCAGCGCCGCGAGCAGTTCGCCGCGAAACTTGTCCGGACGGCGGCAATCATAAGCGAGCGTCGCCAGCGAGCGAATGGTCGGGAATTTGCCCGAGTTGGCGCCGAAATCGGTTTCCAGGCCCCAGATGGCGACGATCACCGCGCCCTGCACGCCGAACTGACGCTCGATCCGGGTGAAGATCGGGCCATATTGCTGCAGCAGCGCCCGGCCGCGGGAAAGCCGCGGCGGCACCATGCGGCCGGCGAATTCTTCGAAGCTCTGGCGAAACACGCCCTGCGCGTGGTCGCGCGCGATGATGCCGGGATCGAAGGTGACGCCGGCGAGCGCCGACTGAATCGTGCGCTGGGTGACGCCTTGTGCCGCCGCTTCCTGCTTGAACGTTTCCAGCCAAGTCGTGAAATCGCCGCCGCACGGCGCCGCGGCGGCGGCCGGCGGCATGACCGAGCCCAGCCAGAGCAGCAAGCCCGGTATCAACCATGTCGGTCGAGCAATCTTCGGTCGCATGCTGGTTCCTCGCGGCCGGCAATGAATCAATTGATTGGGTCGCGATTATGATGGCGGCGAGACATCTGGGCTGGTGGAGCCGAGGGGATTTGAACCCCTGACCTCCGCAGTGCGATTGCGGCGCTCTCCCAACTGAGCTACGGCCCCGCCGCGGGCACGATCAGGCCGATGTGGTGCCGGCTCTTGGCGAGTTCGGGCCATTTACGGCCGCGACCCAAAGCTGTCAAGGATAACCGCCGATGGTGCGCGCAAAGCGTGCTGCTCGGCTTGTTCGCGCCGCCGCAAATAGCTAGGTTCGGTAACCTCCACTCGCGAACGTGATCCAATGCGCGCCCTTTTTCTCGTTATCGATCTTGCCCTCGAACTCTACATTTGGATTGTGATCGCGGCGGCGATCTTCTCATGGCTGGTGGCGTTCCATGTGGTGAACACGCGCAACCAGGTCGTCGCCATGATCGGCGAATTTCTCTACCGCATCACCGAGCCGGTGCTGCGCCCGATCCGCAACTTCTTGCCCAACCTCGGCGGCATCGACATTTCGCCCGTCATCCTGTTTCTGATCATCATCTTCATCCGCTACGTGATCGCGCTCTACATCCTGCCGCACGTCTACTGAGCGCCGTGTCGCGGGAGCCTTGGACGGCGGCGGCGGACAGCGTCGTCATCGACTTACGCCTGACGCCGCGCGGCGGCCGCGACGCGATCGAAGGGACCGAGCGCCGGGCCGACGGCCGCCCGGTGATCAAGGCGCGGGTGCGCGCGGCTGCGTCGGCGGGCGAAGCCAACGCCGCGCTCTGCCGGCTGGTCGCCAAGGCGCTGGCTGTCGCTCCGCGCCAGGTGACGCTGGTCGGCGGGGCGACTTCGCGCGTGAAGCGAATTCGGGTTGCCGGGGAGCCGGCGGCGCTCGTCGCGGCGCTGCGACGCTTGCTGCGCGAGGCCGCAGGTTCGACGCAGCGCGAATGAAAGCGGCTCCGCGTCGGTCCGCTGTCACCGCCGTCCGTCGCTCGATCTCAGTTGGCCCAGCCGAAGGCGACCTTGTCGAGCACGCGCGTGCCGAATTTTTCCGACGAGCGGGCGACCGCCTTGCCGCCAAGCGCGCGGTAGAACTCCACCGCGGTGTCGTTCTCCGACAGCGCCCAAACGATCAGCGACTTGACCCCGCTCTGCGCGAGGTCGCGGCGCGCGGCGGTGAACAGCCGGCGGCCGAAGCCGAGGCCTTGGAATTCCGGCCGCAGATAGAGCTCGTAGATCTCGCCGTCGTAATAGAGGCTGCGCGCCCGGTTGCGTCCGTAATTGGCGTAGCCCGCGATCTTGTCGCCAAACTGGAGAAGCGCGATGCGACTGCCTTTGCGAATGGCGCTTTCCCACCACGCCGGACCGCGGCGGTTGATGAGCTTGTTGAGTTCGGTGCCCGGGATGATGCCCTGATAGGCCGTCCGCCATGCCTCGTCGTGAGTATCCGCGACCGCGCCGGCATCACATGGCTTGGCGCGACGGATTTCGATAAGGACGGTGCTCATGGCGTAATCAAAGCAAGCGATTCCCCGGGCTTCAAGTGCCGAGATTCACTCTTCGTTAACGATGTGGATTATTAGCGCAATCGCGCCGCTCGCGCCATCATTGAGAGCCGAAAAATCGAGGTGTGCTCGCGATCTGGGAAGGCTGTTGCATGCGCGCCACGGTCGCCGGAATTCTTGCGCCGGGCGCGCCGGCGTGCCGCAAATTGCGGCGGTCTGGTCATCCGGGGGGCGACGCGAAGCGTTGACCCTCGCGGAGCAGTCTTCCGTGCCCTTCCGGGATCGTGGCTAGGGGTTGCGGGCGGCGTCCGGCCCCCGGAGGGCTTCACACGCGCTCGGCTTCCTTGCGCCGCTCGTCCTTCTTGCGGTCGTTGGGGTCGAGCAGCTTCTTGCGCAGCCGGATCGATTTCGGCGTCACTTCGACCAGTTCGTCGTCCTCGATGTAGGCGAGCGCCTTCTCCAGCGTCATGGTCATCGGCGGGGTAAGGCGGATGGCTTCGTCGTGGGCGTGGGTGCGAACGTTGGTCAGCTTCTTGCCCTTGAGCACGTTGACTTCCAGGTCGTTGCCGCGGGTGTGCTCGCCGACGATCATGCCGCGATAGACCTTGCGGCCCGGCTCGATCATCATCGCTCCCCGGTCTTCGAGATTCCACAGCGCGTAGGCGACGGCCTCGCCGTCGCCGGTCGACAGCAGGACGCCGTTGCGCCGCCCGGTGATCTCCCCGCGGTGCGCGCCATAGGCGTGGAACACGCGATTCATCACGGCGGTGCCGCGCGTGTCGGTCAGGAGTTCGCCGTGATAGCCGATCAGCCCTCGCGTCGGCGCCTGGAAGATGAGCCGGACCCGCCCGCCGCCCGAGGGGCGCATCTCGATCAGCTCGCCCTTGCGCTCCGACAGCTTCTGCACGACGATCCCGCTGTGCTGCTCATCGACGTCGATGACGACTTCTTCGATCGGCTCGAGCAGTTCGCCGGACGCGCCGTACTGGAACAAGACCTTCGGCCGCGAGACCGAGAGCTCGAACCCTTCGCGCCGCATGGTTTCGATCAGGATGCCGAGCTGCAGCTCGCCGCGGCCGGCGACCTCCATGGAGTCCTTCTCCGCCGATTCGGAAATCCGCAGCGCGACATTGCCCTCGGCCTCGCGCAGCAGGCGCTCGCGGATCACCCGGCTCTGCACCTTGTCGCCCTCGGTGCCGGCCAGCGGGGAATCATTGATGCGGAAGGTCATGGCCAGCGTCGGCGGATCGATCGGCTGCGCCGGCAGCGGCTCATAGACATCGATCGCGCACAGCGTGTGCGCGACGGTCGCCTCCGGCAGGCCGGCGATGGCGACAATGTCGCCGGCAAATCCCTCCTCGATCGGCGCCCGCTCGAGGCCGCGGAAAGCGAGAACCTTGGTCGCACGGCCTTCCTCGACCAGCCTTCCGGTGCGGTCGAGCACCTTGATGGTCTGGTTGGGCTTCACCGAGCCGGAGGAGATGCGGCCGGTGACGACGCGGCCGAGATAGGGATTGGCCTCGAGGATGGTGCCCAGCATGCGGAACGGGCCGTCCTCGACCACCGGCGGCGCGACATGACGGATGATCAGTTCGAACAGCGGCGCCATGCCCCGGTCCTTGGGCCCGGCAGCGTCGGCGGCCATCCAGCCCTGTTTCGCCGAACCGTAGAGGATGGGGAAGTCGAGCTGCTCCTCGCTCGCATCGAGCGCGGCAAAGAGATCGAACACCTCGTTGGCGACTTCGCTGGGGCGCGCGTCCGCCCGATCGACCTTGTTGATGATGACGATCGGCTTGAGCCCCACCTTGAGCGCCTTGGTCACCACGAACTTGGTCTGCGGCAAGGGGCCCTCGGCGGCGTCGACCAGCACCAGCGCGCCGTCCACCATGTTGAGGATGCGCTCGACCTCGCCACCGAAATCGGCGTGGCCGGGCGTATCGACGATATTGATACGGGTGTCCTGCCAGAGGATCGAGGTGACCTTGGACAGGATGGTGATGCCCCGCTCGCGCTCGAGATCGTTCGAATCGAGCGCCCGCTCGGCGACGCGCTGGTTGTCGCGGAAGGCGCCCGACTGCTGCAGCAGGCGGTCGACCAGCGTGGTCTTGCCATGATCGACATGGGCGATGATGGCGATGTTGCGAAGCTTCATGGTGCGGAAGTGAGGCCGTAAACCAAAACGAGCCCCGAGGGGCCCGCGCGTTCAGCAGGGAATATAGTGCGCCGCGGGCGCTTGGCAACGCGCGCCGCTGCCAATCGGCACCATGCCATTGTCACCAAAGCCGGAAGCCGCCGGGTCACTCCGCCGCGATTTTCGTGCCTGATTTCGCCTCAGCTCCGAGATGGTCGAGGAGTACGGCGCGCCGCCCGGCAATGGCGAAGCGAACCTGGTCAAGCGCGAACGAGAAGGACATCTGCACCGCCTGGTCGTACTCCTCGCGCTCGCTCTGGTGGATGATCGCGACGAGCAGTTTGTCGACGTCGACCTCGAGTTGATCGAGCGCCTGCAGCGAGGATGCCGCATGCGCTTTGCGCGTGAGATCGAGCAGGTGCTGCAGCAGCCGCAACCGGCGCGTGCGGCCATTGTTGCGGAAATAGCTGGCGGCGCCGGCAATCGCCGACCCGAACACCGGGAAGATCAGCAAGCCGTAGAAGATGTCGTCGCCGTATTTGTCGAAGAACGATTTTTGATCGTCGCCCAGATAGGCGAGCGCGCCGGGATGAACGATGACGGCGGCATCCTTGTCGGTCGACGGCGCCTCGATCTTGACCTCGCCGGGCAGTTCAGCGGCGAGCGACAGCCGCGACGAATAGATCAGCCGCGCCAGCGACGCGACCTGCTCGTGGCCGAGGCTTTTGCGGGCGACAAGATATTCGGGGAAGCTCAAGGTCTTGAGGCTGTCGTCCGGCGTCGGCGGACCGCCGCCGAACGTGCCGGCGTCGATCTCCAGCGAATCGAAGGCGGGATCGCGCTTGGCGATGCCGTCCGCCTGATCGATGGCGATGAAGCCCGGCGCCTCGTCTTTTGCCGTGGCCGCGGCGACCGCTTCGCCTATGGCGTGGCCGGTCGCGGGCCCGGCGACGAAGATGGCGTCGACTTGCTTGTCGTGGATGGCGCCGATGAGATTTTTTGGATCGATCTGCGAAACCCGCACCTTGTCGGGCGCGACGCCATAATGCTTCAGCACGAGGTCGAGCAAATTCACCGTGGCGTCGCTGCCGGTCACGATGCCGATGCGGTGGCCGGCAAGCTGCGAGACCTTTTCCAGCTTGCCGGAATCTTCGTTCTCGTCGGCCCCGGCGGCCTTTGCTTCCTTGTTGCTCTTCTTGCCCTTCTTCTCCTTGGCGTCCTTGCTCTTCGTCGACTTGGTGTTCTTGCCCTTCGCGGCAGGCTCGCCCGCCGCGAGCGCCGGGACGATGAACGCCATCACATTCTGCCGCATGATGGCGACCACCGGCCAATCCGGCGAGGTGCCGACAGTGCTGGGCAAGATGGCGAGGTCGGCTTTACCGTCGGCAATCGCTTGCGCGCTCTGCGCCGACCCGGCGGTGGCAACGAGCTGGAGCCTGGTCTTATCGCGCTCCTGCACGAATTTTTCCGCCAGAATCTGCACGAGCCTGGCGTCGGCGCCGCCGGCAGGTCCGGCGGCGATCTTCATGACCGTTGCCTTGCTGGTGAAATAAAAAGCCGCCCAGAGGCCGCCGGCGAGGATGACGGTTCCGAGAATCGTCGCCAGCCAGGTGTGCCGCAGAAACATTCGCACCCGGCTGCGCACGATGTGCTCGAGCGACTCGATGCGCATGGTCTTGCCCGATGCACGGCTGGTCGCGGCCAGGGAGGTGAACGCCCTGCCGACGCGGCCGTAGCGCCAGGCGAGCCAAAGCCTCATGGCGAGAGGCGAATGCTGCGAGGGTCCCTCGGGCATGGTTAATCCTATCACGGCCCCGACGTTTTTGCTCTATGACGCCGACTCGGATTCACGCGGCAAACGACCGCCTTGGTTAACTGCGGCAAGGCGTGAATTTGCTCGGCGCTCCGGCTCTGATCGTTAGGCGGCGCGGCGGCCGGAGGACTCCCATGGCCCGATCCGCGTGCCGCCCGGCACCGCGTGATGCAGCATCAGCATCTCGCCGATGGTTTCGGACGTCACCAGTCCGACCAACCGGTCCGCCGCGTCGACGACACCGACCGCCGGCACCGACTTTTCCTGCAACAGCCGGAACGCCTCGTCGAGGCAGGCGCGGCTGTTGACGGTGGGGATGCGTTGGCTCATCGCGTCGGCGACCGGCGCCGTCGGCCCGCGTTCCTTGAGCGCGCGGATCAGGTCGTTGCGCGCGAGCATGCCGAGCGGCCGGCCATGGCCGTCCACCACCGGGAACTCGCCTTGGCTGGTGCGTAGCAGCGTCTCGACGGCGGTGTCGATATGCTCGTCCGGCGCCAGGGTGACGAACTTCGTCACCATCGCGGCGGTCACCGGCACGCCGCGCGACATGGCGCGGATCGCCACCAGATGCGCCTCGGAGGAGGCGGCGAGGTAGACGAAGATGGCGATGAAGATCAAGAGCGGGTTGCCGAACAGGCCGAGAAAACCGAGCGCGAACGCCACCCATTGACCGATGGCGGCGGCGATCTCGGTCGCGCGAACGTAGCCGAACCGTGCAGCAAGCAGCGCGCGGAGCACGCGTCCGCCGTCCATCGGAAAGGCGGGAATCAAATTGAACACCGCCAGGAACAGGTTAACCACGGCGAGCCGGTCGACCATGCTGACATTGTCGCGCTCCAGCACGGCGAGATGTTCGGCGGAAAGATTCGCCCCGGCAAAGGCCACGAGCAGGAGCGCGATGACGACGTTGACGGTCGGTCCGGCGATGGCGACGAGAAATTCCTGGCTTGGCTTTTCCGGGATGCGCTCGAGCCGCGCCACGCCGCCGATCGGCAGCAGGATCACGTCGGGCGTCCTCACCCCGAAGGCGCGTGCCGTGAAGATGTGCCCAAATTCGTGCAACAACACGCACAGGAACAACAGGACGATGAACAACGAGACGTTCAAGGCCGCCTGCGAGCCCGCCGAGACGTAGTTCACGCCGAAAATCCACGCCAGGAACAGGAGGAAAGTGATGTGGATGCGCACCGCCGTGCCGGCGACCGACCCGATGTTCAGGGACCATGACATGGCTGCCTCGCGGGAACCTCGCGCGTTGCCGCGCAGCTTGCTAGGTAGTGATCGCGCCGCCGATTTACGAGAGCGGCGTCCGCCGAGATCGTTCTTACCGATGGAGTTTGGACATGGCGCAAAAACTCTCCGGCGAGGCGCGCAAGGCCGCACTCGCCCGGCTCAGGGGCTGGAGCGAGGTCGCCGGCCGCGACGCGATCAGCAAGAAATTCGTCTTCGCCGATTTCAACGCGGCTTTCGGCTTCATGGCGCGGGTCGCCCTGGTGGCGGAAAAACTCGATCATCACCCCGAATGGTCCAATGTCTACAGGACCGTCGAGGTGACGCTGTCGACGCACGACGCCGGCGGCCTGACCGAGCTCGACGTCAGGCTCGCCGACGCGATGGACAAGTTCGCGGGCTGACTGAAGCAAGCGTGCTCGGCTGCTGCACGGTGCGCTCCAGCGCTGCGACGACAGTCACGGCCTGAGCACGATTTTTCCCATGACCTTGCGGTCGGTGATCGCCTTAAGCGCCGCGGCAATATCGGCGAGCGGATAGACCGCGTGCACATGCGCGCTGAGCTTGCCTTCGGCGCACCAGCGCACGATGTCGGTCATCAGCGCGCGCTGGGCCTCGGGCTCGCGCCTCGTCCACGCGCCCCAGAGCACGCCGCGAATGTCGGAGCTCTTGAGCAGAACGAGATTGAGCGCAAGCTTTGGAATTTCTCCCGCGGCGAATCCGATCACGAGATAGCGGCCCTCCCAGGCGAGCGCGCGCACCGCCGGCTCCGCATAGGGGCCGCCGACCGGATCATAGACGACGTCGATGCCGTGTTCGCCGCCGACCCGCTTCAGCGCGCCGCGCAGGTCTTCACTGGCGTAGTTCACCACGTCGTCGGCGCCGTGGGATCGCGCGAATGCGAGCTTTTCGTCCGAGGAAGCGCAGGCGATGACGCGCGCACCCAGAATCTTGCCGATCTCGATCGCCGCGATGCCAACGCCGCCGGAGGCACCGAGCACGGCAAGCGTCTCGCCAGGCTTCAGGCCGGCGCGCCGGCTCAGCGCGTAAAGCCCGGTGCCATAGGTCACGGTGAGGCCGGAGGCGCGCTCGAAGTCGACTCCGTCGGGAAGCTTGACCAGCTGCTGCGCCGGTACGGCGACGCTTTCGCGCGCCGCCCCCGACCCGATGGAGCCGACGACCCGGTCGCCGGGCGCAATTCCGGTAACGCCGGCGCCGACGCTCTCGACCACGCCTGCGAATTCGGCTGCGGGCGAAAAGGGAAACGGCGGCTTGTTCTGGTATTTGCCGGCGATGATCAGCAGATCGAAGAAGTTGAGCGCGGCGGCCTTGACCCGCACGACCGCCTCGCCGGGCTCGGCGACCGGCGGCGGGATATCGGCGAATTCGAGTTCGTCCGGGCCGCCGAAATGGGTGCAGAGGATCGCTTTCATGATGACCTTGTCGTTTGCAGGCGAGCGCAAGGGCGCGCGCCCGGAATCCATAAACACGGAACATGCGGTTGTTGGAAGTAGGCAGGCGCTCTCTCAGGAGCGGCATTCGTCAGTTTGCCAAACCCGACGCCGCATGATGCTACACCTCTAAGGGCCGGCCGCCGTTGCCGATTTCGTTCCCTCCCCGCCGGAAATGGGCTAAGCTTCAAAGCTCCGGATTGAATTTCAGCGCTTAACCCGCGAGGCCCGATGCATATTCATCGACGATGGCGGCTGATCCTCTCGCTGCTTATTGCAGCAGCGTTTGCCGCTCCGGTGTTCGCCCAGCAGGCCGGGGAGTCCTCCACACCGGCGGCGCCGGCCACCGGGGCCCCTCCCGCCGCTCCCGCGAAAAAACTCCCGCGGCAGAAACCGCCGGCCGCGCCGGCTGCGACAGCGCCGGCTGCGACAGCGCCGGCCACGCCGCCTGCGGCGGTCACCGGCGGGGTGAAGCCGACGCTGCTCGGCCAGTACGGCGATTGGGGCGCTTATGCGGCCTCGCCCGGCGGCAAGAAGGTCTGTTTCGCGATCGCCAAGCCCGCGTCATCCGAGACCAATCCGCCCAATCGGCCGCGCAATCCATCCTACTTGTTCATTTCCTCGCGGCCGGCAGACAAGGTGAGCAACGAGGTGTCGATCATCATCGGCTACCCGTTCAAGGCGAATGCCGAGGCGACGGTTGAGGTCGGCTCGACCTCGTTTGCGCTCTACACCCAGCAAGACGGCGCCTGGATCAAGAATGCGGCGGAAGAGACCCGCCTGGTCGACGCCATGCGCGCGGGTCAGAACGCGGTGGTGAAGGGCGTCTCCGCCAAAGGAACGAAATCGGCCGACACCTTCTCCCTTCGCGGGCTCAGCCAAGCCCTAGACCGCGTCGACCAGGACTGCAGGTAGCGATGTCGCGGGGCGTCCCGGGCGAGCGGCAATCACTCACCGCAGAATGAAGGCCAGCCCTATCGGCAACCCGATGTCCGCCCCATCTATGCCGGAGACGCACTGGCGCCTTTTTCATCCGGATCGATCATGACTGTTCCGCTTGCCGCCACCGAGCCGCAGGCTCTCGTATCGGTCGCTGCCATCGAAAAGCGGCCGCTCGAATACTATGTCGCGCCGGCAAAACCCTCGCTGGTCGGGCTTTCGCGCGCCGCGCTCGCCGAGGCGCTCGATGGCATCGGCGTGGCGCCGGCGCAGCAGCGCATGCGCATGCAGCAGATCTGGCACTGGCTTTATGTGCGCGGTGCGCAAGACTTCGACGAGATGACCACCCTGTCAAAGGAGCTGCGGGCGGAACTGGCGCAGCGCTTCACGCTTGCACGCCCCGAAGTCGCGGTCGAGCAGGTCTCCGCCGACGGCACGCGCAAGTGGCTGTTGCGCCTCCCGGGCGAGATCGACGGCCGACCGCACGAGGTCGAATGCGTCTACATTCCCGAAGCCGATCGCGGCACGCTATGCATTTCCAGCCAGGTCGGCTGCACGCTCAATTGCTCGTTCTGCCACACCGGCACGCAGCGCCTCGTCCGCAATCTTACCGCGGGCGAGATCGTCGGCCAGGTCATGCTCGCGCGTGACCGTCTCGGCGATTGGACCGGCAGTGGTGCATCGCATCCCGCGCTTTCGCGGAAGTGTGATCAGGAAGGCCGCAAGCGCCTCATCTCCAACATCGTCGTGATGGGGATGGGCGAGCCGCTGTACAATTTCGAAGCGGTGCGCGACGGCCTCAATATCGTGGCCGACGGCGACGGCTTAAGCGTTTCCAAGCGCCGGATCACGCTGTCGACATCGGGCGTGGTGCCCAATATCGCCCGCGCGGGGGCGGAGATCGGCGTCATGCTCGCGGTCTCGCTGCATGCCGTCACCGACGCGCTGCGTGATGAGCTTGTCCCGCTCAACCGCAAATATCCGCTGCGGCAGCTGCTCGACGCCTGCCGCAACTACCCGGGCCTTTCCAACGCGCGGCGCATCACCTTCGAATACGTCATGCTCAAGGGCGTCAACGACTCGCTCAGCGACGCCAGAGCGCTGGTGCGCCTGGTCAAGGGCATTCCCGCCAAGATTAACCTCATCCCGTTCAATCCCTGGCCGGGGACGCGGTACGAATGCTCCGACTGGGAGCAGATCGAGAAGTTCTCCGAAGTCGTCTTCAATGCTGGCTACGCGTCGCCCGTGCGCACCCCGCGCGGCCGCGACATTCTCGCCGCCTGCGGCCAGCTCAAGAGCGCGACGGAAAAGCTCTCTGCCCGCGAGCGCCTCGCCTTGCGCGCCATGGCGATGACGGATTGACGCCGGTCATGGGCATTGTCGTCCGCATCCTGGCGATCATCCTCGCCTATGTCCTGGCCTGCGTCGCCGCCTCGATCGTGCTCACCATCGGCACGCTTACGCCGGAATGGGACGAGCTCACGGCGATCGGCCTGCAATCGGCGGCGGTGTGGTCGGTCGTCGGCGTCGGCGCCGCCGTCATTTCGACCATCGCCATGCTGCCGGCGCTGCTGGTCATCGCGCTGGCGGAAGGTTTTGCCTGGCGCTCGATCCTCGTCTATGCCGCGCTCGGCGGCGTGCTGGCGCTGGCGCTGTCTTACGGTCTCGATTTTGCCGGCTATGTCGGCGAGCCGGACAGCCACCTGGCGCGCGAGCGCGAGGTGCTCGCCGCTTCCGGCATCGCCGGCGGTCTCGTCTATTGGCTTTTCGCCGGGCGCAGGGCAGGGTCCTGGAAGCGATGACGCAAGTCGAATATCCCTCGAGCCGGCGCGCATGAATCCGACCGGGCTTGCCGTCGCGCTTGCCGTCGCCGTCGCGGTCGGCTTGATATTCGGCGTTTTCCCATGGCTCGACCTTAAGATCGCCGGGCTGTTCTTCGACCCGCCGGTGGGCATATTCGCGGTCCAGGCGCAGCCCTGGGCATCCCATTCGCGCGACGCCGCGCGTGGTCTGGTCACGCTCCTCTCCGCGCCGGCCTTCCTCGCCATTTTTGGCAAGCTCGTCCTGCCGCGGCGGCGCATGCTGATCAAAGGCCGCGCCGCCGTGCTCCTGACGGTGGCGCTCGCGCTCGGCCCCGGCATCCTCGCCAACACGCTCCTCAAGGATCATTGGGGACGAGCGCGTCCGATCGACGTCACCGAATTCGGCGGCACCGACCGTTTTACGCCGTGGTGGGATCCGCGTGGCCCTTGTCCGAACAATTGTTCGTTCATTGCCGGTGAGCCGTCGGGCGCGTTCTGGACGCTGGCGCCGGCCGCGCTGGCGCCGCCGCAATGGCGCGCGCTTGCCTATGCGGGAGCGCTTGCTTTCGGCGCCGCGATCAGCGTGCTGCGGCTGGCGGCCGGGGCGCATTTTTTCACCGACACGGTGTTCGCCGGCGTGTTCATGTTTCTTTTGGTATGGACGCTGCACGGCCTGATCTATCGCTGGAGAGCGACGCGGATCGCCGACCAGACGATCGAGGACGGGCTCGCGCAGGCGGGAGAGGCGATGCGCGCAACGCTCGCCGCGTTGCTGCGCCGGCTCGGCGGAGGCACCAGCAAGAGCCCCTGAGCGCCTGCGGCCGTTCCGGCGGCTCCCGCTGTCCGAACCGGTTGCGCCGCTCCCACGCGCGCCTATAGTCCGCGCGCATTGTGCGCGCCAGGCAGGATTTTCCCATGGTCAAGGATGAGGTGAAGCAGGCTGGAGTGAAAAAAGTCGTGCTCGCCTATTCCGGCGGGCTCGACACTTCGATCATCCTCAAATGGCTGCAGACCACCTATGGCTGCGAGGTCGTCACCTTCACCGCCGATCTCGGCCAGGGCGAGGAATTGGAGCCGGCGCGGGAAAAGGCGCTTACGCTCGGCATCAAGCCACAAAACATCTTCGTCGAGGATTTGCGCGAGGAATTCGTACGCGACTATGTGTTCCCGATGTTCCGCGCCAACGCGCTCTACGAGGGAGAATATCTCCTCGGCACCTCGATTGCGCGGCCGCTCATCGCCAAGAAGCAGATCGAGATCGCCGAGAAGGTCGGCGCCGACGCCGTCGCCCATGGCGCGACCGGCAAAGGCAACGACCAGGTGCGCTTCGAGCTTTCCTATTACGCGCTCAAACCCGACGTGAAGGTCATCGCGCCGTGGCGCGAATGGCAGTTCCGCTCGCGCGAAGCGCTCATCGCGTTTGCCGAAGAGAACCAGATCCCGATCGCCAAGGACAAGCGCGGCGAGGCGCCGTTCTCGACCGACGCCAATTTGCTGCACACCTCCTCCGAGGGCAAGGTGCTGGAGAATCCGGCCGAGGAGGTGCCGGACTACGTCTATTCGCGGACCGTCGACCCCGAACGGGCGCCGGACGAGCCGGCCTATGTCACGGTCGATTTCGCGCGCGGCGATGCGGTCGCGGTCGACGGCAAGGCGATGTCGCCCGCTGCGCTGCTCGCGCATCTCAATACGCTCGGCCGGCGCCACGGCATCGGCCGTCTCGACCTGGTCGAGAATCGCTTCGTCGGCATGAAGTCGCGCGGCATGTACGAGACGCCGGGCGGGACCGTCCTGCTCGCCGCCCATCGCGGCATCGAGCAGATCACGCTCGATCGCGGCGCCGCGCATCTCAAAGACGAGCTGATGCCGAAATATGCCGAGCTGATCTATTACGGCTTCTGGTTCGCGCCCGAGCGCGAATTGCTGCAGGCGGCGATCGACAAGAGCCAGGAATTCGTGACCGGACGGGTGCGCTTGAAGCTCTACAAGGGCGGCGTCGCCGTGGTCGGCCGCGAGAGCAAATATTCGCTCTACGATCAGGACCTGGTGACGTTCGAGGACGGTAAGGTCGCCTACGATCAGCGCGACGCCGAGGGCTTCATCAAGCTCAACGCGCTGCGGCTGCGCACGCTGGCGCAGCGCAGGCGCAAATTGAAGCTTTGAGCGCCGGGAAGCGATCGATGTGGTCGAGCATGGTGGCGTTCACACCTGCCGCTCGACCATGATCCGCTTTAGCTCGGCGATCGCCTTTGCCGGGTTGAGGTGCTTGGGGCAGGCCTTGGAGCAGTTCAGAATGGTGTGGCAGCGATAGAGGCGGAATGGATCTTCAAGATTGTCGAGCCGCTCGCCGGTCGCCTCGTCGCGCGAGTCGGTGATCCAGCGGTAGGCCTGCAACAGCGCCGCCGGACCGAGATAACGCTCGGGATTCCACCAATAGCTCGGGCAGGACGTCGAGCAGCACGCGCACAGGATGCACTCGTAGAGCCCGTCGAGCTTTTCCCGGTCTTCGTGGCTCTGCTTCCATTCCTTCTCCGGCGTCGGCGAGGAGGTGTGCAGCCACGGCTCGATCGAGGCGTGCTGGGCGTAGAAATGGGTCATGTCGGGGACCAAGTCCTTGACCACCGCCATGTGCGGCAGCGGATAGACGCGGATCGGTCCTTTGATGTCGCTCATCGCCTTGGTGCAGGCGAGCGTATTGGTGCCGTCGATGTTCATCGAACAGGAGCCGCAAATGCCCTCGCGGCAGGAACGGCGGAAGGTCAGCGTCGGGTCGATGTTGTTCTTGATCCACATCAGCCCGTCGAGAACCATCGGTCCGCAATCACTGGTGTCGACGAAATAGGTGTCGATGCGCGGGTTTTTGCCGTCTTCCGGATCCCAGCGATAGATGCGGTATTCGCGCTCGGTGCGCGCTTTGGCCCGACGCGGCCAGATCTTGCCCTCGGTGATCTTGGAATTTTTCGGCAGCGTGAACTGGACCATTAGAAATCCTCAATAGACCCGCGCCTTGGGCTCGATATAGGCGACGTCGTTGGTCAGCGTATAGGTGTGCACCGGCCGGTAATCGATGGTCACCTTGCCGGTTTCGGTATCGAGCCACGCCAAGGTGTGCTTCATCCAGTTCTTGTCGTCGCGATTGGGGAAATCCTCGCGCGCATGGGCGCCGCGGCTTTCGGTGCGATTGGCCGCGGAATCCATGGTCACGACGGCCTGCTCGATCAAATTGGCGAACTCCAGCGTCTCGATCAGGTCGGAGTTCCAGATCAGCGACCGGTCGGTGACCCGCAGGTCGGAGACGCCGGACAGCACCTCGTGGATCAGCTTGGAGCCTTCCTGCAGCACTTGCCCGGTGCGGAAGACTGCGCAATTGCTCTGCATCACCTGCTGCATCTTGGCGCGCAGTTGCGCGGTCGGCGTGCCGCCGGAGGCGTGGCGGAATTTGTCGAGGCGCGACAGCGGACGCTCGGCGGAATCCTTCGGCAGCTCCGGCTGCTTGTCGTCCGGAGTGAGGATTTCTTTGCAGCGCTGCGCCGCCGCGCGACCGAACACGACGAGATCGATCAGCGAGTTGGAGCCGAGCCGGTTGGCGCCGTGGACCGAGACGCAGGCCGCCTCGCCCAGCGACATCAGGCCGGGCACCACGTGGTCGGGATTGCCGTTTTTCTTGATCAGCGCCTCGCCGTGATAGTTCGTGGCGATGCCGCCCATGTTGTAATGGGCCGTCGGCACGATCGGCACCGGCTCCCGCGTGAGGTCGACGCCGGCGAAGATGTGCGCGGACTCGGTAATGCCCGGAAGCCGTTCGGCGATGATCTTCGGGTCGAGATGGTCGAGATGGAGGAAGATGTGGTCCTTCTTCGGCCCGACGCCGCGCCCTTCGCGGATTTCAATGGTCATCGCGCGGGAGACCACGTCGCGCGAGGCGAGGTCCTTGGCCGAGGGCGCGTAGCGCTCCATGAAGCGTTCGCCGTTGGCGTTGACCAGATAGGCGCCTTCGCCGCGCGCACCCTCGGTGATCAGGCAGCCGGCGCCGTAAATCCCGGTCGGATGAAACTGCACGAACTCCATGTCCTGCAACGGCAGGCCGGCGCGCAGCACCATGGCGTTGCCGTCGCCCGTTTGCGTGTGTGCGCCGGTGCACGATGCATAGGCCCGGCCATAGCCGCCGGTGGCGATGACGGTCATCTGCGCGCTGAAGCGGTGGATCGCGCCGTTGTCGAGATTGATCGCGACGACGCCGCGGCAGCGGCCTTCGTCGTCCATCATCAGGTCGATGGCGAAATATTCGACGAAGAATTCCGCCGAATGGCGCAGCGCCTGGCCGTACATCGTATGCAGCATGGCATGGCCGGTGCGGTCGGCGGCGGCGCAGGTGCGCTGCGCGGTGCCCTTGCCGTAATGCGTGGTCATGCCGCCGAACGGTCGCTGATAGATCCTGCCGTCTTCCCGGCGCGAGAACGGCAGCCCCCAATGTTCCAGCTCGTAGACCGCCTCCGGCGCGTTGCGGCACAGATATTCGATGGCGTCCTGGTCGCCGAGCCAGTCCGAGCCCTTGACGGTGTCGTACATGTGCCAGCGCCAGTCGTCCTCGCCCATATTGCCGAGCGCGGCGGCGATGCCGCCCTGCGCCGCTACGGTGTGCGAGCGGGTCGGGAACACCTTGGTGATGCAGGCGGTGCGCAATCCCGCTTCGCTGCAGCCGACGACGGCGCGCAAACCGGCGCCGCCGGCGCCGATGATGACGACGTCAAAGGCGTGGTCCTCGATCGGATAGGCGCGGCCGTTGATGGCGGGAGCCGCGTCTGCTCCGTTCGCTCCGCTTGATGCCATGCTCACACTCCGAACGACATTTTGAGAATAGCGTAGACGGCGGTCAGGCCGACCGCCCAGCAGTAGAACGTGTTGGCCAGCAACAGCGTCAGCTTCAGCGACTCGTTCGGCACGTAATCCACCAGGATCTCCTGCATGCCGATCTTCATGTGGATGACCGTGCAGACGATGAAGAGAAGCATGATGACGGCGACGAGCGGCGAGCCGAGGATTTGCGCCGTCGCGGCCTGATTGCGTCCGAGCAACAGCATGCCGATGATGATCGCCACGACCGTGAGCGGGATGCCGGCGACCGAGGTCACCCGCTGCAGCCAGAAGTCCTCGGTCCCCGATTTCGCCGCCCCGCGCCCGCGGACCCGCGACAGCGGGGTGCGAAAATGCTTCGGCGCGATGGCGCTCATCGTGAGCCTCCCATGGCGAGGTAGCTGATCACTGCGACAATGAGGGTGAGCGCAAGCGAACCGATGATGGTCGCGGCCGCGAGCCATTCGCGCTCCTGCGGGCCAAAGCCGCGACCGGTGTCCCAGATCAGGTGGCGCACGCCGCCGAGCATGTGGTGGATGAGCGCCCAGGTGTATCCGAGTATGATGAGCTGCCCGATGATCGTCCCACTGAGCCACTGGAACTTGGCGTAGGCATTCGGTCCCGACGCGGCGGCAAGCAGCCACCAGGCGAGCAGCAGCGTGCCGAAATAGAGGGCAAAGCCACTGATCCGATGCATGCCCGACATCAGCATCGTCAGTGGCAGGCGATAGATTTGCAGGTGCGGCGACAACGGCCGCTCGGCGGGGGCCCTGGTTTCGGCCATCGTGATTGTTCCAATTCGCTCGACGGGCGTCGAGCTGGGGATCGTTCCTATCCAATCCGCGGGCGTACCGCAATGTCGCGGCGCGCGGAGTTGACGCGCCGACGCATTTGTCGCTTCGCGATAAGCGAAAGAATAGGGATTGAAATACCACGCTGCAATCGGCATTCTGTGAAGTCTGACTTCGCCAAATGCGAAGGTACCACTCATGCGCTTCGATCTCGCCGATCTCAGCCTGTTTCGCCACGTGGTCGAGGCAGGAAGCATCACGCGCGGCGCTGCGCGCGTGCATCTTGCGCTTGCCGCCGCTTCGACGCGCATTCGCAAAATGGAAAAGACGCTCGGCGCCGCGCTGCTGACGCGCGAACGCCACGGCGTCGCCCCGACGCAGGCGGGACGCACGCTGCTGCAGCATGCGCGGGCAATCCTGCGCGAGGCGGAGCGGCTGCACGAGGATCTCGGCGCTTATGGCGGCGGCCTGGCCGGTCAGATCCGGGTTTTCTCGAACACCAACGCGCTCACCGAGTTCCTGCCGGAGGCGCTGAGCTCGTTTCTGTCAGCGCATCCGAACGTCAGCGTCGATCTGGAGGAGCGTCTGAGCGACGAGATCGTCGGCTTGATCGCCGAAGGCGTGGCCGACCTCGGCATCGTCGCCGGCACGGTCGATGCCGGCGCGCTCGCCACTTTTCCGTTCCGCCGCGACCGCTTCGTGCTTGTGGTCGCGCGCGAGCATCAATTGGCGAAGCGCGCGAAGATCGGCTTTGAAGAGCTGCTCGAGCGCGACTTCGTCGGGCTCGATCGCGCCAGCGCCCTGCAGCGCTTCCTCGCTGGCAAGGCGGCGCGCATCGGCCGGCCGCTGCGGCTGCGCGTGCAATTGCGCAGCTTCGATGCCGTCTGTCGCCTGGTCGAATGCAAGGTCGGCATCGGCATCGTGCCGGAGACGACCGCGCGCCGCGTCATGCGGACCATGGCGATTGCGATCGTGCCGCTGACCGACTCCTGGGCGGTTCGCGATTTGACGATCTGCGTCCGCAGCATGAATGAGCTGCCGCTCTATGCGCGGCGACTGGTCGAGCATTTGCGGGCGAAAGCCTAGAGCATGATCCGGAAAAGTGGAGACCGGTTTTCCGAAAAGATCATGCTCCACTAAGGAAAAATAGAGCGCGATCGATTCAGCCTGAAGCCGTCGCGCTCCAGCGGCGGCGTCACTTTACCATCAGCACCCAATAATCGAGATCGAGCAGGACCGCGGGATCGTAGTCCTCGCCGGATTTGAGCGGAAAGTCGTTGCAGGGGCGGTCGCGCGTCGCGATGGTGCGCAGCCGCAACGCCCCGACGTCCTGCCGCCCGGGCAGTTCGGATTTTGCCAAGACTTCCGACCAGGCGAACACGGTGCCGCCGGCAAAGAGCGGCGCGACATGGCGGCCGCCATTGATGGCGGCAACGTGGAACGCGTTGGCAAGCCCGTTGAAGCTGAGCGAACGCGCGAGCGAGATCACGTGGCCGCCATAGATCAGCCGGCGGCCGAAGCGGCCCTTGCCTTCGGTGTATTGGTTGAAATGCACCCGTGCCGTGTTCTGGTAGAGCCTGGTCGCGATCTGGTGCTCGGCCTCTTCCACGGTCAAGCCGTCGACGTGATCGATGCGCTCGCCGACCGCATAATCGGCGAAGCGATGCGGACTTCCCGACAGCGCGGTATCGTAGGCCGACGGCACGAGCGGCGGGCAGGCCTCGCCCAAGTCTTCGGGATCGAGCACCGTTTGCAGGTTCGGCACGTGATCGCCGGGCGCCGGCGCGGCTTCATCGCCTTTGCGCACCATCACCCAGCGGACATAGTCGAGCACGACCGCGCCGTCCGCCGTCGAGCCGGTGGTGTGCACATAGACGATGCCGGTCTTGCGGCTCGAATTCTCCTTGAGCCCGATGACCTCGGAGCGCGCGCTCAGTGTGTCGCCCGGATAGACCGGTTTGCGGAAAAAGCAGCCGGCATAACCGAGATTGGCGACGGCATTGAGCGAGATGTCGGCAACGGTCTTGCCGAAGACGATGTGGAAGACGAGGAGATCGTCGATCGGCGCGCGCGGATAGCCAATAGCCTGCGCGAACGCGTCCGAGGACTGCACCGCGAAGCGCGCCCCGAACAGCCCGGTATAGAGCGCGACGTCGCCGCTCGTGACCGTGCGCGGTGTGGCGTGATGGATCACCTGTCCGATGCGGAAATCCTCGAAATAATTGCCGGGACTGGTCTTCGACATCGGCAATTCCCCTCGCGCCAGCGCCCGGCGTTTCCTGCCCGGTTCATATCGCACCGCCGCCGGCCGCGAAAGCGGCGCGGCTTCGGCGATCGGTGTTCACGCGGGTGTGAGAGCGCGGCTGAAACCCGCGCGCCGCGTCGCCGTATCTCGCAGCGACGACGCGCAGAAGCGCGTTCGTTTTCCGCAGGCGGCGCGCGCCGCCAAGACTCAACGGCAAAGTGTCAACGACCAATATGGAGCCCATCATGTCCAAGCGTTCCGTTTTGCTTGCTGCGGTGGCGGTCTTCGCGCTGAGCGCGACTGCCGCCCCTTCGCTCTACGCGGCCATGTCGGAGAAGACGGTGAATGTCGGCGGCGCGCCGATGTATCCGTCGAAGAACATCATCCAGAACGCGGTCAACTCCAAGGACCACACGACCCTGGTGGCGGCGGTGAAGGCCGCCGGCCTGGTCGATACCTTGTCGGGGCCCGGGCCGTTCACCGTGTTCGCGCCGACCAACGACGCCTTCGCCAAGCTGCCGTCCGGCACGGTCGATAATTTGCTCAAGCCGGAGAACAAGGGCGCGCTGACCGCGGTGCTGACCTATCACGTCGTTGCCGGCCAAATGACCGCCGTCAACCTGATGAAGGCGGTCAAGGACGGCGAGGGCGTGGCCAAGCTGAAGACCGTCGCCGGCGCCGACCTGATCGTCAAGCAGGCCGGCCCCGGCAAACTCACCGTCACCGACGCCAAGGGCGACGTCGCCACGGTCACGATCGCCGATGTGCTGCAGTCGAACGGCGTGATCCACGTCATCGACACCGTGCTGCTGCCGATGTGAGGCTCGAGCATGATCCGGAAAAGTGCAAACCGGTTTTCCGAAAAGATCATGCTCAACTAAAGAAATAGAGCGCGATCGGTGCAACCTGAAGCGATTGCGCTCCAATGTTGCGTGACGCTTCCTCTCCCCGCCTGGCGGGGAGAGGCTCTTCATGCGCTCACGCGCCCGTGTTGCCGCCTTGCGCCGGGCGTGACGCGAATGTGAGGCGCTTGCGCGCCGGCATTTTGTTATAGGTCCGCGATGTCGAACGATGCCATGACGATGGAAGCCGCAACGAACCCGCCCGTGCTGGCCGATAGCGCCAGGGGGCCGGTCATCCACCCGCGCTGGGTGCGCGTGACCCACTGGATCAATGCGCTCGCCATGCTGCTGATGATCGGCTCGGGCTGGCAGATTTACGACGCCGCGCCGCTGTTTGGCTTCGAATTCTCACCGCACATCGCGCTCGGCGGATGGCTCGCCGGCGCGCTGATGTGGCACTTCGCCGCCATGTGGCTTTTGCTGATCAACGGCCTCGTCTATGGCGCGCTCGGCATTCTCAGCGGCCGTTTCCGTCGCAAGCTCTTCCCGATCCGCCCGCGCGAGGTTCTGCGCGATCTTTCCGCCGCGCTGCGCGGCCGCCTCGCGCACGACGATCTTGCGGTCTACAACGCGGTGCAGAAGTTGCTCTACCTCGGAATTCTGCTCACCGGCGTGGTGATCGTGCTGTCCGGCCTGTCGATCTGGAAGCCGGTGCAATTCCAGGCCCTCACCGCCTTCTTCGGCGGCTACAATACCGCGCGTTACGTGCACTTCGCCGCGATGACGGCGATCGTGACGTTCCTGTGCGTGCACGTCACGCTCGCCGTGCTGGTGCCGACGAGTCTTCGCGCGATGATTGCGGGCCGCTGAGAGCGAGGAACAACATGTCCAGCAAGCGCAAGCCGGCGGCCGGCGTCGATGTGAAACTGCTGATCAAGGACGCGGCGAAACTGTTGCCGGAGCCGTCGCGGCGGCTGTTCCTGCGCGGGGCCGGCAGCCTCGGCGCGCTCGCGCTGCTCTCGGGCTGCGACATCATCGACGGCGATACCGCCGAGAAGGCGCTAGGCGTCGTCTCGCGCTTCAACGACCGCGTGCAGGCCTTGTTGTTCAACCCGAACACGCTGGCGCCGACCTATCCGGAGAGCATGATCACACGGCCGTTTCCATTCAACGCCTATTACCACGAGGATGAAGCGCCGGACATCGACGGGGAGACCTATCAACTCGAGATCGGCGGGCTGGTCGGCAACAAGAAGCCGTGGACTCTCCCCGAACTCTATAAGCTGCCCGAGGTTTCGCAGATCACGCGCCATGTCTGCGTCGAGGGCTGGAGCGCGATCGGCTCCTGGCAGGGCGTGAAGCTGTCCGATTTCCTCAAGCTGATCGGCGCCGACTTGACCGCCAAATATGTCTGGTTCCAGTGCGCGGAAGGATATTCGACCACGATCGATATGCCGAGCGCGCTGCATCCGCAGACGCAGTTGACGCTCAAGTTCGATCGCCAGATCCTGCCGACCGCCTACGGCTTCCCGATCAAGATCCGCATCCCGACCAAGCTCGGCTTCAAAAACCCGAAATACGTCACCGCCATGTGGGTGCAGAACAACGACGCCGGCGGCTATTGGGAAGACAAGGGCTACAACTGGTTCAGCGGGCTGTGATGCCCGTTCCGGTCAGGCCCCGGATCATTTCTTTCGAAACGTCTTAAAGGAAATGCCCCGGCCCCAGTTGCGTCTGCGGCCGCGCTACCTGCGCGGCGACACCAAGGGCGCCACGCAGGGATCGATCATTTCCATTTGCCATGAGCCGGTCCGGTCATTAGAGCATGATCCGGAAAAGTGGAACGTCGGTTTTCCGAAAAGATCATGCTTCACTAACGAAAACTCGAGCGCGATCGCTTCAACTGAAGCGATTTCGCTGCAGCACTTCGTTCGCAAACCAGCAATTCGAGGCAGCTTCTCATGCCCGTATTCAAGCTCCTTCTCCTCCCCGGCGATGGCATCGGGCCGGAGGTGATGGCCGAGGTGAAACGGCTGCTCGGCTTCTTGGCCAAGAAGGGGATCGCGACTTTCGCGACCGAGGAGGCGCTGGTCGGCGGCTGCTGCTACGACGCCCACGGCGTCGCCATCACCGAGGAGACCATGGCCAAGGCGCACGCCGCCGACGCCGTTATTTTCGGCGCCGTCGGCGGGCCGAAATGGGACAAGGTGCCTTACGACGTGCGCCCCGAGGCCGGGCTCCTGCGCCTGCGCAAGGACCTCGGCCTGTTTGCCAATATCCGGCCGGCGATCGCTTACCCGGCGCTGGCGGATTCCTCGAGCCTCAAGCGCGAGGTGGTGGAGGGGCTCGACATCATCATCCTGCGCGAGCTCACCGGCGGCGTCTATTTCGGCGAGCCGAAGACCATCACCGATCTCGGCAACGGCCAGAAGCGCGCCATCGACACGCAGGTCTACGACACCTACGAGATCGAGCGCATCGCGCGCGTCGGCTTCGAGCTGGCGCGCAAGCGGCGCAACAAGGTCACCTCGATGGAGAAGCGCAATGTGATGAAGACCGGCGTGCTCTGGCACGAGGTCGTCGAGGAGCTGCATGCACGCGAGTACAAGGACGTTGAGCTCGAGCACATGTTGGCGGACGCCGGCGGCATGCAGCTCGTGCGCTGGCCGAAGCAATTCGACGTCATCCTCACCGACAATCTGTTCGGCGACATGCTCTCCGACGTGGCGGCGATGCTGACCGGCTCGCTCGGCATGCTGCCGTCGGCATCGCTCGGCGAAATCGACGCCAAGAGCAAACGGCGCAAGGCGCTCTACGAGCCGGTGCACGGCTCGGCGCCCGACATCGCCGGCAAGGGCATGGCCAATCCGATCGCCATGCTCGCTTCCTTCGGCATGGCGATGCGCTATTCGTTCGACATGGCCAAGGCGGCCGACCTCCTCGACGCGGCCATCGCCGGCGCGCTCGCCAAGGGGCTGCGCACCGCCGATATCAAGTCGGAGGGCTGCAAGACCGTGAGCACCGCCGAGATGGGCGCGGCGATCGTCGGCGAACTGGAAACGCTCACGGCGTGACCGCGGCCGCGCGCGCCGGCGCGCCGGCGTGGGTCGCTGACTGGTGTCGGTATCAGAACGGGTTGTTCTGATTCCATCCAGGAATGAGGAACGGCTGCGCGAGCGGGACGCCGCCGATCCCGGCGCGGTCGGGCCCGAAATACCAATAGGGCCGGCCGGGATCTCCGTCGGGCGGGAATGCGTAGTCCATGTGGCTGCCATACCCCACCGGCACTTCGGTTCCCGGATTGAGGTAGGAGCGCCGGGGGACGACGATAACCGTCGTGCTGCCGTCGGGATTGTGGATGATCGTCTGCGTCGGTTGGATCACCGTTCCGCTCGCCGACCGCGCTACCTCAGGCTGAGGCTTCTTCTTCGTCGTCGCCGCGTCGGCGGAGCCGGCCGCGACCACGGCTGCGGCAAGGGCGGCAAGACTCACGGCAAATGCGCGCATGGCTCCTCGCTTTTCACCCGCTGCAATCTAGCCGGGCTGTGCCGGGCGGAATAGCCTCCCTGGCAATGGATTACAGCGCTCCGGTTCCGGCGGAAACTTGGCGCCCGTTCGCGCCAATCAGTGCACGACCGGTCGAATGCTGTCTAACCCGATGGTATGATTGAATAAATAACGAAGCCGGGCAGCAAAAGCTTGGCAAATGACGCGCCGAGGCATTTCGATGTTCACGCGACGACGAAGCCTGCTCAGGGCGACCGGTGCGGGCACCGCCCTTGCCGCGGGCGGGATCGGCCTGCCGGCGCTTGCGGCCCTCGCGGCCGCCGCCACCGTCGCGTTGGCCGAGGAAAAGCCGGTCGCGCTCAAGCCCGGCGCCGGATTGGCGGAGGTCGAAGACAATTGCGGCGTCTGCCACAGCCTCGATTACATCCAGATGAATGCCCCGTTTCTCAACGCGGCCGGGTGGAACGCCGAGGTGACCAAGATGATCAAATCCTTCGGCGCGCCGATCGGCGACACCGACGCCAAGATCATCGTCGACTATCTGGCCAGGAATTACGGGCCGTGAATGGTTCCGTTTCAGCGCGGTCGGATGCGTCCGCGCAGCGCCGCGGTTGGTGACGCGGCGACGCGCTCGCGGCCCTCGGGCGTCGCTGCCAGAATCGGGTTGCGCTGTCCGCAGAAGCTTCGCTGGAGTTCGGCGCGCGCGAACAGCTCGGCGACCGCGTCGCCGCCCGCGGCGGAGATGAGGGTGAGCCGGTCGAGAGCGCAGGCAAGCGTCGCGCGCTCGACCACCTCGTCACCGGCGCTGCAATACCAGCCGGCGATCTGCAGCGGCGGCGCCTCGAACGCGCGGGCAAAGCCGAGGCAGCGCCGATCCCTGCCGTTCGGCGCGATGGCGAAATCAACGAGCGTCGCCGGTCCGAACTTGCCGGAGAGCGCGCCGGCCGGCTTCACGTCATCGGTGACGGTGAAGTCGAGAATGCGCGCGGCGATCTCGCTTGCGCCGTCGATGAAGCGCTCGCCCGCCGGACCTGGGCGATAGATTTCGACCATGACATAGGGTCCGCTGCCGGCAGGTTCCCCCCATGTCAGGACGTCCTTGCGCGCGCCGTCGGCGTCGCGGCGGAAGATGGCGTAGCGCGAAGCCTCCCCGCCGAGCTCGGGCAGCAGCAACTCGAAGGCCGGATGCGGCCGCTCGACCTCGATCCATTGCGGGTGCGGCGAGGCTTCGACCGCGGCGATGACCGCTTGCATGCGGAAAAAGCCGGCGGCAATGAGCGCGAGGAAGGCGAGGCCGCCGATATAGGCGAAAAGGCGCGCGATGGTGCCCACGATGTCATCCGGCACGGTCCGCAAGGCCGGCTGCACGGCAGGCTCCCATCGGCGTTGTGTTGGGAAGGTTTCTCGCTTAGAAGCGCTTTTCGCTCTCCTTCCCGCCTGGGGGCCGGGGAGCGAAATTTCGATGGAGAGTTAACGATGGGTTACAGCGTCGCCGTGGTCGGTGCCACCGGCAATGTCGGCCGCGAAATGCTTGATATTCTCGCCGAGCGGGCGTTCCCGGCCGAGGAGGTGGTGGCGCTCGCCTCGCGCCGCAGCCAGGGCGTCGAAGTCTCGTTCGGCGAGCGGACGCTGAAGGTCAAGGCGCTTGAGCACTTCGACTTCTCCGGCGTCGATATCTGCCTGATGTCGGCGGGCTCCGCGGTGTCCAAGGAATGGGCGCCGAAAATCGCCGCCGCCGGCGCGGTGGTGATCGATAATTCCTCGTGCTGGCGCTACGACGCCGACGTTCCGCTGATCGTGCCCGAGGTCAATGCCGACGCCGTCGCCGGTTTTCGCAAGCGCGGCATCATCGCCAATCCCAACTGCTCGACGGCCCAGCTCGTCGTCGCGCTCAAGCCGCTGCATGACCGGGCGAGGATCAAGCGCGTCGTGGTCGCCACCTATCAGTCGGTCTCCGGCGCCGGCAAGGAGGCGATGGACGAACTGTTCGCGCAGACCAAGGCGGTTTATCAGGTCGACGACATCGTGCCGAAAAAGTTCTCCAAGCGCATCGCCTTCAACCTCATTCCGCACATCGACGTGTTCATGGAGGACGGCGCCACCAAGGAAGAGTGGAAGATGGTGGTCGAGACGAAGAAGATCCTCGATCCCAAGATCAAGCTCGTCGCCACCTGCGTGCGCGTGCCGGTGTTCATCAGCCATTCGGAGGCGGTCAACATCGAGTTCGAAAACCCGATCACGGCCGACGAGGCGCGCGAAGTCTTGCGCAACGCGCCGGGCTGCATCGTCATCGACAAGCGCGAGCCCGGCGGCTACGTGACGCCTTACGAGGCGGCCGGAGAGGACGCGACCTATATCAGCCGCATCCGCGAGGATGCGACCGTCGAGAACGGGCTGGCGATGTGGGTTGTCTCCGACAATCTGCGCAAGGGCGCCGCGCTTAACGCCATCCAGATCGCGGAATGCCTGATCGCGCGCAAGCTGATCACCGCCAAGCAGAAGGCGGCGTGAGCCTCGCTCAGCCCCTGCAGCCGCGCAGGTATTCGGTGCGAGCCAATCGCTCGGATTCCGCGGCTGCGGGAGCTACGGTGCGGCACCACTCGAAGTGCACCTTGAAATCGGACGACCAACGAGTCCCCTGGAGGCCGCGGGCGCAATTCGGATTGTTGAGCGCGCCGCGGACCTGATTGAGCGCCGCCTCGGCATAGCCGCGGCAGAATGCCGGATCGGCAGCTTGGGCGGCAAGCGGCGACAGAATCGCCAGCGCCGCCGTCAATAGAGCTGCGCGCGTCAAGATTTTGACCACGGGTTCCTCCGTTCGGTCGGTATTTGCCTGAACGGCCATCATGCCTCACCTTCGCCGGCCGAATCCAGAAACGCGCGCCGATATTGGCGTTCCGCTGTGGAAAAGCGCCGGCAGGTGCCGCCGCCGCGGCCGATAAAGCGGCGGTGGCGCAGCCGCGGCGGTGCCGCTAGTTTGCGGCGTCGGCAGAGAGGAATCGAGCGATGAATGTCCGTCCGCGGCGCAGCGTCCTTTACATGCCCGGATCGAACGCGCGCGCGATGGAGAAGGCGCGCGATCTGCCGGTCGACGGCGTCATCCTCGATCTCGAAGACGCCGTGGCGCCGGATGCCAAGGCGAAGGCGCGCGAGCTTATCGTGCAGGCGCTGCGTAGCGGGGGTTTCGGCCGCCGCGAGGTGCTGGTGCGGATCAACGGGCTCGACACCGCCTGGTGGATGGACGACCTCGCCGTCGCCGCCGCCGGTCCCGACGCGGTGCTGGTGCCGAAAGTGTCGACGCCCGAGCAACTTCGCGAGGTGGGCAGGCACCTTGTCGGCGTGCGCGCCGAGGCGCGCCTTCGCGTCTGGGCGATGATGGAGACGCCGCTGGCGATGCTCAATGCGCGCGACATCGCCGCGGCGGCGCTCGATCCGCAGACGCGGCTTGCCGGCTTCGTCATGGGCACCAACGACCTCGCCAAGGACACGCGGGCACGCATCGTGCCCGGCCGCGCGCCGATGCTGCCGTGGCTGATGAACTGCGTGGCGGCGGCGCGCGCCCACGGCCTCGATATCCTCGACGGCGTCTACAACGAGCTCGGCAACGCCGAGGGCTTCGCCGCGGAGTGCGCCCAGGCGCGCGATCTCGGCTTCGACGGCAAGACGCTGATCCATCCGCAGCAGATTGCGCCGTGCAACGAGGCGTTCGCGCCGACGCCGGAGGAGGTTTCCTGGGCGAGGAAGATCATCGCCGCCTTCGATCGTGATGAAAATGCCGGCAAGGGCGTCATCCAGATCGAAGGCCGCATGGTCGAGCGGCTGCACGCCGACATGGCGCGGCGGACGGTGGCGATCGCCGACGCGATCGCGCAGATGCAGTCGGCCTGACCGAGAGGAAAGGGGCGTTACCCGAATTCGATCGCCGTCGCCACGCCGGGCTCGAGGAGGCGCAGTCGCGTGGCAATGCCCAGCGCCTTGAACGATTGCGCGAGATCCTCGCCGCTCTCGCTGAAATGCGCCCAGCCCTCATAGTGCACAGGAACGATCGTGGCGTCGGGAAAGGCATGCGCGGTCTCGATCGCGTCGTTGGCGTCCATGGTGAGATGGAATGCGCCGCGCGTCTTCGCCGCGCCGGCGAAGAGCAGCACCAGGCCGGCGCGGAAGCGGCGCGCCACCTCGGCGACGCCGTCATACCAGACGGTGTCGCCGGTGATGTAAATCGGCCGCGTGCCGCCTCCGATTGAGAGGACGAACCCGATCACGTCGCCGGCCAAGGGCTCGATGCCGGCCGGGCCGTGCCGGGCCGGCGTTGCGGTGATCGTCAGCGCTGCCCCGTCCGCCTTCCTTAATTCTCTGCTGTCGCCCGCCGCCAAGCCTTCGGCGACGCCGCCGAGTCGCTTTGCGCCGGCGAATGTGGTGAACAGCCGCGGCGCCTGCATGGCGAAGGCGCGGCCGGAATGATCGAAATTGTCGGCGTGCTGGTCGTGACTCAGCAGCACCGCGTCGACGCGACCGATCGCTTGCGGGCTCAACGCCGGATGCGAGGTCTTTTTCAGGGTGACGTGCGGCAGCTTGTACTCGCCCGGCGGGTCGAAGGTCGGATCAGTCAACAAGCGAAATCCGCCGACTTCGATCAGCGCGGTCGGCCCGCCGATCAGGGTGATGGTCGCGATGGTCATGACTCAGGTTTTCAATCGATAGCCGGTCTTGAAGATCCACCAGACGACGGCGAGGCAGACGGCGAGAAACAGGACGGAGATCGCCAGGCTGATGCCGACGTCGACGTCGGCAAGCTCGAAGAAGCTCCAGCGGAAGCCGCTGATCAGATAGACCAGCGGGTTGAACAGCGTGACCGTGTGCCAGAACGGCGGCAATATGTTCGTCGAATAGAACGTGCCGCCGAGGAACGTCAACGGCGTGATGATCAGCAGCGGCACCACCTGCAGCCTCTCGAAGCCGTCGGCCCAGACGCCGAGGATGAAGCCGAACAGACTGAAGCTGACCGAGGTGAGGACGAGGAAACCGAGCATCCACAGCGGATGCGCGATGTGCAGCGGCACGAACAGGGCCGACGTCGCCAGAATGATCACGCCGAGAATGATCGACTTGGTGGCGGCGGCGCCGACATAGCCGAGCAGGATTTCGATGGACGACACCGGCGCCGAGAGGATTTCGTAGATGGTGCCGACGAAGCGCGGGAAGTAGATGCCGAACGAGGCGTTCACGATGCTTTGCGTCAGCAGCATCAGCATCATCAGCCCGGGCACGATGAATGCGCCGTAGCTGACGCCCTCGATCTCGCTGATGCGCGCGCCGATCGCGGCGCCGAAAACCACGAAATAGAGCGAGGTCGAGATCACCGGCGAGACGATGCTCTGCAGCATGGTGCGCCGCGTCCGCGCCATTTCGAAGGTGTAGATCGCGGCGATGGCATGAAAATTCATGGCTTCTGCCTCACCAATCCGACGAAAATGTCCTCCAGCGAGCGTTCCGTCGTCTGCAAATCCTTGAACCGCAGTCCGGCCCGATGCAGGTCGTCGAGCAGCTCGGTGATTCCGGTGTGCTCGCTCTGCGTGTCGTAGCTGTAGACGAGCTCGCTGCCGCCGTCGGCGAGCGCCAGTCGATACTTGGCGAGCGCCGGCGGCAGCATCGCGATCGGCGCGCGCAGCTCGAGCGTCAATTGCTTGCGGCCGAGCTTGCGCATCAGCTCGGCCTTGTTCTCGACCAGGATGAGTTCGCCCTTGTTGATCACGCCGATGCGGTCGGCCATCTGCTCGGCTTCCTCGATATAATGCGTGGTCAGGATGATGGTCGTGCCCGCAGCGCGCAGCGCGCGCACCATGTCCCACATGTCCTTGCGCAATTCGACGTCGACGCCGGCGGTCGGCTCGTCGAGAAAGAGCACCTGCGGCTCGTGCGCCAGCGCCTTTGCGATCATCAGCCGGCGCTTCATGCCGCCGGACAGCGTCATGATCTTTTCGCCCTTCTTGTCCCAGAGCGAGAGGTCCTTCAGCACTTTTTCGATCAAAGCGGGATTGGCGGGCTTGCCGAACAGGCCGCGGCTGAACGAGACCGTCGACCATACGCTGGCGAAGGCATCAGTCGCGATTTCCTGCGGCACCAGGCCGATCAGCGAGCGCGCGGCGCGGTAGTCGGCGATGATGTCGTGGCCGTTCACCGCGACGCGGCCGCTCGTCGGGTTGACGATGCCGCAGATGATGCCGATCAGCGTCGTCTTGCCGGCGCCGTTCGGACCGAGCAGCGCGAAAATCTCGCCGTGGCGGATGTCCAGGTTGATGTCGTTGAGAGCCTGGAAGCCGCCGGCATAGGTCTTAGAGAGATGCGAGACGGAAATGGCGGGGGTCATGAGCGCTTCTTTCGACATTCCGGGCTCGCCGGCCCGCCGGCGCCCCGCAATGACGCGGTCTCTCACACCCAGGGCCGTGCCGCGCTGGCGTTGCGCTCGAAGCGGTCGATCTTGTCACTCTTGGCCATGGTGAGGCCGATGTCGTCGAGGCCGTTGATCAGGCAATGCTTGCGGTGGGCGTCGATCGCGAATGTCACCACGCCGCCGTCGGGGCCGCGGATTTCCTGTTTTTCGAGATCGACGGTGAGCGTCGCATTGGCGCCGCGCTCGGCGTCGTCGAACAGCTTCCCCAGGTCCTGCGGCGACACCTGCACCGGCAGGATGCCGTTCTTGCAGCAATTGTTGTAGAAAATGTCGCCGAACGACGTCGAGATCACGCAGGTGATGCCGAAATCCTTGAGCGCCCAGGGGGCGTGCTCGCGCGAGGAGCCGCAGCCGAAATTGTCGCCGGCGACCAGGATCTTCGCCTGGCGATAGGCCGGCTTGTTGAGCACGAAATCGGGATTCTCGCTGCCGTCGTCGCGATAGCGTTTTTCCGCGAACAGGCCCTTGCCGAGGCCGGTGCGCTTGATCGTTTTCAGATATTGCTTGGGGATGATCATGTCGGTGTCGACATTGATCATGTTCAGCGGCGCGGCGACGCCTTCGAGTGTTGTGAACTTTTCCATCCCTCGGCCTGCGAGAAACTGACGCGTTGCGTCTGTGGAGAGCTTGTTAGCAGGACACGCGCGCCGGTCAACCCTGCGCTGCGGAAGCCTCGGCGGCCCGGAACTTAGACTCGCGCGCGAGCGTGCAGACCTGAATGTGGTACTCGCTGTAGTATTTCTGCCGCGCCAGCTTTTGCGCGGCGACATGCTCGCGGTTTGTCCGCCAGGCGCGCATCCCCTCCTCGGTGGCGAACTCGACGATCGTCACCCGCTCGCCGTCGTCGGCGAAAAATCCCTTGTGCGAAATATAGCCCGGCATGGTCTTGGCGAGTTCGTTCATGCGATTGGCAAGCGCGACGTATTCGTCGCGGGCTCCGGGCTTCAGGCGCGAGCGAAAAACGGTCACGATCATGGCGGCGCTCCGTCGTCTCGGAGCCTCAATGGCTCCGTTTCTGTTTTAGATCATGATCCGGAAAAGTGGAAATTATCGACGCCGGGTGCGTCGCCGCGCTCCGGATCGGGGTCGCCCGCCGCACGATAAGGCCGCACGGGGGCGCGACTGAACATCACGAGACTTTCCCTTCAGATTGTTCCGCGGCCCGCTCGATCGCCGCTATGTCGGCGTCCGACAGGCCGAAATGGTGGCCGATTTCGTGCACCAGGACGTGCTGGACGATCGCGCCCAACGTTTCGTCGTGCTCGGCCCAGTAGTCGAGAATCGGTCGGCGGTAGAGCCAGATCATGTTCGGCATCTGCAGCGGAGCGCTCTCGGAGCGAAACGGCAGGCCGATGCCCTGGAACAGACCGAGCAGGTCGAACTCGCTCTCGACCCCCATCGAGTCGAGGACCTCCTCACTCGGGAAATCGTCGACCTGGATGACGAGGCCGGTGCACAGATCGCGAAATTTTCTCGGCAAGCGGCGAAAAACTTCGCCGGCGAGCGCCTCGAGCTCGGCGAGCGAGGGCGCCTTCATCCCTCGCCAGGCGAGTTGATCGGATGCGACATCGGCCATGAATGCGCTTATACCAGCGAGGCCGAATTCGACCTACGTTTGTCACCGCGAGCGGCTCGGCGCCGCGGCCGCCGGATAGGGAGCATGGGACATGTCTCCGAAGTGGCTCATCATACTGGTCGGCCTTGCCATGCTGCCGCTCTTCGGCGCCGCTTCGCCGACGCCGTCGCTCGCGCAGACCGCACAGCCGAGCGGCGCCCACGCCCCGGCGGCGCGCCGCGCGCACACGCGCATCGAGATCAATCCGCGCCCGCTGCTCTACCGCCGCTGCGTCGACTGGTACGTGCTGCAATACCGGCCGAGCGGCACCGTGCTTTATCCGCAATATCATTGCTGGTGGGTGCGGGGGTAAGAGGACCGAGACGAGCCCGGCCGTGACGACGTCCTAGAGCGGGATGGCTTCAGGTCGAATCGATCGCGCTCTATTTTTCCTTAGTGGAGCATGATCTTTTCGGAAAACCGGTCTCCACTTTTCCGGATCATGCTCTAATTCCACTCGCGCACGTCGACGAAATGTCCGGCGATTGCGGCAGCGGCGGCCATCGCCGGAGAAACGAGGTGGCTGCGGCCCTTGTAGCCCTGCCGGCCTTCGAAATTGCGGTTCGAAGTCGAGGCGCAGCGCTCGCCGGGATTGAGCTTGTCGGGGTTCATGGCGAGGCACATCGAGCAGCCGGGTTCGCGCCATTCGAAGCCGGCCTTGAGGAAGATGTGGTGCAGGCCCTCGGCCTCGGCCTGCTCTTTGACCAGCCCGGAGCCGGGCACGATCATCGCCTTGACCTTGGCGTTGACCGTCTTGCCGTCGACGACCTTGGCGACCGCGCGCAGATCCTCGATGCGGGCGTTGGTGCAGGAGCCGATGAACACCCGGTCGAGCGCGATGTCGGCGATCTTCTCGCCCCCCTTCAAGCCCATATAGGCAAGCGAGCGTTCGGCCGCCTCGCGCTTGTGTTCGTCGGCGATATCTTCGAGCCGCGGCACGCGCCCGGTCACGGCGACGACCTGCTCCGGGTTCGTGCCCCAGGTGACCAGCGGCGGCAATTTTGCGGCATCGAGCCTGATCTCGCGGTCGAAATGGGCGCCGTCGTCCGAACGCAGCGTCTGCCAGTAGCGCATGGCCGCGTCCCAGGCCTTGCCCTTCGGCGCCTTGGGCCGATCCTTGAGATAAGCATAGGCCTTGTCGTCGGGCGCGATGAATCCGGCCTTGGCGCCAGCCTCGACCGACATGTTGCACACCGTCATGCGGCCTTCCATCGACAGCGAGCGGATCGCCTCGCCGGCATATTCGAGCGCATAGCCGGTGCCGCCGGCGGTGCCGATCTCGCCGATGATGGCGAGGATGATGTCCTTGGCGCTGACGCCTTGCGGCAATTTTCCGTCGACGACGGCGCGCATGTTCTTCGAGCGCTTCTGGATCAGCGTCTGCGTCGCCAGCACATGCTCAACCTCCGAGGTGCCGATGCCGTAGGCGAGCGCGCCGAAGGCGCCGTGGGTCGCCGTGTGGCTGTCGCCGCAAACCAGCGTCACGCCGGGCAGCGTGAAACCCTGCTCCGGCCCGATGATGTGGACGATGCCCTGCCGCTTGTCGAACTCGTCGAAATATTCGAGGCCGAACAGCTTGGCGTTCTCGGCGAGATAAGCGATCTGTGCCGCGCTCTCGGGGTCGGGGTTCTTCTGCCGCCGGTCGGTCGTCGGCACGTTGTGATCGACGACGCACAGCGTCTTTTCCGGCGCGCGCACCTTCCGTCCGGCGAGGCGCAGGCCGTCGAACGCCTGCGGGCTCGTCACCTCATGCACGAGATGCCGGTCGATATAGATGAGGCAGGTACCGTCCGGCGCTTCGTCGACGAGGTGATCGTCCCAGATCTTGTCGTAGAGGGTGCGCGGCGCCATCAATTACTCCGCCGTCTTCTCCTCGGCGGCGCCGGCCTCCTCGGCGTATTCCTGCCGCTCGACGATGCGCGCCGATTTGCCGCGCCGGCCGCGCAGATAATAAAGCTTGGCGCGGCGCACCTTGCCGCGGCGCAGCACCTTGATCGAGTCGATCATCGGTGAATAGAGCGGGAACACGCGCTCGACGCCCTCGCCATAGGAAATTTTCCGGACGGTGAAGTTCTCGTTGAGGCCCGAGCCGGCGCGGCCGATGCAGACGCCTTCATAGGCCTGCACGCGGCTGCGCTCGCCTTCGACCACCTTGACGTTGACGATCAGCGTGTCGCCGGGCTGGAAGTCGGGAATCTCCTTGCCGGCGGAAAGCTTCGCCACCTGTTCGTTCTCGATTTCCTTGATCAAGTTCATGGCGAATTCTCCATCGGCTGCGCAAAAGAAGCGCGGGTTCGGCCGGGTTTCAGCGGGTTGGGCGAGCTTCTACGCCACCGCGCGGGATTTGTCACGTTGCGGTCATCCGATCCGCGAGCCGCCACGGAAACGCCTGATGAAGGCCGCCCAGAGGTCGGGGCGGCGCTCGCGGGTCAGCCGTTCCGCCTCGGCGCGGCGCCAGGCGGCGATCTTGCCGTGATCGCCGGAAAGGAGGAGATCGGGGATCGGCCGGCCCTCCCACAGCTGCGGCCGCGTGTACTGCGGATATTCCAACAGGCCGTCGGCAAAACTCTCCTCGGCCGAGGAGGCCGGCGCCCCCATGACCCCGGGCAAGAGGCGCACGCAGGCGTCGATCAGCACCATTGCCGCGAGCTCGCCGCCGGAAAGGACATAATCGCCGATCGAGACCTCTTCGAGGGAGCGCGCGGCGATGACGCGCTCATCGACGCCCTCAAAGCGCCCGCACACGAGCACGATGCCGGCGCCGCGGGCGAGCGCCTCGACGCGAGCCTGCGTCAACGGCGCACCGCGGGGCGAAAGGAGAAGGCGGGGACGCTCGTCCGCTGCCGCCGCGTCGATGGCGCGGCCGAGCACGTCGGCCTTCATCACCATCCCCGGGCCGCCGCCCGCCGGCGTATCGTCGACGCTACGGTGCTTGTCGGTCGCGAACGCGCGGATATCGACGAGGTCGAGCGACCATGCGCCCGCCGTCAACGCCCTGCCGGCCAGGCTCGCGGCTAAAGGGCCCGGAAACATGTCCGGGAAAATGGTGAGGACGCTTGCTCGCCACATCTCATCCGCCCCCCTTGCGGGAGAGAGCGGACCGGCGCCGGCTTGAGCCGGCGCTTCGCCTCGGCGGTTGAGACGCGGAATTCTTTTTGGTTCGGCCCTTCGCCCGGCTCGGCTTCGCTGCGCCTGCCTCTCTAGCAAGCGGGGAGGGTGCGAACATGTCTTTGGGGGCAACGACAATGATTCGGCCCGCGGCCACATCGACCTCTGGAACGGTCGCGGCATCGAACGGCAGCAGCTGCGTCGATTTAGCGCCCGCTCGCTCAACCTCGATCAGATCGCCGGCGCCGAAATTGTAGATCGCGGCGACGGTGCCGAGCCGTTTTCCGGCAGGATCGCACACCGCAAGGCCGATGAGATCGGCATGATAGAATTCGTCGGCTCCGCTCGGCTCGGGCAGCCGCTCGCGCGGCACGTAAAGCTTGACGTTGGTCATTCGCTCGGCGGCACTGCGGTCGTGAACGCCCGAAAGCCGGGCGATGAAGTGATGCTTGAAATGATCCTTGGCCGCTTGCAGCCGCTCGATCGCGATAGTGCGGCCGTCCTCGGTCTCGAGCAGGCCGTAGCCGGCGATGGCGCCCGGATCGGACGTGAACGAGCGCAGCCGAACTTCGCCGCGTACGCCATGCGGGGCGCCGATTTGCCCGAGACAGATGCGTCGACCGCTCTTCTCTTGCGGGAGCGGCGCGGCGCGCGAAGCGCGCCGGGGCGAGCGCGCGTTATGTTGCGGGTGGCGATTGCTCATCAAAGAAACCACCTCACGCGGCCTCGATCGTGAAGCTGCTCGGGGCCGCCTTCTCCCCCCGCAAAGGGGGAGGATTAAGCGGCCGGCGGCGCTGCGTCTGGCGTCGGCGCGGTGACTGCGGCGGCCGCCGCCGCTTTCGCGGCCTCCTCCTTGGCCTTGCGCTCTTTGCGCGGCACCGCTTTTTCCGGATTGCTGCGCTTGGGGCGCTTGGCGATGCCGGCGGCGTCGAGAAAGCGGAGCACGCGGTCCGAAGGCTGCGCGCCCTTGGCGATCCAGGCCTTGACCTTTTCCAGGTCGAGCTTCAGCCGCTCGGTCTTGTCCTTGGGCAGGAGCGGGTTGAAATAGCCGAGGCGCTCGATGAAACGCCCGTCGCGCGGCGCGCGGCTGTCGGCCACGACGACGTGATAAAACGGTCGCTTCTTGGTTCCGGCGCGCGCCATGCGGATGACAACGGGCATTTTCGCTTTCCTTTGTTCGCTGGGTTAAAGACTTTGGGTGACAAGGACGCGGCCTTTTGCACCCACGGCGGTTTCGCCGTTTTCCTTGCGGATGCGGCCGCGCAATTCGACGATGTCGCCGTTGAGGCGGGCGTTATGCTTCACCGACACGACGAGCCACTCCAACGTTATCGTCTCGTCGGCGTAGATCGGGCGTCGGAACCGCACCCAGAATTCGAGGCCGAGCATGGTGCCGCGCTTGGAAAAGTGTGAGGCCGTCAGCGCCAAAAGATGCGCGGTCGTCTGTGGTCCGCTTGCCAGCAGCCGGCCGAAGCGCGTCGTTGCGGCAAAATCGGCGTCGTGATGCACGGGATTGGTGTCGCCGACCGCTTGCGCAAAGGCGCTCGTCGCGCTCGGCTCAAGCGACAGTACGGCAGAAAATCGCTCGTGCGGCAGCGTCTGCGTCATTTCTTCTTTCCTAAGCCGGGAAAGCCGCCTGGAAGTTTTGCACCAAGGCCCGGCAGCCCGCCGGGGATGCCGGGGAAATTCGGCGGCAGGCCGGGCATATTCGGCGGCAGGCTGGGTGCTCCCGGCATTCCCGCTGGAAGTCCGCCTGGCATCTTCTGTGCAAGCTTCGCCATTTCTTCCGCGCTCGGCATGCTGCCGCCAAGCCCGAGCATGTTGGCAAGCCCGGCCATCGGCCCGCGCTTGCCGCCGCCCATCGCCTTCATCACGTCGGCCATGGTGCGGTGCATTTTCAGGAGCCGGTTGATGTCCTCCGGCCGGGTGCCCGAGCCGGCGGCGATACGCCGCTTGCGGCTCGCCTTGAGCACATCGGGATTGCGCCGCTCCTGCGGCGTCATTGAATCGATGATGGCGACCTGACGCTTGAGCAGCCGTTCGTCGAGATTGCGCTCGGCGAGCTGGTTCTTGATCTTGGCGATGCCGGGCAGCATCGACATCAGTCCGCTCATGCCGCCCATGCTCTGCATCTGGATGAGCTGTTCGCGCAGGTCGGCGAGATCGAAGGCGCCCTTGCGCATCTTTTCGGCGACGCGCGCCGCCTTCTCGGCGTCGATCGTTGCGGCGGCCTTCTCGACCAGCGAGATGATATCGCCCATGCCGAGGATGCGGTCGGCGATGCGCGCCGGGTAAAAGTCCTCGATGGCGTCGAGTTTCTCTCCGGTGCCGATGAGCTTGATCGGCTTGCCGGTGACCGCGCGCATCGACAGCGCGGCGCCGCCGCGGCCGTCGCCGTCGACCCGGGTGAGCACGATGCCGGTGAGGCCGACGCGCTCGTTGAAGCTGCGGGCGAGGTTGACGGCGTCCTGGCCGGTGAGCGCGTCGGCGACGAGCAGCACCTCGTGCGGTGCGGCGGCGCGGCGCACCTCTGCCGCCTCGCTCATCATCGCCTCGTCGAGCGTGAGCCGGCCCGCGGTGTCGAGCAGCACCACGTCGTAGCCGCCGAGCCGCGCCGCCTGCTGCGCACGCATGGCGATCTGCACCGGCGTCTGCCCGGCGACGACTGGCAGCGTGTCCACGTTGACCTGGCGGCCAAGCACGGCGAGCTGCTCCATGGCCGCCGGGCGCCGCGTGTCGAGGGAGGCCATCAGCACTTTGCGCTTCAAGGTCTCAGCGAGCCGCTTGGCGATTTTCGCGGTGGTGGTGGTTTTGCCGGAGCCCTGCAGCCCGACCATCATGATGACGACCGGCGCCGGAGCATTGAGGTCGAGCGGCTGCGCATCCGACCCCAAGGTCTCGATCAACTGGTCGTGCACGATCTTCACGACCATCTGGCCGGGCGTGACCGACTTGATCACCTCGACCCCGACCGCGCGGCGTTTCACCTCTTCGGTGAAGGCGCGCGCGACGTCGAGCGCGACGTCGGCGTCGAGCAGCGCGCGCCGTATCTCGCGCAGCGCCGCGTCGACTTCGACCTCCGACAGCGCGCCGCGCCGCGTCAGGCGATCGAGCACCGCGTTCAGGCGCTCGGAGAGATTGTCGAACATTCCCAATCCTTTTTTGTCCGCCAACGGCAAACACGCCCGAGGGCGCATCGCGCTGTCGGGCGGGGGCCTCCGGTCCTGGCCGGTCGGCGGTCGAAACTCTGGTCTCTTGCGAGAGCGGCCGGAAAATAGGTTCGGACTGCGCTCCCGTCAACCAGCGCGTTAAGCCGGGCAGCCAGGGCGGCGGAGCGATATAGTACGCCACAAATGTCGCGCTATTACGATGGCCCGGTATCCGATCATTTCGACGGCGAGCGCTTTTTCGACCCGCATGGGGTCCCGCCGCGAAGCCGGCGCGATCTCTTTCGTTGGTGGGCGGGTCGTTACTGGCACGCCACCAAGGCGAGGTGGCCGGTCTCGGCGCCGTCGCCCTATGCCGACCGTCCGCCGGCGCGCGTTACCGGCGGAGCCTGGCGTATTTCCTATGTCGGCCACGCGAGCTTCCTCATTCAGACGGCGGGTCTCAATTTGCTGCTCGACCCGGTCTGGTCGCGGCGCGCGTCGCCTTTCCGCTTCCTCGGGCCGAAACGAGTCAACGATCCAGGCATCGCCTTTGCAGATTTGCCGCCGATCGACGTCGTGCTGGTGTCGCACGGCCATTACGACCACCTCGATCTCGGCACGCTGTCGCGGCTCGCTGCCGCCCACCGCCCGCGCGTGGTCACGCCGCTTGGCAATGACGCCATCATGCGAAGTCATGATGCGGCAATCGTAGCGGAGGCCTATGACTGGGGCGATCGGGTGGATGTTGGCGCGGGAGTGAAAGTGACGCTCCTCACCGCGCGACACTGGTCGGCGCGAAATCTGTCCGACCGCAACATGGCGCTATGGGCGTCGTTCGTGATCGAGGCGCCGGGGCGGACGAATCTATTACGTCGCCGATTCCGGCTACGGCGATGGCCGGCATTTCCGCAGCGCCGGCGAGCGCCACGGACCGTTCAGGCTCGCCATTCTGCCGATCGGAGCCTACGAGCCACGCTGGTTCATGCGCGATCAGCACATGAATCCCGCGGAATCGGTGCAGGCCTTGATCGATTGCGGCGCCGAGGTTGCGCTCGGCCACCATTACGGCGCGTTCCAGCTCACCGACGAACCGATCGATGCGCCGCTTCGCGCGCTTGCCGACGCCATCAGCGCGGCCGGAATTCCTGCTGAGCAGTTCCGCACCTTGCGGCCCGGCGAGGTGTGGCAGCTGTAACTGTCCGCGACTCAGAACGGATGGGCCGATCATCGAATTATTTGATCATGACGAACACGTTCACGATCAGGTTTTCCTCGCTGGTGGACAAGGGATCGGTCACGTATTGCTCGATGAACATGTCCTTAGCCTCGAGCCGCTTTTCGTCGAGGTAGTTGGTGATCGCCTCATAGGTATTGTCCATTCCGTCATAGGAGCCGCGGTGAACGAATTTGAGCGCATGACCTTCAGGCGAGGTGCCGGCGGCAATGTCGCCATGCGGCGGCTTCTTCGGCGCTTCGGTGACGGGGAGGGCGGCCTCGAACTGGAAGCCGGTGTCGTCGGTGGCGGTAAAGATCGTTATCGGCAGGCCGTCCGACTTGAGGCCTTCCTTATCGACATAGGTTTTGAGCTTCTTGAGCGAGGCGGTGATCGTCTCGAAGGCGCTGTCCCAGGTGCCCGCGCCCTTCACGTAGACGATCGGCTTGGCGGCAAGCGTCGTGTCCTCGCCGAACGGATCACCGGCGGCGGCGCTGGCGGGCGACGGTGCGGCCGGGGCTGCGGGTGCCGGCGTGGTCGCCGCGGAATCGGATTTGGTCGCGGAAGCGGGCGGCGGCGCCGGTTTCTGCGCCCAGCATGGCGCGAGGCCGACAAGGCTGACAGCGGCCGCGAGAGCGAAACCGAGCGCAAAGCGGGGGAACATCAGGCTCTCCATGTGTAGACCGGCATGTGAAGACCGGCATTTGCAGACCGGCATGTGTAGGTAAGCGCTCAGCCGCGCCGTTCGCTGTCTCTTGGCTTCCGATTGATTTTAGCACCGCGCGCAGCCGCGCCGCCCCTCATCACCCTCATGCCACTGGCGCATCCGGACCGAGTTCTTCATATAAGTCCCTCACATTCTGGCTTTATCATGAGCGCGCTGGCAAATCGGGAGTTCGTGAAGATGAACGGTCTCGGCAACGAGATCGTGATCGTCGATCTGCGCGGTGCGCCAAGCCCGATCGGCGGCGGCGAAGCACGCGCGGCGGCGCGACAGGAGCCTTACGACCAGCTGATGGTGCTTTATCCGGCGCGCGGACGCGCCGAGGCGTCGGTGCGCATCTACAACAATGACGGGTCGGAAGCGGGCGCCTGCGGCAACGGCATGCGCTGCCTGGCCGCTTTGCTGAATGCCGAGACCGGCAAGACCGGGCTCGATTTCGAAACGCCGGCCGGGCGCATCTCCTGCTGGCGCACAGCGGAAGGCCTGTTCACCGTCGACATGGGACCGCCGCGCTTTCGCTGGGACGAGATTCCGCTCGCCGAGAACATGCCGGATACGCGGGCGATCGACCTTAAGATCGGGCCGCCCGCCGCGCCGATCCTGCATTCGCCCTCCGCCGTGAACATGGGTAATCCGCACGCGATCTTCTGGGTCGAGGACGTCGAGGCCTACGATCTGCACCAAATCGGTCCGCTCCTCGAACATCATCCGCTGTTTCCGCAGCGCGCCAACATCACGCTCGCCGCGACGCCTGCGCGCGACCATGTGGTCATTCGCACCTGGGAGCGCGGCGCCGGTCTGACCAAGGCCTGCGGGTCGGCCGCCTGCGCCGCCGCGGTCGCCGCGGCACGGCTGTCGCGCACCGGCCGCAAGGTAACCGTCACCTTGCCCGGCGGCGACCTTAAGATCGAATGGCGCGAGGCCGATGATCACGTGCTGATGACTGGCCCGGTCGAATACGAGCACGCCGGCCGTTTCGATGCCGCGCTGTTCGCCGATGCGGGAGCGGCATGAACGCGGGCATGAATCGATGAGCGTCGACGTCGTCACCTTCGGCTGCCGGCTCAATGCCGCCGAGTCGGAAGTGATCCGCCGCGAAGCGGAGCGCGCCGGATTGAGCGATACCGTCGTGGTCAACACCTGCGCCGTCACCGCGGAGGCGGTGCGGCAAGCGCGCCAGGCGATCCGGGCGCTGCGCCGGCATCGCCCGCGGGCGAAGATCGTGGTCACCGGCTGCGCGGCGCAGACCGAGCCGCAAACCTTCGCGGCCATGCGTGAGGCCGATCGCGTCCTCGGCAATGCCGAGAAGCTCAGCGCGGCGTCGTGGCGGCAGGCCGGCGCCGCTTTCGGCCTCGACGATGCGCCGAAGGCGGTCGTCAACGACATCATGGCGGTGCGGGAGACCGCCGCGCACCTGATCGAGGCGTTCGCGGGCCGCACCCGCGCCTTCGTCCAGGTGCAGAACGGCTGCGACCACCGCTGCACCTTCTGCATCATTCCCTATGGCCGCGGCAATTCGCGCTCGGTGCCGATGGGCGCCGTGGTCGACGACGTGCGGCGGCTCGTCGCCAACAATTATTGCGAAATCGTGCTCACCGGCGTCGACGTCACCAGCTACGGCGCCGACCTGCCCGGCGCGCCGAAACTCGGAACGCTGGTGAAACAGATTCTGAAACACGTCCCCGAGCTCAAGCGGCTGCGCCTGTCGTCGGTCGATTCGGTCGAAGCCGACCGCGATCTCATCGACGCATTCGCGCAGGAGAGCCGGCTGATGCCGCATCTGCACCTGTCGTTGCAGGCCGGCGACGACCTCATTCTCAAGCGCATGAAGCGGCGGCACTTGCGGAAAGACGCGGTCGCGTTCTGCGGCACTGTGCGCCGATTACGGCCGGACATCGTCTTCGGCGCCGACCTGATCGCCGGCTTCCCGACCGAGACGGAAGACGCTTTCCGGCGCTCGCTCGACCTGGTCGCCGAATGCGGCCTGACGCATCTGCATGTGTTTCCGTTCTCGGCGCGGCCGGGCACGCCGGCCGCGCGCATGAAAGAGCTTCCCCGCGAGATCGTGAAGGACCGCGCGCGGCGCCTGCGCGAGCGCGGCGCGCTGGCGCTACGGGCGCATCTCGACGCCGAGATCGGCGCGACGCGGCCCGTGTTGCTCGAGTCGCGCGAGCGCGGCCGCACCGAGCAATTCACGCCGGTGAAGCTCGCGAAGCCGGCTGCGCCGGGCACGATTATCGAGCTGAAAATCGCCGCGCATGACGGCAGGCAATTGCTGACGGCTTAACTACTGTCATTCCGGGGCGTGAGCCGCGCGAGCCGCCTGGTTGTGGACTCCCGGCTCCTTCGCTTCGCTCGGGCCTTGGAACAAAGCCTGCCGCGGTTCCTCGCGGTCAATCTGCCAGCCGCATTCGGCCAGCGCGGCGCGCATGTGCGGCGGAACCGGCGCCGTCACCCGGATCGGTGCGCGGTTCTTGTAGAGCGGCACCACGATCTCGCGGGCGTGCAGATGCAGCCCGGGGCCGCCGGCGCGCGGCGCGTTGCCATAGATCGCGTCGCCGAGAATCGGCCATTCCATTTCCGCGCAATGCACGCGAAGCTGGTGCGTCCGCCCGGTCAACGGCGCAAGCGCGAGCCAGGTCAGTCCGCCACGCTCACGTTTTCCGGGGGCGGCGGAGGGACCACGTCCGAGCACTTTCCACCGTGTCAGCGCCGGCTGGCCTTGTTGCGGATCGTGCTTCATCCACCAGCCGCGCGTCGCGTCGAGACGGCCGAGCGCCAGCGCGATGACGCCTTCGTCCGCCTGCGGCGAGCCCTCGACCACGGCCCAATAGTTTTTCTCAATTGCCCCGCTCTTGAACAGCCGGCCGAGTTGGGCGAGCGCCTTGCGATGGCGGCCGAGCACGAGGCATCCGGAGGTGTCGCGGTCGAGCCGGTGCGCCAGCGCCGGCGCACGCGGCAGTCCGAAGCGCAGGGCGTCGAAATGATCTTGCAGGCTCTCGCCGCCCCTGCCTGGCCCGCGATGCACGGCAAACCCGGCCGGTTTGTCGATCACCAGCATCAGCCCGTCGCGGTAGAGCAGGCGCGACACCATCTCTTCCGGTGTCATGGTTGTGTCCCTTGGCGAAACCGCTATCACGGGCGCCGCATGAGCGACAGCGTTACTCAAATGGACGACAGCGCAAAGGGCAATTGGTGGCGGCAGCTCGCCGGCGGGCTTCGGCGGACCTCCTCGGCGCTCGGCGGCGCCATCTCCGATCTCGTTGCCAAGCGCAAGCTCGATGCCGCCACGATCGCGGCGATCGAGGACGTGCTCATTCGCGCCGATCTCGGCCTCGACACCGCGGGCCGCATCGCCGCCGCGCTCGGCGAGGGCCGCCATGAAGCGGGGATTTCGCCGGAAGAAGTCAAGGCGGTGGTGGCGGCGGAGATCGAGAAGGTGCTCGCGCCCGTCGCGCGGCCGCTGGTGATCGATGCGGCGAAGAAACCGTTCGTCATCCTCGTCGCCGGCGTCAACGGCTCCGGCAAGACGACGACCATCGGCAAGCTCGCGGCAAAGCTCCGCGGCGAAGGCCGCACGGTGATGTTGGCGGCCGGCGATACGTTTCGTGCCGCCGCCATCGATCAGCTCAGGATCTGGGCCGAGCGCACCGGCGCGGCCTTCTTTGCGCGCGCGGCCGGCGCCGATGCCGCCGGCCTGGTTTTTGATGCGCTGCGCGCGGCGCAAGAGCGCGGCGTCGATGTGTTGCTGGTCGACACGGCCGGCCGCCTGCAGAACCGCACCGAGCTGATGGACGAGCTGCAAAAGGTCGTTCGCGTGATGAAAAAACTCGATGCGTCGGCGCCGCAGGCGGTGCTGCTGGTGCTCGACGCCACCGTTGGGCAGAATGCGCTGTCGCAGGTCGAGATTTTCCGCAACGCCGTCGGCGTCACTGGCCTGGCCATGACCAAGCTCGACGGCACCGCCCGCGGCGGCATTCTCGTCGCCATCGCGGCGAAGTTTTCCGTTCCCGTGCATTTTGTCGGCGTCGGCGAGAGCGTGGACGACTTGGCGCCGTTCTCGGCGCGCGATTTTGCCCGCGCTGTCGCCGGCATCGCCGGCCCGTCGCCCTGAAGCCTGCGCGCGCCGGCCTCGACGGTGCCATGGCTCAATCGGCCCGAGCGCCCGGCCGTCACTCTTCGCGGCTCGTTGCACTCGCACCTTGAGGATGCCGGAACGATCGACGCATGACAAACCGCAGCGTTCGCGCTAGAGACCAGCCGCCATGACCGCGACGACAAAACCGCAGCTCAACCCGCTCCTCAAGCTCGCTTTCGATCTCGGGCCGCTTGCGCTGTTCTTCTTCGCCAATTCTCGCTACGGGATTTTCGTCGCCACGGCGACCTTCATGGTCGCGGTGGTGGCGGCCTTGGCCGCCTCCTATTTGCTCACCCGCGCGCTGCCGATCATGCCGGTGGTCACCGCGATCATCGTGCTGGTGTTCGGCGGATTGACGCTCGTTCTGCACAACGATCTCTTCATAAAGATCAAGCCGACGATCCTCTATCTGCTGTTCGGCGCCGTGCTGCTCGGCGGGCTCGTTTTCGGCAAGTCGCTTTTGGGCGTGCTGTTCGATTCGCTGTTCCACCTCACCGAGGAAGGCTGGCGCAAGCTGACTTGGCGCTGGGCGATATTTTTCTTCGCGCTCGCCGTGCTCAACGAGATCGTCTGGCGCAACACCTCGACCAATGTCTGGGTGGACTTCAAGGTTTTCGGCGTAGTGCCGCTCACCTTCTTGTTCGGCGCGCTGCAATATCCGCTGTTGAAGAAATACGCGCCGGAGTCGGCCGCGGCGGAGGAATAGGCATTTCGTTTGGCGCGGAGGACTATGCGTAGCGGGAAATTTCATCCCAGGCTTGCGGCGCCCGCCTACCCTTACCCTTGCTCCCCTAGCGTGCTACAATTTCTGGTAGTACGATGATGTTATATGGGGAGCGACTTTCATGGCAAAGCAATCACCTCGCCGCGCATCAAAGCAAAAATCACCAAGTCGACCGTCCGCCCCGGCTGGCGGCGGCGCAACGGCCGCCGGCTTTGCCTTCGCCAATCCGCAGCCCTCATCCGATGATTTTGACGTCTTCACCAAAAATGACATTCAAGCCGATTCGGCTTTGAAGGCGTCGGACCAGTTGCAGCCGATTCCGAAACCGAGGACGAGCCCGCCGGTTATGGCGCTCGGGGCGATTCTGGGCACTGCGGCCGTGCAGCAAATTACCGCGGCAAAGAGCATTACGTTTCATTGCGTCGGCGACACCGGCGGTATCCATGAGCCCGCGAACCAGTTTGCGGTTGCAGATGTCATGGCGGCGGATCTTGCCGGTAAAACCTATCAGACCGGCAGACCCGCTTTTTTCTATCACTTGGGCGACGTCGTTTATTATCTCGGACAGGAGCTGTATTACTACGAGCAATTTTATGATCCGTATCGCGACTACAATGGTCCGATCTTGGGAATTCCCGGCAATCATGACGGGATGGTCTCGCCGAGCCTAAAGCAAAAGACTTTGCAGGGATTCCTGGACAATTTCTGCACCGCAAGACCCTCGCACGATCCCGATGCGCAGGGTCATGCGCGGACCACGATGACGCAGCCGGGTGTCTATTTCACGTTCGATGCGCCGTTCGTGAAGATCATCGGGCTTTATTCAAACGTCAGCGAGGGCACCACATCGGGGGTGCTGTCGGGCAAGAAAATCGGAAACGCACAACTGACGTTCCTGCAGCAGCAATTGGCGGCCGCCGCACAGCAGCGAGCGAAGGGTGCTCAATTCGCGCTTTTCATCGCCGTGCATCATCCGCCATTTACCGGGAGCAGCAGACATGCACCCAGTCCGAGCATCTTGAAGGACATCGATGCCGCCAGCCGGCAGGCCAAGATCCTTCCCGATATGGTTCTGTCGGGACATGCACACCTCTACGAACGCTATACGCGCGTTGTAAACAACAATCAGATAGCGTTCCTCGTGGCGGGATGTGGCGGCTATTATGATCTTTCGGGCCTTAAACCGGGCAAGCACGGCGCCAAGCCGACGACACCGGTCAGCGGCACCGACGGGGCGGGCAACAAATTAACCCTGGAGACCTACGATGATTCGACGTTCGGGTATCTGCTGCTGACGGCTTCGGCTGCGCAAGTGACGGGCAAGTTCATGGGCGTGAACGTCAAAACCAAAGCGAGTTCGGTCGTCGACCATTTCACTTTGGATCTGGTCCACCATACTGTTAGTAATCGCTGATTGGGGTCGGACATCCGCGATAGAGCGGGCGGCGGCAGCGCCGTCATGGGATCGTCATTCCGGATCGCCGCTTGGCTCGGCCCCGGAAAGATGGCTACGATCCCGCCGACAGCGCCTTCTCGATCTGCGGCTTGAGCACGCTGTCGAGATTTTCGCTGGTGATCGGGCCGACCAATTTGTAGGTGATGCGGGCGTCGCGGCCGACCACGAAAGTTTCCGGCACGCCATAGACCCCCCATTCGATTCCGGCGCGGCCGTTCCGGTCGGCGCCGGCCGCGGCGAAGGGATTGCCGTAGCGGCCGAGGAAGCGTCGGGCGTTCTCCGGCTCGTCCTTGTAGTTGATGCCGACGACGCGGACGCGGCGATCCTGCGCCAGCCGCATGAGCAGCGGCGCCTCGTCGTGGCACGGCACGCACCACGATGCCCAGACATTCACGATCGTGACAGCGCCGTTGAAGCTTGCCGGGTCGAGGCCGGGAAGGGGCGCGCCGTTGCGATCCAAACCGGCCACCGGTGGCAGGCTGGTCTGCGGCGCCGCATGGCCGATGAGCGCGGAGGGGATGCGCGAGGGATCGCTGTTGTTGAGGCCGATCAGGAAAAGCAGCACCAGGCCGAGAAACATGATGAGCGGCACCAGCACGATGAAACGGCGCCGGCGCGGGTTTGCGGTCTCATTCGCGACGGTGCTCATGCGTCTTGTTTCGCTCGCTCGATCGCCGGCTCGGGGCGCATCGGCTCGGAGCGTCGGGCAAAGCCGCGCTGCTCGAGGTCGGCGAGCGTGCGCCGCTGGGCGCGATAATCGAACACCACCCAGGCGATCAGGCCGAGGATGACGGCCGCGCCGGTGGCGTAGGCCGCCATGATGAAGTCGAGATGGTTCGTCGCCGCCATGGTCAGGTCACCGCCCGCGCCTGCATCAGCCGCAGCGTGCGCACGCGCCGGCGCAGGATTTCGTTGCGCATCGCGGCGAGAAGCAGCGTCGCGAACAAGAGCGTAAACGCCCCGGCCATGATCAGGAGCGGCGTGAGAATCGCCGGATGGATCGTCGGGCCGCCGAGCCGCAGCACGGATGCCGGCTGGTGCAGCGTGTTCCACCAGTCGACCGAGAACTTGATGATCGGCAGATCGATGGCGCCGACGATGGTGAGGATGGCGGCGCCGCGCCCGGCGCGCGCGGGATCCTCGACCGTGCGCCAGACCGCGATGACGCCGAGATAGAGCAGGAACAAGACCAGCACCGAGGTGAGCCGCGCGTCCCACACCCAATAGGTGCCCCACATCGGCCGCCCCCACAGCGAACCGGTAATGAGGCACATCAACGCGAAGGCGGCGCCGATCGGCGCCGCCGCCTTGGCGGTGACGTCGGCGAGCGGGTGACGCCAAACGAGCGTGCCGAGCGAGGCGATGGTCATCACGCCCCAGGCCAGCATGCTCAGCCAGGCGGCGGGTACATGGAGAAACATGATCCTGACGGTCGCGCCCTGCTGATAATCCTCGGGCGCGATCATGGCCTGGTTGAGCCCGAAGGCGAAGGCAAGCACGGTCGCCCCGGCGAGCCAGGGAATGGCGCGGTTGGCCAGGGTCAGGAAACGCGACGGATTGGCGAGGTCGATGAGTGCCATCGAAACCTTCCTAACGCACCCTGGCGCGACAGCACAAGGCGCCGGCCAGGCCTTGGTTCAATCGCGCGACGGCATGACACCGGCATTACTATTCCATTTCCTGGCGCAACGCGGTCGCGGCCGCGAACGGGCCGATCACCAGGCTGGCGAGCGTCAGCGCGCAAAGGATCGTGAACGGAGTGCCGAATGGCACCGGCCCGGTGACGGCGGCGTTCGCCGCGGCGACGCCGAAGATGAGGACCGGTACCGTCAGCGGCAACACCAGCACGGCCAGCAGCAATCCGCCGCGACGCAGTGTCACGGCAATCGCGGCGCCGATGAGGCCGATGAAGGTCAGTGCCGGCGTGCCGATGAAGAGCGTCAGCATCAGGGCGGCTTCGGCCGCCGCATCGAGGTTGAGGGAAAGCCCGACGAGCGGCGCCGCGATGATGAGCGGCAAGCCGGTGGTCAGCCAATGGGCGAGACCCTTGACCGCGACCACGAGCTCGAGCGGCGCCCGGCCCATGAGGATGAGGTCGAGCGAGCCGTCCTCGTGATCGGCCGTGAATAGCCGGTCGAGCGCCAAGAGGCTCGCCAACAAGGCCGCGAGCCAGAGGATCGCGGGGCCGATCCGCTTGAGCAGCGCGAGGTCCGGGCCGAGGGCGAAGGGGACCAGCGTGGCCACTACGAGGAAGAACAGGACCGCCATCAGCGCGCCGCCGCCGACGCGCACGGCGATGCGCATGTCGCGAACGAGAACAGCGGCAAGCGGCGTCATGCCAATTCCCTACCGGGAAGCGCCGACGCGCGCGGCGCGCCAGGCTGGAACTCAGGGAGCGGTGAGAGCAGCGCCTGCAAGCTCATTGCGCGTCTCCGAGCCGCAACTCCCCGGCGCCCTCGAGCCCGAGGGCCCCATGCGTGGCGGCGAGAATGAGGCCGTCGGCGGCAAGATGCGCGCCCATAAGCTCGGCCAGACGCTTCTGCGCCGCGGCGTCGAGCGTGCTTGTCGGCTCATCGAGCAGCCAGATCGGGCGCTTGACGGCAAGGAGGCGCGCGATCGACAGGCGGCGGCGCTGCCCGGCGGAGAGATAGGCCGCCGGCAGGTCCGCGAGCCTGTCGAGCCCGACGGCCGCAAGCGGCTCGCCGAGATCGGTAGCGTCAGCGGCGCCGGTGCCGAGAAAGCTCGCCCAGAACCGCAAATTCTCGCGCACCGACAGGGAAGGCTTCAACGCGTCCTGATGGCCGAGATAATGAGCCTGTTCGCCGATGGTCAGTTCGGGGTCGCCCCCCTCCAAAGTGAGCCGCCCGCCGGCGATGCGCACGAGTCCGACCATCATGCGCAAGAGCGATGACTTGCCCGCGCCATTGCGCCCGCTGATGGTCAAAATCTCGCCGGACGAGACGGAAAAGCTCACGCCGGCGAAGACATCTCGCCCCCCGCGGCGGCAGGCGAGATCAGAGGCGGAAAGCCGCATCAGCGACGCCCTGCAGCTGAGGCGAGAGTCGTATCGGCCCGCTCACCTGTTTCGAACGCTCGTGCGCCGCCTGCCATTGTCCGATTCTCGTTACCGATCTGGCACAAGTCCTGAAAAGACCCTATAAGCCGCAGCGCAGACACGGATGCGGCGGCAATGCCTGCCGCGTCCGGGCACCGACGGTCTGTTGGATCAAGTTCCGGCAATAATTACCCCAATTTGCGCCGGCGGGCGTCCGGCAGGATGGGAAAAGAATCATGGCTTCGCTCGATAGCTTTAGATGCTTGCGGCCGCTTAAGGTCGGATCCAAGACTTACGCCTTCTATAGCCTTCCGGCGGCGGAAAAGAACGGCCTAAAAGGGATTTCCCGGCTGCCCTTCTCGCTCAAGGTCCTGCTCGAAAACCTGCTGCGCAACGAGGATGGCCGCTCCGTCACCAAGGAGGACATCCAGGCGGTCGCGCAGTGGCTCAAGACCAAGACCTCCGAGCGCGAGCTCGCCTTTCGCCCGGCGCGCGTGCTGATGCAGGATTTCACCGGCGTGCCCGCGGTGGTCGACCTCGCCGCCATGCGCGACGCCATGAACACGCTGGGCGGCGATGCAAAGAAAATCAATCCGCTGGTGCCGGTCGATCTGGTCATCGATCATTCGGTCGTGGTCAACTATTTCGGCACCAATGCCGCGTTCAAGAAGAATGTGGATGAGGAGTACAAGCAGAATCAGGAGCGCTACCGCTTTCTCAAATGGGCGCAGCGCTCGTTTGAGGATTTTCGCGTGGTGCCGCCCGGCACCGGCATCTGCCATCAGGTCAACCTTGAATACCTCGCCCATACCGTTTGGACGGCGAAGACGAAGATCAAATTCACGGACAAGGTTGCCGCCACCGAGCTTGCCTATCCGGACACGCTCGTCGGCACCGATTCGCACACCACCATGGTGAACGGGCTCGCCGTGCTCGGCTGGGGCGTGGGCGGCATCGAAGCCGAGGCCGCCATGCTCGGCCAGCCCTATTCGATGCTGCTGCCGGAAGTGATCGGGGTGCGATTGAACGGCAAGCTCAAGGAAGGCGTCACCGCGACCGATCTCGTCCTCACCGTCACGCAGATGCTGCGCAAACGCGGCGTGGTCGGCAAGTTCGTCGAGTATTTCGGCCCGGGCCTGGCGAACCTGTCGATCGCCGACCGCGCTACGCTCGGCAACATGTCGCCGGAATACGGCGCCACCTGCGGTTTCTTTCCGATCGACGACGACACCATCCGCTATCTGCGCGACACCGGCCGGCCGGTGGAACGGGTCGCGCTGGTGCTTGCCTTCGCCAAGGCGCAGGGCATGTACCGGGCGCGGACGACGCCGGACCCGGTCTTCACCGACGTGCTCAAGCTCGAACTCGCCTCCGTCGAGCCGTCGCTCGCCGGGCCCAAGCGTCCGCAGGATCGGGTGCCGCTCAAAGAGGTTAAGAGCGGATTCGCGCAGGCGATGGACAAGGAGTTCGGCAAGGCCGCCGAGATGGACAGACGCGTTGCCGTCGAAGGACGCCAGCATACGCTCGGCCATGGCGATGTGGTGATCGCGGCGATCACGTCGTGCACCAACACGTCAAATCCGAGCGTGATGATTGCCGCCGGGCTGCTCGCCCGCAAGGCGGTGGCCAAAGGGCTTGCGGTCAAGCCGTGGGTCAAGACGTCGCTCGCGCCCGGCTCGCAGGTGGTGGCGGAATATTTCGATAAATCCGGCTTGCAGAAGGACCTCGACAAGCTCGGATTCAATCTCGTCGGCTTCGGTTGCACCACCTGCATCGGCAATTCGGGTCCGTTGCCGCCGGAAATTTCCAAGGCGATCAACGACAACGATCTGGTGGCGGCCGCGGTGCTCTCCGGCAATCGCAATTTCGAGGGGCGCGTCAATTCCGACGTGCGCGCCAACTATCTGGCATCGCCGCCGCTCGTCGTCGCTTATGCGATCGCCGGCACGATGCAGACCGACCTCGGCAAGGCGCCGCTTGGCACCGATGGGAAGGGCCGCAAGGTCTATTTGCGCGACATCTGGCCGTCGAGCCGCGAGGTCAACGCGTTCATCCGCAAGAACATCACCAGGCAGATGTTCACGCGCAAATACGCCGACGTGTTCAAGGGCGACACCAACTGGCGCAAGATCAGCGTGCAGGGCGCGCTGACCTTTCCCTGGGACGGCAAATCGACCTATGTGCAGAATCCGCCGTATTTCTCCGGCATGGCCCGCCGGCCGGAGCCGCCGAGCGACATTATCGAGGCGCGCATCCTCGGCCTGTTCCTCGATTCCATCACCACCGACCACATCTCGCCGGCGGGATCGATCAAGGTCGATTCGCCGGCCGGCAAGTATCTCGTCGAGCACAAGGTCAAGCCGGTCGATTTCAACCAATACGGCACACGGCGCGGCAATCACGAAGTGATGATGCGCGGCACCTTCGCCAATATCCGCCTCAAGAACCAGATGGTCCCCGGCGTCGAGGGCGGCTATACGATTCATTACCCGTCGCGTCAGCGCATGACGATCTACGACGCGGCGATGCGCTACAAGAGCGAGCGCGTGCCGCTGGTCGTGTTCGCCGGCAAGGAATACGGCACCGGCTCCTCGCGCGACTGGGCGGCCAAGGGGACGATCCTGCTCGGCGTGCGCGCCGTGATCGCGCAGTCGTTCGAACGCATCCATCGCTCCAATCTGGTCGGCATGGGCGTGGTGCCGCTCGTCTTCGAGGAGGGCACGTCCTGGCAGACGCTCGGACTGAAGGGCGACGAGCAGGTCACCATTCGCGGCTTGCACGCCGACCTCAAGCCGCACCAGCGGCTCATTGCCGAGATCGTCGCCGCCGACGGCGGCCTCAAGCGTGTTCCGCTCATTTGCCGCATCGATACGGTCGACGAGCTCGATTACTACAGAAACGGCGGCATATTGCAGTATGTCCTTCGCCGTCTCGCGGCCTAGACCATGATTGGAGAAAGTCCGCCCGTCTTGATCCGGGGCCGTATCCGTTTTCCGAAAATTCGTGTTCCCGCTGAAAAATAGCGGCTCACTGCGAATTGAGTGGCGGGTGACAGGCGCGCCCGATATCAATGCGCGGTCACGAAATGGTCACAAGGGGCCAGCGGCGGTGGAGACTGGAATGCTGCGTCGCCGCCTTTCGTCGGCACCGCTCATCGCAAGCCTGCTCATTGCAACTTACGCCGGCGCCGGCGCCGGCGAACGGCAGGCGCTGCTCGAGTTGTTCACCAGTCAGGGCTGCTCGTCCTGCCCGGCGGCCGACAAGCTTCTCGGCGAGCTTGCCGGCGATCCCTCGCTGGTCGCAGTGAGCGTCCCGATCGATTATTGGGATTATCTCGGCTGGAAGGACACGCTGGCCAGTCCGGCGCATTCGGCGCGGCAGCGCGCCTATGCGCGCGTGCGCGACGACCGCCAGGTCTATACTCCGCAAATCGTCGTCAATGGGGAAATGCAGGTGCTCGGCAGCGACCGAGTCGCCATCGAGCGCGCCATCGCGCAAACGAATCGCAACGCCGCGACGATGTCTTTGCCAGTGCTCTTGTCCGTAGGCGAAGGTATTTTGACCGTGAAAGTGGGGCCGGGCGAGAACAAGCATCTCGGCGGCGAAGTCTGGCTGTGTCCGCTCGCCAGAACGGTGAAAGTTGCCGTCGGCCGCGGCGAGAATGGCGGGCGCACTCTCACCTACTACAATGTCGTGCGTCGTTGGCTCAAGCTCGGCGATTTTTCCGGCACGGGCCCAAGCTGGACCGTTCCGATCTCGGAAGTCGAGGCCGATGGAATCGATGGCGCCGCCGTTATCGTGCAGGATGGCGTGCGCGAGAAACCGGGCATCGTGCTGGGCGCAGCAATCGCTCCGATCGGACCGCGAATGAGCGAGATCAGATGACGGATAGCTGATCGCCCTTCTCCGACATTCAAAAAAAGGCCGGCGAACCGCCGGCCTGGAGATAGGGGGATTAACCGTTCGCAAAACTCTGGCCCGGTCCGTCCGCGCCCCGGGGGGCTGGGGGGCTGAGGAATCCGGAGTACGAATCGGACCGGGCCCTGAGGCAACGGTCGCTTCTTCGCAGTGCAGCTTGGCGCGTGCTTGGCTGAAATGGGGCCACATTATGATTCGTTTAACGAATCTGTGATTCCGGCGGTCAAAAATGCCGCACCGGCGTTTTCGGCGGCGAATCATCGCGCTTTCCCGTCCTGACGTCCTGCCATCCGCAAGCCTCTTGCCGCCGCGCCTGTCCGGCGCGATCATGAAGCGACCATGAGGCTTCAATGACAAAGGAGGCGCCGTATGGCCTTCGGCGATACTGAACCGAGCGCGTTGCGCGGGGGCGAGGTTCGCGCGCCCGCCCCCGCAAGCGAGGTCACCTTCAGCCGGCGCGAGCTTGACCGCATTCTCAGCCTCTATGGCCGCAAAGTCGCAGCCGGCGAGTGGCGCGACTACGCCATCGACTTCCTCAAGGATCGCGCGGTGTTTTCCGTTTTCCGCCGCGCCTGCGAAATCCCTATTTACCGGATCGAAAAGGATCCACGGCCTGGACGCCGACAGGGCGCCTACAGCGTCATCTCGGCGAGCGGACACATTGTCCGGCGCGGGCAGCAACTCGAACGGGTGCTCGGCGCGCTTGATCGCTCGCTGCGCGTGGTTGCCGGCTGAGGTCTATGGCGGCGTCGTATCGGCGCTGCCGAGCGGGCGCTGCATGAGCACGGCATCGAGCCAGCGGCCGTGCTTGAAGCCGACGGATTGCAGCGTGCCGATGCGGCGGAAGCCGGCCGCGGCGTGCAGCGCGATCGAGGCGGCGTTCGCCGAATCGCCGATCACCGCGATCATCTGGCGAAAGCCGCGCGCCTGCGCCTCGGCGATGAGGCGCGCCATGAGCAGTCGGCCCAATCCGAGACGATGGAATTGCGGCGCGACATAGATCGAATCCTCGACACTCCAGCGGTACGCCGGCCGGGCGTGGTAAGGTCCGGCATAGGCATAGCCGGCAACCGCGCCTGCCTGCTCGGCGACGAGATAAGGATAGCCATTGGTCAGCAGCGCCTGTTGGCGTCGCGCCATTTCCGACTCATCGGGCGGCACGATTTCGAACGTCGCCGTGCCGTGCGCGACGGCTTCGCCGTAGATGCGGGTGATCGCCGCGACGTCGCCCGGTCCGGCCGGCCGAATGTCAACGTCGCTCATCGCTCATCGAAGCCCGCAAAAGAAAACGCCCCGGGACGAGTCCCGGGGCGTTGGCATGCATCGCGTTTGGTTCAGCGCCGGTCGCCGAACAGGCGCAGCATCATCAGGAACAGGTTGATGAAGTCGAGATAGAGCCGCAGCGCGCCCATGACCGCCTTGCGGCCGGCGACGGTGCCGTCATCCATCGGGCTGTACATTTCCTTGATGGTCTGCGTGTCGTAGGCGGTGAGGCCGACGAAGATCACTACCCCGATCACCGAGATCGCCCAATAGAGCGCGCTCGACTGCAGGAAGATGTTGACCAGGCTGGCGATGATGATGCCGATCAGGCCCATGAACATAAATGAGCCGACGCCGGTCAGGTCGCGTTGCGTCGTGTAACCATAGAGGCTCATGGCGCCGAACGTCGCCGCCGAAATGAAGAACACGCGCGTGATCGAGGCTCCGGTGTAGACCAGAAAGATCGACGCCAAGGAGAGCCCGAGCAGGCCGGCATAGACGAAGAAAATCGTCAGCGCCGTTCCCGCTGACAGACGGTTGATGCCGAAGCTCATGACCATCACCAAGCCGAGCGGCGCCAGCACCAGCACCCACATCAGCGGACTGGCGAAGAGCATATGGCCGAAGGGCGTCAGCTGTAACCCGGCGCCGGTCTGGGTGACGGCGGCGCTAAAGGTGAACCAGGCGACCAGCCCGGTCAGCGCTACGCCGGCGGTCATGTAATTGTAGACGCGGATCATGTAGGCGCGCAGGCCCGCGTCGATCGCCACCCGGTCGGCGCGATAGCCAGGCCGGGCGGTCGCGATATTCCGGTCGAAGTCCGACATGGAGAAGTACCTCTGGGTTGTCCCGGCGCCCGCCGGGTTTTCGCGTCCGCAGCGGACGCCGAATTCGTTTCGCGCCGAATCTAGTGCGAAAGGCGTTGCCGCGCCAGATGGCGGGGCGGCGATATTTGCAATGGTTACCGTCCGTTCATCTTTGCTCTTTCCACCGCCAGCGCCGGCATTGGCCTGCGCAATTTGCCGGTCGGCTACAGATTGCGCAAAACCTCCGCGGGTTTGCGGCCGAGCGCGGTGAAGGTGCCGGCAAGGCCGAGTCCAACCGTGACCAAAAGCGCCGCGCCGGCGGCGCCGGCCGCCTGCGCCGCCATCCAGAGGAAGGGAAATTCCATCACCCGCGTGACCACGAGACCGGCGGCGAGCGAGCCCGCCGCCACCGCGAACAGCACGGTCGCGAGCCCGATCAGAAGGTATTCGAGCGCGTAGGCGGCAAGGAGCTGCGCGCGGGTCGCCCCGAGCGTTCGCAGCACCACCGCGTCGTAGATGCGAAAACGCTGGCTCGCCGCCAGCGCCCCGCCGAGCACCAAGGCCGCCGCAGCGAGCGTCACCGCGCTCGCGCTGCGCAGCCCGAGCAGCAGATTGCCTACGATATGGTCGACCGCCTCGAGCGCGTCTTTGACGCGCACGGCGGAGACCGCGGGAAAGGCGTCGGCCAGCGCCTTGATCAGCGCCGTCTCCTCGCGCGGCGTGCCGCCGTCGGCGAAAGTCAGCGTCGCGATGTCGGTATGCGGCGCGCCAGCGAATGCGCCGGGCGAAAACACCAGCACGAAATTGATGCCGAGGCTCTGCCAATCGACGGCGCGCAGATTGGCGATGCGGGCCGTCACATTGCGGCCGAGCACATTGACGGTGATGGAATCGCCGATCTTGAGGTTGAGATCCTCAGCCGTTCTTTCTTCCAGCGAGACCAGCGGCGCTCCGGCATAGTCGGCGGCCCACCATTGGCCGGCGACGAGGCGTGAGCCCTCGGGGATCGTCGTCGCGTAGGTGATTCCGCGGTCGCCGCGCAACACCCAGGCCGATCCCTCCGCGGGTTTGAGCTCCTCCGCTTTGATGCCGTTGGCGGCGATGATGCGGCCGCGCAGCATCGGCACGCGCTGGGTCGTCGCGCGCGGAGCTTGCGCGCGCACGAAGGCGTCGAAGCGGTCGGCTTCAGCGGCGGGGATGTCGAGCAAGAAGAACGAAGGCGCCTTCTCCGGCAGCGTCGCGGCGAACTGGCGATGCAGATTGCCGTCGATCTCGATCATGGTCACGAGCAAGGAAAGACCGAGGCCGAGCGAGAGCACGACGCTCGGCGTCAAGGCGCCCGGCCGGTGGATATTGGCGAGGGCGAGGCGCAGAAGCGTCGAGCGCACGCGCGGCAGGCGGCGCGCGATCGCTATCGCCAGCAGGGCGACCAGCCGCAGCGCCGCGAAAATGACGGCGGCGGAGGCGACGAACATCATCGCCAGGCGGTGGTCATAGGCGGCGAGGATTGCGAGCGCCGCGAGCGCGGCGACGATCGCCGCGGTCGCCGCGACATAGCGGCGGCGCGGCCAGCGCCGCTCGTCGGCGATCGGGTCGCGAAACAACATCGATACCGAAATGTCGCGCGCGCGTCCGAGCGGCCACAAGGCGAAAGCCAGAGCGGTGAGAAGCCCATAGGCGACCGACATCGTCACCGCCTCCGGGTAGAGCGCCGGCGCGACGGGCAGAGGAATGACGGCGCCGAGCGCCGAGGCGATCGCGAATGGCAGCGCCGCGCCGATCCCTGCGCCGATGAGGGTGGCAAACAACGCCACGCCCACGATCTGCGAGCAGTAGATGGCGAAGACGCCGCCGCCCGTCGCGCCGAGCGCTTTCATGGTCGCGATCGCGTCGCTCTTGCGCGTGAGATGACTTGCGACCGCGTTGGCAACGCCGACGCCGCCGACGAGGAGCGCGGTCAAGGCGACGAGCGTGAGGAATTGACTGAACCGCTGGACGTTGCGTTCGAGCTGCGGCGAGGCCTTGCTGCGCGTGCGGATGTCCCAGCCGGCGTCGGGGAAGGTGGCGCGGGCCTCGCTTTCGACCGACGCCATGGCGCTATCGCTCGCTCCGCCCTCGGGCAGGCGCAGCCGGTATTGCCAGCGAACGATGCTGCCCGGCTGAATGAGGCCGCTGGCGCGCAGCGCCGCCTCGCCGATGAGCAGCCGAGGCCCGAAGCCGATGCCGCCGGCGAGCTTGTCCGGCTCGCTCGTCAGCACCGCGCGCAGCTCGATCGCGGCGTTGCCGATGGTGATGCGGTCGCCGGGCTTGAGATCGAGGCGCGCGAGCAGGCCGGGATCGGCGGCGGCACCGAACGCGCCGTCCCGCCGCGCGAACAAAGCGGGCAGCGCCATTTCCGGGTTGGTCGCGACCGCGCCATACAGCGGGTAGGCGCCATCGGCGGCCTTGACCTCGACGAGCGTCGTTCGCCCGTCGCTTGTGCGCGCCATGGTCGGCAAAGTCGCGGCCACGGAAAGCGTGCCGCGCGCGTCGAGGAAGGCGCGCTCGCTGTCGTTTGCTTCGCGTTGCACCAGCGCAAAGGCGAGGTCGCCGCCGAGGATCACGCGGCCGGCGCGGGCGAGGCCGTCGGAGAGGCTTGCGGCAACCGAGCCGACCCCGGCGATCGCCATGACGCCAAGCGCGATGCAGGCGATGAAGACGCCGAAACCGCGCAGGCCGCCGCGCAGCTCGCGCCAGGCGAAACGCAGCGCCAGTGCGGTCATGCTTTCTTCGCTCTGTCTTTGTTGGTCATTTGCGGCGTCGGCTGCTCGATCCGCCCCGAATGCAGGTGCAGCACGGCGTCGCAATGCGCGGTCAGCGCCGTATCGTGAGTGACGAGGACGAGCGTCGTGCCGTGCTGACGATGGCCGCGGAACAGAAGCTCGATGATCTCGGCTCCGGTAGCTTCGTCGAGATTGCCGGTCGGCTCGTCGGCGACGACGATCGCCGGCTTGGGCGCGAGCGCGCGGGCGATGGCGACGCGCTGCTGCTCGCCGCCCGACAACTGGGACGGATAGTGATGAAGGCGCGGCGCGAGACCGACCACCGCGAGCTCGTGCTCGGCGCGCGCGAAGGCGTCGCGCTCGCCAGCGAGCTCGAGCGGCACGGCGACGTTTTCCAGTGCCGTCATGGTTGGGATCAGGTGAAAGGCCTGGAACACAATGCCGATGTTCCTGCCGCGAAAGCGCGCCAGCTCGTCCTCATCGAGCTTCTGCAGATCGGCGCCGGCGACGACCACCGCGCCGCTGTCCGGCCGCTCCAGCCCGGTCATCACCATGAGCAGCGTCGACTTGCCGGAGCCGGAGGGTCCGAGCAGCCCGACGGCCTTGCCGCGACCTATATTCAGGTCGATGTCTCTCAGGATATGAACACGGGCGGCGCCGCGGCCGAGCGACAGGTTGACGCCGCGCAGTGCAACGGCATCGCCAGCGAAGGGAAGCCCCGACGTGTCGTTCATCTTTAAAGCTGACCCGCGCCTCTCACCGCCGATGCATGCCCGATCATATGGGTGCGGCCGGGTTTTGTTCCAAATCTCGCGGGCCGCGGCCGCCGCGGCCGCCGCGGCGATTTGTAGCGCGCTGCTGCTGCCTGGGACAGTCGTTCCGGGCGCGAGCGCCGAGGTGGTCAAGGTCGTGGCGCTTGGCGATTCGTTGACGGCAGGTCTCGGTCTTCCCGCCAATGACGGCTTCGTCGCCCGCTTGCAGGCCGCGCTCGCCGCCAAAGGAATCACTGCGCAGATCGAGAATGCCGGCGTGTCCGGCGACACCGCCTCTGCCGGGCTGGCGCGGCTCGATTGGTCGGTCCCGCTGGGGACCGACGCGGTCATTCTCGAACTCGGCGCCAACGACATGCTGCGCGGCGTCAACCCGCAGGTGACGCGCGACGCGCTCGACGCCATTCTGCGGCGACTGACCGAGCGGCATATCGCTGTTCTGCTGTGCGGGATGCGGGCAATGCCGAACCTGGGAGTGGACTATGTGCGGTCGTTCGAGCGCATCTATCCTGAGCTCGCCGGCAAATACGGCGTGCTGTTCTATCCGTTTTTTCTCGACGGCCCCGCCGCCGACCTCAGCCTCACGCAGGCGGACGGCCTGCACCCAAACGCGGCGGGGGTCGGCGCGATCGTCGCCCGTATCCTGCCGCGGGTGGAAGAGCTGATCGCCCGAGTCCGCCACGCGACGCCGTCGTAAGGGTTGCGTGGCCGCCGCAATCCCCGCATGCTGCGGCCTGCTGCGATTCGCGTAGCGCGGCGGATTTGAAATTCCAACGAGGAGAGGCCCACTCGCACCGGAACTTCAAATCGAAATGCGCGGCGCGTATGAGTTCCGAGTGCCCCTTCGACTGCGACGTTCGCGTGCGAGCGCGGCCGCCGGGACCCTGGCGACGAGGCGCAGGTTGTCATGCCACGTTTGTTCACCGCGGTTGAGATACCGCCCGGCGTCGTCCAGTCGCTCGCCATGATGCGCGGCGGTTTGCCGGGTGCGCGCTGGATCGATCCCGAGAACTATCATCTGACGCTGCGCTTCATCGGCGATATCGACGATGGGTTGGCGCGCGACATTGCCGGCCTGCTCGGACGCGTGCGGCGTGCGCCGTTCGAACTGCGTCTCGACGGGCTGTCGTCGTTCGGCGGCCGCAAGCCGCGGGCGCTGGTCGCGGCGGCGGCGGCGGTCACGCCGCTCATGGACTTGCAGGCGGAACACGAGCGGCTGCTGCAGCGGCTCGGGCTCGAGCCCGAGGGTCGCAAATACACTCCGCACGTCACGCTGGCGCGGCTGCGCGATTCGTCAAGCCAGCAGGTCGCCGAATATCTCACCGCGCGTGCGCATTATCGTTCGTCGTCGTTCGAGGTCTCACGCTTCGTGTTGTTCTCCTCGCGCGCGTCGATCGGCGGCGGGCCGTATGTGGTCGAAGACGCCTATCCGCTCGCCGCCGCGGAGCTGAGGCTCGCCCGCAGCAGCTGATCGGCCTGGGAGTGGGATCACGCTCTCAGCATGCGCGATTGCAGATCGAGCATCGCCGTCGCGAAGCCGTGACCGTCGGTCATCAGCTCGCGCATCAGCGACAGCGGCGTTGGCCGCGAGGACTCGACTTCGCCGACCACGCTGCCGAAATCGAAGGACAGCTCGGCGTCGAACTTGCGCGCCAGCTGCTGCATGCGCCGGTTCTCGGCGAGACAGGCCATATGCAACAGTTGATATCCACGGTTGCGGGCGGCGAGCAGGATGTGGCGAAGCAGTGCTGAACCGACGCCGTGACTCTGCCACGGCTGCTCAACGCTGAACGCCGCCTCGGCCTGGCCCGGGAAGCGTGCGCCAAGCGGCCGCAGCTCGGCGCCGCCGCGCATCACGCCGTCGATGAAGAAGCCGTACACGACCGCGTCGAGTGAAATTGACAGGTTAACGTAGTTGCGAATGAATTCGTCCGACACCCCGCCGCCAAACCGATTGTGCCGGCTCGCGTGGTCGAGACGCAACATGTGGTCGCGATATTTGGCGGCTTCTCCGATCCACAATTTGCGGATCACGCCGCCTTCGGGAAGAAAGTCCTGCATTCGACAGGCCTCCTGACATAGTTGTCAAAAAAAGGCCTCCTCGGTCGCTTCCTCGGCTCAAGCTCGCAACGGTGACGAACTCTTCACGCCCACCGTCCCGAATCAAATACATCATGTTGGGTGGCGCGAAAGTTTGGCAAGCCGAAGTGTTGAGCAACATGCCTGCATTCCCTATACGCATGGCTCGCAAATAGGCGTGACAAGCATGCTGCTCGCAAAAAGTGCGTGACTGATTTGCGGCGGCGCGATGGCACGTCGTCTGCGCCGCGTTAAGCGTTTGTCATCATCTGCGCCGCGTTTCCTCCACAACAGTTAATGGAATGTGAACCGACTCGATCGCCGCGCGATGCAACAGCGGGGCCCGAGCCTTGCTGCGCCGAAGTTCAAGTGCGCCGCCTCGCGTCGGGTCGAGACGCGCTCGCCACGCTTGCCGTATGCGGCGCGGCGCGTTCGCAATTGCCCGGCTCGTCCACCGGCATTGTGGAAACTCGAGCGCCGGTTCGATCGAGCGGCGGGACCGGCTTGAACGGACTTGCCGAAACGGCTAATGACCGCGGCAGCCCCCTTCGTCATTAGCCATTCAAGGATCGTCCCTATGGCACGAAGCAAAATCGCATTGATCGGCGCCGGCCAGATCGGCGGCACCTTGGCGCACCTGGCCGGTCTCAAGCAGTTGGGCGATGTCGTCCTCTTCGACATCATGGAAGGCATGCCGCAAGGCAAGGCGCTCGATCTCGTCCAGTCGTCCCCGGTGGAGGGTTTCGACGCCCGCTTCAGCGGCACAAACTCCTACGAAGCGATTGAAGGCGCGGCCGTCTGCATCGTCAGCGCCGGCGTGCCGCGCAAGCCGGGCATGAGCCGCGACGATCTGCTCGGCATCAACCTCAAGGTGATGGAGCAGGTCGGCGCGGCGATCAAGAAATACGCGCCCAATGCTTTCGTCATCTGCGTCACCAATCCGCTCGACGCCATGGTCTGGGCGCTGCAGAAATGCTGCGGGCTGCAGAAGCAGATGGTCGTGGGCATGGCTGGCGTGCTCGACTCGGCGCGCTTTCGCTATTTTCTCGCCGACGAGTTCAATGTCTCGGTCGAGGACGTCACCGCCTTCGTCCTCGGCGGTCACGGCGACACCATGGTGCCGCTGGTGCGCTATTCGGCCGTCGCCGGCATTCCGCTGCCCGATCTCGTCAAGATGGGCTGGACCACGGCGGCGCGGCTTGACGCGATCGTCGAGCGCACGCGCAATGGCGGCGGCGAGATCGTCAGTCTGCTCAAGACCGGCTCCGCCTTCTATGCCCCGGCCACATCGGCCATCGCCATGGCGGAAAGCTATCTGCGCGACAAGAAGCGCGTGCTGCCGGCCGCCGCCTGGCTCAACGGCGAATACGGGGTGAAGGACTTTTACGTCGGCGTGCCGGTGGTGATCGGCGCCAAAGGGGTCGAGCGCATCGTCGAAATCGAGCTCAATAGCGCCGAGCGCGGCATGTTCGATAAATCGGTAAAGGCGGTTGAGGGCCTGGTCGAAGCCTGCAAAAAGATTGCCCCCGATCTCGGCACGTGACGGCGTGCACGTCGGCTGTCGCCGACTTGCATGCTGAAAATGTTTTCGAAATCGGCAGTCCGATTTCGATCGGCCCGGTATTCTTCGAGGCTCGCTCCGCGCGCGCCTTGAGGTGACGAGTCGCAAGCGCAGTCGGACCAAGGCCTGCCGGCATGAACATCCACGAATACCAGGCGAAAGCGGTGCTGCGCGAATTCGGGGTGCCGGTGCCGCGCGGCATCCCGGCATTCAGCGTCGCGGAGGCGGTACAGGCCGCCGCGGATCTCGGCGGGCCGGTCTGGGTGGTGAAGGCGCAGATCCACGCCGGCGGCCGCGGCAAGGCCGGCGGCGTCAAGGTGGTGAAATCGGTCGCCGAGGTGAAGCGCGAAGCCGAGCGGCTGCTCGGTTCCACGCTGGTGACGCGCCAGACTGGACCGCAGGGCAAAAAGGTACAGCGCCTCTATATCGAGGCCGGCTCGAGCATCGAGAGTGAATATTATCTTTCCGCGCTGGTCGACCGCGCGGCGGCGCGCGTCGCCTTTGTCGCCTCGACCGAAGGCGGCATGGAAATCGAAGAAGTGGCGCGCACGCGGCCGGAGAAGATCGTGAGCCTCTCGGTCGATCCGGCGACCGGCTTCATGCCCCATCACGCCCGCCGCCTGGCGCGCGCCTTGGGCCTCGGCGGCGAGGTCGGCAAGCAGGCCGAGACGATGCTGCCGCGGCTCTATCAGGCCTTTCTCGCCAAGGACATGAACCTGCTCGAGATCAATCCGCTCGTCGTCACCAAGCCCGGCGAACTCATTTGCCTCGACGCCAAGATCGGCTTCGACGACAGCGCGCTCTATCGGCGTCCCGACATCGTGGCGCTGCGCGACGTCAGCGAGGAGGACACCAAGGAGATCGAGGCCTCGCGCTACGACCTCAGCTACATCGCGCTCGACGGCACCATCGGCTGCATGGTCAACGGCGCCGGCCTGGCGATGGCGACGATGGACATCATCAAGCTCTATGGCGAGACGCCGGCCAATTTTCTCGATGTCGGCGGCGGCGCCAGCAAGGACAAAGTGATCGCCGCCTTCAAGATCATCACCTCCGACCCGCAGGTGAAGGGAATTCTGATCAACATATTCGGCGGCATCATGCGCTGCGACATCATTGCCGAAGGCGTGGTGGCGGCGGTGAAGGAAGTAGGCTTGCGGGTGCCGCTCGTCGTGCGGCTGGAAGGCACCAATGTCGAGCTTGGCAAGGAGATCATCGCCAAGTCCAATCTCAACGTCACCTCCGCCGACGATCTCGACGACGCGGCGCAGAAGATCGTCAAGGCGGTGAGGGCGGCGTAATGGTCAGAGCTCCAGCATACGGATTGAGGCGCGTTGGACGCCCCCCCGACCGGCGTCCGCGCGCCGAGGTCCCGCCTTCAGGGGAGGCGAGATAAAGAGCCGCGAATGTCCATCCTCATCGACAAGAACACCAAAGTCATCTGTCAAGGCTTTACCGGCAGGAATGGCACCTTCCATTCCGAGCAGGCGATCGCCTACGGCACGAAAATGGTCGGCGGCACTGCGCCGGGCAAGGGCGGCACCAGTCATCTCGGCCTGCCGGTCTTCGAGACCGTCGCCGAGGCGCGCGAGCAAACCGGCTGCGACGCCAGCGTCATCTACGTGCCGCCGGCGGGCGCCGCGGATGCGATCTGCGAAGCGATCGCGGCGGAAATTCCGCTGATCGTCTGCATCACCGAGGGTATTCCCGTACTCGACATGGTGAAGGTCAAGCGCGCGCTCTGCGGCTCGAAATCCCGCCTGATCGGGCCGAACTGCCCGGGGGTCATGACCGCAGGCGAATGCAAGATCGGCATCATGCCCGGCAATATCTTTCAAGACGGCAAGGTCGGCATCGTCTCGCGCTCCGGGACGTTGACCTATGAGGCGGTGTTTCAGACCACGCAGGAGGGTCTCGGCCAGACCACCGCGGTCGGGATCGGTGGCGACCCGGTAAAGGGAACCGACTTCATCGAAATTCTGGAAATGTTTCTCGCCGACAAGGCGACCAAGGCGATCATCATGATCGGCGAGATCGGCGGCTCTTCTGAGGAAGACGCTGCCCAGTTCCTCAAGGACGAGGCCAAGAGCCGCCGCGCCAAGCCGACGGTCGGCTTCATCGCCGGTCGCACCGCTCCGCCCGGACGGCGCATGGGGCACGCCGGCGCAATCATCGCCGGCGGCAAGGGCGACGCCGACTCCAAGATCGCCGCCATGGAAGCGGCCGGTATCAGGATTTCGCCGTCGCCGGCGCGCCTGGGCAAAACCCTCGCTGAAGCATTGAAGTCCTAATTCACTGGCTGCGTCTTCCGCGCTCGTCGTCTCGGCATTAAATAGGGCCTAGGAGAAGTCGCCTGCGCCGGGCGGGTTGCTTTGGACTTTCCTTTTCCGCAGTCTTGATCGTGCTTTCACCCCCGAATCCGGGAACCGCCCAGGAAATCGCTCATGTCTCGCCAGGATGCGAACGCCGCCTTCGCGCTTACTTCGTTCCTCTACGGCGGTAACGCCCGCTACATCGAAGATCTCTACGCACGCTACGAGGCCGATCCCGCCGCCGTCGACGCCGAATGGCGGTCGTTCTTCCAAAGCCTCAAGGACGACGCCCGCGACGTGACCGAAAGCGCCCGCGGTCCGTCGTGGCGGCGAGCGGACTGGCCGCCGGTCGAGCGCGACGAGTTCGCCGCGGCGCTCGCCGGCGAATGGGCCGAGGTCGGCAAGGCTCTCGGTGGCAATTTGCAGGCGCAGGCGCAGGGCAGGGGCGTCGACCTTGCCGCCGCCGATGTCGAGCGTGCGACCCGCGATTCGGTGCGGGCGCTCATGCTCATTCGCGCCTATCGCGCGCGCGGGCATTTTCACGCCAATCTCGATCCGCTCGGCCTCGAGCCGCCGAAGAACGAGGAGGAGCTCGATCCGCGCAGTTACGGCTTCGGCGAAGCCGATCTCGACCACCCGATTTTTCTCGACAAGGTGCTCGGCCTCGAATTCGGCACCGTGCGGCAAATCATCGGCATCCTGCGGCGCACCTATTGCCAGACGCTCGGCGTCGAATTCCTGCATATCTCCAACGGCGCACAGAAGGGCTGGATCCAGGAGCGCATCGAAGGGCCCGACAAGGAGATCACCTTCACGCGCGAGGGCAAGCGCGCCATCCTCAACAAGCTCGTTGAAGCCGAAGGGTTCGAGAAATTCTGCGACCTGAAGTTCACCGGCACCAAGCGCTTCGGTCTCGACGGCGCCGAGGCGATGATCCCGGCGCTGGAGCAGATCATCAAGCGCGGCGGCGCCCTCGGTGTGCGCGAGATCGTGATCGGCATGCCGCATCGCGGGCGGCTCAACGTCCTGGCGCAGGTCATGGCCAAGCCGCACCGCGCCATCTTCCACGAGTTCAAGGGCGGCTCGGTGACGCCCAACGAGGTTGAAGGCTCGGGCGACGTGAAATATCACCTCGGCGCCTCGTCGGATCGCGAGTTCGACGGCAACAAGGTGCATCTGTCGCTGACTGCCAACCCGTCGCATCTCGAGATCGTCGATCCGGTGGTGCTCGGCAAGGTGCGCGCCAAGCAGGATCAGCACCATTGCACCGCGGACGATCGCACCTGCGTCATGCCGCTGCTGATCCACGGCGATGCGGCGTTCGCCGGCCAAGGCGTGGTCGCCGAGTGCTTCGGGCTGTCGGGATTGCGCGGCTACCGCACCGGCGGTTCGCTGCATTTCATCGTCAACAATCAGATCGGCTTCACCACCAATCCGCGTTACGCGCGCTCCTCGCCCTACCCGTCTGACGTCGCCAAGATGATCGAGGCGCCGATCTTCCACGTCAACGGCGACGATCCCGAGGCCGTCGTCTTCGCCGCCAAGATCGCGACCGAATTCCGGCAAAAATTCCAGAAGCCGGTGGTGATCGACATGTTCTGCTATCGCCGTCACGGCCACAACGAGGCGGACGAGCCGTCATTCACCCAGCCGCTGATGTACAAGGCGATCGCCGCTCATCCCGGCACGCTGGAAATCTACGGCAAAAAGCTGATCGGCGAGGGCGTCGTCACCGAGGGCGAAGTGGAAAAGATGAAGACGGACTGGCGCAGCCGCCTCGATGTCGAGCTTGAAGCCGCGCAGAACTATCGCCCCAACAAGGCCGATTGGCTCGACGGCCGCTGGGCCGGTTTCAAGACCGCGGGCGACGGCGAGGATCCGCGCCGCGGCCGGACCGGCGTCGAGATCGCGACGCTGCAGAACATCGGCGAAAGGATCACCACGCTGTCGCCCGGCTTCCATCTCCATCGCACGCTGAACCGTTTCCTGGAAAGCCGGCGTAAGGCGATTGCGTCGGGAACGAACATCGACTGGGCCACGGCCGAAGCGCTCGCCTTCTGCTCGCTGCTGCTCGAAGGCCGCCCGGTGCGGCTTTCCGGGCAGGACAGCGAGCGCGGCACGTTCTCGCAGCGCCATGCCGTGCTGTTCGATCAGGAGACCGAGCAGCGCTATACGCCGTTCAATCATTTGGCCGAGGGGCAGGCGCGCTTCGAGGTGATCAACTCGATGCTGTCGGAGGAGGCGGTGCTCGGCTTCGAGTACGGCTACTCGCTCGCCGAGCCCAACGCGCTCACCTTGTGGGAAGCCCAGTTCGGCGATTTCGCCAACGGCGCGCAGGTCGTCTTCGACCAGTTCATCTCGTCGGGCGAGCGCAAATGGCTGCGCATGTCCGGGCTGGTCTGCCTGTTGCCGCACGGCTACGAAGGCCAAGGACCGGAACATTCCTCGGCGCGGCTGGAACGTTTTCTGCAGATGTGCGCCGAGGACAACATGCAGGTCGCCAACTGCACGACGCCGGCGAACTACTTCCACATCCTGCGCCGGCAGCTCAAGCGCGATTTTCGCAAGCCGTTGATCCTGATGACGCCGAAATCGCTGCTGCGCCACCGCCGCGCCGTCTCGCGGCTCGATGAAATGGGGCCGAGCACGACGTTCCATCGGCTGCTCTGGGACGACGCGCAGACCTTGCCGGACGAGAAGATCACGTTGGTCGCCGATGATAAAATCCGCCGCGTCGTTCTCTGCACCGGCAAGGTCTACTACGATCTCTACGAGGAACGCGACAAGCGCGGGATAGACGACGTCTATCTGCTCCGCATCGAGCAGCTTTACCCGTTCCCGACCAAGGCGCTGCTGACGGAGCTTACGCGCTTCAAGCAGGCGGAGATCGTCTGGTGCCAGGAAGAGCCGCGCAACATGGGCGGCTGGGTGTTCGTCGACATCTTTCTGGAATGGGTGCTCAACCAGATCGGCGCCAGGCACCGCCGCGCCCGCTACGCCGGCCGGCCGGCGTCCGCTTCGACGGCGGTCGGACAGATGTCGCTGCATGTTGCGCAGCTCAAGCGATTGCTGGAAGAGGCGCTCGGCTAGCAGACGACGACCGAGATGCGGCAGACAGATGGCAGCCTTGTCTTCGTCCTCCCGTCGCCGTCGCCCGTCATCCGTCCGCGTTTGTTTCCGCGAATGAGGAACCGAGATCATGGCTGAGATTCGCGTGCCCGCCCTCGGCGAGTCGGTGAGCGAAGCGACGATCGGCAAGTGGTTCAAGAAGGCGGGCGACATGGTCGCCGTCGACGAGCCGCTGGTGGAGCTGGAGACCGACAAGGTGACGATCGAGGTGCCGGCGCCGGCCGCCGGCGTGCTGATCGACATTGCCGCCAAGGACGGCGACACGGTCGCCGTCGGCGCGCTCCTCGGCGCGATCAAGGAAGGCACAGGCGCTGCGCCGACGAAGGCGCCGGCGAAACCGCCGGAAGCGGCTCCGCCGGCACCCGCGGCGGCAAAGCCGGCGACGGCCGCGGCACCGGGCCCCGAAATGCCGTTGGCGCCGTCGGTGCGCAGGCTTGCGGCCGAGAGCGGCGTCGATGCCGCGGCCGTGCCCGGCACCGGCAAGGACGGCCGGGTCACCAAGGGCGACATGCTCGCGGCGATCGAGCGCGCGGCGGCGCAGCCGACGCCGGTTGCTCAGCCCGCCGCCGCCGTCCAGGCCCGCGCGCCGTCCCCGGCCGACGACGCGGCGCGCGAGGAGCGCGTGCGCATGACCCGGCTGCGGCAGACCATCGCGCGGCGGCTCAAGGACGCGCAGAACACCGCGGCGATGCTCACCACTTTCAATGAAGTCGACATGACGCAGGTGATGGCGTTGCGCGCGCGGTATCGCGACCTGTTCGAGAAGAAGTACGGCGGCAAGCTCGGCTTCATGGGCTTCTTCGTGCGCGCCTGCGTGCAGGTGCTCAAGGAAATTCCCAACGTCAATGCCGAGATCGACGGCGCCGACATCATCTACAAGAACTATTATCATCTCGGCATCGCGGTCGGCACCGAGCGCGGCCTGGTGGTGCCGGTGGTGCGCGACTGCGACCAAAAATCGCTCGCCGAGATCGAGCAGGCGATCGCCGATTTCGGCCGCCGTGCCCGCGACGGGTCGCTGAAGATCGAGGACATGCAGGGCGGCACCTTCACCATCAGCAATGGCGGCATCTACGGCTCGCTGATGTCGACGCCGATCCTCAACGCGCCGCAGTCCGGCATCCTCGGCATGCACAAGATCGAGGCGCGGCCGATGGTGATCGACGGCAAGATCGAGGCGCGGCCGATGATGTATCTCGCGCTCAGCTACGATCACCGCATCGTCGACGGCCGCGAGGCGGTGACGTTCCTGGTGCGGGTAAAGGAGTTCCTGGAGGACCCGGCGCGCCTGGTGCTGGATTTGTGAGAAGGCTGAGCGTGTGACAATGCCCTACGACCTCATCGTCATCGGCACCGGCCCGGGCGGCTATGTCTGCGCCATTCGCGCGGCGCAGCTTGGGCTGAAGACCGCGGTGGTCGAGAAGCGCCCGACCTTCGGCGGCACCTGCCTCAATGTCGGCTGCATCCCGTCGAAGGCGATGCTGCACGCGTCCGAGATCTACGAGGAGGCCGGTCACAGCTTCGCGCAGATGGGGATCAAGGTCGGCAGGCCGAGCGTCGATCTTGCCGCGCTGCTCAAATACAAGGAGCAGAACGTCGACAGCAACGTCAAGGGCGTCGCGTTTCTGTTCAAGAAGAACAAGATCGAGGCGTTCCACGGCTCAGGACGCATCGTCGCGCCGGGCAAGGTCGAGGTGAAGTCCGCCGACGGCACCACGCAGACGCTGGAAACAAAGAGCATCGTCATCGCCACCGGCTCGGACGTTGCCCGCCTCAACGGCATCGACATCGACGAGAAGCGCATCGTGTCCTCGACCGGCGCGCTCGATCTCGTCGAGGTGCCGGATAAGCTCCTGGTCGTCGGCGCCGGGGTCATCGGGCTCGAACTCGGCTCGGTGTGGCGGCGGCTGGGCGCGCAGGTGACGATCGTCGAATTTCTCGACCACATCCTGCCCGGCATCGACGGGGAAGTGGCGCGGCAATTCCAGCGCCTGCAGCAGAAGCAAGGCGTCGCCTTCAAGCTCGCGTCGAAAGTCGCCGCGGTCGATGTGTCCGGAAAAGTGCTGAAGGTGAAGGTCGAGCCGGCGGCGGGCGGCGGCGCGGCGGAGACGCTGGAAGCGGACATCGTGCTGGTGGCGATCGGCCGCGTGCCCTACAGCGAAGGCCTCGGCCTCGATGCGGTCGGCGTGAGACGAGACAATCGCGGCCGGATCATCGTCGATCCGCAATACCGCACCAGTGTCGCCGGCATTTACGCCATCGGCGATGTCATCGCCGGCCCGATGCTGGCGCACAAGGCCGAAGACGAAGGGGTCGCGGCCGCCGAAATCATCGCCGGGCAGGCCGGTCACGTGAACTATGAGGTGATCCCGAACGTCGTCTACACAGACCCGGAAATCGCCTCGGTCGGGAAAACCGAGGAGGAACTCAAGGAGGCCGGCATCGCCTACCAGGTGGGCAAGTTTCCGTTCACCGCCAACGCCCGTGCGAGGGCCAATCTCGCCACCGACGGCTTCGTCAAGATCCTCGCCGACGCCAAGACCGACCGGGTGCTCGGCGTGCATATTCTCGGGCCCGACGCCGAAACCCTGATTGCGGAGGCGGCGATCGCCATGGAGTTCGGCGCCTCGTCGGAAGATATCGCGCGCACCTGCCACGCCCATCCGACCTTAAGCGAAGCGATGAAAGAAGCGGCGCTCGCGGTCGGCAAACGCGCGATCAATTTCTGACACGCAGGCGGCTATTCGACGACGATCTTGACTTCGCTGCCCGGCTTCAGCCGGTCGCTCGGCTCGAGCCCGTTGAGCACGCGAAAGCGCTCGAGCTGACGGTCGGCGACGGCCATCCGGCCCGCCAGCCGCTCCACCGTATCGCCGGGCCCGACCGTCACCACCTGCAATCGCAGCGGCTTCGCTTGCTCGATCTCGGCGAGGCTCATGCGGCGAAACGTGCCGATCGATTCGCGGAAGATGCGGTCGGTCTCTGGCGTGTGGTGCTTGGCGGCGAAGATGAAGCGGTAGACGTCGCTGCCGAAGCGAATGGCGTAGAGCCGGAAGTCCCACTGATCGCCCTTGGCGGCGGCGGTGGCGCCGGGAAATCCGTTGATGGTGACCTCTTCGACGGTGCCGGGGTCGATATTCTCGATCCAGCCGGAAGTCAGATAGCCGGCGAGCGTCTGTTCCGACGGCACGCGCACCACGTCGAGCCGCAGCGCTTGGCCGCCGCCATGCTTGACGCCGAGCACCGCCTGCGCCGTGTTGTCGAGGGCGAAGCCTTCCGGCGCGGTGAAGGTGAAGCCCAGCCGCGGATGCAGGAAGCGGCGACCGCGCACGAAGCCTTCACTCGGATCCTCGCCGAAGACGATGCCGTCGATGTCGCCCAGATAAGCGCTCTTGTCG
>DATHCD010000066.1:0-4515 GCA_035319735.1 Xanthobacteraceae bacterium | reverse complement strand
GACCCGTTCATCCTGCTGCACGAAAAGAAGCTTTCCAGCCTGCAGCCCTTGTTGCCGGTGCTCGAGGCCATCGTGCAGAGCGCCCGGCCGCTGTTGATCATCGCCGAGGACATCGAGGGCGAGGCGTTGGCGACGCTGGTGGTCAATAAGCTGCGCGGCGGACTGAAAGTCGCCGCCGTGAAGGCGCCTGGCTTCGGCGATCGACGCAAGGCCATGCTTGAGGACATCGCCGTCCTCACCGGCGGCCAACTCATCGCCGAAGACCTCGGCATCAAGCTCGAAAGCGTCACCATTGCGATGCTCGGCCGCGCCAAGAAGATCGTGATCGAGAAGGAGAAGACCACGATCGTCGACGGTGCCGGAAAGAAGAAGGATATCGAGGCCCGCGTCAACCAGATCAAGGCGCAGATCGAGGAGACCACCTCCGACTACGACCGCGAGAAGCTGCAGGAGCGGCTGGCCAAGCTCGCCGGCGGGGTCGCGGTGATCCGCGTCGGCGGCGCCACCGAGGTCGAGGTCAAGGAGAAGAAGGATCGCGTCGAGGACGCGCTCAACGCCACCCGCGCCGCGGTCGAAGAGGGCATCGTGCCCGGCGGCGGCGTCGCATTGCTGCGCGCCAAGAAGTCGATCGGCAAGCTGCACAGCGACAACGCCGACGTCCAGGCCGGCATCAACATCGTGCTCAAGGCGCTGGAGGCGCCGCTGCGCCAGATCGCCGAGAACTCCGGCTTCGAGGGCTCCATCGTGGTCAACAAGATCCTGGAGAACAAGTCGGAGACCTTCGGCTTCGACGCGCAGAACGAGGACTATGTCGACATGGTCGAGAAGGGCATCGTCGATCCGGCCAAGGTAGTGCGCGTCGCGCTGCAGGACGGCGCCTCGGTCGCCGGCCTTTTGGTCACGACCGAGGCCATGATCGCCGAAGTGCCGAAGGAGCAGCCCGCCATGCCGGCGATGCCGGGCGGCGGCGGCATGGGCGGCATGGGCTTCTGATTCGACCCGTCAGAGAAACGAAAGAGGGCGCGGTGCGAGCCGCGCCCTTTTCGCTTTTGTTCCGCGCCCGTCGCAGTTAGGGTCGGCGCCATCCGAGATCGCGCGGAGCGAATGATGACGAGTGCGAATGCCGACCCGTTCGCGAAGTTCAAAGCCGCGCAGCGGGAAGCGTGGGCGGCTTTTGCGCCGGTCGAGATTTTTACCATCCTGTCGGCAGCGAAGCTGGTGAAGTTTGCGCAGGTCGGCCCCGGGCAAAAGCTGCTCGACGTCGCGTGCGGAACCGGCGTCGTCGCGGTGACCGCGGCGCGCGCCGGGGCCACGGCGTACGGGCTCGATCTGTCGCCGGTCCTCATCGAGCGCGCGCGCAAGAACGCCGGCATTGCCGGCCTCGACATCGATTTCGTCGAAGGCGATGCCGAAGCGCTGCCCTACCTGGACGCCTCCTTCGACGTCGTGCTCAGCCAATTCGGCCACATGTTCGCCCCGCGGCCTGCCGTCGCCGTGCAAGAGATGTTGCGGGTGCTTAAGCCCGGCGGCCGCATCGCGTTCTCGACCTGGCCGCCCGAGCATTTCACCGGGCAAATGTTCTCCTTCATCGCGCGCCATTTGCCGCCGCCGCCGCCGGGAACCGAGCCGCCGGCGCCGCCGGCGCTATGGGGCGATCCCGAAGTCGTGCGCGAGCGGCTCGGCGCGGCGGTGACCGGCCTTTTGTTTGCGCGCGACGTCCTGCCGGTACCCGCGCTCAGTCTCCCGCACTTCCGCAACGCGCAAGAGGCGACGATCGGGCCGCTGAGCAAGCTGGTCGCCTCGCTCGAGCACGATGCGGCCAAGCTGGCGCGGCTGCGCGCCGAATTTGATGCGATCGCTGCCGACGCCTACCAAGACAATACCATCCAAATGCCTTTTCTCATGACCCGCGCCAGCAAATTGTAATCGTCGGGCGCATCAGTTGGTCAGCAGGCGAAACCGCAGCGTCGTGGTGCCGGAGAGTTCGACGACATCACCGCTGCGGCGCCAGTTGGTGACCAGCATCAGAGCGGCGAGCAGGTTTTCGTCGATGTTTTGCTGTTCCGGCGCGCATTGCGCTCTATCGCCCTTGATCGGCACGATGGTGATCGTATCACCGCCGACCGTGGCTTGTGCCTGCACCCGGGCGCACCACAGCTCGATCGACGCCGCGCCATTCTCGGCGACCTCGAGGATCGGCACACGTTTGGAACCGGGCAGCGGCGCCGCCTCGAGCAGCAGCTCGCGGTCGAACGGAAAGCCGAGCTCGCCGGCGATTGCCGGCCAAATCGAGTTGGCAACGAGCGCGTAAACAAGGTAGCCGGCAAAGCGCCGGCGCAGGCCAGCCATGATGATCTCCGCAAGGGGTCGCGGCTGTCAGCCGCGCGCTGCCGTCCCGCCAACGTGGATGGGGCCGTCGACGGCGGCCCCATCCACCGCGTCCTTACCGCTAGTGCGACGGCAAAACCGCGATGCCCGGGAAGAACAGATAACAGGCGATCCCGATCAACACGAGATAAACCAGCAGTACGATGGTCCAGCCGAAGTTGTGGCGGATCACCTCGCCCTCGTTGCGCACGAATTTACTGGTCGAAACGCCGACGCTCGCGGTCTGCGGGGCGATCGGCTTGCCGATCTCGGAACCCACCGAGTTAAGCGTGGGCAACAGCAGCAACGGGAAGCCGAGCAACTGTCCGACCAGCGCCTGGAATTTGCCGAACATAGCGTTGGTCGAGGTGTTGCTGCCGGACAGGGCCACGCCGATGAAGCCGAGAAGCGGCGCCACGACAATGAAATAAGGCCCGAGCACCGCGAACGCCTTCGCAAGCGACGCGGCCATGCCGGAGAAGTTGAAAACATAGGCCAGCCCGAAGATGAAGACACCGACCAGGCAGGCGCCCCACATCTGGTCCCAGGTTTTCCTGAAAATCTGGCCGAGCTGGGCGCCGCTGACCCGGAACAGTAGGACGACGATGATCCAGGACGCCAGGATTGCGCTGCCGCCGACGAACGGATTCCAGTTGAAGGCCGCCGCGATGGTTGCACCCGGAGTCAGCCCGGACCCCGCGACGATCGAGAATTTGAACGGCGTGTAGCTCTGCCACTGGAACCAACCGGTCCAGAACCCGACCACAACGATGAGGATGAGGATCGGCAGGCACGCCTGGAGAATTTCCGAACCCGACAGCCCGTGATGTTCTGCTGCGCGGCCAGTGCCGGCAGGCAACGGCGTTCCGCCGTAGCCAAGGACTTGAGCGGGATGCCAGAACTTCAGCAGGATGAGCAGGCAAATGAAGCAGGTAATGGAACCGGCGACATCGGGGAGGTTGGGTCCGATGAGAGTACCGACCGGGAGCTGGCCGGCGATGTAGCCGAGCGAACCGACCACCGCGAGCGGCCAGCCGGTCTTCATGCCCTGCTTGCCGGAGACGAGATAGAGCAGCACCCAGGGCGGCAACAAAGCGAGGATGGCGACGATCTTGCTGATCGATCCGGACAACGCGAGCAGCGGCATACCGGTCACAGCGGCAAGCGCGATGATCGGCGCGCCCAAAGCCCCATAGGACACCGGCGCGTTATTCGCGATCGCGGCGACGCGGATCGCATCGAGCTCAGGAATGCCGAGCGCAATCAGAATGGGCGCCACGAAGGCCCAGGGATAGCCGAAGCCGACCAAGCCTTCGAGCAGCGCGCCGAATGCCCAGGCAAACAGGATGGTTTGCACCCGCACGTCCTGCGTGCCTAGCGAGATCAGCCAGCGCCGCAATTTGTCGAAGGCCCCGGTCGTGACCATGGTATTGAACAGCATCACCCCCCAAAACGTGATCCAGTCGACGTTCCATACGCCGGTCGCCGAGCCGTAAAGATAGGCGAGCGTGCCGTCATAGAGCGGCATCTTCCAGACCCACAGACCGAGCAGGAAGGTGACGATCGAACCGATCAGCACGGCGAGCCAGGCCGACATGCGCAAGCCCGCCAGCAGGAAAAGCAGCAGCACCACGGGAACCAGCGCCACCAGCCAGGTTACGAACAGGTTGCCGGTCGGATCGAGAATTTGCGTAAACATCGAAAGCCCCCTCCCCCAACGGGCCGACAAGCGGCGTCTGGCGTCTCAATAATGGCGTTTTCGCAGGCCGAAGATTCGCCGGCACGAACGCCGGTGACAACCAAGCAAGCGAGATTTTTTGTCGCCCTCGTGCAGACTATGCGAGTCCGCCAACAAACGCTATTGGGGCGGTCGTCGCCAGCACCACGTGTCCCCAGGAGGCCGCGATCATAGTGCAGTGCACCATCGCGGTCTTGCCGACACCGGAGCCGCCAGGGGTTGGCCATGGCACTGCGCATGCTTGTTGATCACTTGGCGCTGACCCACGTCCATCGCCGTCATGCCGGAGGTCTTCCGTGAAAAAACTCGCCGCGACGATAGCCACGATCTGGCGGTTGTCGATTCCCTATTTTCGTTCGGACGACCGCTGGGCAGGCCGCGCTTTGCTGGCAGCGGTGATCGTCATCGAG
>DATHCD010000065.1:0-30130 GCA_035319735.1 Xanthobacteraceae bacterium | reverse complement strand
CGGCTGCGGCATTGCCGGCATCAATGCCGGCAATGCCGACGACCGGAAATTCCGGCGCGCGGCGGCGCAAGGCCGCGGCCACGCGCGCGAGTCCTTCCGGCCCGATCGGAGGATTCTCCTGCGCCTTCGAGAGGGTGGCATAGACGCCGCCGACACCGGCATAGTCGACCAAGCCGAGCGGCACGGCTTCCGCCGCCTCAACGCTCTTGATCGAAACGCCGATGATGGCGTCGGCGCCAAGCAGCGCCCGCGCATCTTCGGGCGCCATATCGTCCGGCCCAATATGCACGCCATCGGCGCGCACGGCGAGCGCAACATCGACACGATCATTGACCACGAAAGGAACGCCGAGCGGCGCCAGCGCAGCCTTGATCGCGCGCGCCGTCTCGACCGTGGGCCGGGTGCCGCTCTTCTTGTCGCGCAATTGCACGAGCGTCGCCCCGCCCTGCGCGAGGAGCCGCGCGAGCTCGACCAGGTCGCGCCCGCCGGCGCGCTCCGGATCGACGATGGCGTTCAAGCGGAGATCAAGCGCCTTTGCCATGGTTCAGTGCACACCGATCACAGGCCGGCCACCGGCACTTTGCGCATCGCTGCGCGGCGGCCGCGATACGCCATGACGAGCCGGTTGGCATGCTGTAAAAGGCTCCCGAGGCGGAGGTTTCGCATGGTTCCTTTCTTTGTGCAGATCAAGTGCCAGCTCGGCAAGTCCTATGAGGTGGCCAATCGGCTGGCCGACGCCGAGATTGCTTCGGAAATTTATTCGACCGCCGGCGATTTCGACCTGCTGGTGAAGTTCTACGTCGAGCAGGACACCGATATCGGGCATTTCATCGCCCAGAAGGTGCAGACCGTTCCCGGCGTGCAGGACACGCGCACCATCATCACCTTCAAGGCCTTCGGCGGGTCGTAGGGCTCTGACCGGTTGGGGCTTCGACCGGTTGACGCGCCATCGCCTGCAATCCCGCCCGCGGCATCCTGCTCGGCGAGCGATCATCCCCGCTGTGCTACGGCGGAAAAAGCCTGCATCAGCTCCATCGGGAATGGAAATACGATCATGGACGTGCCTTCGCCGGCAATGTCGAACAGCGTGCCGAGATAGCGCAGCTGCATCGCCTGCGGGACGCCGGCGAGGATGCGAGCCGCATCGACGAGCTTTTGCGCAGCCTGCTGCTCGCCCTCGGCATTGATGATCTTGGCGCGGCGCTCGCGTTCAGCCTCGGCCTGGCGGGCGATGGCGCGGATCATGCTCTCGTCGAGATCGATGCGCTTGAGCTCCACATTGGAGACCTTGATGCCCCAGCCTTCGGTCTGCTTGTCGAGGACGTCCTGGATGTCGGCATTGAGCTTGTCGCGCTCGGCCAGCATCTGGTCGAGGTCGTGCTTGCCGAGGACCCAGCGCAAAGTGGTCTGGGCGAGCTGGCTGGTCGCCGCCAGGTAATTGCTGACCTGGATGATGGCGCGCTCGGCGTCGACGACGCGAAAATAGATGACCGCGCTCACCTTGACCGAGACATTGTCTCGCGAAATCACGTCCTGCGGGGGTACTTCGTCGACGACGACGCGCAGGTCGACGCGCACCATCTGCTGCACGAACGGCACCAGCAGAAACAGCCCGGGGCCCTTCGTCCCGGTGTAGCGGCCGAGCGTGAAGACGACACCGCGTTCGTATTCGCGTAGAATGCGAATGGAGGCATAGAGGAAGGTCAGCACCAGTGCGGCGATGACGACGACGGCTGTGAATATCATGGGTCTGCTCCTTGTTACCCGTTATCCGTTCGCGTCCGTGAAAGCGCGGAACTTGAAGCTGCGATCATAGTCATCGTCACTGCGACGGGCGAAGCGAGGAAGATGTCGGGGCGCCGGCCTGATCGCTTCGCTCTGCTCGCACTGACTTTGGCGGCGCCGGCTTCCCGCTTGCGCGGGGTTGAACACAGCGGGCGTCAGCCAGGTCGAAAGTCTTCCACGCGAAGAACCAGACCGTCGCGGCCGACGATCTTGACGCGGCTGCCGGCCGCAAGCGGAGCGCTGGAGCGGGCGAGCCAGATCTCGCCCTTCACCCGCACCCGTCCTTCGCCGTCCTGCCAGGATATGGTTTCGCCTTCGGCGCCGATCAGCGCCTCGCTGCCGGTGACGACCGGCCGCCGGCGCGAGCGCAACAGCGCCGCAAGCACCAGCAGCAGCAGCGCGGCGCTGGCGATCGCGGTGCCGGCGACAACCCCGCCGGAGAGGGTGAACCCCGGCGCCTGCGCGGGAAACATCAGGAGTGCGCCGATAACGAAGGCGGCGATGCCGCCGACGCCGAGCGCGCCGAAAGCGCCGATATGGGCTTCGGCAACCATCAGGGCGACGCCGAACAGCACCAGCGCCGCGCCGGCATAGTTGATCGGCAGGAGCGCGAGCGCGTAGAGCGCGACCAGGAGGCTGATCGCGCCGACGAGACCCGGCGCGACGGCCCCGGGATTGAAGAATTCGAGAATGAGCCCGTAGACGCCGATGAGCATCAGGATGAAGGCGACGTTCGGGTCGGTGATGAGGGCAAGGAGTTCGGTGCGCCAGCCGAGCGGCAGGCTCACCACATCAAGGCCGGCGGTCGCGAGCTGCTGCGGCTTGCCGGCGACGGTCACCGTGCGCCCGTCGATCTCGCGCAGAAGGTCAGGTACGTCGTCGGCGATCACATCGACGACGCGCAGCGAGAGCGCCTCGGAGGCCGGCAGGCTTGCGGCGGAGCGCACCGCTTCGGCGGCCCAGTCGGCGTTGCGGCCGTTGAGCGCGGCGAGGCTGCGAATATAGGCGACGGCGTCGTTGACCACCTTGCGCGTCTCGGCGTCCGCCGGCTCGCCGCCGTTGCCTCGCTGCTCCTTCTGTTGTTTTTCGTCTGCCGGCAGCAACGGATTTTTGCCGCCGAGCTGGACCGGTGTTGCAGCGCCGATATTGGTGCCGGGAGCCATCGCCGCGATCGCGCTCGCATAGGCGATATAGGTGCCGGCACTGGCAGCGCGCGCCCCGTTCGGCGCCACATAGGCGGCGATCGGCACCGGCGAAGCGAGGATCGCGCTGATGATCTTGCGCATCGAGGCATCGAGTCCACCCGGCGTGTTCATGCGCAGAATGACGAGCCCGACTTCGCCCGGCTTTGCGGCGCGCAGCGCGCGCAGGATGTAGTCTGCGATCGGCGGCCCGATGGCGCCATCGATGTCGAGGAGAAGGGCGCGCTCGGCCGTTCCGGCCGTCATCGCCGGGGCCGGTGCGGCGAGCACGGCCCATGCGATCGCCAAGAGCATGGGGGCCGCGCGCAAGCGAATCATGGCATCCATCCGGGGTCCGGCGCCCAGGCGGCCGCCCAACGGGCCGCCGGGACCGAACTATATCCGCTGGCAGCGGGTGCGTCGCGTAACCCGCGCTGTCCCCGCGCCGGCTTTACGGCTTGTGCGAAGTGCCCGATTGCGCGACAGAGGCGAGCCGGTGCGGACCGCGCGCATGGGAAGTTTGAACGGTTGGTTGCGACGGTAAGCGCCGAGTCTCATAACGGTGCGCGCGTGGCCACTCTGCAATGAGGCATTAAGAACGGAAGGCATCATGAATCCGCTGCGAAGACTTGCCGACAAGGGCCAAGCGGTGTGGCTCGACTTTCTGTCGCGCGAAATCATCGAGAATGGCACGCTGCAGCGGCTGATCAAGGACGATGGCCTAGCCGGCGTCACCTCGAATCCCTCGATCTTCGAGAAGGCGATTGGCGCAACGCGTTATTATGATGCCGAGATCGCGCGGCTTTCCGGCTCCGGCTCCACCGCGATCGGCGCCATCTACGAACAGCTGGCGACGGCCGACATCGTCGCCGCCGCCGATATGTTTCGCCCGCTCTACGAGGAGAGCGGCGCCCGCCATGGCTTCGTCAGCCTGGAAGTATCGCCCCACCTGGCCATGGATGGCGAAGGAACGCTCGCGGAGGCGCGTCGGCTTTGGCACGCGGTCGATCGCCCCAATATTTTCATCAAAATTCCCGCCACGGCGCCCGGACTTCCTGCGATCCGGACGCTGCTGAGCGAAGGCATCAATGTCAACGTCACGCTCTTGTTCTCGCAACACGTCTATGAAGAGGTGCTGGACGCTTTCTTCCTTGGGCTCGAAGAGGGCGCTGCCGCGGGGCGACCGATCGCGCGCGTCGCCAGCGTGGCGAGCTTCTTCGTCAGCCGCATCGACACCGCGGTCGACAAGCTGATCGCGGCAGCGATCGAGCGCACGCCGGACGCCGACGAACGCGCCGCGCTCGCGCGGCTCAGCGGCAAGGTCGCGATCGCCAACGCCAAGGCGGCTTATCGGCGCTGGCAGCAGCGCTTTGCCGGTGAGCGCTGGCAGCGGCTCGCCAAATTCGGCGCCGAACCGCAAAGGCTGTTGTGGGCGAGCACCGGGACGAAAAATCCCGCTTATAGCGACGTACTCTATGTCGAGGAGCTGATCGGCCCGGATACCGTGAACACCATGCCGGCAGCGACGATGGACGCCTTCCGCGGCCACGGCAAGGTGCGCGACTCGCTGGCCGAAGATCCGGATGGCGCCGTCGCCATACTCGCCGCGCTCGATCGCCTCGGCATCTCGCTCGACCGCGTCACTGCCGATCTGGCCGCGGAGGGCGTCACGCTCTTCAGCGAATCCTTCGATAAGTTGCACGGCGCGATCGCGGCCAAACGCCGGAGCGCCTTGGGCAACAGGCAGAACGAACAGACGATGCTGCTGCCGCCTCACCTGATGCGCGACGTTGACAAGGCCCTGGAGACTTGGCGGGCGCGGGGCAATGTGCGCCGGCTCTGGCGAAAGGACGCCACGCTGTGGACCGGCGCCGACGAAAGCGAATGGCTGGGCTGGCTCGACATCGTCGACAACGCGTCGGACGAGGTCGAAGCCTTGCAGCAATTCGCCGGCGAGGTGCGCGACGAAGATTTCAGCGACGTGCTGCTCATGGGCATGGGCGGATCGAGCCTCGGTCCCGAGGTGCTGGCGTCAAGCCTCGGATCGGCGGCGGGATTTCCCAGGCTGCATGTCCTCGATTCGATCAATCCGCGGCAAGTCAAGAATTTCGAGCGTAACATCGACCCCGCGCGCACGCTCTTCATCGTTTCGAGCAAATCGGGAACCACGCTCGAGCCGAACGTGCTCATGGACTACTTTCTCGCCGTGGCGTCCGCCGCCGTCGGCCCGGCGCGCGCCGCCGAGCATTTCGTCGCCGTTACCGATCCGGGCAGCCGGCTGCAGAAGGTGGCGCAGGAGAAGGGTTTTCGCCGCATCTTCCTTGGCGTTCCCTCGATCGGCGGACGCTATTCGGTGCTGTCTAATTTCGGCATGGTGCCGCTTGCGGCGAGCGGTCACGATGTGCGCGGTTTTCTCGAAACGGCCGGCGTCATGGCGCGCACCTGCGGGCGCGAAGTGCCGCCGGCAGATAATCCCGGCGTCGCGCTCGGTCTCGCGATCGGCGTTCTCGCGCTGAGCGGACGCGACAAGCTCACTATCATTGCCTCTTCCTCCATTGCCGCGTTTGCCGCCTGGGTGGAACAATTGTTCGCCGAATCGACCGGCAAGAACGGAAAGGGCGTGATCCCGGTCGCTGCCGAGCCGCTCGGCGACGCTTCGGTCTACGACGCGCATCGACTGTTCCTGTTTATGCGCGATGCCGCGCATCCGGATGCTGCGCAGGACCAAGCGGTGGCTGCGCTTGAACGCGCCGGGCATCCGGTCGTGCGCATCGGCGTTACCGCGCCGAAACTTCTGGCGCAGGAATTCTTCCGCTTCGAGATCGCGGCGGCGGTGGCTGGAGCCGTCCTCGGCGTCAATCCGTTTGACCAGCCGGATGTCGAGGCGAGCAAGGTCGCCGCGCGCGAGATGACCGAAGCGTTCGAGAGGACGGGCTCGCTTCCGTTGGATGCGCCGCTGTTCAAGGCGGACGGCGTCGCACTCCACACCGACGAGCGCAACGCGCAGGCGCTGCGGCAGGCCGGAGCGAATTCAACGCTCGCAAGCTGGCTCAAGGCCCATTTCGCCCGCCTCAATGACGGCGATTACTTCGCCATCCTCGCCTATCTCGAGCATAACGAAGCGCGGCTTAAGCCCCTTCGGGAGCTGCGCGCGGCGGTGCGCGACAACAGGCGGGTCGCGACCTGCCTGCAAATCGGGCCGCGTTTCCTGCATTCGACCGGGCAGGCCTATAAGGGTGGACCGAACTCCGGAGTGTTTCTCGAGATCACGGCGGAGGCGGATCCCGATCTCGTCATTCCGGGCCGCAGGGCGAGCTTCGGCGTGATCGAGGCGGCGCAGGCGCGCGGCGACTTCCGCGTGCTGGCCGAGCGCGGCCGGCGGGTGCTGCGCGCGCATATTGCACGCGACGTGGATTCCGGTCTCGCCGCGATCGGCAAGGCGGCGCGGTTGGCACTGTAACGCATCGTCCGTCATCCCCCGAATTTCGCATTCAGGCGTGCTTCAGGAATTTGCGATGCCAACACAAAATCGCTTCATGTTGAATCGCTTCGGTTGTCTTCAATAGTGCAGGATCTTTTCGGGAAACCAGGCTTTCCGCTTTTTCGGGACAAGCGACCGGAGCGCGTCCTTAAATCACCGCATTGTCGAATCAATGGTTTCGGGCCGTCGGGGCGCTACGCCGATTCGGGCCGAAATGAACGATGGAGAGATCATTGGCAATGCAACTCATAAGGCTCCTCTTTGCGGGGTTCCTCGCGCTTTTCGCCGCCGTTCAGTCGGTGGCGGCCCAAGAACCCTCGTCGGCCGGTTTGTGGCAGAAGGTCGACGAGGAGACCGGGAAGCCCGTCATATGGTTCCTGTTCGTCGAACAGGATGGATTTTACCAGGGCGTCGCCGCGAAGCTATTTCCGCGACCGAGCGACGGGCCGACCCCGCCGGTCTGTTCGCGTTGCCGGGACGACCGCAAGGATGCCTCGCTGCTTGGCTTGCCCATTATCAGGGACATGAAGCGGAACGGCTTGAAGTACGAGGGCGGCAACATCCTCGATCCGCGCAACGGCAATATTTACAGCGCAATGATGACGGTCAGCCCCGACGGCCAAACGCTGACCGTCCGCGGCTATCTCGCCTTCGAGTTTCTCGGCCGTAACGAGGTCTGGTATCGCCTGCCGGACAGCGCGGTCAAAGAGCTCGATCCCATCATCCTCGCCAAGTACCTGCCGGGACAGGTCCCGACGGTCGGCTCGGTATCGGCGATGCGGCGCTCGCAAGGCAGCACAAAATCGGCCGGCCCCGTTCGCTGATGCAAGAGATCGCGCGCAGCGCGGTTGGCTTCGCGCGATCTCTTGGAAAGCCGGATTTCCGCTTCAACGCATCCTCGGCGGTCCGAGACCGCCGACGCCGGTTCAGGTCTCCGTCCCCGCCGCCACCTCCTCCACGTCCTCGTAACCAGTCAACATCGCCTTGTAATGCGCCGCCCGGGTGTGACCCAAGCTGCCGAGATAGATGTGGACCAGCACGTAGAAGATCAGGAAGATGAAGATCAGAACATGCACAGTGTCGATGACGCGCACGCCGCCGAAGAAATCGACCTGGGCGGAGAAACGCTTCACGTCCCACAACAAGATGCCGGTATAGAATTGGATGGGAAGAACCAGCATCATGATGATCTGGTAGAGCATGCTCTGCAGCGGATTGAATTTGCGATAGATGCTGACATGAAACGGATTGGGGTCGCCCCTGAAGATGCCGTAGCCGTAGTAGTAGGCCTGCCGGAAACTGCCGAGGAAATGCTTCCGCGGACTCAATTCGGGGTGATAGACCTTGATCCGATCGGAAAAGAGATAATACACCAGCCACAGGAAAAAATTCGCGATCAGAATGAAGCCGACTGTATTGTGTATGTTGACCGCCGTGCGGAACGACACCACATCGATGAGCCCGACATACCGGATTTGCATGCCGGTGAGAATCATCAGAACGATGCCCACCGCATTGGTCCAGTGCCAGATTCTGACCGGCAGTGGGTGGATGTAGAGTCTCTGCATGTGCCCGTTCCTCTCAGCGTTATCGCGCCGTCATGCCGTCTTTTGACCTTCGCCGCCACCCGGCTGATTGCCCTGGCCGCCACCTTGACCGCCGAACGGCCAGCTGGGCAGGCCGTAGCGCCTGAAAATCCATCCCAGAGTCATGTGCCCGACGCCGACGCCGATGCCTCCGAGGATGGCCAAGATCACCAAAAGATCCAAAAGCTTGATCCGGGTGCCGCCGATCGCATAGAAGCCGCGCACCGAGCCGACCGAGATCACCGAGTTCAGCACATCCGAATTTGCACCATACTCGACGCGTCGTCCCTCCGGCCCGACCAGCGAGACGGTGACGCTTTGGAATGCCTGCGATCCAGCGCGATGACAGGTCCGGCAGTCACTGATCGCCTTGCTCTTATCCGCGAGTCGATGCGCCTGCGGCCCGGGGAAGGCCTCGAGGCGTCCGCGTAGGACGACATTGCCGGCGATGCCGCTGCGGTTGAGCGTCTGCAGCAGTTTCCACAGCGCCGGTGCGTCGATTCCTTTGTCGCCCGACTGGGCGCTGGCTTCAAACACCGGCACGCCCACTTGTTCGGTTCCCAGCGGCTGCGCGCGACTATCGATCAGCATGAGGTCGACTTTGCGCGGCGCGTCGGGGGCGTGGCAGGCTGGGCAGGACACCACTTCGAAATGCAGAGCGGCGTTTGGAAGCCACTTCTGATGAGCTTCCAGCGCGTCGGCGTGACAGCCGAAGCAGGCCGCCTGCGGGCCCTGGCCGAGCGCGGTCGGCTTCACCGCATGGGCGCTATGGCAACTCGTGCAGATCGGTGCGTAGCTTTGCTCGGACTTGAGCCGGGCTTTTGCGTGCATGCTTTCGAGATAGGCTGCGTAGATGTCGCCGTGGCATTTCTTGCAGGGGATTTGATCGATTTTCGTCGCCGCGTCCTTGATGACGGCGTGCGGGTTATGGCAGTCGGTGCAGACTGGGGCCGCCGCATTGCCCGAGCGCACCAGGGCGGCGTGAATGCTGCTCTCCCATTGATCGAACTTGTCGGCATGACAGCCGCGGCAAACCTGCGTCATCGTCAGCGAAAAGCTGCGCGCGCTCGCGATGTTCTTTTTGGCCGGCGGATGCGCAGCGAGGTCGACCTCTGAGTGACAGCCGGCGCACCCGACAGGGCGATGAACGGACTTGGCGAACATATCCGCCGGCACATGCAGGGAGAGGGTGCTTCCATCCTCCAGGTTCTTTTCCATGCCGGCGCCGCCATGACAGCTGAGGCAGCGCCGGTCCGCCGCCGATGGCGCGTCGCCGGCGGCGAATGCCGGCCTCATTGCGGTCGGTGGAATGGCAAGGGCTGCGGCGAATGCCGCGATGACGAGGCCGTTGCACCACGGCAGTCGCAGAATTTTGAGCAGGGTATTGCAGCCGTCCATCATCGTCACCATCACCGCCGGTTCCAACAATACCCCGGGGTCGTGACCGCCCCGGGGTGTCTATGCTTTCGTGACATTGCCTGCGACGGACCGATCGGCGCTGCATTGATCTAGCGCAAGCAGCAGAATTGATCTGTGGCAGAGACGCCGATCCGAAGAAAAAAAGATGGCCGGGGAAATCCCCCGGCCTCAGCCATCGCCCTGCTTCAGGCTTGGCCCAGTTGGCACATGAGTTCTTTATCCTTTGACCGCCGCCGCCGACGCCTTAGTCGCCATCCACAGCAACAGCGCCAGGCCGACGAACGGGAACAGCACGACATAGATCAATCCGATAAACGGCGTCGCAATGAACATCCCCACGTGCCTGAGCGCCACGCCGACGGCTTTCACCTTTTTGTTCTTCGCGGCCAGGCGCCCAACCGCCAGGGCAAGAATGCCGAAGCCAACGAACGGAATGGCGATCATGTATGCCAATCCGATAAACGGCGCGGCAAAGAAGAGAGCGACGTTCATCAGCACGCTGACAGCGGAGACTGCTCCCGCCGCCGGCCGCTCTGCGGCTGCGGCCGCCGCAATCGCGGCTTCGGCCACGGCTGCGGGCGCGGCGAGAACGTCGCGGGCGCTGTCTTCGATCATCTCCGGAGACAGCGGCTTATGCAGGAAGCCGGAGACACCAGCCGCCTTGGCACGGGCTTCGGCGATGTCCGTGCCGTAGCCGGTGATAATCACAACCGGCGTCCATGGCCGCCGCGCCTTGACCTTTTCCGCCACCTCCAATCCGCTCATGCCAGGCATGCGGATGTCGGTGTAGACGATGTCGTATTTTTCCTCATTCAGCTTGGCCAACGCTTCTTCACCGCTTCTCGCGGTAATGACGGCATAACCCTTGTTGGTGAGGATACGATCAAAGCTCTTGCAGACGGCGAGATCGTCGTCGACAACGAGAACCTTCGGTAATGCGCTCATGGCCAACTCCTATTTTTTCGGCCTCAGAGAGGCTCTTTGGCTTAACTTGCGTGCTATTCTCGGCAAGGATCGTGCCAGCGACCGGGTCTTGATAAATAAGCTTTGTGTTTCAATCACTTGGTACCTGATGGGGGCGTGCAGAGACGGCCGCCGAAACGGATCGAAGTATAGTTTTTTCATCCAGATCAGATCTCCAGCCTCAGTGAAGATACAATTTTTTCAGCAAGTTACCGGATCGTGCCGGGCGCATGTCTTTGCCATACAGGACGCCGTACGCCCGCGCCGGTGATGTTTGAATCGGGCTTGGGCTCGATCGATCAGATAAAAGCCGGTCCGCTCAGCCCGATTCATCGCGAGCGCGCGATCGGTCAGATCGGACCGATGCAACGACCCGACGGATTTCGCTCAATCCGCGCTACGTTTGCTCGAAACGGGAAAGGCCACCGGATGATGTTCACGATTGAGTTCTTCCGTATTCGGAAGAGGGATAATGCGCGTGCCACGCTCGATCGGATTACGCACATCGCGGCTGATCTGGAAAGCGCAAAGATCAAGGCCAAATCTCTGTTCGATACCTTGAACCTACCGCAGAACCCCGATGGGTTGCGGATTCTGGATCAAGACGGCCATGAGGTCTTCTTTTGGACGCCGGGGACGGATGGTCGCTAGGGGCCGCGCAACGCCATGCGGCGCCGGCGCGTGAACGCACAGAGTCGGCGAACGGCCGGGCGACCCGTCCCGGATTTCGCTGCCGGCCAATCCGGACTAGGTTTCCTTGCGCTCCTGGCTTACGGTTCGGCAAGACCCGCACAAGGCGGGACGCCCATCGTTCGCAGGAGCAGCCGCGATGATCGACTGGTATCGCGAACTCGGCGCCGCGGAGCGCCGCACCTTCTGGGCCTGCTTCAGCGGCTGGGGGCTCGACGCGTTCGACGTGCAGATCTACAGCTTCGTCGTGCCGGCGCTGATCGCGTTATGGCATATCACCAATGCGCAGGCCGGATTGCTGGCAACCAGCGCGCTGGTGATTTCCGCCTTCGGCGGCTGGATCGCCGGCATGCTCGCCGACCGTGTCGGTCGCGCCCGGCTTCTCATGATCACGGTCGCCTGGTTCGCGTTCTTCACCTTCCTCTCCGGCTTCACCCAAGACTTCGAGCAGCTTCTGGTCGTGCGCGGCCTGCAGGGTCTCGGCTTCGGCGGTGAATGGGCGGCCGGTTCGGTACTGATCGGAGAAGTCATCCGCGCCGAGGACCGCGGCAAGGCCGTCGGCACGGTGCAAAGCGCCTGGGCCTGGGGCTGGGGTGCGGCGGCAATCATGGCCACCATCATCTTCCAGGTCTTTCCGCAAGAGGTCGCCTGGCGGGCGCTGTTCTTCGTCGGCATATTGCCGGCTCTGCTGGTCTTCTACGTTCGCGCCAAGGTGCCGGAGCCGAAAATTTTCCGTGAGGCGACCGCCTCGGCGTCGCGCCGCGGCACGTTCGACATCTTCGGGCCAGACCTGCTGGCGACCACCATCCTCGGCGCCATCCTCACCACCGGCGCGCAGGGCGGTTATTATGCGATCACCACCTTCCTGCCGACCTTTCTGCGTACGCAGCACCATCTTACGGTGATGGGCACCGGCGGCTATCTCGCGGTGATCGTCGTCGGCTCGTGGCTGGGCTACGTCGTCAGCGCCTATCTCAGTGACGCGATCGGGCGACGGAAGAATTTCTTCATCTTCGCCATCGGCTCATTGTTGATCGCAGTGGCCTACACCCAGGCGGAAATCCCGAACTCGCTGATGCTGGTGCTGGGATTCCCGCTCGGCTTCTTCGCCTCTGGCATTTTCAGCGGCATGGGGCCGGTGCTGACCGAACTGTTTCCGACCAGCGTGCGCGGCGCCGGGCAGGGGTTTTGCTACAATTTCGGCCGCGGCATCGGCGCATTCTTCCCAACGCTCGTCGGCATCCTGTCGGCGTCGGTCACCCTGGGCACCGCGATCGGCATCTTCGCGGCCTTTTCCTATGCCGTAGTCATCCTCGCGGCGATCGCGCTGCCGGAGACCCGCGGCAGGCAATTGCTGGCGAATTGATCAACGAGTGGCCACAGGTTGAGCGCGGCGAGATCCGGCAAGCGCTTTTGAGGGTGTCGATGGTGATCTGCAAGATTGGCGACGTTCGCGTCACCAGGCTTCAGGAATTGGCGGTGGCGACAGGCCGTCCGACGGCGCTGCCCGACTTCACGCGCGATCAGGCAAAGCGCGAAGGCGAATGGCTTTCGCCTTTCATCGACGGCGCCGGCCGGCTGTTGCTCAGCATTCATGCCTGGCTGGTGGAATCGGAGGGCCGCAAGATCCTGGTGGACACCTGCGTTGGAAATCACAAGCCGCGTCCGCGCTTCAAGGAATTCGACAATCTCGATCTTCCCTTCCTCGCCGATATCGCCAAGGCCGGGGCGACGCCGGACACGATCGACGTCATCCTCTGCACGCATCTGCATGTCGATCATGTCGGATGGAACACCACGCTGATCGGCAAAAGCTGGGTGCCGACCTTCCCCAAATCCTGCTATCTGATGTGCGCGCGCGAATGGGACCACTGGTCGCATTTTGACGGACCGTTCGAACAGCGGGCGCAGATCGAGGATTCGGTGCGTCCGGTGATCGACGCCGGACTTGCCGCGCTGGTCGAGCCGACCCACAGGCTGACGTCGGAAGTCTGGCTGGAGCCGACGCCCGGCCACACGCCCGGCCATGTCAGCGTCCACATCGCCTCGCGCGGCGAACAAGCCGTGATCACCGGCGACGTGATGCACCATCCAATCCAGATCGCACATCCGGAATGGGTTTGCGCCTTCGATACCGACGCGGCGATGGGCTGCGAAACGCGGAAGAGCTTCGTCGAGCGCTATTGCGACCAGCCGATACGGGTTCTCGGGACGCATTTCGGCGGACCTTCCGCGGGTCACATCGTGCGCCGCGGCGGCTCGTTCCAGTTCTCGGTTTAGCGCCTCGCGGGGGAAAGCTCTCCCGCTCACTCCGGCTTGAAATTCATCGCCACGCCGTTGATGCAATAGCGCAGATGCGTCGGCGGCGGCCCATCCTCAAACACGTGGCCGAGATGGCTGCCGCAGCGGCTGCAATGCACCTCGGTGCGCACCATGCCGTAGCTGTTATCGGTCGAGGTCTCGATCGCTCCGGGAACCGGATCGTTGAAGCTTGGCCATCCGGTGCCGCTGTCGAATTTCTGCTTGGAGGCGAACAGCTTCTGGCCGCAGCCGGCGCAGAAGAAGCTCCCGGCGCGTTTCTCGTGATTGAGCGCACAGCTTCCCGGCGGCTCGGTGCCGTGCGTGCGCATGATCCTGAACTGCTCGGGCGTGAGCAGCCCGCGCCACTCTGCCTCGGTGTGGGTCACCGGATATTGCTTGCTGTCCATGGCCTTGTCCGCCTCGTTGCAGAAGCCGAAGCAAATGTGCCTCGGCAGACCGAGATGCCGTTATCCCGCCAGCCGCTCGATCGCGGCGCCGCAGCGTCCGAGCTTGTCTTCCAGCCGTTCAAAGCCGCGGTCGAGATGATAGACGCGGTTGACGATGGTTTCGCCCTCGGCGGCGAGCGCCGCGATGACCAGCGACACCGAAGCACGCAGATCCGTCGCCATCACCGGCGCGCCCTTGAGCCGCTCCACGCCTTCGATTGTCGCCTTCTCGCCTTCGAGCTGAATGCGCGCGCCGAGCCGTACCAACTCCTGCACGTGCATGAAGCGATTCTCGAAAATCGTCTCGACGATGCGCGAGGTGCCGCGGGCGCGGGTCATCAGCGCCATGAGCTGGGCCTGCAAATCGGTCGGAAAGGCGGGGAACGGCGCCGTCGTCACCTCGACCGGCCTCAGCTCGACACCGTTACGCGCGACGCGGATGCCCTGGTTGCTCGGCGTGACGATGACGCCGGTCTGCTGCAGCACGTCGAGCGCGGCCTGCAGCAGCTCCGGGCGCGCGTTCTGCAAGAGGACGTCGCCGCCGGCCATGGCGACCGCCATGGCGTAGGTGCCGGTCTCGATGCGGTCTGGCAGCACCGTATGGCGGGCACCGCCGAGTTTGCCGACGCCTTCGACGAGGATGCGTCCCGTGCCGGCGCCGGAAATGCGCGCGCCCATTTTGTTGAGGCAATCGGCGACGTCGACGATCTCCGGCTCGCGGGCGGCATTCTCGATCACGGTCGTGCCGTCGGCGAGAGAGGCCGCCATGATGGCGGTGTGGGTGCCGCCCACCGTCACCTTGGGAAAGACGATCTCGGCGCCCTTTAGGCCCTGCGGCGCCTGCGCCACAACATAACCGCCGTCGATCTCGATTCTGGCGCCGAGTCGCTCGAGCACCATGATCAGAAGGTCGACCGGCCGCGTGCCGATGGCGCAGCCGCCGGGCATGGAGACGCGCGCTTCGCCCATGCGCGCAACGAGCGGCGCGATCACCCAGAAACTCGCACGCATTTTCGAGACCAGCTCGTACGGCGCGGTGGTATCGACGATATGGGCGGCGGAAATATGCAGCGTCTGGCCGTGATCGGCGGTCTCGCCGGGCCGCTTGCCACCCACCATGACATCGACGCCGTGATTGCCGAGGATGCGCTGCAACAGGCCGACATCGGCGAGCCTCGGAACGTTGTCGAGAATGAGCGTCTCCTCGGTCAACAGGCTCGCGATCATCAACGGCAGCGTGGCGTTCTTTGCGCCGGAGATCGGTATGGTGCCGCCAAGAGGCCGGCCGCCGACGATACGAATGCGATCCATCGTCACTCCTTAAGGTCCCATGTCGGGACCGCAATCGATCGCGACCTAAAAGCGGCCGCCTCGAGGGCGTAAAGCGCTTTGCCGATCACGGGTTACGGGCCGGCGGGCCGCACCATTACTCGCGTCCCCGATTGCGGCGAAAGTCGGGAACGTCCGATTCGATCATGCCGGTTGCCGCCGCCATCGGCTCGTTCTGCGCGCGGCCTTCGGCGCGGTCGCGCGCTTGCGCCTTGCGCCGCTTCAAATTTTCGCGCAGCGCCGCGGAGAGCCGCGCGCTGCGCGCCGCCCGTTGCTCGGCTTTGCCGCGTTTCTCCATCGCTCGCTCGCGGGCTAGATGAGGTGCACGGCGTGGGGAGCGAACAGCCCGAGCGCCAGGATGCCGAGCCCGGCGACGCCAATCAAGCCGGAGAGCCAGGCAAGCGCGACGATGCCGGTGATGATTGCCGCCGAACAGAGCACGATGCCGATCTGAAATGCCGCGGATGCGAGCTCGTAGTGATGATACTTCGCCAGGGCGACCTCGTGGCTCTTCTCCGCCTCCTTGGCGCGCGCGGCAAGCTCCTTGCGGCCTTCATTGGTCTCCGGCTCCGATTCATAGCGCGCGGCGGTCTTCTGCCAGGCCTCGATCTGCTTATCCATCGCCTCCTTTGCTGCCGGGTCGCCGGCACCCGCCGCTTCGAGCTTCAGCGCCTCGGCCGCGGTGCGCACCAGCGTCAGGCGAACGGTTTTGGCCTGGAAGAAGGCCCACAGGTTCGAGGATTCGACGTTGGCGCTGATCGCCTCGGTCTGCGCGCTCTTGCCCAGCGTCTCCGAGAACGAGAGAAACAGCGCCAGCACCGCGATCAGCAGCGCGATCCCCCTGTTGGAAGCGGCGGCATGCTGGGCATGCTCGGCCTGCTCCATCTGTTCGTGTGCTTCCGCCATCGTTGCGCCCTCATTATCCCGTGGAGTGGGCTAGCCGAAGGCGTAACCCGCTGATCTCGGCGATGACTCATAACATGAATTTCGATTAGGCGCGCGGATGGGCGCTGCGATAGGCCGCGATCAGGCGCTCGGCATCGACTTCGGTATAAATCTGGGTCGTCGACAGCGAGGCATGGCCGAGCAGCTCCTGGATCGAGCGCAGATCGCCGCCGCGGGCGAGGAGATGCGTGGCGAAAGAGTGTCGCAATGCATGCGGCGTTGCGGTCTCGGGAAGACCGAGCGCGCCGCGCAGCCGCGCCACGGCGAGCTGAATAATGCGCGCCGACAGCGGGCCGCCCCTCAAGCCGACGAATAGCGGACCTTCCTCGGCGAGGTCGTAGGGGCAGAGCGCGATGTAATCGGCGACCAGCTTTTGCACCTGCGGCAGCACCGGGACCATGCGCTCTTTGCGGCCCTTGCCGGTCACGGTGATGGTGTCGGTCGCGCCGCCGCCGAAGTCCACGCGCTTGAGGCCGAGCGCTTCGGAAATGCGCAGCCCGCTGCCGTAGAGCAAAGCGAGCACCGCCGCGTCGCGAGCGTGAATCCATGGCTGCTGCCCGTCGCCGGCGGCGACGTCGGGATGGGCCAGGCATTTGGCCGCATCGACCGGCAACGGCCGCGGCAGAGTCTTGGGGATTTTCGGCGCCCGCACCGCGGCAAGCGCGCCGACTTTGCCCATGCCGTTGCGTTCGAGAAAACGCGCAAAGCCACGCACGCCCGCGAGCGTGCGCATCAGCGAGCGGCTGCCGATCCCCTCCCTGCGGCGCGCCGCCATGAAGGCGCGGACGTCCGCCGGCGTGAGTGCGGCAAGCCCCTTGAGCGAGGGCGCGCCGCCGAGATGTTCGGCGAGGAAGCCGAGGAATTGCCGCACGTCGCGGCGATAGGCTTCGATGGTTTTCGGCGACATGCCGCGTTCGTCACCGAGGTGGCGCAGCCAGCTCTCGATCTCGGCGCCGACCTTGGGCGAGACGAAAGGCGGTAGACCTTGCGATTTTTGTCGTGTGCTTGACACGGCGGGATATATCGCACCCCCTTCGTTCCCGCTTCCTTAATTACCGAATCGGCCGCGGTCCAATGCCCAAACGCGTCGTCGATGTCCTCGTACCGGTCGCCCTCGATCGGGCCTATTCGTACCGGGTTCCCGAGGAGCTTGAGCTTACCCCGGGCGACATTGTTTGCGTGCCGCTCGGCGCGCGCGAGGCGACCGCCGTCGTCTGGGCGGAGAACCCGAGGCCCAATCCGCGGCTCGACAATCGGCTGAAAGACGTCGAGGAAAAACTCGAACTGCCGCCGCTCAAGCGCGAACTGCGCAGCTTCGTCGAGTGGGTCGCGAACTACACGATCGCCTCGCGCGGCATGGTGCTGCGCATGTGCCTGCGCATGGGCGAGCATCTGGGCGCCGAACGCGAGCGCGTTGGCGTGCGCCTGGCCGGCGTCGCCCCGGAGCGCATGACCAGCGCGCGCCGGCGCGTCCTCGATCTGATGGCCGACGGCATGGTGCGCGGCAAAAGCGACGCGGCGCGCGAGGCCGGCGTCAGCGCCGGCGTGATCGACGGCCTCATCGACGAAGGCACGCTCGAGACATTGGTGCTGCCGCCGGAGCCGGTCGCGGAAAAACCCGATCCCGATTTTGCGCCGTCTGACTTCACCAACGATCAGAGCGCCGCCGCTGCCGAACTGAAAGCGACGCTGGCAAAAGGCGGCTATTCCGTCACGCTCATCGACGGCGTGACCGGGTCGGGCAAGACCGAGGTCTATTTCGAAGCGGTGGCGGACACGCTGCGCCGCGGCCGGCAGAGCCTGATCCTGATGCCGGAGATCGCGCTCACCGCGCAATTCCTCGACCGGTTTGCCGCCCGTTTCGGCGTACGGCCGGCGGAATGGCATTCGGAACTGTCGCCGCGCCGGCGCGCGCGCACCTGGCGTGCGGTCGCGGCCGGCGAGGTACCCGTCGTGGTCGGCGCGCGCTCGGCCTTGTTCCTGCCCTACGCCGATCTCGGCCTCATCGTGGTCGATGAGGAGCACGATCCCGCCTACAAGCAGGAGGACGGGGTGCGCTACCACGCCCGCGACATGGCCGTGGTGCGCGGTCACATCGCACGCATCCCGGCGATCTTGTCCTCGGCGACGCCATCGCTCGAAACCGAAGTCAACGCGCGGCGCGGCCGCTACCGACGATTGGCGCTGCCCGAGCGCTTCGGCGGTCAGCTCATGCCGGCCGTCGAGGCGATCGATCTGCGCCGCGAGCGCCCACCGCCGGGCCGTTTCATCGCGCCCTCGCTTGCCGGCGCGGTCAAGGCCGCGATCGAGCGCGGCGAGCAGGCGCTGTTCTTTCTTAATCGCCGCGGCTATGCGCCGCTCACGCTCTGCCGCGCCTGCGGCTTCCGCTTCTCCTGCCCGAACTGCGACGCCTGGCTGGTCGATCACCGCTTCCGCCGCCAGCTCGTCTGTCACCATTGCGGCTTCGCCATGCCGCATCCGCCGGAATGCCCGAAATGCCAGGCGCAAAATTCGTTCGCCGCCATCGGGCCGGGCGTCGAGCGCCTGGAAGAAGAGGTGCGCGAACTCTTTCCGCAGGCGCGGGTGCTGGTGCTTTCCAGCGATCTCGTCGCCACGGTCGAGCGGCTGCGCGCTGAATTGGACGAGGTCGCAGCCGGCCGCTTCGACATCGTCATTGGCACGCAGCTCGTCGCCAAGGGCCATCATTTCCCCAAGCTCAACCTCGTCGGCATCGTCGACGCCGATCTCGGCCTCGCCAATGGCGACCCGCGCGCGGCCGAGCGCACGTTCCAGCTCCTGCATCAGGTGGTCGGCCGCGCCGGCCGCGACGCCGGCGTCGGCCACGGCTATTTGCAGACGCATCAGCCCGAGCACCCGGTGATGCGCGCGCTGATCGCGCAGGACCGCGAAGCTTTTTATGATGCCGAGATCGCGGCGCGCGAACGCACGCATTACCCGCCGTTCGGGCGGCTGGCGAGCCTCGTCGCTTCCGGCCCCGACAAACACGACGCGCAGGCTTTCGCGCGGCTTCTCGCCCGCGCGGCGCCGCTCAACGACGAGGTGCGCGTGCTCGGCCCCGCCGAGGCCCCGCTCTCGCTGGTGCGCGGCCGCCACCGTTTGCGCTTGCTGGTCAAGGCGCCGCGCGGCTTCGACCTCTCGGCCTATCTGCGCGAATGGCTTGCCAGGGCACCGAAGCCGAAGGGCTCGATCAAGCTCGACATCGACGTCGATCCGCAGAGCTTTTTGTGAGCGCGCCGATGCAGGTCCGATGAGCAAGCGACATCCGGGACCCGCGTTCAAGTTCTACCGACCGTTCCTACATATCGCGTCGCTGATGCGGCCACGCGCGAAGCAAGCCGATCATGGGGGCCCCGTAGAAACCCCTATGGACAAACCCTGAATTGCCGAAACCGCAAGAACTCCGAAAATGCGCCGATGGGAGACAGGTGATGAGCCGTGAACTTGCGGAAGCCTTTGGCGAACTGTGGCGGACGATCGGTCACGCGTTCGATCCCTATCGGCCGGAACTCTACTACATGCGCGGTCCCGGGCCGAAATGGCACGCCAAGCATTCGGGGGTCGTCACCACGGCCGCATGCGACCCGGCCGAGTAGGCTCAGCGCACCTGAAAAACGAGCTTGCCGCGGAAATGGCGCGACTCGCTAAGGCGGTGAGCCTCCGCGGCCTGCCATAAGCGATAGAGCTTGATCGCGGGGGGACGCACGGCTCCCGAAGCAAAAAGTTGGGCGATGCGCTCGAGCGGAGCGCGAGCGCGGCCGACCGCGGGCCGCAGCGAGGCAACATCGCCGCGATCGGGCGTCGGCGCCTGCGCGCCGGAGGCAATGAAGGCGGCGCGGCCGCCCGGCTTGAGCACCGCGAATGATTTCTGCGCCACCTCGCCGCCGACAGTATCGAAGACGGCGTCGCAACCGCTCACCGTGCGGCTGAAATCCTGCGCGTTGTAGTCGACGATCTCATCGGCGCCGAGGCCGCGTACGTAATCGACATTCGCCGCGCTGGTCGTACTGATGACGCGGGCGCCGATATGTTTGGCGAGCTGAATGGCGAAGCTCGCCACGCCGCCGGCGCCGCCCTGAATGAGGATCGTTTCGCCACGCTTGAGCTGCAAAGTCGCTTCGATGGCGCTGATCGCGGTGAGACCGGTGAGCGCCATAGCGGCGGCGGCGACATGCGGCAGCCCGTCGGGCTTTTTGGCGATGATCGCCGCCTTGACCGCAAGCTTCTCAGCGTAGGCGCCCTCGCGGCCAGCCTCGAGCACGCCGAACACCGCATCGCCGATTTTGAAATCGGCGACGCCTGCGCCCATTGCCGCAACCAAGCCGGAAAAGTCGCGGCCGAGCACCAAGGGAAACTCGGCTTGGGAATATTGGCCGCTGCGCACCCTCCAATCGGCGCCGTTGACGCTCGCCGCCACGACGTCGACGACGACCTCACCCGGCGCCGCCGTCGGATCCGGCAAGTCACCGTACTGCAGGACTTCCGGGCCGCCATATCGTTCGATGAAAGCCGCTTTCATGGTGCTCGCCTCCCCCGGGCATGCGCGTCGCTTCGCGTTCGGCGCAAAATTGTCGTCGGTTTCCAGCGCCTGCGACACTATCGCGGATTTTGCGCAGCTCAATCGGAGTCCCGGGTGACCCGGGGGCCGGGTCGGCTTCGCCGATTGATCTGCATCAATGATAAGATGTATTATTGATGAATGAATAACTCGGCGGCTTGCGTACAGGCCGTGCTAAGCAGCCCGCGCTGAGCGCAGCGGAATACCGGAACGATTGAGTGGCTCAGATTCGCGGCGCGCAATCCGGGCCGGTCTTTGCTGGCTTCATCGGCACTGGGGGCGCGGAGTCGAATGTCATCGTGAGTAATGACACGATCACCCCGCCCCGCCCGCGCGGCGGCATTCCGCGTCTCAGGGCGCAATCCATTCCGCTCCTAAGCTACGGCTTTCGACCCTTTTTCCTGGGTGCGGCACTGTGGGCCGTCTCTGCCATGGTGCTGTGGATCGGGTTGTTGTTCGGCCGTTGGACGTTTGCCAATACCTATGGTGCGGTCGCCTGGCATGCGCATGAATTTTTATTTGGTTATGTTTCCGCCGTCCTCACCGGATTCCTGCTCACCGCGATACCGAACTGGACCGGCCGGCTGCCACTGCAAGGGCGTCCGCTGCTCGCGTTGTTTCTATTGTGGTGCGTCGGCCGGGCAGCGCTGCTGACGACCGACCAAATCGGCGACGTCGCCGCGGCGGCTATCGACTGTGCGTATTTGCCTCTGCTCTCAGCCGTCATTTCGCGGGAAATTATCGCCGGCCGAAATTGGCGAAATCTGAAGGTCACGATCCTTGTCGCCGCCCTGGCACTTGCCAATGTCCTGTTCCAGGTCGAGGTGTTGGTTTATGGCGCGCCTGACTACGGACTCCGGCTTGGCTGCGCGGCGATCATCGGACTCATCATGTTGGTGGGCGGAAGAATAACGCCGAGCTTTACGCATAATTGGCTGGCGCGGCAGAGCAGCACCAAGCTTCCAGCTTCGCTCGATCGTTTCGACATGGCCGCGATTGCGCTCGCCGCCGGTGCGCTGCTGGCATGGGTCGTGATGCCGGATTGGAGCGGCACCGCCCTGCTGCTTGTTGTCGCCGCGATCGCGCAGGCAGCGCGCTTGGGGCGCTGGGCCGGAGAACGGACCTGGCGCGAACCGATCGTGGTCATTCTGCATCTCGGTTACGCCTTTGTACCGCTTGGCGCCTTGGCGCTAGGCGTCTCGATCTTTTGGCCCGCAATCCTGACGTCAAGCGGCGCGCTGCACGCCTGGACCACGGGAGCGATGGGCACGATGACGCTTGCCGTGATGACCCGCGCGACGCTCGGGCACTCTGGCCGCGCGATCGTCTCCGCGCCGACAACCACCCTCATCTATGGCGCTGTCCTAGTCGCCGCATTGGCGAGAATGGCGGCGCCCATGATGCCGTGGATCTATCACGAGGCGCTGGCCGTATCCGCGCTTGCCTGGATCGTCGCATTCGGCGGTTTTGTCGTGGTGTACGGTCCAATGCTCCTGCGCGCCAGAGCGGGCGGATGAGACCGCGCTCAGCCGGCAGCCCAATTGCACGCGGGTCCACTTCGGTCTACACCTACGACTAAGCTTAATCAGCGCGAACGTTGCGGAACCTCGACTGACATTTCACCGCTGTAAGAACCGATAACTGCGCACCGGCAATTCTGCTACGCCTTTCACTCGGCATTCTGTGGTCGCAGACCCCATGGCCAAAGCCAGCTTACCGCTCGGAAATCTGCGCGGGGTGGCGATTCTCCTGATTGTCGCGTTCCATTCTTTTTCCGCCTATATCGTATCGCAACCCGCTCAGCCGCTCGCCTTCGATCTCGCGCCCTACGATTGGCGGGCATTCCCGATCATCGACAGCGAGCGTTGGCTCGGATTCGACCTGTTTTGTGCGTTTCAGTTTCTCTACCTGATGCAATTGATGTTCTTTCTTTCCGGACTTTTTGTCTGGCCGAGCCTGCGGCGCCGGGGGTGGAGAAAGTATCTGGGTCGGCGGCTCATACGCCTCGGCGTGCCGTTCGTGGTCGGCGCATATCTGTTGATGCCGGTTGCATTTTATCCGGTTTACCGGGTCACCGCGCTGGATCCGAGCTGGCAGGCATATTGGTCGCACTGGACCGCGCTGCCGGTGACGGCGAGTGGCCCGATGTGGTTCTTATGGGTCCTGATCGCGCTGGATATCGGCGCTGCCTTGCTCTGTCGCCTGGCGCCGGGCGCGGGAGACTCGCTGGCGTCGCTTCTGGCCAAGGGCGCGACCCATCCTGGCCGATTTTTCGTTGTCGTCGGCGGCGTCACCGCGGTCGCCTACTTGCCGCTCGCAGCGGTTTTTTCACCTTGGGACTGGGTTGGCTTCGGCCCATTCGAAGTTCAGGCGGCCTTTGTGCCGCAATATCTGCTCTATTTTCTGTTCGGCCTCGTCGTTGGCGCGCAAGGCCACGAAAGCGGCCTGCTCGACAGCAACGGCGGGCTGGTCCGCCGCTGGGCAAGCTGGATCGTCGGCAGCTTTGCTGCATTTTTCATTTGGATCATTCCGACGGCGTTGATCGTGAAGGTGCCGGGCGCGCCGGTGGCTGCGCTGCGCGTGATCGGCGATCTTGGCTTGGTGATATTCGCCGCGGCTGCCTGTTTCGGCATGATCGCTTTATTCCTGCGCTTTGCCAACGCGCGCTGGCCGGTCATCGACAGTATTTCAGAATGCGCCTATGGCATCTATTTCTTTCATTATCTGTTCGTGCTGTGGCTGCAATTTCTGCTGCTCGGCATGGCATTTCCCGCCATTGGCAAGGGCTTGATCGTGCTCGTCGGCGCCGTGATTCTGAGCTGGGCGGCGAGTGTCGTCACCAGCCGCACTCTGGCGAGCGTCGGCACCGTGTTGACGCGCGCGGCTCCACTACTCGGCGTTTTCTCGACCCCAGACGATCGCTTGTCGCCGACCAAGATTTCCACCCCCGGCACGGACTGACGGGCGGCTGGGCGGTGCCGCTTTGCGGCAGCGGACTGCGACAGGCGGAGGTAACATCCGCCATTGTCGGTATCGGTATGCGACGGTTCTATGAATGAATTGGCGCGGCAAAGACCGCTTGACGGCCAACAAAATTATCGCAGATATTTCTGAAGCGATACCGGAAGTCGGCGTTGTTAAAGCGGCCCGCGACACGGCTCAGTCAGGACGAGCGCATCACATGTCTCAATTCGCCAAAGCACTATCTGCCGGCATTGTCGTCACGCTCCTCGTCGGCGGGGCTGCTGTCGCTCCCACGCCTGCGGCAGCCGCGGCGCCCAGCGCCGACAAGGCGGCCATCAAACAGGCCACCAAGGCCTGTCGCGCGCAGTTCAAGGAGCAGGCACAGTTCCAAGAGATGTCGTGGTATGCGCGGCATAAGGCGGTCAAGAATTGCGTCAAAGAGGCCCTCGCCAATCGCGCCAACGCGCCCGCACCCGCCAACGCGCCGGCCCCGGGAAGTGCGCCGCCACCGGCACCCGCCAACGCACCGGCGCCCAGTCATTGACAGCGGCTGATCACTCGCCTGCGTTGGTGCAGCCGCGATTTCCGCGCCGGTCATGACCGGCTTGTTTCGGCCATCCACGTCTATAAATTCGCACGGCATGTAAGAGGCGGATGGCGGCACCGTCTCGCGCGCCGCGGGCGGCCGCGGCCGGGCCGGCGAGCACGGCCGTCGAAGCAAACAGATATGGGAGGGTCGCTATGGCGCACGGCGTTTTTGTCGATGGCGTATGGCACAAGGAATGGCACGACACCGCGGCGACCGGCGGCCGCTTCGTGCCCACCGAGCCCGTTTTTCGCAATTGGGTCACGCCGGACGGCAGCGCCGGGCCATCCGGTACCGGGGGCTTTGCGGCCGAGGGCGGGCGCTATCACCTCTATGTCTCGCTTGCCTGTCCCTATGCGCATCGCACGGTGCTCTTCCGCAAGCTCAAAAAGCTTGAAGGCGTGATCTCGATATCGATCGTGGAGCCGGTCATGGGCGAGCAGGGCTGGGAGTTCGGCAACGGACCCGGCACGATCGCCGACACGGTCAACGGCAAGCAACGCCTCGGCGACATCTATCTGCTGGCCGATCGGCATTATACCGGCCGCGTCTCGGTGCCGGTGCTGTGGGACAAGAAGCGGCGCACCATCGTCAATAACGAATCGCCTGAGATCATTCGCATGCTCAATTCAGCGTTCGCGTCCTTCACCGCCGACCGCGCTGATTATTATCCGGCAGACCTGCGCGCCGAGATCGATCGCATCAATGCGCGCGTCTACAGCGACGTGAATATCGGCGTCTACCGCGCCGGATTCGCGACGACGCAGGAGGCGTATGAAGAGGGCTGCCGCGCCGTGTTCGCCGCGCTGGACTGGCTCGAGGAACTACTGTCACGCCGGCGCTACCTCGCCGGCGCACGCCTGACCGAGGCCGATTGGCGACTGTTCACGACTCTCGTTCGCTTCGACGCGGTCTATTACGGCCACTTCAAGTGCAATCTACGCCGCATCGCCGAGTACTCCAACCTGTCGAACTACCTGCGCGAGCTCTATCAGCGGCCCGGAATTGCCGACACCGTGAACATGGATCACATCAAGCGCCATTATTACATGAGCATGACGGCGATCAATCCGACGCGCATCGTGCCGCTTGGACCGCCACTGGATTTTTCCGCGCCGCATGATCGCGGCCGATTCGATCGCGCGGCACGGACCGCCACGGCGGAAGCGTAATCCGTCGCAGCCGGCGCCGGCCTTCAGCCCGGCACGATGGAGAGCAGCAATGTTTCGTCGCAGGGGTCGATGATGCCGGCAAGCGCAACCGCGCATTCCGTGCATTCGAGGCTGTAGCTCTCGAATCCGCAGCTGTCGATCCGCGGCGCGCGGTTTCTCTTGAATGCTAACGGCGCTTCGCAGTTCGGACAATTGATGACTTGCGGCCGTTCCGCCGTCTCGGTTCTATCGGCAAGACTCGCCGGGGCCGCCATGATCGCCTGTCGAGCTGTGCATCCCAACCGCGCAAGGTCATACATGATCTCCGAAAATTGTCCCTAAACGCGATGTGTCGAATTTTACCTGTAACGATAGATCGAAACGGCCGGCACCGGCGACGTGAGGCCCGCTCACAGGGGAAACTGAAAATAAACCTGCCCAGAACGGGAGAGCCGCGGCTTCGTTAGCCGGCGGTGCCTGCCGCGCCGAGTTCAACGTCAGCAACCGGCGGAGCGTCGCTAACGATCGCATCGGCCGGCGGTTCGACGGAACCGGGCATGTTACGATCGAACAGCATTTGCTGCTCAAAGGACGTCGTGCGGAAGAAGGGGTATCGCCGGTAGGCTCGTTCCGCGACGGTCGGATAGTGAATCGTCATCAAGCTGATCGGCTTTGTTAGATGCGGGTAGGGCCGCGGTTCACAGACCAGCCGATGGCGGAATGCCCGTCGATAAAACGCCTGGTGCTCCGCCCGCACGGCCGCGAGCAGATGATCGGCGCCGAAGTGCTCGGCGGCCATCCCGCAAAGCCGGAGTGTTGCGTAGGGCAAGCCGCGATGAATCCGGGCGAGCTCCTCGTCGATCACGAAACGGGTCGGATCAATGATGACTTTGCCGGCGTCAAGCTCGGGTTGCAAAAAATCGGCAAAGACTTCGAGCGAGGGAGACTCGGGGTGTTCGCGGGACGCCACGTGAAGACGCAGCGAGCTGGCCAGCTTGCCATCAACGTATAACCCGAAGAGATAGACATTCCCCTTCTGGTCGTATGGATCGGAAAACATCTCCGCGGAATTTGCGGAAATTGCTCCGTCGCGCATATACGCTTGATAACGAAGGCGAAAGATCGCTTCGCGTTGCTCAACGGAATCCGCACGCTGATAATTGATCCTAGCCGAGAGCCGAGCGATCCGATCGGAAAAACCAGTCTCTGGACTTGCGTGACCCGAAACAGTGTCCGTTTGATGGGAAGCCCTCGCCCCCAAACGCATAATTCAATTCCCCATTGGCGTCCGCCTGCGCCAGCGGGCCGAGGATTAACATTTGGTTAACGCAAGTACAACCCTAGCTATGCGTTAAGGTTAAGACTGATCTCGTCATCCTTGCAACGACGCTACGGCGCGGGGCAATTGGACCGCATCGCCCCCAGGCTGCCTCAGGCGACGTCCTTGCGAAGCCGCGGCAGCCATGAGGACCCCTCGGTGGGAGCGACATAGGACGCGTACAGCAGCTTGCGCACATCGGCGGCCGGCATCGGCCTGGCGAGCAGGTATCCCTGCACTTCGTCGACGCTGTCCTCGGCGGCCAGCAATTCGAGCTGCTCCTCGGTCTCGACGCCTTCGACCACGACACGCAGTCCCAGTTGCGCGCTGAGCCGCGTGATCCCGCGCAGCAGGGTGACCCTGCGCGCGTCGTCGTCAAGTCCCTGCAGGAACGACTGGTCGATCTTGACCTTTTGCAGTGGAAAGCTGTGCAGATAGCTCAGACTGGAATAGGCGGTGCCAAAATCGTCCAAGGAGATCGTCACGCCGAGCTCGGCAAGCTGATGGAGGTCGGCTCGCGTCCTTTTGGTGTCGGCGAGCAGGGTCGATTCGGTTATCTCGATCTCCAGCCGGTGGGGCGGCAGATTGGTGGCGGCGAGCGTCTCACGAACGAGCGCGGGAACATTGGAGCGGTCGAACTGGATCGATGAAAGGTTGACGGTGACGGCGATATCGCCCGGCCAACGCCGGCATTCCAGGCAGGCCTTGTACAGCACTTGATTGCCGATTTCGACGATCAATCCCATTTCTTCGGCAATGGGAATGAACTCCGCGGGCGAGACCATTCCGCGTTCCCGATGCGGCCAACGCAACAGCGCCTCGCAGGCCACGATTCGTTTGCTTTTCAGATTAAACAGCGGCTGATAGTGGAGTTCGAACGCCTCGCTCTCCAACGCATGGCGCAAATCGAGTTCGAGATTTCTGCGCGCTTGGGCGTTGGCCTCCATTCTTGCCTCGAACCAGCGCCAGGTACCGCGGCCCTCGGCCTTGGCCCAATACAGCGCCATGTCGGCGTTGCGCAAGAACTGGTCCGGGTCAATACGGTTCTTGGCGACGGCGATGCCGATGCTGGCGGTGATGACCACCTTGTGACCGTCCAGATCGTAGGTGCCTGCCAGAGCGCTGATCACGCGCGTGGCGAGAGCCTCGCCCTGATCAAGGGAGAAGATCGGGGCCTGCAGAATGACAAACTCGTCGCCGCCGAAGCGCGCAATCACGTCGGCGTCCCGGACCGCGCCCTGCAGTCGCTCGGCGACGGCGCGCAACAGCAGGTCGCCTCTGGTATGGCCGAGAGTGTCATTGACCTGTTTGAATTGGTCGATATCGACAAAATGAATGGCGCACATGTTGTCGGGACGCCATTCGGCGAGCGCCCGCTCCATGCGGTCGCGCAGGATGATGCGGTTGGGGAGGCCGGTCAGCGCGTCAAATCGTGCCAGATGATTGATCTTGGCTTCAGCGATCTTTCGCTCGGTGACGTCCTCCACGAGAACGACCATTCCGCCGTTTTCCATGGGCTGCACGGTGAACTCGAGCGTCCGCGCGTCGCGCATCTCCACATCGAAAGCGGAATCGTCACTGCCGGAAAGCCGGGCGTCGAGACGCTCGATCAGGCTTTGCGCATTGACGTCGGAAATCATCCCCGCGGCGACCACGCTCTCGACCAGACGCCGCAGGCTGAAGCCTTTCAGCTCGAGAGCCGGCAGCAGTCCCAGTTGCTGATTGAGCTTATGGTTGGAGACGACGACGCGGCGCTCGCAATCGAACATGCACAGGCCGTGCGGCATGTTGTTGATTGCAGTATCGAACCGCTTTGCCAGCAACGACATGTCGCGCGACGCGATCACCGCGTCGAGCAGCGTGCGGCGCAGCCGTTCCGCGATGAATTTCATCCCGATGAAGGACGGAACCAGAAGGCCGGCGAAGAGCCAATGAAATGGGGTTCCGTAGAGCACGAGCGCCGCTATCATCGGCACCTGAGCACATAGAATCTGCACGGCCACGAATCGGGCGCTGCCGAAGTTCCGTCCGAAGATACCCGTCGCATAGGCAATCGTCATTGAAAAGCTGACGAGATCGGCAGACGCGTCAGAGGTCCGGGAAAAGGTGACGAAGCACCAGATGCCAAGCAAGGCGAGCGACATTGCAGCGCCCGCGACATAGAGATGCTCCCATCGTCTAGCAACTTCCGCGCTGGTGACCGTTGGGCGCGCGCGGACATACGCACGCATCACCATGCCGCGCGCGCCGGCGACAAGAACGATCGCCAATGCGCAGCAAAGCAGAAGGACGTCGCCGGTCTTCCAATAGGTAACAAGGACAGATGCGGTGACGAGAAAAGTTCCTATCAATAGCGTTCGCCCATCTTTGAAGAGCGAATCGACCAACGGAAGATAGATTTCCGCAGGCAGCGCTTCTTGTTTATGAAACGGCCGGCGAGTTCGCAGCGTAGCGCTCATTACGTGGCACCGTCGGCAGGCGCGAATGCCTGAAATTGCGCCGTGAGTATGGCGCAAAGGTCTATCTGCCGAGTAAATGTTGGACCACTTGCTTTCAGAGCGGCGCATTAACGAAATTTGCTGCCGCGCATTAGCAGACGATTATCCATCCGGCGGGGCCGACGAGCGCGCAGCCGAGCCGGCAAGGGCCGCGATGGCGCATCGATCTCGCAAACGAGGCCCTAAGCGTCGTCAGCCGGCGACTATTGTGGCTCGCAATTCACTTGAAGCTTGGTTACCGGGACGTTTTGTTTCCTTTGGTTATCGGATCTTTTGGAAATCGCCATGGCGGCCGAGGCCGTCCTTGAAGCGGGTCGCTCCCGCCACGCCATCCGCGATCAGCGCCTGCCGCCCATTGTACCATTCCTGAATCAACGCCTCGCGCACGCCGAGGCCATGACTCTTGATGGCGGAGCGGCGGTCGGCGCGGACGCACACTTGCGGAAAGCGGGCGATCTCCTGCGCCAGCTCCTCCGCCTTTTGGCGGGCACCTCCCTTCGGCGTGACGTATTCGCACAAGCCGATGCTCAAGCACTCCTCGGCCGGGATTTTGCGCCCGGTGAGAATGATCTCGAGCGCGCGGCCTTGGCCGACGATGCGCGGCAGTCGCACGGTTCCTCCGTCGATGAGCGGCACGCCCCAACGGCGGCAATAGACGCCGAAGTAGGACTCCTGTGCCATTACCCGGAAATCGCACCACAAGCCTAGCTCCATGCCGCCGGCGACGGCGGGCCCTTCGATCGCCGCGATGACCGGCTTGTCCAATTCGAGCCGCGAGGGACCCATTGGTCCGCGCGGAATTTCGCTACCGTTGACATGCGGGCCGGCGGTCGGGATATCGAGCTCACCGAGCGGATGGGCGGCGTTGAGCGAGCTAACGTATTTGAGATCCCAGCCGGCGCAAAAAGCGC
>DATHCD010000064.1:0-2782 GCA_035319735.1 Xanthobacteraceae bacterium | reverse complement strand
GCCGCAACCGGAAACCAGAAATATCTCGACGGTTTTGGTCCGCCGGTTGATGGCTTCGAGCAGATGCGGTTCGGCGATATCGATGCCGTCAAGCGCGCCATCGGCCCGCAAACAGCGGCGATCCTGATCGAGCCGATCATGGGCGAAGGCGGTGTGCGCGTCGTCGAGCCGGCGTTCCTCAAGGCGCTGCGCGAGCTGTGCGACCAGCACGGCCTGCTCCTGATGTTCGATGAGGTGCAGACCGGAATGGGACGCACCGGCGAATTGTTCTGCTATCAGCGCACCGGCGTCACGCCCGACGTCATGGCGCTGGCCAAGGCGCTCGGCGGCGGTTTTCCGGTCGGCGCCTGCCTGGCGACCCGCGAGGCAGCCAAGGGCATGACGCCCGGCACTCACGGCTCGACCTTCGGCTTCAATCCGCTGGCAATGAGTGCGGCCAACGCCACGCTCGACGTCATGCTGGCGCCCGGCTTCTTCGATCACGTCAAGAAGGTCGGGCTCCTGCTCAAGCAGCGGCTCGCCGAAATCAAGGACCGCTATCCATCGCTGATCGCCGAGGTGCGCGGTGAAGGGCTGTTGATCGGGCTGCGGGCGCTCGTTCCGGCCGGCGAGCTTGTCGACGCGCTGCGCGCGGAGAAAATGATTACGGTTGCGGCCGGCGATAACGTCGTGCGGCTGTTCCCGCCGCTGATTGTCAGCGAGCAGGAAATCGCCGAGGGCGTTGCGCGGCTTGATCGCGCCTGCGCCAAGCTCGCAGGTGCGGCGGCAAAGCCGCGCAAACAAGAGGTGGTGCGGTGAGCGTCCGCCACTTCCTCGATCTGATCGATGTGCCGGCTGTGGAGCTGCGCCGGATGATCGAGGCCGCGCGCGCCATGAAGGCCAGGCGCGAGCACGCTGCACGGCCGCTCGACGGCAAGACGCTGGCGATGATTTTCGAGCGCCCGTCCACGCGCACCAGGGTTTCATTCGAAGTCGCCATGCGTCAGCTCGGCGGCGACGCCATTCTTTTGACCGCAGAGGAGATGCAGCTCGGCCGCGGCGAGACGCTGGCCGATACCGCGCGCGTGCTCTCGCGCTACGTGGACGCCATTCTGATACGGACCCTGGATCAGGACGAACTGCTTGAGCTCGCCCGCCACGCCACGGTCCCAGTGATCAACGGCCTCACCCGGCGCTCACACCCTTGCCAGGTCATGGCTGATGTCATGACTTTTGAGGAGCATCGCGGTCCGATCCGCGGCCGCACGGTGGCCTGGACCGGCGACGCCAACAACGTACTCACCTCGTGGATGCACGCCGCCGAACGGTTCGACTTCCACCTCAGGGTCGCCACGCCGCCGGAACTGGCGCCGAAAAAGCCGTTGCTTGATTGGGCGAAATCCTCGGACGCCGCGATCCGCATCGTCACCGATCCCGAGGAGGCGGTGAAGGGCGCCGACTGTGTTGTCACCGACACCTGGGTTTCCATGGGCGACCGCAACGGCGCTCGCCGCCATAACTTGCTAAAGCGCTATCAGGTCAACGCGCGGCTTATGGCGCGGGCCAAGCCGGACGCGATCTTCATGCATTGTCTGCCCGCGCACCGCGGCGAGGAGGTCACCGACGAGGTGATCGATGGCCCGCAGTCCGTGGTGTTCGACGAGGCTGAGAACCGGCTGCATGCACAAAAGGGAATCTTGACCTGGTGTCTGCAGGCGAGCGCCAGCTGACCGGTGTGAGGGGCGAGGGCTCACAATCCAGCGCTCGTCGCCTATATTGGCCCAATGAGCGATCCCCAAATCGGCGCCCCGAGCCGGGCGCCCGCATCGGAAGCGGTCGATGACACGATCTTGCCGTTTGCGGTGAAGGCGCTCGACCTGCGCGGTCGTATCGTGCGGCTTGGCGCCGCGGTCGATACCGTCCTGTCGAGCCACGATTACCCGGTGCCGGTCGCAAAATTGCTCGGCGAGGCGATCGTGCTCACAGTCATGCTGGGGTCGGCGCTGAAGTTCGACGGCCGCTTCATCCTGCAAACCCAGAGCGACGGTCCGGTGGGCATGCTGGTGGTTAATTTCACCTCGCCCGGCAAGGTGCGGGCCTGCGCCCGCTTCGACGCCAACCGGGTCGCCGCCGCCGTTGCGGCCAACGCGGCAGAGCCCGGCAAACTGCTCGGTCACGGCCATCTCGCCATGACCATCGATCAGGGTCCGGAGATGAGCCGTTATCAGGGGCTTGTTCCGCTTGAAGGCGGGGACCTTGAACAGGCCGCCCACGAGTATTTTGCACGCTCGGAGCAAATACCGACCAGCGTGCGGCTCGCGGTGGCCGAAGAATTCCGCGCTGGGAAAAATGGCCCCCGGCGCCATTGGCGGGCCGGCGGCATTCTGCTGCAGTTCCTGCCAAACTCGATCGAGCGCGCACGGCAAGCCGATCTCGATCCCGGTGATGCGCCGCCCGGCACCGCGCCGCACGTCATTCCTGAGGACGAGGCCTGGGTGGAGGGCCGTTCGCTGGTCGAAACGATCGACGATATCGAACTGGTCGATCCGGCATTGTCGAGCGAGCGCCTTGCCTACCGCCTGTTTCACGAGCGCGGGGTGCGCGTGTTCCGCACCGCGCCCGTGGAGGCGCATTGTTCGTGCTCGCGCGACAGCGTCGAGAACATGCTCAGGAGCTTTCCGCAGACGGACCGCGATGACATGGTCGAGGATGGCAAAATCACCGTGACCTGCGAGTTTTGCAGCTCCACTTATGTGTTTGGGCCCAACGAGATAACGGCTGACTCATCGCCGGCCTAGAACAC